>CAZWZL010000016.1:0-55878 GCA_964638515.1 uncultured Phycisphaeraceae bacterium
TTCTTCCAGTCGATGATGTGGAGATAGTCGGTGTCGCGCTGGCTGGCGCCGGCCTCGAACGGAGGGTTGCCGCTCTCGATGCCGCCGGTGGCCATCTCGACGTTGAAGGAGTTGCCGAACACGAAACCGTCGCTGGCGAGCTTGCCGGCGTCGAAGAGATCCTGCCAGTAGGGCGGGAGCTCGAGCGCGAAGGACTTTTCAGTGTCGATGCGGCCCTTGGCACGATCAAACTTCCAGAACGTCACCATGCCGCGGTAGGACTTCTTGTACTCCGCCGGCGGCGCGTAGCCGTATCCGAACACGGTGCCGTACTGGCCGCCCTCGACGACGTAGTCCGTATCGGGCGTCACGAACGCGGCGCCGTGATCGCTGATGGTCAGGGGATTCTTGACGATCTGCTTGGTTTCGAAGTCGCGCAGGTCGATCACGGCCATGCGCGCGTTCGCCTTGTCGCCGATGAAGAGGAACTGGCCGTCGTAGTCGCCGGCGGTCTCGGAGAGCGCAGGGTGATGCGTGTCGCCCCAGTTCACTTCCTTGCCGTTGACTTCGAGCTGCCTGCGGATTTCGTCGTGCTCTCCCGCAAAGCCGTAGCCCTGCCACGGCTCGGGAGTGAACACGGCGATCGAGCGGAGCAACCGCATGCTCGGCACGCCGATGACGAACACCTGCCCGGCATGCCCGCCGGACGCGAAGGTGAGGTACTCATCGTGCCGTCCACTCGGCAGGTACGTCTTGGCCGCGGCGATGAGGTCGTTCACGTTGAGGTTGCGCTCGGTGGCGAGGCGGTTCAGCTCCGTCACCTGATCGGCTGTGAGCTCGACGGGACGGGCCTCCTGGCTTCCGCGGCTGCGCCGCTCTCGGCGCGTCTCCTGCGCGAAGGCGGTGGGCGCAGCGGACTCGATCGCGGTTCCTCCCAGGAGGAGTGCGGCGATCGCGGCCGCGCCGAGATGTGCTCGAGTCGGACGTTTCATGATTCGTCTCCAGAAACACGGGCCGGCCGGCGTCGTCACGTGCGCGCCGGGCATCCCGCGGGTGCTCTGCTACTTGACGCCGACGCTCTGGCCTGCCGGGGCCGGAAGGGAGCGGAGGTATGAGATGATGTCGAGGATGTCGTCCTCTGAAAGGGCCGGGTTGCCGCCCTTGGGCGGCATGATGATGCCGGTGGTGTTCGCGGGATCGCCCGAGTCGCGACCGCGCATGATGAACTGGAGCAGTTCTTCGTCGTCCATCGTGTCCAGCATGGCGCTGCCCGCCAGCGGCTTGCCGTTGCCCGGCATGCCCTTGCCGGACGCGCCGTGGCACGCAATGCACGACATGGAGTAGATCCGTGCGCCGCTCGCGATGTACGCGGCCAGCTCCTCATCACCACCCGCGGCCGCCAACGCGTCGGCCGCGTCTGCCTCGCTCGCTTTCGGAGCGACGGGCGGGGGCAGGTTGGCCGGCATGCGGCGCGGGTCTTGCAGAGCCCGCACGTACACAAGGAGGTCGGACAGATCATCGTCGGTCAGGTCTTCGCGTCCGCCCCGCGGAGGCATCGGCAGCGGCTTGGCGTCGGGGCGGCCCGTGACGAAGAACTCGTGCATCTCGCTGTCGCTGCGCTGCGCGATGAAGTCGCTCTCGACGAGATCGCGCCCGAGCCCCTTGAGCCCCCGGCCGTCTGCGCCGTGGCACGCCGCGCACGTCGTGGCGAACAGATCGCGCCCGTGCGCCACATTCTCCACGGCCAGCAACGGAAGCGCCGGGGATTCGAGCAGCCACTCGTGCGCCATCGTGGCCGCGAGCACCGCTTGGCGCGCGTCTACTTGTGTGCGCCACGTCTGATAGATGCGCTTGCCGCCCAGCGCAAAGATCGGGGCCATGATCAGCCACGACAGGACGAACATCTTGAACACATCGCCGAGCCCGGCGCCGGCCGGTCGGCGCCACTCGGACTCTGGGGAATCGGGTGCGACGTCGTGCTTGTGGTGTTGGGGCGCCATGGGGCCGTCTCGTGTTCTGGTGCGTGACTCAACGGATATCTAGAGAACTAGATATGTATATCGTGCATAAGGCCCTGCGACAAGACCACAAGGGGCAATTGTGGATAAAGTTGTATGAGGTTTGGGCTTTGTTCCCTATCCGGCCGCGGCTGGCCCGAAACCGAGCCTTCCGACAGAACTCACGGATGGGACGAGGCGGCGGCGGTCGTCCATTCCAGCCGCTCGAGAACCCCGATCGCGGCGAACCGATGAAGTCGAGCGTGCTCACCACCCCCGAGCGCCTCAAGCCTCTCGCACACTTCGAGCGTGCGCCGGGCGTCGGCCGTGGCCGGCTCGACGTGACCCAACGCCGCGCGAACCATGGCTCGTTCGACCAACGCGTGCGCGAGGTTCTCCAACGATGACGCGTCGGACTCATTGGCTTCCGCCAGCGCGATCGTCATGGCCACCACGCGCTCGAGCAGGTCGACCGACTCCGCGGCCCTTCCGGCCGCACGCAGATTGACGGAGGTTGCCAGCAGCGTGCCCACCTGATTGGTGCGATAGCGTCGATGGTGCGGCTCGCGAGCGACAAGCACTTCAGCATCCGCCCGCATCAGGGCGTAGAGCGCAATTGCTTCCTCTTGCCGATTCTGCAGCGCGTACAGGTCCGACAGCCCGGCCAGGGCGGCCCATCGCGCGTGATAGGAGATGGTCCGAGTCTCGTCGATGCGCACGAGCCGATCAGCTGCCTCCACACGCTCGAGCGCGATCGTCTCCGCTTCGTCGAGGCGATTCTCGAAAATGAGCCGGCCGACGAGCCGCTCGTAGCTCCACGTGAGGTTGTCGAGCATCCGTGCGTTGTTCGGATTCTCGCGCGAGAGACGCTCGTCGAGTTCCAGCGCACGGTCGTACATGGCCCAGGCCGCCTTCCCGTCGCCTCGATCTCTCGTGCCATCGGCCACCAGGGCCAGGTTAAAGGAGAGTGACGCCCATGCTTCTGCGCTCTTGGACCGGATGGCTTCACGGACGGCCAGCGCTCGCTTTCGCAGCTCGTGCGCCCGCTCACCGTCCTGCTGCTCGATGGCCACGTCGGCCAGGGCGCACAGCACCTCCGCGTTCATCTCCTGGAGACGCGGATCGTGCGGCCTGGTCCGGAGCATTCGCGTCACTCGATCGTCGGCCCAGCGCAGGACCTGCTCACGACGCGCCGCGGTTCCAGCCATCGGCGCCAGTTCCTTGACCACCCCGGTCAGCAGTCCTTCCAGCGCTTCCCGCGCCGCCTGATGCTCTCGATGCAGGCGAGCTTCCGATACCGCCAGCCAGGCGCCAGCGCCCACTCCGATCGCGATCGCCGCCGCGACTCCTGTGGCCAACCCGCGTCGTCGGCCGGCCCAGAGGCGCAGTCGCCTTGCGACGCTGATCCGCCGGGCGAGCACGGGCTCCTGTCGCAGCCAGCGCCGGAGATCCTCGGCGAACTCGGGCACGGATTGATACCTGTGATCTCGGTTCTTGGCGACGGCCTTGGCCGCGATGGCTTCCAGGTCGCCTCGAAGCTCCGGCGCCACGCGCCCCAGCAGCGGCGGCTCCACGTCGTGGACTCTCCGCAATGCGGTATGGATAGGGCAATCGGTAAAATCAAACATGGGCCGATTGGCGAGCAGCTCGTAGAGCATCGCGCCGAGCGAATAGACATCGGATCGCGTGTCGGGCCGGCCCGGATCGTCCCCCACGTGCTCCGGGCTCATGTAGGCGAGTGTGCCGAGCAAACCGGAGTGGTGCTGCGTGAGGAGCGTGGCGGAGTCGGCTCGCAGAAGAAACGCCACACCGAAATCGAGCACCTTCGCCCGGCCGTCCCGACCCACAAGGACGTTGTTGGGCTTCAGATCACGATGGATCACACCCTGATGGTGAGCGTGCGCGACGGCATCGCACACCTGGAGGAAGAGCTCGAGCCGATCCAGGACTCCCATCTCCGTCTCCGAGGCATGCTGCAGGACGTTCGGCCCCTCCACCAGCTCCATGGCGAAGTAGGGCGTCCCGGCGCCGGCGAGATCGCGCGCGACCCCGGCCTCGAACACCTTGGCGATGCCGGGATGGTCGAGGCTCGCGAGCACGCGGGCCTCGCGCTGCAGCCGGCGGGCGGCGTCGCTCGTGGTGAGCGCGGGCCGGATGGTCTTGAGCGCCACCGGGCGGCGCGGCGAGGCCTGCTCCGCGCGATACACAACGCCGAACCCCCCTTCTCCCAGCACGCCGTCGATCCGATAGCCGCCGATGCTGTCCGGGGGCGCGACATCACGAAGCCCCTCCGCCTGCAACGCATCAGCCGAGGGCAGCCCGATGTGGCCCGCGGGATCGGCGTCGAACGTTGAGTCGGCTGCGTCGGCGCGCAGCAGAGCGAGCACCTCGTCCCGCAGCGTCGAATCGCCGGAACATGCGGCGCACACGAGCGCCTCGCGTTGCTCGGGCGGCGCGCCGGCCGCACGAAGGAACACGCCCCGCACCTCAGACCAGCGGTCCGGCGTCACGCATCGGCCTCCGGCTCGCGCACCATGCGCCGTTTCAGCCATGCCCGCGCCACGCGCCAATCCTCTTCCGCCGAGGCTCGAGAGATGCCCAGCGCGTCCGCGGCCTCGACGACGGTGAGCCCGCCGAAAAACCGGAGCGTCACCACGCGCGCGGCTCGCTCGTCCACGCGGTGCAGATCATCGATCGCCTCGTGGAGCACGAGCACGTCCAGCCCGTCCGACGAAGGGCTGTGCGCACCGGGGTCCGGAGCGTCGTCGATGCACACGCGCTCCCGATCGCCACCGCGCTTGAGCGAACGTTTCCGGCGCGCATGGTCCACGAGAATCTCGCGCATGGCGCGCGCGGCCGCGGCGACGAACTCGCTCCGACTGCGCCACGCGCCGCCCTCGTGTGTCACGAGCTTGAGATACACCTCGTGCACGATGGCGGTGGGTTGCAGCGTGTGGCCGGCGGGCTCCGATCGCAGGCGGACGCCCGCGATCGCCCGAAGCTCTCGGTAGAGACGCCGAATCATCTCGCTCGAGTCCGACGCGCCCCCCGCCGACGCTGGGGCGTGGTTTGAGCAGACGACATCTTCCGCCGGCCTTGTCACTGCGACAGACTCCGAAACCGGGATGCGTTCCCCGAACCCGAGCGCAAACCCGAAGCCATCCTACCTGAACAGGGGCCCCGGGCCAATCAAAATGCGGCGATCGGGCGCCCGCCAGTCGGCCGTTTGGATCGGCGAACGAGCTTCGCTCAGACTGCATTCGGGCTTGGAGCCAGCACCGCCGCGCCCCGAACCGGCTCGAACCTGGCTTGAAAGAACCGAAGGTACCTGGGCTCGTATCCCATCCTGAGTCCAATGATTCGTTCCGGTGATTCGTGGAGCGCGATGACCGACTCGGCCGTGACGTCCATGTGCGCCTGGGTGTACACGCGTCGGGGAATGGTCAGCCGGACCAGCTCCAGATTTGGGAAGATGTTCTCGCCGGTGTCGGGGTCTCGACCGGCGGAGACGCCGCCACGCTCCATCGAGCGAACGCCGGAATCCACGTACAGCGCCGCGGCGAGCGCCTGCGCCGGGAACTGCTCGCGCGGAAGATGGGGCAGGAACCGCGCGGCGTCGATGAACACGCCGTGCCCGCCGATGGGCTTGACGATGGGCACTCCGGCCTCGGCGAGTCGGTGCGCGAGGTACTCGACCTGCCCGATCCGTGCGCGGATGTGATCGAACTGCACGGATTCCGCGATGCCGATGGCCATGGCCTCCATGTCTCGCCCGGCGAGCCCGCCGTAGGTGTGCAGGCCCTCGAACAGCACGACCATGTTGCGGGCCTCCTCCGCCAGATCATCGTCGTTGAGACACAGGAATCCGCCGATGTTCACCAGGCAGTCCTTCTTCGCGGAGTTGGTGCATCCGTCGGTGTGGGAGCACATCTCGCGCAGGATCGCCTCGATCGTCCGGCCTTCGTGACCGGGCTCGCGCGCTCGGATGAAATACGCATTCTCCACCGCTCGCGTTGCGTCGAGCATCACAGGAATGCCGTGCGTGCGGCAGAGCGCGCTGGTCGCCGCGATGTTCTCCATGCTCACCGGCTGCCCGCCCGCCATGTTCACGCAGCACTGCAGGCACAAGTAGGGGATGCGATCCGCTCCGACGCGCTCGATCACGTCCGCGAGCTTCGCCAGATCGACGTTGCCCTTGAACGCGCCGGGGCTCGAAGGATCGTGCGCCGCGTCACCGATGACGTCCACGAATCTCGCGCCCGCGAGCTCCTGGTGCGCCCGCGTGGTCGTGAAGTACATGTTTCCCGGCACGACGTCGCCCGGCTTGATCATCAGGCGGCTGAGCATGTGCTCGGCGCCGCGCCCCTGGTGCGTCGGGATGAGGTGCTTGTAGCCGTAGTAGCGCGACACGGCCTCCTCAAGGTGATAGTAGTTCGCGCTCCCCGCGTACGCCTCGTCGCCGAGCATCATGCCCGCCCACTGACGGTCGCTCATCGCGCTCGTGCCTGAGTCGGTCAGCAGATCGATGTACACGTCCTCGCTACGCAACAGGAACGTGTTGAATCCCGCCGCCGCGATCGCCCGCTCGCGATCTTCCAGCGACGTCATTCGCAGCGGTTCGACCATCTTGATTTTGAAGGGCTCGGCCCAGGCTCGTGGACGCATGGTTGGCGCTCTCCGACATGACAGGAAAAGCCCACGCGCCTCGCACGCGGGGCGGAACACTGTATTTATGTATCTTCTTATCGGCAATTCGGCGGGGTATCTGGCGTGGCCCGGGCTAGCATTCGGCGAATCCCCGATCCGGGGACGTCACGGAGGACCAGGCATGGGGAGGACTATCGGGCAGAAACTGCGGGAGCGGGTCGGATCGCTCCGCTCGCAGCTGCGTCGGTACCCCGGCGAACTCGTTCGGGCCCTGCGCGATGCGCCTTCGCTGCCCGATGCTCCCACCGATGTTCGGGCGGCGCACCCCCTCGCCGCGCCCTCCCCCGGCTTGGCATCGTCATGGCTCGGACACGCCACGGGGCTCCTGCGGATCGGCGGCACGACCATTCTCACCGACCCCGTTCTCGGCCGGCGCATCGGACCTCGGGTGATCGGGCGCTCGATGGGCCCCGCGCGTCTGCAACGCGCCCCGATCGATCCTCACGCGCTGCGGGGCGTTGACCTGATCATCCTCTCCCACGCGCACTTTGATCATCTGGATCTTCCGTCCCTCGAAGCGCTCGTCGATGCGCGAACCACCGTGATCACGGCCTGCGGCACGAAGCGCCTCGTGCCGACGGGCTTCCGGCGCGTGATCGAACTTCCGTGGGACCGAACGCTCCGCACCAACGGTCTGGCCATCACCGCGCTCCGGGCCGAGCACTGGGGCGCTCGCCATGGCGTGGATCGCTGGCGCCGGCACAACGCCTATCTTGTGGATGGCGCCCACGGGAGGGTGCTCTTCGCGGGCGACACGGCGGCAACCGACGCGTTCGATCGACTTCGATCGGTCGACTTGGCGATGCTGGGCATCGGCGCGTACGAGGGCTGGCGACATCGACATGCCACCCCGGAAGAAGCATGGGTCATGTTCCGGCGCATGGGCGGGCGCGCCATGATGGCCACCCACCACGCCACGTTCGATATGGGCGAGCCCACGCCCCATGAGCCCATGCTGCGACTGCTGGCCGCCGCGGGCGACCGGGCGGAGAGCATCGTCTGCCGATCCCCCGGCGAGCGATGGACACCGAGCGAATCGGCCGCGTGAAAGGCTACAGCAGCGGCCCCACCAGCTGCGCCGCGTTGTCGATCGAGGTCTTCCACACCGGCCGGCGTCGCCACTCCTTGAGATCCACCCTGTCCGATTCGCTCACGTACCCGCGCTGGAGGAACCGCAGCATGGACGCGAAGTCCGAGTCGTAGATCGCCAGCGTGATCTCGAAGTTCAGGAAGAACGACCGCTGATCGAAGTTGGTGGACCCGATGAGCGCCACCTCGCGATCGATCGTCACCGTCTTGGCGTGCAGCAGCCCCGGGCGATACCGCCAGATGTGCACGCCCGACTCCAGCAGATCCAGGTAGTGCGACCGTCCGGCCGCCGCGGTGAGAAACGAGTCGGAGCGCCTCGGCACGATCACGCTCACGTCCACGCCACGCATCGCCGCGCCCTGCAGCGCCAGACGCGAGGCGTCGTCGAGCACGAAGTAAGGCGTGGTCATGATGATCTCGTCTCGCGCTCCGTAGATCACGGCGAGCAACGCCTGCCGGATCGACTCGGGCGCCGCGCCCGGCCCGGACGGGATCACCTGCACCACGCTCGTCGCGTCCGGCGACGGCTTGATCGGCGGCAGGAGCCGGTCCAGATCCGGAAGCTCGCGTTCGTGCTCGGGAGCGTCGATCAACCAGTCGTGCAACACCACCCCGTCGAGCGCCTGCGCCGCGGGGCCGTCCACGCGAACGGACGCGTCCACCCATGCGCCCACGCGCTTTTTCTCGAGAAACGTCGTGTCGTTCAGGTTCTGCGAGCCGGTGTACGCGATCCGGCCGTCGATGGCCGTGATCTTCCGGTGATTCCGAAGATCCAGCCGGGCAAACAGCATCCGCAGCAGGCTGGCGGGCAACGACGCCCGGACAAGCACGCCCGCCCGACGCAGCTGCGCGGCCTGTGGCGACGCCAGAAACTCGCGCGATCCCACGGCGTCCACCAGCACGCGGCACGTCACGCCCCGCCCCGCCGCGCGCACCAGGGCGTCCGTCACGCGTTGCGTGTTGTCCGACACCTGCCAGATGTAGTAGAGGAGATGGCAGTGCGACGTGGAGGCGTCAATGTCCGCCGCGATCCGTTCGAGCACGACGTTCGAATCGGCGAGCAGCTCCAGACGATTGGCCTTGAGCGGCGGGGATCCACCGATCGCCCTCGCGAAGCGGGCGAACCGCTCCTCGGCCGAGTTGGGCGCGTGCCATTCGTAGTGCCGATGCGCCCACAGCGCCACGATCCGCCGATCCAGGTCGTGCGTGAGTTGCTCCGACCGTCTCCGTCGCCGATCACCCAAACGCACCTCGCCCACTGTCAGATAGGCGATCGCGCCCGCGAACGGCATCAGCAGCACGATCACCAGCCAGGCCAGGGACGTCGAGACCGGCCGGCGCGCCATGATGATCCGCGCCGCGAACAGAATGCGCAGCGTCCAGTCCGCCAGCAGCACCACTCCCCCGAAGGACACCAGGTCGGCCATGCGCTCGATTGTCGCGGATTCAGCCGGTTGGTGCGCGATCGCTCTTCAAAGTCAACCGCCCCCGTAGGCCCGCTCCTCCCACGTGCAACGGCGGTCCGGCCAGATCCGCACGATGAAGAGCCGCCCGTACTCCGCTTCCGTCATCGAGAGCCCTTTGGCCCCCGTGAGCCGCTCGACCAGCTCCGGCGTCGTGTTGGAGTGACCCACCACCAGCACGTTGCGCCCCGCGTACGCGCCCTCGACCATTCGAGCCACATCCTCGAGGTACTCGTCCAACCCAGCGCCCAGCGGGGTCGTCGTCACGTCTATCCCATACGCCCGTGCCACGGGCGCCGCAGTCTCCTTCGCGCGGCGCGTGTTCGTCGCCAGCGCGGCGTCCAGACGTGCGCCCTTGGGCAATGCGCTGCGCACCGCGCTCACCAACGCCTCGGCTCGCGCCCGTCCCGCCGCCGCCAAGCCTGGATCCGCTCCAGCGTCCTTCTCTGCATGCCGCACGAGCACCACCGTGGTGATGCTCTCCTCGGCCTCGCCACCGCCGTGCGATGTCGCCGCGCAACCAGTAACGCCCAGAGCGACGCCCACCAGCAGCACCGCGAGGAGCATCGCGTTCATGGCTCGCCCAGCCCCGCGCCCAGGCCGGGACGCCCGCACGCCTCGCAACCCGCGTGCGCCGGCGGTTCCCCGACACTGACGTTGGCCCCTTCCTTCTCCCAGAAGAAGGGCGCGCGCCGTGTCGGTTCCGGCGCGAGCTCGTGCATGGACTTGGCGTCGAACAATCGCCCGTTCGCCACGACCATCTCGGTGTGCTCGGTGTCGCGGATGTTCACGATCGGATCGCGACCCGGCTCCAGGATCACCAGATCGGCCAGCTTCCCCGGCTCGATCGAGCCGAGATGCTTGTCCATCCCGATGTAGAACGCGCCGTGAATCGTGCCGGACCGCAACGCCTCGAAATGGCTCATCCCTCCCTGCACAAACGACCACACCTCCCAGTGCGTGTTGATCCCCGGCAGCTGCCCGTGCCCGCCCGCCTGCACGCTGATGCCGATGTCCGCCGCCTGCTTGGTGATCCGCGCTTCACGGATGTGGTTGAAATCCTCCAGCGGCGCGGTGATCCGCCGGCGCGCCCGCGGATTCAGGATGTTGGGCGGGATGTACTTCGTCAGACGCGGGTGTGCGAACAGGTCGGATTCCATATACCAGTAGTTCTCGCCGCCGAGCCCGCCGTAGGCAACGTCCAGCGTCGGCGTGTAGCCCACGCCCGTGTCCTTCCAGAGCTGCAGCACGTCCTGGTAGACGATCTCCACCGGGAACGTGTGCTCGATCCCCGTGTGGCCGTCCGCGATCATCGTCAGATTGTGCATGAACGTCGAGCCGCCCTCCGGCACCACCAGCATGTTCAGCTCGCGCGCCGCGGCCAGCACCTGCTGCCGCTGATCGCGCCGCGGCTGGTTGTACGACTTCACCGAGAATGCCCCCACGGCCTTCATGCGGGAGAGATGAAACCGCGCATCCTCCAGCGAATCGATCTCCGCTTTGTATGAACCCGCGGCGCCGTAAAGGATCGTTCCCGTCGAAAATGTCCTCGGGCCGCGCGTCACCCCGGCCTTCACCATCTCCGATCCGCTGAAGATCGTCTGCGTGTCGTTGGACGGATCGTGCACCGTGGTCACTCCCAGCGACAGCTGCACGTAGTTCAGCCAGTTCTGCGCCGGGATGATCCCGTTCACGCCCTGAGCGCCGTGCGCGTGCGCATCCACCAGCCCCGGATACACCACGCGCCCCTCGCACTCCACGACGTGCGCTCCGCGGGGCACGGGCGTGCTCGCTTTGGCCCCCACGGCCTTGATCCGATTCCCCTCAATCACGATCGTGGCGTCTTCGAGCACCTCCTGCTCGCCGGCCATCGCGCCGCGCATCGTGACGACCCTCGCCCCAACGAGCGCGATCGCTCCTGTGGGCTGCTCGTGAGTCGCCTGAAACCCGATGTCCATCGACGACGTCGGCCCATCCGGGATCTTCTCGGGAGATCCCTCGAGGAACGCGAAGGTGTCCGTCAGGTCGCGGGTGTAGAGCGTCGGGCCCAGCGACCAGTGCAGCCGCTTCGAATCCCCCGAGAACTGCACGTTGTAGCCCGCCTCCTTGGAGGCCCGCGCGATCGGGAACGCGCTCTCTTTCGGTCCGACCTTCACACTCTTGCCCGTCTGCACGAACGGCGCCACGTACACCCGCTGCCGCTCGATGAACCCGACCCACTGTCCGTCCGGAGACACTGCGAAGTCCGTAGCCCACGCGCTCGTGAAATGCGTGCGCTCCTTCGACTTGTCCTTCCCGCGGAGCCCGATCGACACCAGCATCGTGTTGTCCGCGTCCTTGTCGGACTTGTCGCGAACGACGTACACCCAGTCGGAAGACGCGCCGAACTGCGGTCGCTCGCCGTCCTTCGCGATGCGCTCTGACGACCCTTCCTTGCCGCCGCGGAAGGGCGCCGCGTACACCCCCCGATCCCTCGACCACAACGGGGACGTCAGATACCCGCCACCCACCTTCACGTACACCACCGTCGAGTTGTCCGGGGCGATCGCCGGCTCGATGTAGTGACCTGGCTCGCTCGTGACCGGCCAGGACTCACCCGACCGAAGATCGAGCACGCGCACGCTCCCCAGCGCATCGTCGTTCCACGTGACGTACGCCACGTACCGACCGTCGCGCGAGAACGATGGATACAGCTCGAATTCTGCGCCCTGCGACGTCAGCCGCTTCGGCTCACCCTGCGGCAACGCCCGCCCGTAGAGGCGGCCCAGCGCCGTGTACACGCTCTGATCCCCCGCGGGCGAAACCTGCACCCAGCGCAGCATCCGAACATCGAACGTGCTCGGCGCCGGATCGTTCTCAAACCGCACGGCCTTGGTCGCCTCGCGTGTGTCCCGCACGCGGAACGGAATCACGCGCGTCTCCCTGGACATCAGGTCATACCGCCTGATCTTGCCGCGCGACCAGAACACGATCGACTTGCCGTCCGGCGTCCACGCGAACGCCGGGTACACGCCGTGAATCGCCCACGCCTCCTGCATGTCGCGCTCGAGATCGTCGTAGATCAGCGTGACACCGCCCGACGCCGTGTCAAACAGGTGCAGCCCCGTCTTGCCGTGCACGCGGCGCACGAACGCGATCGTCTCGCCATCCGGGGACGGAATCGGCCGACACGCCCCGCCCGGGCCCGTGATGTATCGCTCCTTCTCGCCCGTGGCCAACTCCAACCGGTTGACGATGTAGATCTGCCCGTTGGAGTCCTTGTCGTACTCGAACGACGAGCCCGGCGACACATCCTCCGAGTAGTAGACGTACTTCCCGTCAGGCGAAAACACCGGCTCGTTGACGTCCTTCTGATCCGTCGGTTTCTCCGTCAGCTGCAAACCGCCCGAACCCCCCCCCTTCACGCCGGAGCGGTGGTACAGCCACATCTCCCCCGCGCCCAGCGAACGGCGCGACGTGAAGTGCTTCCGCGCCACGATGTACTCGCCGTCCGGCGACCAGGCCGGCCCGTTGAGCAACCGAAACGTCTCGCTCGTGATCTGGCGCGGCTCGCTCCCGTCCCGCCCGATCACCCAGATGTTGTCGCCGGCCTTGTCGTCCTTGCCCGTCCGATCGGACGTGAACGCGATGTGCTTGCCGTCCGGGCTGTAACGAGGTTGCATGTCCCACGCCAGGCCCGACGTGATCGGCTTGGCTTCGCCCCCGTCGATCGGCAGAAGGTACAGGTCCCCGAGCAGATCAAACACGATCTCGCGCCCATCCGGCGACACATCGAGACTGATCCACGTTCCTTCATCCGTGTCGATCGTCTGCGTGAACCGCTCAAACGGCGGGTTGTCAACGTTCCAGCCTTCCTGCTTCTTCTCGCCCGCTTCCGGCTTGGATTCGCCGGCCGCAGCCGCGTCCCCCTGCCCCAGTGCGCGCCCGCCCAGTGCCAGGGGAGCAAGAGACATCAGCAACCACGCAACCGGCGCACGACAAGTCTGCATCGGGTTCGATCCTCTCGCCGACTCCAATGCCGTGAACGAACCCCGTCCACGGCGCGCCGGCCGACCACAAGTGCGAGCGGGATAGCCTACCGCGGATCGCACGACCGGTTGCCCAACATCTCCATCGCCTCGGCCTGGCGGGGTTTTCAAAACAAACATGAGGTGATCTAGCCCCGATCACCCCGCCTGTCGCACTGGAGCAATGGAGGGCGGGGTTCTCCCGAAACGGATCGGGCCCGACCACCCCCCGCCCGCGGAAACGGAATTTCTAGCGACCCCTCACGGGGCAGGAGCGGATCATGCGCTATCGGCACGGAATCATTCTGGCGGCAGGCAGCCTCTGTTCGGCGGGCGTGCTCGCCCAGTCCTTCAACATTGATCTCAACACCACGAGCGGCGCCGGCGCTGGCGCGCCCGCCTCCTCATTCGCGGGCGCGGCCCAGCAGCCCGGAACGTGGAACGCCGTGCCCATGACCGGCGCGCAAACCGTCTCGCTCGTCGGCCTCAACGGCCTCCCGACGTCTGTCACGCTCATGAAGCCGACCGTCGGCTCCGCCGCAAACACCTTCACCGCCGCCACCGGCGAGTTCGCCAAGCTCATGGACGACGGACTCATGCTCACCTCCGCGCAGGGCAACACCATGACCCTGGCCATCAATAACCTCTCCGCCGGCAAGTACATCGTTTACACGTACGGATTCGACGTCGGCACGGGCCCCGCCTCCCTGATCACCAACAACGTCTCTCACGGGATCGATACGCAACAGGTTGACGGCAAGGTGCTCAACAACGACATGATGCCCGGAACCGCGTTCACGGTGCACGGAACCGACGTCATCCCGGGCACGAGCATCGTTCTCGTCATCGCGCGCAACACCCCCGGCGACCCCTCGACCAAAGCAGGGATCTCCGGCATCCAGATCCGCAAGCTCGCCACCAGCGAGCGCATCCTCCTCCACGCCAACAAGATCTCCTCCTCCGCACAGGACGGCGCAACGTGGGGCTCCGGGTACCGCGAACTCCACTCCGCGCTGAGCGTCGCGCAGCGCGCCGGCGGGTCCTCATTCGAGATCTGGGCCAGGCAGGGCTTCTACCGACCCACCACCGGCACGGATCGCAACGCCACGTTCACGATCCCCAGCGGCCTCCGCATCTACGGCGGATTTGCCGGGACCGAGACCACGCTCGCCCAACGAGCCTTTCCCGCGTTCTTCATCACGGCCATGGACGGCTCCATCGGCTCCTCTGCCGCCACCGACAACTCCTACACCGTCGTCGACGCCGGCAACACCTCTTCCAGCACACTCATCGACGGCTTCACCATCTCCAACGGCTACAACAACAACAGCGGCAACGGTGGCGGTGTCAGGATCTTCAACGGTCAAGCCGTGTTCCGGAACTGCAAGTTCCTCTCGAACGTCGCGACCAACTCCGGCGGCGCCGCGTGGCTCTCGGCCGCGCAGCCGAAGTTCGTCAACTGCCTCTTCTACAACAATGACTGCAACAACGGCTCGGGCGGAGCCGTCGCCGCCAACTCCGGCGGCCGGCTGGGGCTCTACAACGTCCAGATCATCGGCAACCACGCCGGTGGTGAAGGCGGCGGCGTGTACCTGAACAACACTCCCGCCGATATCCACAACACCCTCTTCTCCGGAAACACCGCAGCCTTCAACTCCGGCGCCCTGCATTGCAGCAGCGAGGCGGCCGACGCCGACATCCGCTTCTCCACCTTCTCCGCGAACGCGTGCGCAAACGGCGCCGGTGGCATCGCCCTTTCCGGCGGCGCCGACGTCACCCTTCGAAGCAGCATCCTCTGGGGAAACATCGGGTCGGTCGGAAACTCCACCGAACACCAGCAGCTTTCCCTCTCCATCGGCGGCTCCTCCACCTACGACATGACCCACACCACCCTTGAGGGCCTCTCCTCCTACAACGGCCTCAACTGCAGCGGCGTCAACCCCGGTTTCATCGACTTCAACGGCCCCGACAATGTCCTCGGCACCACCGACGACAACTGCCGACTCCAGGCCGGCTCCCCCTGCATCGACGCCGGCTCCGTGTTCGAGATTCCCGCCGACGTCGGCGATATCGACGAAGACAACAACACCATCGAAGCCCTCCCCATCGATCTCGACAAGAAGCTCCGACGTGTTGAGTCCGCCGTCTACCACAACAACAACGGCTCCGGCTCCGTCCCCTTCGTCGATCGCGGCGCCTACGAGTTCGTCCCCCTCTGCCCCGGCGACACCAACGGTGACGCCATGGTCAACTTCGTCGACCTCAATGCCGTGCTCTCCAACTTCGGCCAGTCCGGCTTCGGCCTCGTCGGCGACCTCAACGGCGACAACGTCGTCAACTTTCTCGACCTGAACCTCGTCCTGAGCAACTTCGGACTGAATTGCTGAGCCGGCTTCGGGAGAAAACGGCTCGCAACGCCCGGCGGTTATGGCCGGGCGTTTTTCTTTTCCCTCTCCCTGCTCCCGCCGCGCGGATAATTCCACACCCGAACCGTCCGATCCTGATTGCTCGACACCAGCCACGTCCCAGTCGGATCGAACGCCAGCCCGGTCACCGAACTGAAATGCCCCTCCAGGTTGAGCAGATCGCTCCCGTCAGCCAGATCCCACACCTTCACCGTGTTGTCGAAGCTCCCCGACGCAAACCGCTGACCGTCCGGGTGCAGTGCGAGAGCGAATACCGCCCATCGGTGCCCCACAAACCGCCGCAGCGCCTCGCCGCCCGAATCCGGATCAAGCTCGAGGATCGCGCCCTCCTCGCAGCCCGCCAGCAATCGCCCGCTCGCCGTCCACTTCACCACCCACACCACCCGCTCCCTCGTTGCAATCTCGCGCAACAACGTCCCGTTCTGGCCATCCCAGATGCGCACCACGCCGCCCGCGCCGCTCGTCGCCAGAAGACGACCATCCGCCGACCACGCGGCCGAGAAACACGAGCCCTCCTCCACCGCCCGAACCCGAAACACAACCTCCATCCGCGCCAGGTCGACCACCACCGCCTCCCCGTTCTCCAGCGACACCGCCAGCCGATCCCTCGCGCCGTTCAACTCCGACCGGAACACCGCAAAGTCGTTCAACGACAGTTCGCGCAGGATCGTCCCGTCCCGCACATCCAACTCCCGGATGAGCCCCGTCAGCCCCCCGGCGTACATCCTCGACCCCGTCGCATCAAACCCCACAAACCACACCTCACCGCCCCCAGTCCGCCAAACCGCCTCACGTGCCAGCGGTGAAATCCCCCACAACTCAATCTTGCCGTCACCCCGACCGATCGCCACCCGCTTCCCGTCCGCGTCCAGCGCCACCGACATCGCGAGCGCATCCAGGCTAATCACAGGCTCCCGGTCCGGCGCCGGATACGCCCACCATCGCACCGTCCCATCGCGCGTGAACGACACGAGCCGAGATCCACTCGCGTCGAACGTCAGCCCCGTCACCGTGTGCCCCGAGCCCTGAAGCACCCGCGCCGTCCGCCCCGACTCGACATCGGAAATCACGATCGTCGCGTCCGTCCCGCCACTCGCAAGGCTCGACCCATCCGGACTGAACGCCACAGCCCACACCTTGTTCCGGTGCGCGCGCACCACGCTCACGGGCCGCGCCGCGCCCGCCGCCTCCCAGACCGCAGCGGTCCCGTCCCAGGACGCCGTCGCCACACGAGATTCGTCCGGGCTGAACGCCACTCCAGTCACGCGCGCCTCATGCGCGCCCAGCATCGCGACCCGACCGCCGGTCGCGCCGTCCCACAGTTCCACCCGCCCTTCAATATTGCCAGTCGCAATCAACCCACCGTCCTCGCTGAACGCGCACGCCGTCAAACCCTCCGAGCCCAGCTGAAACAGCACATCGCCATCCACGAGCGAAAACACATACCCCGCCTTCTCCCCAAGCGTCAGCCCCCGCTCGTGCGCCGAGTCCAGCGCGATTCCCCACATCACACCCGTCGGCATCCGCCGATTCCACAGCAGCGATCCGTCCGCAACGCACCGGAGCTCGATCGCCAGCTCGCCGACCTCGTCGGTCGGCAACCCGAACGCCATCCGGGCGCCGCTCGAATCTACCGCCCCGATGCGATCGATCCCCTGCCGGTATTCGCCCAGCGCCTCGCCCGTCGTGGCGTCGCAAAGCCGAAGCACCCCCGCCCCGGAGGACACCGCCACCGCGTTCCGGTCCCGCAGCACGCTGAACGACACGGCCGAACGCCACTCCGGAACCTGCCACGAACGCAGGCTCTCGTCCACGTTCGCCGAAAGATACGACCACTCCCAACCACGCAGGTCCTCAGGACACTCATCCAGCAGCCGACGCATCGTGTCCGAATCGCTCGACGCGTACGCAGCCTGCGCAAACCCGATGCGGCTCGCGTACAAACTCCGCCGCAGCCGCTCCGATTCTGCCGCAGCCCGATCCCGCGCCTCATCCGCCAGCACGCGCGCCGAGCGCTCCCGCCCCGCGAGCAATCGATTCGCCCGCGCCTGCGCCGCCGACACCACCCCGAACGCCACGAGCGTGACGAGCACCGCCGCCGCGCCGACCGCCGCCACCCGGTGCCGACGGATCTGCTTTCGCAGCACGTACAGCGCCGAGTCCCGCTTCGCCTCGATCGGCGCGCCGCTCAAGTACCGGCGAAGGTCCGCCCCGAGCTCCGCCGCGGACTGATACCGCCGATCCCGCTCCTTCTCGAGCGCCCGCCCGACGATCACCTCGACCTCGCCCCGGAGCGTCCGGTTCAGCGTGCTCAACCGCATCGGCGATTGCTCACGAATCACCCGCGCCGCGTCGAGCATCGACCGGCTCCCCAGGTCGTACGGCATCCGCCCCGTCAGCGCCTCGTACAGAATCACGCCCAACGAGTACACGTCCGATCTCGTATCGATCGCGTCCGGATCGCCCGCCACCTGCTCCGGGCTCATGTACGGCAACGTCCCAAGCAGCAACCCCGCGTCCGTCAGCAGCGTCGTCGCCCGCTCATCCTGAGCCGCGGCCCGCGCAATCCCGAAATCGAGCACCTTGGGCTGCCCCGACGCCTCCACAAGGATGTTCGCCGGCTTCAGGTCGCGATGCACCACCCCGCGCTGATGCGCGTGCTGCACGGCATCGCACACCAGCGCCATCAATTCGATCCGGTCTCGCAGGCCGAGCGCCCGCTGCTCCACGAACGTCGTCAGCGGCTCCCCCGCCACATATTCCATCGCGATGTACGGCAGCGAACCAACGGGCGTCTCCGCCATCCCCGCGTCGTACACCTGCGCGATCCCCGGATGGTGCAGCCGCCCCAGCGTCTCCGACTCCCGCTCAAACCGGCGCAGCATCGTCGGCGTCGCCAGCAGCGGCCGAATGATCTTCAGCACCACCGTCCGCTTGGGCTTCTCCTGCTCCGCCAGGTACACCACCCCCATGCCCCCCGCGCCGATCTGCCGCAACACCCGGTGCCCCCCGACGATCGTCCCGGCCGGAAACAACCCCGAGCCCTCCGGCGCACCCTCCCGACCAATCCCGCCCGTCAGCGAAACCACCGGCGCATCCAGCATCCCCGCGCCCGCACCGTGATGCCCCAGCAACTCCTCAACCTCGCGCCGCAATTCGTCGTCACTCCCGCAACGCTCACGCAGCACCGCCTCCAACCGCTCCGGCCCCGCCTCCACCGCGGCCAGGAACACCTCCTCCACGAGCCTCGCGCGCGTGTGCGGACTCACGACGGCGCCCCCTCCGCGCCCCTCGTCTCGCCCCTCGACAACTCCCGGTGCAGCCACGCCCGCGCAAACGCCCAGTCGTTCTTCACCGTCGCTTCCGAAACATCCAGCGCCTTCGCCGTCTCCTCAACCCCCAGCCCCGCGAAATACCGCAGCATCACCACCCGCCCCTTCCGCGCGTCCATCGCCGACAGCCGGTCCAACGCCTCATCCAGCGCGATCAACTCATCCGCCGGTGGCTCGCTCACGAGCGCCTGCTCCGTCAGCTCCACGCGCGCCGCGCCTCCCCCCCGCTTG
This sequence comes from uncultured Phycisphaeraceae bacterium, assembly GCA_964638515.1. Lineage (GTDB taxonomy): Bacteria > Planctomycetota > Phycisphaerae > Phycisphaerales > UBA1924 > CAYPGJ01. The sequence goes on from CAZWZL010000016.1 coordinate 19,232, forward strand.
ATCCGGTTCCGCGCCCGCGCACGCTCCACCAGGATCCGGCGCATCGCGATCGCCGCGGCCCCGAAGAAATGCCCCCGCCCGCCCCACGACGCGTCCCCATCACCCACCAGCCGCAGGTACGCCTCGTGCACCAGCGCCGTCGGATCCAGCGTCTGAGGGCCCCGCTCCTTCGCCAGCCGCGACTTCGCCAGCCGCCGCAATTCGTCATACACCACCGGCAGCAATTCCCCGGCCGCACGCGAGTCCCCGTCGTGGATCCGCGCCAGCAGCACCGTCACGTGTTGTCGGGGGTCATCCGCCACGCCGCCGCGCACTCCTCGCGGCCCGGACCACTCCGCCGCTCCCACTCAGTGTGCCATCGCCCACCGGACCAGACAAGACCCGAGAACTTTTCCCTCACACCCCGCGCGCCACGCCCGCATCGATCCCCACCGACAGCATCACTCAGCGCGCCTGGGGCATCGACTACATCGACGAACTCGTCCGCTCCCGCACAGCCGGTCGGATGTCAATCCAAGTCCGGCGCCTCAGCCCCTCGGCCCCGCCGCGCGAACCGCCTCCGGCATCTCGAACTTCTTGTCGTTCTCACGAAACTTCGCCGCCAATTCCTTGGCCTTGGCGTCGTACGCAGTCTTGTCGGCCCACGTGTTTCTCGGCTGCAGCACCTCGTCCGGCACGCCCTTCACCTTCGACGGGATCGCCAGCCCGAAGATCGGGTCCGGCGTGAACGTCGCCCCCGCCAGCGAGCCGTCCAGAATCGCGTGCACCATCGCCCGCGTGTACGGCAGCTTGAATCGGCTCCCAACCCCGTAAGGGCCCCCCGACCAACCCGTGTTCAGCAGCCACACGTTCGCGCCGTGCTTGGCGATCTTGTCCGCCAGCATCTCCGCGTACACCTTGGGCGAACGCGCCAGGAACGGCCCGCCGAAGCAAGGCGAAAAGTTCGGCTGCGGCTCCGTCACGCCCGCCTCCGTCCCCGCAAGCTTCGACGTGTACCCATTGATGAAGAAGTACATCGCCTGCTCGCGCGACAGCTTGCTCACCGGCGGAAGCACGCCGAACGCGTCCGCCGTCAGGAACACCACGTTCTTCGGATGCCCCGCCACGCTCGGCAGCACCGCGTTGCTGATGTGCTCCAGCGGGTACGTCGCCCGCGTGTTCTCCGTCGGCTTGTCCCGGTCATAGTCCGGCACGCGCGAATCCGAGTCGCACACCACGTTCTCCAGCACCGACCCGAAACGGATCGCGTCCCAGATCATCGGCTCGCCCTCGCGCGTCAGCCGGATGCACTTGGCGTAGCAGCCGCCCTCAAAGTTGAAAACCCCCGTGTCCGACCACCCGTGCTCGTCGTCGCCGATCAGCCCGCGCTGCGGGTCCGCCGACAGCGTCGTCTTGCCCGTCCCCGAGAGCCCGAAGAACAACGCCACGTTGCTCGGGTCCTTCGAGTCGACATTGGCCGAGCAGTGCATCGGGAACACGCCCTTCTCGGGCATCCCGTAGTTCATCGCGTAGAACAGGCTCTTCTTCATCTCGCCCGCGTACTCGGTGCCGAGAATCACCACCTTCTTCCGCGTCAGCGACTGCGCGATCACCACGCCGCTCTTGCCGATCCCCAGCTTCTCCGCCTCCGCCGGCGTGATCTTGCGCTTGCCCGCGTTCACGATCGTCCAGTCCGGCGAGAACTCCGCCAGCTCTCCCTTGCTCGGCCGCATGAACAGCGTCTTGATGAACAGCGCGTGCCACGCCTGCTCCGCGATCGTCCGAACCGTCAGCCGGTTCTTCGGATCCGCGCCCACGATCCCGTCCGACACGAACAGCCGGTCTCGCGTCGACAGATGCTCCTCGGCCATCTTCTCCACCGCATCGAACTGCGCGCTCGTCATCCCGATATTCACGTTCCCCCACCAGATCTTGTCGTGAATCGCCGGCGCATCCTCCAGCAGCTTGTCCTTCGGGCTCCGACCCGTCCGATCACCCGTGGACACCACCAACGCGCCGTTCGACGCGAGATACCCCTCCTTGCGCGAGAGCGCGGCCTCGATCAGCCGGGGCACGCTCAGGTTCTTGCTCACATTCGACGCCGACAGATTCAGGCTCATGGCTCGGAAAACTCTCGCCTCTTGGGTTGCGATCCCGCCGTCGACCCCCGGCGCGGGGAAAGTCCACCAGCATACCCAACCCCCCCACCGCCTCAACCCTGCCTCCGTGCCGCATTGACGCGACCACCCCTCCCGACCTACATTCAGCCCTCCCGATGGTGGCCGTAGCTCAGCTGGTTAGAGCACCTGGTTGTGGTCCAGGGGGTCGGGGGTTCGAGTCCCCTCGGTCACCCTTCCTTTTTTATCGCTCCCGGACGATCCGATACACCCGGCCGGTGTAATCGCAACTGAACACCACGCTCCCGTCCGGAGCCTCCGCACAGTCCACCGGCCTGCCCAGCGGCACCCCGCCCTCCGGCGGCATCGTGCTCACGATCCGCAGCATCCCGTACGGCTTGCCCGACACCGCGTCGAACAGCACCCGCTCGACGCTGTACCCCACCTTGACCGACGAATTCCACGAGCCGTGCGTCGCCACAAACGCATCGCCCGCCGCCCCCAACACGTCCGTCGTGACGAACGTAAAGCCGTTCGCCGCCCAGTGGGCCCCGAACATCCACTCCGGCGCCACCGTCCTCTCCGCGAGCCCGACCAGATCCTCCTTGCCCTTGAACTCGATTCGAGGCACGCGATTCCCGGTGATGAACGGGTGCCCGTAAAACTCGCCCTGCCGGTAGTGATTGAACTCGTCCGGCGGATTCAGATCGGTGATCGGCTGGCCACGCCGGCCCTCCCCGTACTCGCGCCCGAACCAATCCGAGCCGTGATCCACGCCCCACACCTCATTGGTGCCGGGGCGGAGGCGCAACTTTTCGGTGTTGCGGATCCCCGAGCAGAACTCGACTTTGTCCGAGCCGTCCTTGCGGAATCGGAACATCTTCTGGCGCTCGGAGTTGCGCTCGTCGGTGATGTTGCCCGAGTCGCCGATCGACGTGTAGATGAAGGCATCGGTGACGAGGAGGGAGCGCCACCAGTGGCCTCCGCCGGAGGGGAGGCGGCCCTGGGGGATGATCGTCTCGATCTCGTCCGCCTTGCCGTCGGCGTTGGTGTCGCGGGCTCGGTGGATGGCGCCGGTCTGGGAGAACCAGAGCCAGCCGTCCTGCCAGCAGAGCCCGTGAACCGTCTTGTACCCGGTCACAAACTGTTTTCGCTCCTCGACTTGGAACACGCCGTCGCCGTTGGCGTCTCGAAGGGCCAGGATGGAGCCGTCGGTGGGGATGGAGACGTAGAGCGTGCCCTGGGGGTCGAATTCGAGGAATCGGGCGCCCCGGATGTCGTCCGCAGCGAGCAGCACCTTGTAGCCCGGACGGACATCGAATGTTTCCGCCGCGCCCCCCCTTTCGCCGGGCTGCGCGCGCACGGATACGGCGAAACACATGCCTACGTGTAGTGCCACGATCGCGCGAATCAGGCCCATGTGAGTCCTTCCGGGAGGGAGTTGAGGTTGTCCACGCCGTGCGCACGGACGATGACCATGTCTTCGATGCGGATGCCGCCGAGCGTGTGGGAGTAGAGGCCCGGCTCGATGGTGAGGCAGTCTCCTTCGACGAGCGCGGGGCCGCCCTTGTCGAGGAGTGGCGGCTCGTGCACGTCGAGCCCGACGCCGTGGCCCGTGCCGTGCGCGTAGGTGGCGCCGGGCTTGCCCGGGGTGTCGCGCGGCGGGAGACCCATTCCGAAGCCGAGGTTCTTGAAGACGGCGCACGCGGCCTCGTGGACCTGTTGTCCGGTGACGCCGATGCGTGTCGCGTTGATGGCGGCTCGCTTGGCTTCGAGGACGGCGGCGTGCATCTCGGCGATATCGGGGGGCACGGCGCCGTGGACGACGGTGCGGGTGCAATCGCCGAAATAGTGAGACGCGGGGTCCATGGGGAAGATGTCGACGATGACGGGCTGTCCGGTGCGGAGCGGGCCAGCGCCTCGATGGTGGCAATCGCCGCCCTGCGGGCCGCCGGCGACGATGGAGTCGGAGGTGGAGAACGCGTGCTCGAGCAGGAAGACGTTGATGGCGGACTTGACGCGCTCGCTGGTGAGGGGCGCGCCGCCGGAAGTTAATACGCCGGATGCGTCGGGCTTGGCCTGCGCGATCATTTCGCAGGCCATTCGCACGGCCTTTTCGGTCAAGTTCTGTGCGGCGCGGAGGTATTCGACTTCCTGGGCCGTTTTGGAGCGTCGCTCGAGCACGCCCAGTTCGGGGTCGCAGTGGACCTCGATGCCCGCGGCCTTGAGGATGTGGGTGTAGAGCATGGGGAGGGAGCGATCGGTCCAGATCTCCTTCACGCCCTTGCGCGTCAGGCACTCCGCGGCGGACTGCGCGGTGGCGGTTTCGCGGTCGCCGGAGAGGCCGGACTTGGGTGTGAAGTCGGAGTAGGCGTGCACGTGCGTGGCGTTGGCGGACTTCTTCGCGCGCTCCAGCTCGATCTCCCGGAGGATGAAGAACGATTCGGGCTTGTTCGCGCCGTTGGGGAGGGAGATGTAGGCCACGGGATCGCCGACGACGAATCGCGTCCTGTGGAGGAGCCAGGGGTTGTGCGCCGGGACGCCGCCCCAGATGGTTGGTCGGGCGGCGTGGGGTTTGGTGGTCATGAGCGGCAGCCTTTCGAGATCATTGCACGAGCCAGTCGCGCAGCAGTTGCACGGGATGTTTGGCACGCACTCCTACCGCGTCGAGGGCCTGATGGCGGCAGGAGGCGCCGGGGATCGCGATGGATGCGAGTTCGGGGCGGGCGCGGAGTTGGGGAAAGAACGCGCGTTCTCCGATCTGCTGGGAGAGATCGAATCGATGCTCTGGGAAGCCGAACGCGCCCGCCATGCCGCAGCAGCCGGTGTCGAGGACGGTGAGCTTTTCTCCAGCGACTCGGCGGAGCACGGCCGCGGACGTGTCGGCGCCCCAGAGCGCTTTCTGGTGGCAGTGGGCGTGAAGCAGGATCGGGGCATCCGGCGCGGTGAACGCCGGGCGCCTGGGATGGTCGTCCCAGCTTTTCTCGAGGAAGTCCTCCACAAGGAGGGCGCGATCCGCGATGGACTTTCTCAGGGATTTCGGGGCCGCCAATCGGAGATCCTGCCAATCGTCCTTCACGGCTGAGAGGCATGAGGGCTCGAGGAAGAGGAGCGGCGATTCGGGATGAGCGCGGAGGAAGCGGTCGAGCCGCGAGATGGCGGCATCGGCCTGCGTGACGGCGGTTCGGAGCTGCCCGGTAGAGATGGCGGGGCGAGCGCAGCAGCCGGTGTTCGGGATATGCACGCGGTATCCGAAGGCCTCGAGGAGTTCGACGGCGGCGCGGCCGATGCCGGATTCGCCGAACGCGCCGAAGCAATCGGCGAAGAGGGCGACGTCCTTCGTGCGCGGCTCGCCGGCGTGCGTGTTGAAGGCGCCGATGTTTCGCGGGCGCGCGGCGTGCCAGGTTTCGAGGGACGGGCCGAAGGGCGGGAGTGAGCGGCGCGGCGAGATGTCCATGAGACGGTTGATGACCCGTCGTGCGAGCGCATGCTTCGACACGGCATTGGCCAGGCCGGGCGCGCGCGAGGCCACGCGATGGAGCGCGCGGACGTGCGCGAGGGCGCGCGCGGCCAGGGGGGGCGGGCGACCAACCTCGTAGGACTGCGCGAGATACTCGGATTTCAGGCGGGCCACGTCGACGTTGGACGGGCACTCGGACTTGCAGGCCTTGCAAGAGAGGCAGAGGTCGAGGGTTTCCAGCGTGTCGGGATCGTTCCACGGGGGGCGGGAGTCGGAGAGCTGTCCGGTGATGGCGAGCCGGAGCGCGTTGGCGCGGCCTCGCGTGGCGTGCCGCTCGTCGTGCAGCGCCATGTACGAGGGGCACATGGTTCCGCCGTCGCGTTTGCGACACACGCCGGCGCCGTTGCACATCTCCACGGCGTGCTCGAACCCGCCCTGGTCGGCGAACTCGAAGAAGGTGCGAGTGTCGGGGACACGGATGGGTTTCGGGGCCTGGTCCGCGGCGGCGGTGTCGACGCGGAGGCGCGCGGTGATGGTCTCGATGGGTCGCGGCTCGACGATGTTGCCGGGGTTGAGGAGGTTGTGGGGATCGAAGATGCGCTTGATGGCGCGGAACGCGCGCATGATCTCGGGGCCGTAGAAGGTCTCGAGGAAGGGCGTGCGGACGCGCCCGTCGCCGTGCTCTCCGGACATCACGCCGCCCAATGACCTGGCGAGTTCGGCGGTCTCCGCGGCGATTTCGCGGAGCTTGCGGAGGTCGTCGGGGTCCTTGGTGGAGAGCAGGGGTCGAACGTGCAGGACGCCGACGGAGGCGTGAGCGAAGAACGCGGCGCGCGTGCCCCGGGCCTGGATGATCGCGCGGAGCGCGGTGACGAACTCGCCCAGCCGTTCGGGGGGGATGGCGTTGTCTTCGATGAAGGTGATGGGCTTGCGCTCGCCGGGCATGCCGTGGAGCAGTGGCTCGCCGGCCTGACGGAGTCGCCAGGCGCGGAGCATGGCCGCCGGCTCGGTGTAGCGGACGTGCGCCGCTTCGGGAAACTCGGATCGGAGGCGAGCGAAACGGCTTTCGAGCTCGTCGGGATGGTCGGCGAAGTACTCCACATAAAGGACAGCGTTCGCGGGCGCGCCGGAGGGGAGGGGAGGGAGCAGGCTCGCGTGGCGGCTGGCTTCGGGGTTGGCGCGCGCGAGGGAGATGACCAGATCGTCGAGCAGCTCGAGCGCGCTGGGATTTGTGGCCAGGATCGGCATGACCGCGCCGATGGCGTCGTCCAGAGTGGCGAAGGAGAGCACCGCGAGGCCCTTGCGCCTCGGGACGGGGCGAAGGAGCAGGCGCGCGCCGAGCGTGATCGCCAGGGTTCCTTCCGAGCCGCAGACGAGGTGGGCGAGATTGACGTTCTCCGCGCCCGAGCCGCCCGAGTAGGCGCCGGCCCCGTCGTGCTGCTGGAGAACGAGATCGAGGTTGTAGCCGGCGTTGCGACGGATGGTTCTGGGGAATCGATCGCGGATGAGGGGCGCGATGGGGAGGATTTCTTCGAGGATGCGCTGGGTGAGCAGGCGCACGCGCGGGTCCCGCGTTGCGGCGCCTCGTTCGAGCGTGGCGCGTTCGCCGGTGGGGAGGAGCGCGTCGACGGAGAGCAGGTTTTCGGAGGTGCGGCCGAAGAGCATGGAGCGCGCGCCGGCGGCGTTGTTGCCGATGCACCCGCCGATGGCGGCCTGTCGCGCGGTGGCGGGGTCCGGGGCGAAGAAGAGCCCGGTGTTGCGGCGCGCGAGCTCGTTGTTGAGGTCTTCCACGCAGAGGCCCGGCTCAACGTCGCAGGCGCGAGCGTTGATGTCGATGCTGCGGATGGCGCTGCAGTGGGCCGCACAATCGAGCACGACGGCGCGATTGGTGCATTGTCCGGCGAGCGAGGTGCCGCCGCCTCGGGGCAGGAGCGGGAGTCCGTGGTCGAAGCAGACCCGCGCGGCTCGCTCGGCGTCTTCGACGCTTGTGGGGATGACGACGGCGAGCGGTTCGACCTGGTAGAGCGAGGCGTCGGTGGCGTAGAGCAGGCGATCGTGGAGGGAGAGCCGGACCTCGCCTTCGACGGAGTTGGCGAGCGTTCTGAGGGCCGAGCGGACGTCGGCGGGGTCGAGCGGGGTGGCTGGTCGGGTTTGGGTGGGTGTGGAGGCGGGGTGCATGCGCGTCGCTTTCCCGTGAGACTATAAGAATGTTTGCGGGACTCTCCGAACCGGAAGGCGGGGCCGCGTGTCATACCGTTGTTGTCGCGCAGGGTTGCGCGGCGCAGCCAAAGGAAAGGGATGAAGTCATGGGCGCGATGAGAGTGCGTGGCGGCGGCGCGTGGGCGGCGGCGGTGGTTGCGGGGATGGCGATGGGTCTCAACGCGCTCGGCGCGACGGTGACACTGCCCGTCAAGGGTGTGACGCTGTATCGGAGCGGCGTGGCGTATGTCGAGCGCGCGGGGCCGGTGCGCGGCGACGTGGAGGTGTCGCTGCGGTTTGAGACGAGCCAGGTGAACGACATCCTGAAGTCGCTGGTGGCGATCGATGCGGGGGGCGGGGCGGTGCGCGCGGTGCGGTACGGGAGCAAGGACCCGTTGCAGCGACGCCTTTCGAGCTTCGGCATCGACATTTCGGACAACCCGTCGATGCTCGAAATGCTCGGGCGATTGCGGGGCGCGAAGGTGCGGCTGGGCAGCGTGGATGGGCCGATCGAGGGGACGGTGCTGGGCACGGAGCAGCGGCAGGTGGGCACGGCGGGCGGGGCGGGGAGTGCGCCACAGGCGCTGTGGGAGGGGTTTGCCAACGTGCTGACGAGCGCGGGGGTGCGCAGCGTGAGCGTGCAGCGCATGACATCGTTCGAGGTGCTGGATCCGAAGCTCGCGGAGGAGTTGCAGCTGGCGCTGGCGGCGTTGGCGGAATCGCGGGATGAGCGCTCGTCCACCGTGGACGTGGCGTTCGGCGGGGACGGCGAGCGGCGCGTGGCGATCGGGTATGTCGTGGAGAGCCCGGTGTGGAAGACGAGCTATCGGCTGGTGCTGCCGGAGGAGACCGGTGGCAAACCCACGATCCAGGGCTGGGCGATCGTGGAGAACACGACGGACGAGGATTGGACTGACGTGCGGCTGGCGCTCGCGAGCGGGAGCCCGGTGGGGTTCACGATGGATCTGCACGAGCCGCTGTATGTGCAGCGGCCTGAGATTCCGGTGCCGGCGGCGGGGCTGGCGGTGTCTCGGGCGTACGAGGGGGAGATCCCGATGTTTACGGTGACGACGGCCGTGGAGAGGCATGAGGCGGCGGGGGATCGGGCGGCGGGAGGGCGCGAGAGGGCGACGGCGGCGCTGGCATACTCGGCGCCCGGCGCTGCGGGGACGCTGAAGGCCGGCATTGCGGAGGCGATGGTGGGCGCGGCGACGGCGTCGACAGTGGGCGAGCAGTTTCATTACGAGGTGCGCGAGCCGGTGACGATCGAGCGGCAGCGGAGCGCGATGCTGCCGATGGTGTCGGCGCCGGTGGAGGGGCGGCGCGTTTCGATCTACGCGTTGGCGGACGGGGGGAAGCATCCGATGCGCGGCGTGGAGTTTACGAACGGGTCGGGGTTTGATCTGCCGGCGGGGCCGGTGGCCGTGTATGACGGCGCGGCGTACGGGGGGGATGCGCAGATCTCGTTCACGTCGAGGGGGACGGATCGCCTGCTGAGTTACGCGACTGACCTTGATGTGGAGGTGAGCGTGGATTCGAGGAGCGCGCGGGAGACGCGTGGATTGCGGATCGTGGACGGGATGGTGGAGGAGACGGCGCGGCTGAGGAAGGAGACGGAGTACACGCTGGTGAGCCGGGATGGATCGAGGGGGCGGACGGTGATCCTGGAGCAGCCGAAGGAGAGCGGATGGGACGTGGTGGCGCCGAGGGAGGGCGTGAAGGAAACGGATTCGGGGCTGCGGATCGAGACGGCGCTGAAGGAGAACGAATCGAAGAAGGTGGTGTTGGGGCTGGAGCGCACGACGTTGTCGCGGGTGTCGGTGTCGACGTTTGATGTGGGGACGATGTTGCAGTTTCAGCAGAGCGGGAAGGCGTCCGCGGCGGTGCTGGAGGCCGTGCGGATGGCGGCGTTGAAGCAGGCGCGGATCAACGAGGCGGAGCGGGGGATCGCGCGGACGCAGGGGGAGCTTGGGGCGATGCAGGGGGACCAGTCTCGGATTCGGGAGAACATCAAGGCCGTGGGGAAGGAGGCGGAGCTGTACGCGCGGTATGTGCAGAAGCTTGGCGAGCAGGAGAGCCAGATCGAGCGGCTGAATGAGCAGCTGAAGGCGCTGGCGGCGGAGCGCGAGGCCGCGGTGCGCGATCTGAACGAGTTTGTGCGGAACCTAAACGTGGCGTGAGAGGGAATCAGGGCGCGTTGTTGGGGAGCGCGGCGAGGAGTTCCGCCACGGTGCGGTTCAGGAGCGGGTGACGCGCGTCGGGCGCGATCTCGGCGAGCGGCGCGAGCACGAATCGCCGCTCGTGCATGCGCGGGTGGGGGATGGTGAGCGAGGGGGAGGAGAGGGAGAGAGAGTCGTAGAGCAGGATGTCGAGGTCGATCGTGCGCGGGGACCAGCGGGGCTCGTCGGCGCGGGCGCGCCCGAGGGATAGCTCGATGGCGAGCAGCGCGCTGAGGAGCGCGTCGGGCGCGAACGTGGTGGAGATGGAGGCCGCGGCGTTGAGGTAGTTGGGCTGGGGGGCGGCGTGGGGGAGCGTGAGGGCGGTGGTTTCGTGGAAGGTGGAGTGATCGAGGAGCGTGATGGAGTGGTGTTCGTGGAGGAGGGTGAGCGCGCGGAGGATGGTGTGCTCGCGTTGGGCGAGGTTGGCGCCGAGGGCGATGTGGACGATCGCGGGCATGGGAGGAGGAAAAAAGAGAGGCCCGTGCGGAAAACGCACAGGGCCTCTAGGGGGGTGGCTTGGTTGCGGGGGAGTATATCAGAAGGCGGCGGGCTCGAACTCGGGCTCGCGCTGCTGCATGTGGGACTTGAGGCGGGCGAGGATGGAGGAGTGCATCTGGGAGACGCGCGACTCGGAGAGGTCGAGGGTGCGTCCGATCTCCTTCATGGTCATTTCCTCGTAGTAGTAGAGGATGACGATGAGTCGCTCGGCCCGGGAGAGGCCCTTGGTGATGAGGTCTTTGAGGTCGGTGCGTTGGGCGTCGGCCAAGGGGGTGTCCTGGGCGTCGTCGCGGACGACGTCGATCTCGCGGACTTCGCGGGAGGAGTCGGAGTTGTAGAAGCGCCGGTTGAGGGAGGACATGCCCACGGGCTTGGCGTCGCCGCGGACCTTGTCGAACTCCTTCTCGTCGATGCCGAGGCGGCCGGCGATCTGGGTTTCGGTGGGGGCGTGGCCGGTCTCCATCTGGATGGCGTTGCGCGCGCGTTCGACGGCGGCGGTGCGCTGTCGGACGAGGCGGGGCACCCAGTCCATGGATCGGAGGTGGTCGAGGATGGCGCCTCGGATGCGCGGGGCGCAGAACGTTTCGAACTTCACGCCGCGGGTGAGGTCGAAGGAGTTGATGGCGTCGATGAGCCCGAAGAGGCCGGCGGACATGAGGTCCTCGACGTCGACTTCATCGGGGAGGCGGGTGTGGATGCGCTCCGCGTTGTAGCGGACGAGCGGGAGGAACCGCTCCATGAAGTGATTGCGGATGTCGACGTTGCGCGCGGCGCCGTACTCCTCCCAGAGTTCGCGCACGGGCACGTCGGCGAGACGTCGCATGCACGCTGGTGCGGGTGGTTTGGAGTCGCGAGCTTTTTCGCTCTTGGACTTGGCGCCGTTGGAGGATTTTCGTGGCGCGCTGTCCGAGTTGCCTTTGCCGATCGGCATGTGGTCCTCTCCTTGACCTGTTCGGCGCCGGTCCGTGGCGTCGATTGCCGCCTTGCAGTATCCAGACCCGAGCGCGCCTCGTCAAGACGATGCAAGGGTCGACTCAAAAAAATCTCACAGTTCGATCACGTTGGGGTCGGGTTTGGTTGAGGCCTCGGCCTGCTGGGCCAAGCGGGCGGCCAGCGCGCTGGCGCGACTCGAAAGGTGCTGCGTCACCGCTTTTTCGCCCATTGCGCCGAGCACTGATCCGAGCATGCAGCACACCATCATCGCGACGAGGGCTCTCCCAAGGATCACGTCGGCCGGGTTGTCCACCATCAATCCGGAAAGCACGGCGATGAAGAACGCCGCGAGTCCCATGCACGCTGCGAAGATCCTGGTGGGCGTTCCCCTGTCCAACGGCCGGTACCTCCCGCGCGTGCGATCAACTCGGGCTCATCGGTGAGCCGAGGGCCCGACATGAGCCGACCCTGCCGCAGTTCTCGTTGGCTGGTTCAGCCTGCGCCGGTCGCGCCGAGAATACGGGCCAGCAACCGCCTTGCCAGACCGCTGGAAACGCCCGTGGCGCCGGTCTGGGGGTGGGTCGGCCGGAGGGCTCGTGCGAGCTCGCGCACGGCCCGGGACGCTGGGCAGCCCGGATGCGCAAGAACGAACGGGCTCCGCGCACGAACGGCTGCGCCCACGTGCTGATCCCATGGAATAACGCCTGCCAGCGGCGTGGAACGGCCGAGAAAACGCTCCGCGACGCCGTTCAGGCGGGCGTGGGCGCGTTTTCCGTCCTCCGCGGACGTGGCCATGTTCATCGCTATGGCGAGATCGCTGTGCCCATAGGCCTCTGTTTGGAGCACTTTGATCAGGGCGTACGCGTCGGCCAGCGCGGTCGGCTCGGGCGTGGTCACGATGAGCGACGCGTCGGCGGCAGTGAGGAACGAGAGCACTGCGCGGCCCGCGCCGGCGCCGCAATCGATGAGCAGCACGTCAGAAGCGCGTTCGAGCCGACCCAGACTCGACAGCAACGCGCGCAGATCGCGCTCGGGCAGGTCCGCGAGCATGGCGACGCCGCCGGCCCCCGGGATCAATCGGAATCCGCCGGGCGCATCGACGCCGACCTCCTCGAGCGTGCAGCGCCCCTCGACGACATGACCCAAGTGTCTGCGCGCCACCACGTTGCAGAGAACGTCCGCGTTCGCCAATCCGAGATCGCCATCCACGAGCGTGACGCGCAGCCCATCACTGGCGAACACCGTGGCCAGGTTCACGCACAGATTTGACTTGCCGACGCCTCCCTTGCCCGAGGCCACGGCGATCGTCAGCGCGCCGCCCGCGCTCGAAGCGGACACGGATGGCGCGGACCGTGCCGCGGCCTCGACGAGCCGGCGCAGCGCGTGCGCCTGATCGCCGGGAAGGGGCGCACGTGCTCTTGGTGAGAGGGCGGCGCCGCTCATGAGGGCGCTCCGTCGAGGATGAGCCTGGCCAGCCGATCCGGCCGCCCTGCCTCGATGTGGTCGGGGACTTCCTGACCGGTGGTCACGAACGAGAGCCGCCGGTCGACTCGCTTGAGCACGTTGAGGAGCACGCCGAAGGACACGGCTTCGTCAAGTTTGGTGAGCAGCACGCGTGAGGGAGCGAGAGGGGCGAACCGCTCAGCCGCGGCCAGGAGCGCCCGTTCGCCTGCGGCCGCCGAGAGGACGAGGTGCGTTTCGTGCGGCCGGGCGACTTCGAGATGCTCGCGGAGTTCATCGAGCCTGGCTTTGTCGGATGGCGAGCGGCCGGCGGTGTCGATGAGGATGATGTCGCGGTCGGCGAAGGACTCGCACGCATCGCGCATCTCCCTTGGCGTGGAGGCCACGCGGACGGGGAGGCCGATGATGTTCGCGTAGGTCCGCAGTTGATCGACGGCGGCGATTCGGTAGGTGTCCGCGGTGATGAGGCCGACGGATCGGCCGTGGCGCAAGCGGTATGTGGCGGCCAGTTTGGCCAGCGTGGTGGTTTTGCCGACCCCGGTGGGCCCGATGAGCGCGATGGTGCGAGGCCGTCCGTCGCTCTGGCGCTCGGGCGCGGGCACGCTGGGCTCGTCGCAGACGGGGATGTGGGCCGCGACACGTCGCAGCACGGCGCGCCGCACGGCTTCGGCGTCGTCGCATTGACCGGGCGAAAGGTCTTCCCGCACACCCGCGATGACCTCGTCGGCCAGTTCGGAGGCCACCTCGGCCTCGAGGAGTCGCAGATAGTGCTGCTGCAAGGCCTCGGGCATCAGGGGTGATCGAGCGCCTGCGGACGAAGCCAGCACCCGTGAGACGAGTGACTTGATGGCGCTGAGTTCCTGCTCGATGGACGCGGCGGCACTCGCGGACTGGGGAGCCAGGGGCGCGGTGATGGCCAGGGAACTGAGCGACGTCGTCACGGCCGGCTGCTCGGCCCGCGCATATCTCTCGGTCGGCGGGGGTGAAACGGTCGCCGGCGAGATCGGGGGCGCCACGGGCGACGCGTAGGCGCGCCGGACGGCGTCGGCCGGGGGCGCGGGTCGCACGGCTTCGGGGGCGCGACGAGGGGGGGCGACGTTGACGCCCGAGGACGCGGTAATTTCGACGACGGTGCGCCCGCCGAGGCCGAAGATCGAGCCGACCTTGAGCGAGCGCGTGTGCAGGATGACGGCGTCTCGCCCGAGATCCTGCTTGATGCGCGCGAGCGCGTCGGCGATGGTGCGGGCTCGATACGTCTTCAGGAGCACGCGTGCCCTCCGTGGCCTGGCTTGCGTCGGCATCCTGCCGACGCGTTTCTCGAATCACAGGTCGTGGAGCGCGCGCCCCTCGACGTGCATGATCATGCGGCGGACGCGGGCTGCATCTCCGACGGCGGGGATACGAGCCCGAGCGAATCAACATCGACTTCCGGAACGATCTCGTTGTACCCAAGGACAACGATGCTTGGCAAGTGGGGCTCGACGATCTGACGGACGACGCCGCGGACCTGGGGCGATGCGACCACCACGGGCTGATGGCCGGCGGTGGTCACGGGCTTGAGCGCCTCCATGATCCGGCGCGCCGTGAGGTTGGCGACCTTGGGCGGCATGGTCACGGCGGTGCCGTTGGAGCGATCGATGTACCCGGAGATGAGGTCTTCGAAGACCGGGTCGAGCGTGACGCAGACGATTCGGGGGCGGGCCTCGCGGTGTCGGCCCGTGAAGTCGCCCGGGACCACCTCGGGCGGGGCGGAGTGCTGCTGGCAGATCACCCGGCGAAGCGCGTTGCGGACGTATTCCACGAGCACGTCGGGGTCCTGCGTCTTGGGCCGCCAATCGGCGAGCGTCTCGAGGATGGTCTCGAGATCGCGGATGGGCACCCGCTCGCGCAGGAGGGCCTGAAGGATCTTCTGGAGTTCGCCCACTTTCAGAACGCCGGGCACGATTTCCTCGACGAGCTTGGGGGTCTTTTCCTTGAGCTGCGCGAGCAGGTTGTTGACCTCTTCGCGCGTGAGCAGCTCGTCGGCATGCGAGCGGACCACCTCGGTGAGGTGTGTGGCCAGGACGGAGGATGCGTCGACGACCGTGTAGTTGAGGGCCTCGGCCCGGGGCTTGGCCACGCTCTCGATCCACCATGCGGAGAGACCGAACGCCGGCTCGCGGGTCTCCTGACCGTCGATGGGACCGGAGGCGAGACCGGAGTCGATGGCCAGGAACTTCTCGGGATGGGTCTGGCCCTCGGCCACCATGGCGCCACGGATCTTGACGCGGTACACGCTCGGATCGAGAGACATGTTGTCGCGGATCCGCACGGGCGGCATGACGAGCCCGTACTCGAGGGCGAGCTGCCTTCGGATGGCGGAGATTCGCTCGAGCAGGTCTCCGCCCTGTCCAGCGTCCACGAGGGGGACGAGCCCGTAGCCGACCTCGAGTTCGAGCGTGTCGACCTTGAGCAGGGCCTCGACCTTGGGCGCGTCGGGCTTGGCCTTGGCCTCTTCGCTGCGCGCCACGTCCTCGGACGCGCGTTGGGCCGCGCGTTCGTTGCGGCGCATCATGACGCCCGTGACGGTGAGCACGCTCGACGCGAGCAGGAGGGGGGCCATGGGCAGGGGCGTGATGGAGAGCACGGCCAGGAATCCGGCGGTGATGAAGAGCGCGATGGGGCGTCCGGCCACCTGTCGCGCCAGATCATCGCCGAGCGATCCCCCGGAGGAGCCGGAGCGGGTGACGAGCAGGCCCGCCGCGATGGACACGATCAGCGCCGGAAGCTGTGAGGCCAGGCCGTCGCCGATGGTCAGGCGCGTGAAGACGTCGGCCGACTCGGCGATTCCCCAGCCCCGCTGCATTGCGCCGATGGCGAAGCCGCCCGAGACGTTGATCAGGGTGATGATGATGCCGGCGATGGCGTCGCCTCGGACGAACTTGCTGGCGCCGTCCATCGCGCCGAAGAAGTCGGCCTCCTGGCTGAGCCGCTCGCGGCGCGTTCTCGCCTGCAGTTCGTTGATCATGCCCGCGTTGAGATCGGCGTCGATGGCCATCTGCTTGCCGGGCATGGCGTCGAGCGTGAATCTCGCGGCCACTTCGGAGATCCGTGTGGCGCCCTTGGTGATCACGACGAACTGCACGATGATGATGATGACGAAGAGGATGATGCCGACGATGATCGAATCGCCCGCCACGAAGCGGCCGAACGCCTGCACGACGTGACCCGCGACGTATTGGGCTTCGTCCGCGCTGGCGGCGTCGGCGCTCAGGATGAGCCTGGTGGTGGCGATGTTGAGGGTGAGCCGAAGGAGGGTGACGGCCAGCAGGAGGGCCGGGAACACGCTGAAGTCGAGGGGCTCACGGAGATAGATGACGGTCAGGAGGATGAGGGCGGAGAGCGTGATGTTGGCCGCGAGGAGCACGTCCATGAGGACGGGCGGCAGGGGGACCACGATCACGCCGATCATCAGCAGGAAGCCGAGGGGCGCGAAGAGCCCACGGTGGCGCGCGATGGCCCTTGCCCAGGCGGGACCTTGCTGGATCGCCGGCGCTGCCATCAGACGGCCTTCCTCCCTTCAAGCCGGTAGACGTAGGCCAGGACTTCGGCCACGGCTTCGTATTGCTCGTGCGGCACCTCGCGCCCGACCTCGACGTTGTAGTAGAGGGCGCGGGCCAGTGGGGGGCGTTCGACGATGGGCACGCCGTGGGACGCGGCGATGTTGCGTATCTGGAGCGCGAGAAAGTCGGCGCCCTTGGCGACCACCTTCGGGGCTCGCATGGATGCGCCGTCGTACCGGAGGGCGACGGCGAAGTGGGTGGGATTGGTGACGACGACATCGGCCTTGGGGACATCGGTGCGGAGGCGCTGGAGCGCGATTTGTCGGGCGATGCGCATGCGTCGGGCCTTGACTTCGGGGTCGCCCTCGGTGGACTTGCGCTCGTCCTTGACCTCCTGGCGGGTCATTTTGAGGTCTTCGGTGTGCTGCCAGCGCTGATAGAGCAGGTCGATGACGCCGAGCAGGAGCAGGACCAGCAGCAGCCAGAGCGTGAGCCGGAGGATGATGCCTGCGACGCCGGAGACGGCCTGGACCGGATCGAGCAGTGGCAGCGATGCGAGCAGCGGGAGCGCGCCCTTGCAGATGGACGACGCGACGGCCGCGATGATGGAGACCTTGAGAACGTTGATGACGGCGCGCGCGAGGCTGCGCTTGGAGAAGAGCTTGGCGATGCCCTTGAGCACGTTGAGGCGCGAGAACTGCGGCTGGAGGGGCTTGACGGTGAGCAGCCAGCCGATCTGCACGAAGTGCGAGAGGTAGGCCAGCAGGGCGAACACGACGAGGATCGGCCCGACGGCCACCGCGACGCGCGTCGTGAGCGCGATGGTGGCGGCGAGCACGCTCGCGTCGTCGCTGGCCAGATCGGTGAGCCCGCGCTCGAGTTCGAGTCGGACGACCTGCCCGACACCGCGGATGACCGGCTCGCTGAACACGACGATGGCGACCACGGCGCCGAGGAGAAGGAGCGCGGCGGACAGGTCGGTGCTCTTGGCGATCTGGCCCTTCTCTCGCGCGTCGGAGATGCGCTTGCTGGTTGGGGCTTCGCTTCGCTCGCCCATGTCTTCAGGCATAACTCAGCCTCCTCCCTCGAGGGCTCTTGCGCGGCCCAGTGTTCCGACCCACTCGAAGCCTTCACGGATGGCCATGTGCAGCTCGTCACCGGAGGCCTCGTGAATGGCGACGAGAGAGCCGTAGACCAGCGCGAGCGCGAGCATGATGCGGATGGGGAAGCCGAGCGAGAGGATGTTGAGCTGCGGGGCCGTCTTCATGATGAGCCCGGAGGCGACGGTTTCGATGAAGAGGATGGCGAAGACCGGGGCCGCGACGCGCACGGCGAGCTCGAACCCGGAGGTGACGAGCCCGGAGAGCAGGGTGACGGGCGCATCGGCGACGCTGAAGCCGCCGAGCGGGAGGTTGTTGTAGGAGATGAGAACGGCCTTGAAGAGCGATTCGAGCCCCCCCAGCGCGAGGAAGAGGGCGAGCGCGGAGAAGAACAGGATCTGGCCGACGACGTCGCCTTCGGAGTCGATCGCCGGATTGAAGATGGTGGCCAGGCCCAGGCCCATCTGCTGGCCCATGAGCAGCCCGCCGACCTGCACGCTGAGCATGGGGATGCTGGCCACGAGCCCGAGCGCGAGCCCGACGAGCGCTTCGGAGGCCATGGCGGGCGCGAGGTCCGCGAAGGTGAGGGTGAGCGGGACTTCGCGCTGCAGGTCGAGGGTGGGGTAGATCGCGAGCGTGAGCGCGACAGCGAGGAGCGACTTGATGCGGAGTGGGATGGCGGGGCTGCCGAGGACGGGCGCGAAGACGAAAAGCCCGCCGATGCGCGCGAGCGCGACCATGAACACGGGGATGTGGGGGAGGAAATGGTCGTAGGCGAACGGCATGGCGCCGGGATGGGCTCCGTCACATCTGGGTCAGGTTGAACATCTCCGTAGCGAACTCGACGAGGCGTTGGACGATCCAGTGCAGCAAGAGCGCGGCGACGGCGCCCATGGCGATGATTTTCGGGACGAACACGAGGGTCTGCTCCTGGATCTGCGTCACCGCCTGCACGAGACTGATGACCAGGCCCACCACCAGCCCCGCGGCCAGGATCGGCGCAGCCACCTTCATCGACACCAGAAGGGCCAGCCGAACCGCGTCAAGCATGCTCTGATCCATCCGGCTCGCCTCCTCAGCCCGCGCCGATCGCCTGCACGGCCCCGCGGATCACGGCGTCCGCGCTCCCGTTCCCCTGCACCGCGAAGCTCCGCATCAGACTGCCGACGACAAGGTCCCAGCCATCCACCAGCACGAAGAGCAGGATCTTGAACGGCAGCGAGACGAGCACGGGCGGCAGCATCATCATGCTCATGGAGATGAGCAGGCTCGCGATCACCATGTCGATCACGAGAAACGGCAGGTACACACGGAATCCCATCAGGAACGCCGTCTTGAGCTCGCTGAGCATGTAGGCCGGGATGAGCGCCATGGTGTCGACGTCGGCGCGGGTGAGGCGCTCGGGCTCGGACACATCCACGCCTCGCGCCTCGAGCATCATGTAGAGGCTGGACCAGTTCCCGGTGTTCTCGATCTGATCGAACATGAAGTCGCGCAGGGGGCCCTTGGCGCGATCCCACATCTCGATCTGGCTGGCCACCTCGCCGCGCTGATACGGGCCGATCGCCTCGCTGTGGATGCGGTCGATCGTCGGCCCCATCACCACGAACGTCATGAACAACGCCAGCCCGACGATGACCTGGGAGGGCGGCAGCGTCTGCGTGCCGAGCGCCTGCTTGAGCAGGGCGAGCACCACCACGATGCGCACGAACGACGTGCACATGATCATGATGGCCGGCGCCAGGGACAGCACCGTCAGCAGCACCATCACGTTCATCGCGCCGCTCAGCCCGCCTCCCCCCGGCAGCGCGTTGCCGACGCTCTCCAGCACCCCCACGGGGTTCATCGCGTCGAGCCCGGTCGGCGCACCGCCGCTTACCAGCGGCATCGCGCTCGCGGGCGGCGCGTCCGGCATCGGCCCGTACACCCCCTGCCCCCACGCGCGCACCGACCACGTCATCCCCAGCATTAACGCGAGGATGAGCCGCGCCCATCGTGTCACGCGGCCTCCCCGTCTCGAAGGAGCGCCAAACGTCGGCGGACCGAGGCCACCGCGCCGCCGCGGGCCCCGTCGTTCGTGACCTCCACGACCTGCTCGCGCCGCTGGCGGGCCAGGCGCAGGGTTGTGGGCCCTCTCCCCCCCACTTCCTCGATCTCGCCTCCCAGCGCCGGGTCGCGCTCAAACGCCGAGAGCATGGATCGGAACCGCGCCGCCAACGAGGCGCTCTCGTCGTCCGCGGTCTTCACCACGAGCGATGCGACCTCCTGCGGATCGTCAATCTCCGTCAGCGTCGTGAATCCCTGCGCCGACTGCGACACGAGCAGCACGCGCCGATCCAGGCGCAGCAGCACGAGCGACTGCCCGCGCCCCACCGGGAATCTCCCCAGCACCTCAAGCACTCCGGATGGCGCCCTTCCACCCGCGCCGAGCTGTCCCACCAGCCCGCCCGAACGCAGCGACACCCGCCGGATCACCCAGCGGGCAACGACGATCAATCCAAGAACGGCCGCCAGGGCCGCGATCGTGCGACCCGCGCCGTTGGTCCATGCGAGCGATCCTGTCTGATTCTGGTCTTGCGGCGATCCTGCGCCCGTCAGCGGGCGGGATCGCTCGCCGTCGAGCGCCGATGCGCCCGGTTGGCCGAGCGGGAGCCGTTCTCGCTCGGGCTCACGCGCGCTCGATGCGTGGGGACCTTCTTGGGCCGCCCGGGCCTGCTCCTGCGCCTGCGCCTCGAGGGGGCCGTATTCCACGAGCGGCCCGCCCGCGTCACGCGTCGGCGCCCGCAGCGCGGGTTCGACTACGCTCGTGCGCAAGGGATTGGCGGAGGCGCTTTCATCCGCTCGCGCGTGCGACGACATCGCGCTCAGCGCCAGCGCGCACGCGAGAATCATCCGGTTCGAGATGTACGAGAGATCGGCCATGTCGCCATCCGTGGCTGTGGCTGAGGCGGGCTCCGCCGCCCCATCGAGTTGTGGTCGCCCGCGCGCCGCGGGCGTGGGGAGTCTCGCCTGCTAACCCTCCTTGGCTTCGCTGTCCAGGATCTCCGAAATCCGAACACAGAAGTTGTCGTTCACCACCAGCACCTCACCCCGCGCCACGTGTCGGTCGTTGACGTACACGTCCACCGGATCGCCCGCCAGCTTGTCCAGCTCCACCACGGACCCCTCATTGAGGCGCAGCACGTCCTCCACGAGCATGCGCGTGCGACCCAGCTCGATCTTCACGTTGAGATTCACGTCGGCGATCAGGTTCAGCTCGCTCGGCGCCGCGACGCCTCCTCCCGGCTTCAGACTCGGCAACTCGACGGGCGCTCCCATCATCACCGGCGCCGCGCCACCGCCACTCCGCTGCGAGCCCGACGCCGCGGCCATCGCGGCCCGCGCGGCCTCCATCGCCCCGCTCGCCGGCGCCGAGGCAGCGCCCGGGGAGGCCGCCGTCGCGCCGCCCTGGGCTCCCTTGACCGCTTCGATCGCGGCTTTGGCCGCCGCGAGCGCCGCGTTCGCTTTGTCCGAGACCGCGGCCGCCGCCGCGGGCGGCGCCTTGGACTCTTCCTGCTTGAGTTGCTCGATCGACCCCTCCGCAGCGCGCAGCGCCTCTTCGGCGCCGGCCTCCGCCGTCGGTTCAGGATTCGGGTTGTCGGCGCCTTTGGGCGCCCCGTCCTGTTCGGCCATCCCTAGCCCTTCTGAGGCGCGATGGGCCATCCGCCCACGTCACGACACACCGGCGACGCCCGCGCTCCGCGCGGCGCACCCCGCCGTGTGGCTTCCATCGGCACTCGACCGCCCTCAACCCGCAATCTTTGACGCAGATGTCGCCCGCCTCCCGCACAGAGACCGAATCAGAACTCCGTGGGGAAGCCGACGCATCGCGGGATGAGCACCCGCTCGATCATCGGCTGACCGTCCGCGCTCGTCCCGACGATCCCGTTCAGGAACTCCCGCACCTGGCGGGTCAGGGTTTCCAGCCCGGGCTCATTGAAATAGGCATGCTGGCCCGTGCGCCAGATCCGCGCGATTCCCGTCTTGATCTCGGCGGATCTCGTTGTCAGCATCGCGCTGACCGCGTCGAGACGCTTGTACTTCACCTGCACATAGACCTCGACATCCCAAAGCCACGCCCGACCCGTCTGATTGTTGGGGAACTTGTCCTTGACCACGATCGTCTCGGCGATGTCTTCGGGGCCCAGCGTCGGCCCGGCTTTGTCGCCCCCACCACCGCCGTGACCGTCATCCTTTTTCTTCGCGCCGTGACCGTCGTCCTTCTTGGCGCCATGACCATCATCCTTCTTCTTCGCGCCGTGACCATCGTCCTTCTTTTTCGCGCCGTGACCGTCGTCCTTCTTGGCGCCATGACCATCGTCCTTGGGCGCCGCATGATCGCCCTCGACGTGCGTCTCTTCGCCGGCTTTGGCCTTGGCCGGCCCTGATCGCATGGCGATGCCGATCACGGCCACGCCCTCGAGCAGCACGATGGCGCCGATGATGGCGATCGCCTTGATCGGGAGCTTCTTCTTGGACTCGCCGGCGAGGGCCGCACCTTCCGCCTTGGGCGCGTTCTTGTCCGGCTTGGCGGGCGCTTTGTCGGCCATCGGGGGCGTCTCCTCACGTGCGTGCCCGCGCCGCCACGCACGATGGGCGAGCGCGAACCCGGGGCCACGCTCTCTTCATCGACCTCGTGGCCGCCTCGGTTTACGCCCCGATGAAGCGCCGGCTTATCGGCCCAGCGCGATCAGCTGTTGCAGCAGCTGATCCGTCGTGGAAATAACCCGCGCCGCGGCGGAATAGCCCGTGGAGGTCTGGACCAGATCGATGAATTCCTGGCCCAGATCCACGTTGGACTGCTCGAGCGCTCCTCCGACGATGCGCCCCGCCCCGAAATTCTGGGGCGCCGTGATGAGCGGCGTTCCCGAGTTCGGGCCCACGGAATAGAGATTGTTGCCGATGTCGACGAGCCCCTCGGCATTGGTGAACGTGGCCATCACCATCTGGCCGATGGTCCGAGTCAGCCCATTCGAGAAGGCTCCGGTGAGAATCCCGTTCCCGCCGACCGAGAAGGCGGAGAGCACGCCCAGCTCCGATCCGTCCTGGAACACCGCGGCGATGGTGGAGCCCTGCGTCTGATTCGCGCTCGCGAGCGCCGTGACGGAGTTCCCCCCGGACACGAAGTTCATCGCGAACGAGAGCGGGTTCTCCGCGCCCGTGTTTTCGCGGCCCACGGCGACCGTCACGGGGCTGTTGGTGATCAATCGCCCGGACGTGTCGAAGTCCAGCGCGCCGCTGGCGATGTTCAGGCCCGGTGCGGTGGTCGTGATGTTGTCGGGCGAATCCACGTAATACCGCCACGTGGTTCCCGTCGTTGATGTCGAGTCGAGCACCATCGTGACATCCACGGTGATGGCGCGCCCGAGCGAGTCGAACACCGTAAAGCTCGTGCGAACGCTCTCCCCGTCGCCGGTCGTGCCCTGCGTGAACGTGAAGCGCGGCGGAGTCATGATCGCGCCCGTGGAATCCAGCAGCGTGACGTCGGTGTTGTCGATCACGACGTTGTTGGCCGATCCCGTGTTTCCGACGATCGTGATCTGACCGGCGCCGTTGATCTGTGCGCCGGTGGTCGCGCCGTCCGGGTTGGTGAGTCCCGGCACGATGCCCAGCGACTGGTCCAGATAGTTGAGGAAATCGCCCACCGTCGTAGCGGCCGTGATCGTGAGATCGGCCGTGGGGATCGTCGCCCCGCCGCGCTGCGCGCCGCTCATGCGATACGTGTACGGGAAGGGCCCTCCGAACAGCGCGGTGCCCGGCGCCGCGTTGGGATCCTGCAGCGTGCTGAGCAGGTCCGAGGCCACCATCGGGACCGCGGCCGTGGTCACGAACGGCTGATCGAAGATGTTGGCTGATCCCCGGGTCGGCGTCGATCCGTTCGCGTTCAGGTTTCCGGCGAAGTCCACGTTTCGAGTGGCTTCGGCGAGCGTCAGCGAGCCGATCGGAATGTTGATGGGCACGCGCTGCCCTTCCACCACGTTGAAGTCCTCGTCCACCCCGAAGCCCATCACGCGCTCGCCGGTGATCGTCACCAGGTCGCGCTGCGCGGACAACTGGAACGCGCCGGAGCGCGTGTAGATCTGCTGTCCGCCCCGATCGACCACGAACAGCCCGTTGCCCTCGATGGCCAGGTCCGTGGCGACGCCGGTGGCCGCGATGGCTCCGTTGGCGAAGTTGCGCTGTGTGCCCGCGATGCTGACGCCCAACCCGACCTGCGTCGGGTTGGTGCCGCCCGAGGACCCGCCCGGGCTGGTGCCCGAGGACAGCGTGCGGCTGAACGTCGGCGCGAACAACATCCGGTTGGACTTGTACGCCGTCGTGTTCACATTGGCGATGTTGTTACCGATGACGTCCAGCCGGCGCGAGTTCGCGATCAGCCCGGACAGCCCGGTCAGCAATGCGGTTGTTGAAGCCATAGCGGATGCTCCTGCGCATTCGGGAACTTCCGTCCCGCGCGCTTCCTTGACGCCGCCTCACGCACGCCGGCTCACGCTCCGCGTCACCAGCCTCTCACCTGCTCCGTCTCGCGAGGCCTCCCGCCGCGCGTCCCCGAGAAGCCCATTCACCCTCCACCGGCTTCAGGCTCCGAGCGCCCTCGCCAATGCCGGATGAGCGGGCAACCTTCCCAGCGAAATCGGCGCCGAGCCCGCGCCCCCCGACGGATCAACGCCTGCTCCCGTCGTGACGACCGCGTCGACACCGGTGATTACCCCCGCTCCGACGCCGTCGGACCGCCCGACAATCGTTCGAGAGCCCACGTCGATCGTCAGCGCGTGACCGTCCACCAGCACCAGCGCGCGAACGGCGCCCGAGGCCTCCGCGGCGTCAACCGCTGCCGACACGCGCCGCAACTGCGCTTCGGAGAGCGCAACGGACACGCCCTCTCCCATGTGAACCTGGCGCCCGGTCTCGACGCGCCCCTCGCGCGCACGCTCGAGCAGCGATTCGAACGACGCGCCATCAGCGCCAAGCGATGTGGCGCCGGTCGAGGACGTGACGCCGCGCGTGACGCCCGCAAGCCGACGGAGCAGCTCTCCTCCCGCGATGGAAGAGCCGTCAGGGCTCATCGCGCGGGCTCGGCGGGCGTGTTCTCAGCGATCTGCATCACGTTTCTCACGAATGCGCCGACGCCGCTCCTCAGCACGATCCGCGCGCCCTCACGCGTGTTGCTCACGCCGGCGACGACTCCCTGGACTTCGGCGCCCTGATCGGTGAGCGCGAGCACGCGTCGGCCGATGAGGCCGCCCGCGGAGGAGAACTCGTTCTGACGCACCATCGCTTCGAGCGACGACTTGAGCGACGCGTTCGATTCGATGGAGCGGATGCTCGATATCTGTTCGAGGATGGCCTTGGAGTCGGTCGGGGCCAGTGGGTCCTGGCGCGCCAGCTCCGTCGTCATGATCTTGATGAAGTCCTCGCTCGACAGGGTGTTGAAGCCCGTCGCCCGCGCCGATGTCGACGACGACAGCGGCCCGCTGATGCCGGTGGCAAAAGAAGACATGCGATCACCTCCGCGCGTGTGCGCGTTCTGTCTGACTCACGCCGGCGCCTCCGCGCCGACCGGCCCTGGTTACACCAGCGCGTCCACGCCGATGCGCACCCATTCCTCACGCCAGGCTCCGCCCAGCGCGCCCGCAAAGCCCGGCGATCCACGCCGGTCCTGCGGCTCTCCGTCGTGACGATCCCGGCCTCCGCCGGTGTCGCCACGCGTCTTCCCCTCACCCGCGTCGGGGGACGATCGGCTTCCCTGCCATCGTCCCTCCCCCGACGAGGAGTCGTTGTTCGCAGCGCCTCCCTGCCCCGCGCTCGTCAGCTGCACCTGCAGCCGTTCCACGCCCAGCCCCTTCGCCTCCAGCGCGGAGCGCAGCGAGTCCAATCTTGATCCCAGCAAGTCGCGTGCCTCGAGCGTCGTCACCTCGAAGGTGGCGCGCACCACGCCCCCGGTCAGCTCCATCCGGATCCGCATCGACCCCAGCGTCTCCGGCTCCAGACGCACGGTCACCGCGCCGCCCTTCTGCTGCACCGCGGCCATCAGCCCGCGTGACGCCGCCGCCTCGACATCAGCGCCGCGACCGGCCAGCATCTCCGCCGCGCCCGGCTTGATCGCCTCGCGCGCCGGTTTCGTGGCGCCGAAGTTCGTCAGCCCGATGGTCGCGGGGTTCTCCGGCGCGGGTTTCGCGCTCGCCGCGGGCTCATGCCCCGGCTCCGCCTTGGGCGCGCTGACGCCGATCGATCCGCTCGTCCGCGCGTCACGACCCTTCGATTCGCCGCGGGACTCCTGCCTGGAGTTCCCCGAATCGGTCGACGCGCTCTGAGCGACCGCGCCGTCTCGCGCCTCGGGCGCGCCGGCCTCCACCACCGAACCGCGAGCACTCTCGCTCGCGCGCTCCGCGCGCGGCTCCGTCACCCGCGCGGCGTCGATCAGCCGGTCCAGCGCCAAACGCCCTTCGGCCCGCTCCAGCACGCTCGAAGGAGACGTTCGTTCGCGCCCCGCCCCTTCCCCGGCCCGCTCCGCACGACCAGCGTGCGACTCCGCTTGCGCCGCGATTCGCCGGATCTCCTGCGCCTCTTCCTCCCCGACCCCCGAATCCTCGACGTGCGAGCCGGACAGCGCGCCCTGCGCCTCCGGCTCGGGAATGTCATGCACGATCTCTGGCGAATTGCCCTCGCCCGTCCAAGGCTCAACGCGCGCCGCAATGGACGCAGTCCGACGCGCTTCGCGCGCCGGCAAACCGGACTGCGCCTCGCGCGGCGCCTGGGCAACCTCCGGCCGAACCTCCACCGTTGGAGCCGCCGATGTTCGGGCCTGCTCGCTCTCTGCGTCGATCAGCGCGTGCGCCAACTCCGCTTCGCCGAGCGCCTTGGCCTCCGTCTTCACGGCAAGAACCGCGCTCGCGTTCGATTCCGTGTCGCCGGTCCGCCTGATCTCGTGCGAAGTCTCCTCAGGAGATCCTTCCGTCTTCGATGAGGGGCTGGGCTCCAAAGCCGTCGATCCCTCTTCCGCGGTCTCGTATTCCGATCCTTCAGTTGCGGACGCGACCGGTTCCTGCGCTTCGCGCGCCGGTTCCTGCGCCCCGGACGCGCCTTCCTGCGCTTCCGCCGGCGGGCCCGGCTCCACCGCCACCGGGGATGGTCCGCCCTCAGGTGCGCGCGCCCTCAACTCGCTCGCGGGCCCGCGCTGAGGCTCCGCATTCGCGCGCTCCGCCCGCTTCAACGCGCCCGAAAACCGCTCCGCCTTCGCCGTTTCGCCCGTGCGCACGCCCGATTCCGGGCGCACCTTCCCCGGCGCGCCCCCTTGCAGCATCAGGCTCTCAACCGGGCTTGGCCCCACTCGCGGTCTCCTTCTCGCCGCGAGCCTCGAGCCCGCGCGTCCGAAGCCGCTCCAGCAAGTCCGCTGCCACGCTCGCGTCCGTGAACTCCGCCAGCACCTTCGACGCCGATCGCCCCTGCATCGAATTCAGGTAGCTCACCACCTGGTCGATCTCGCCTCGATCGATCAGCGCCTGGAACGCGGCCTTGGCCTGATCGGGCTTCAGCGTCTCATACAGGCGAAGCGCCTTCTCAAACTGCTCGCTGCCCTCGACCTCCGCGATCTGCGCGCGCATGGCCTCGAACGCCGCCCGCTCCTCCCCCAGCCTCGCCAGCGCCCGATCGACCTCGTCCCGCTCCCGCGTGAGCGTGCGTCGAAGATCCTCCGATTCCCGGCGCATCCGCTCGAGCGCCTGCCGTCGAAGCTCATCGCTCTGGCCCGCGATCTGCAGTGATTCCGACGCGGTGAGCGGCGCCTCCTTTTTCCTGGCCTCCTCATCCGCCGCCAAGCGCTTGGCTTCCTCCGCCTCCGCTGCCTTCTTCTCCCGCTCCTTCTGCTGCGCCACGGTCTCGCGCAGCATCTCCCGAACCTCACTGATCCGCTCTCCGTTGAGCCGGCCCGTAGCGCCCAGCCACCCCAGGAACGCGCCGACGCCCAGCAGATTCGCGACCGCCATCACCGACACAATCGTCCACACCAGCTTCATGCCAGACGCTCCTTGGTCCGCGCCGCCCGCATGACCGCAATCTCATCCACCGCCTCGCGCTCGCGCCGGTCCTGATCGCGCTTCCATTCCTCGAACCGATGCTCCTTCAGCAGCTCCACCGCGCGACGCGAACGCGCCGCCTCCAGCAGCTCGCCCCGCGCCCGCTCGATCCGCCGATACAGTCCCGCGAGCGACACCGCGAGCCGCTCCGCCTCCGACACCATCCGCAGCGACGCCGACGCGTGCATGCGAACCTCCTCCATCGCCACCGGCCCGCCGGATTGCCCCAGCGCCACGCGCAGCTCCGCGCGCCCGCCACGCAGCGAGTCGTTCCACGCCCGCAGCCGGTCCTCCATGCCCAGCCGCTCGCGCTCCAACTCTCCCACCGCCCGCTGCTTCTCCTGCTCCGCCGCACGACGCTGCCCCAGCACCGGCTCGAGATTGAATCGGAACTTCGCCAAGGATCACCTCCCCTTGCCCAGTTGCTGCAACATCCCCCCCGCCTCCACCGCGAGCGCAAGCAGCCGCTTGCGCGAATCCTCGAACGACTCCGCCTCGCCCGACCCCTGCTGCAGCAACGCGTCGATCCGGCCCCGGAGCGCGATCGCCACATCCGCCATCGGGTTTGAGCCGCGCGCGTACGCGCCGATCTGCACCAGCTCCTCCACCTCTCGAAACGCCGCGATCAGCCGCTGAATCTGCCGTCGCGCGGCTGTGTGACCCGGCTCGCACACCTCGTCCGCCACGCGGCTGACCGAATCCAGCACGTCGATGGCGGGGTAGTGCCCCCGATGCGCCAGCTTGCGCGAGAGAACCACGTGCCCGTCGAGAATGCCGCGCGCCGCGTCCGAGATCGGCTCGGTCAGGTCGTCACCCTCCACGAGGATGGTGTAGAACCCCGTCACCGAGCCGCCGCCCTCCACCGCGCCCGCGCGCTCCAGCAACGTCGGAAGGAGCGAAAACACGCTGGGCGTGTACCCCTTCGTCGCCGGCGGTTCCCCCACCGACAAGCCCACCTGCCGCTGCGCCTGCGCCAGACGCGTGACCGAGTCCATCATCAGCATCACGTCCGCGCCGTCGTCCCGAAATCGCTCCGCGATCGACGCGGCCGCCATCGCCGCGCGAATCCGCAGCAGCGGGCTCTCATCGCTCGTGGCCACAACCACCACACTTCGCGCGAGCCCCGCCTCCCCCAGCGAATGCTCCACGAAGTCCCGCACCTCGCGCCCGCGCTCGCCCACCAGCGCAATCACGCTCACGTCCGCCCGCGTGCGCTTCGCGATCGTCCCCAGCAGCGTTGACTTCCCCACGCCCGGCCCCGCGAACACACCGACCCGCTGCCCCTTGCCCACGGTGGTAAGGAGATCAACCGCGCGCACGCCCGTCACCAGCGACTCACGGATGCGCCGGCGTCGCATCGGCCCGATCGGAGAAGGCGCGAGCGCCGTCGGCCACACGTTGGTGATCGGCCCCTTCCCGTCGATAGGACGTCCCAGCGCGTCCACCACGCGCCCCAACAGCCCCCGCCCGGCCCGCACCGTCCCGGCGGACTGCTCGCCCCGCACCGTCTCTCCCGTCCGGATCCCGGCCGTCGAACCCAGCAGCATCACGATCGCACGCTCGCCTTCGAACCCCACCACCTCGCCGACCCGGGACGCGTCGCCCTCTCCCACACGCACGAAAGAACCCACGGCCAGAGGCAGCTCATCCACCAGCACCGTCAGGCCCTTGAGCGCGGCCACCGAGCCGCGCAGTTCCATCGGCTGCGACCGGGCCACTTCGTCGAACGCCCACGCGAGCGCGCTCACCCGCCGCCCTCCGGATCGGACGCATCGCCGAGCAGCGCCTCCGCGATGCGCGCCAACTGTGTTTCCACGCACGCATCCACGCTCCCCCGCGATGATCGAACCACGCACCCGCCGCGCGTCACTCCGGGGTCGTCCATCATCTCGACGTGCCCGGCGCGCCCGAACCGGCGAAGGATCCCGCCCAGGAGACCCTCCACGTTCGATCGATCATCCGGGTGCACCGCCACCACCGCGCGCGTGTTGGCCGCGACGACTTCCAGTGCGCTCTCCAACGCTCGGGCCGCGACCTCGTTGTCGATCTCCACGACGCGATGCACGATGCGCGAGGCGATCGCCAGCGCCAATCGCACGCCGTCCATCCGGAGTTCCGCGAGCAGCTGATCCCGCTGCCCCTCGAACCGCGCCGCCGCTTCCTCCCACACCCCGACCAGACGAGAGATCTCCTGCGCATCCGCTTCGAGCGCGGCCTCACGACCCTCGCGCTGTCCCAGCGCCATCCCCTCCGCGTGACCGGCAGCCCGACCCGTCTCCGCCGCGCCCGCGATCAGCCTCTCGCGCTCACGGTGAGCCTCGGCCACGATCGCCTCAGCCTGCGCTCGCGCGCGGACGAGCAACGCCTCCCCCTGTCGCGCGAGGTCGCTGAGGTCGAGCACCACCGCGTCCCGAACCATCGTCCCCGCATCCGCCCGTCTGATGAGCCCCATACGCCTCTCCTCAGACGATCATGCCCTCGTCGCCGCGACCCGCGATCACGATCTCGCCCGAGTCCTCCAGGCGACGGACGATGTCCACGATGCGCTGCTGCGCCGACTCGACGTCGCTCACGCGCACCGGGCCCATGAACTCCATGTCCTCCCGGATGAGCTGCGCCGCACGCTCCGACATGTTGCCGAACACTTTCTTCTTGAGGTCCTCCGACGCCGTCTTGAGCGCCAGCGACAACTCGTCGTTGTCCACCTCCTTGAGCACCGACTGGATCCCCTTGTCATCCACCTGCAGGATGTCCTCGAACACGAACATCAAGCGGCGGATCTGCTCCACGAGGTCCTGATCCTCGACCTCGAGCCCCTCCATGATCTGCTTCTCCGTCCCGCGATCGACGAGATTCAGGATCTCCGCCACGGCGTCCACTCCGCCGGCCTTCTCCATCGACTGACCGATGAGGTTCGACAGACGCATCTCCAGCCCACGCTCCACCTCGCGGATCACCTCGGGATTCGTCTGCTCCATGTTCGCCACCCGCTTGATCACCTCCACCTGCTTCTGCGCCGGCAGCCCGCTCACGATCTCCGACGCCTTGTGGTGCGGCAGATGACAGACGATCAGCGCGATCGTCTGCGGATGCTCGTCCTGGATGAACGTCAGCAGATTATCGCTCTCGGCCTTCTGCAGGAACGAGAACGGCGCCTTGCGCACCTGCGTCTGGATCTGCCCCAGCATCTTTTCCGCGGCCTTCGCGTCCATCGTCTGCTTGAGCAGCACCTTGGCGTACTCCAGCCCGCCTTCCGCCATGTGCTGCGCAGCGATCGTCAGGTTATAGAACTCCTCCACCACCCGATCTCGAAGCACAGACGGAACCCGACCCAACCCGGCCAGCTCGCGCGTCACCTGCTCCACCGCCTCGGCGGGGAGCTGCTTGAGCACCTGCCCGGCGATCATCGCGTCCACGCTCAACAGAATGATGGCCGCCTTGGTCAGCCCATCCAATTCTTCCGGATTGTCGGGGAGCCGCTCCCCAGGCTTGCGAGGCATGGCGTCATCCGTCTCCTTAACTATCCGCCGTGATCCACCGGTTCAAGAGCGTGGCCGTCTCCTCCGGTTTGGAGCGCACCATCTCCTCCACCTGCTCGAGCAGCTTCTGGTGCTTGATCGTGTCATCCGTGAGCTCGATGCCCGTCAGCGCCGACTCGGCCTCGTCCGCCTCGCCGATCAGATCCGACTGCCGCTGCAGCATTGGCGGCGCGCCCGCCAGCTCCTGCGCCGTGGGCAGCGCGTCGGCCTTGCCCGTCTTGCGCACCATCATCAACATCATGCCCAGCGAGACCAGCGCCAAGGCGCCCAGTGCGACGTTCTTCACCAGGCTCCCCATGCCCACAAGCGAGCCGATGCCACCGCCGCCCCCGCCACTCACACCCGCGATCGCCACGCCCACGCCCGCCACCACATCCGGGAACACGGAGACCACAACCTCGCCACCGATCACGCCACCCTCGCCCGAAGCCTCCACCAGCGGGCGAACGTCCGCCCGAATCCGGTCGACCTCGCTCTTCATCAACGGATCGAGATCCTGATCCGTCGGATCGGCGTTCGCGCCCTGCGCGCCCTGCGCCCGCTTCCAGAGCGCCACGAAGTACGACCGGGGCACGCCGATCGTCGCGTTGATCTTGGTCGGCATGCCGCGCGGATCGACCACCTTCTCCACCGTCCGCCCGAACTCCGTCTCCATCTCCCCTTCGCTCTGCTTGTCCTTCGACGAAGAGCCGCCGCCCCCGGAGCGATTGATGTCCAGTCCGACGTTGCTCCGAACGCCCGCCTCCGCGGCGCTCGCCATCTCTCCTTCCGTCCGCTCGCTCGTGCGCTCGCGCGTCGGCGCCGTCACCGAGCCCTTGCCGACGTCCAGCACGCGGCTCGTCTGGCTCTCCTTGCGCGTCACATCCACCTGCGCATTCACCGCCACCACCGCGCCGCCGATGTACTGCAGCAGATCCAGCAGCTTGCCGCGAACACGATCCTCCACCTTCGCGGCGTGCTCGAGGTACGTGCTCGCGATGGCCGTGTCGTCCGACCGCGCCCGGTGCTGCGTGTTCCTGGTCCCGTCGATCACGCGCACCGATTGCACGTCGAGGCCCGCCTTGGCGCCGGCGATGAGGTGCGCGATCGAGTCCACCGTGCTCTGGTCGATCGGGCGACCATCCCCGGTGAACACCGTCGCGGACGCGGTCGGCCTCCGCACGGCCGTGCCCAGCCCGTTCGAGGTCGGAGCGTCGATGATGACGTTCGCCCGACGCACCCCGCGGAATCGAGACACGATCGAACTCAGCTCGTTCTGCAGCGCGATCATCTCGCTGAGCTCGACCTGCGATCGAGACATGGTCCACGACTGCTGGGAGAGCAGCGTGTTGAACATCACCGCCGTGTCGTCCAGGTGCACGCCCTCTTCGAAGAGCCGGGAGAGCAGAATCGACACCTGCTCCGCGGGAACGTGGATCTGCCCGCCGACCAACTTGTACTTGATCTGCTGCGAATCGAGAAAACTCGCGACCCGCGTCTGGTCCTTCGCGCCCGCGCCCGGCGCCAGCGGCTTCATCGCCGGCTCCGCCGAGTACAGCGCGACCAGCGTCAGCGTCATCGCCATCACCGCAACGAGGCTCACGATGAGCAGCCGCTGCACGATCGACAGCTTCGACAGCATCTGACCGATCTGCGTGAGGACCTGCCTCAGCTGACCCATAGCGCCCAGGCCTCCATGCCCTCGCCCTCGCGGGCGGGCTCACCACGACAGGCGCACTCCATGCGCCACGACGGCCCGTTCTCGCGCCATGACCGCGCGAGCAACCGCCAATCCCTTTGTCGGGATTCCCAGCCCGTCGGCTTGAATCAGCCCCGAAAGCCCCCGCCGATCAGACGCGGATCTGCTTCAGTTCGTCGTACGCCTCCATCACCCGATTGCGAACCTGCAGAAGCATCCGGAAGGCATTGTCCGCCTCCTGTGTCGCCATCAGCACCCCCTCGACGTCCGTCCGCCGGCCCGTCGCCAGGTCCTCCGCCGCGGCCGCCGCGTCCTGCTGCATCTTGTTCACCTGCTGGATCTCCGCCAGCAGCGCGTCACGGAACGTCGGCGCATCAGGGTCCGCCGCCCTCCCGCCCGCGGGCGTCATCCCGGGCCGGATGGGCCCGACGCCGCCACTCGATCCGATGAGTCCTAGAGGGTCCGCCATGGTCGTTCGCTCACTCTACCCTTCGGCCTGACAGGCCGCGCAACTCCATCCGTGGTCAGCGCAATGTTCACGCGATGAGGCGCAGAGCCTGCGCCATCATCGTCTTGGTGGCCTCTGCCGCGGCGAGATTCGCTTCGTACGCCCGCGACGCTTCCAGCGCGTTGATCTGCTCGATCGTCGGATCGATGTTCGGCTTGGGCACGTACCCGGCGTGCTCGTGCCCCGGCGGGTAGGCGTCCTTGTGGGTCGGCTCCCATCGGAGGCGCGGCGGGGAATCGTCGAGCGCGATGGCGGCGACGTGCACGCCGAGGGCTCGTCCGGAGGCGTTTCGCGCGGTCGGATCGCCCGCGGAAATCTGCACGAAACGCTTGCGGAACGGGTTGATTTCGCCGCTGGCGTCGCGCGTGGCGTCGGCGCCGGCGAGGTTGGCGGAGATGGCCTCCATCCGCACCCGCTGGGCAACCAGGCCGCTGACCGAGATGTCGAGAGCGCCGTACATGGTGGGTCAGGCTCCTTGCGTCAGGCGACGCGCCCGGCGATCGCCGTGCGGATGAGATCGTTGCGTGATTTGAGCAGGTCGGTGGCCATGCGGAAGGCCACGACGTTTTCGGAGAGGTCTTGCATCATGCGTTCGACGTCGCGGTTGTTTCGGTCGTGAAACAGCACGTTTTTGGAGGGTTCGGAGGGGTTGACGATCATGCGGCCGGAGTCGTCGCGCCGGAGGTTTCGGGTCTCGCGCCAGTTGAGTTCGCCGTGAGAGCCCCAGGCGGGCTCGGCTCTGCGGCGGTCGACGGCTTCGGCGAGGGTCTGCTGGAATTCGGCGATTGGAGCGTCCAGGGGGCGAAAATCGGGGGTTGAAATGTTGGCGATGTTGTGGGCGAGGATTCTCTGGCGCTGTGCGGCGAAGGAGACGGCCATCTTCAGGGCGGGGATGGCGTCGGAGGAGGCGAGGTCGGAGATGAACATGGCGGGGCCTCCGCAATCGGCATACCGCGGCCCTGGACGGGGGATCGACGGTGTTGGTGCGCTCTTTGGAGGCTCGAAAACCGCCTGGTGGCGGGGTTGGTGCGCGCGGGCGACCCCGAGAAAGTTCGCCGAGAGGGGGCTACCGCCGGGCCGGGTGCGCACGGGGGCGGCGGAACGGGTGGTGGTGAGAAATGTGGGGGCGGCGCAGAAAAAGTTGCGGGACTGGTGGCGCCGAGTTCGCTCGGCCGAAGGAGAGATTGGGTCTTGTCGGGGGGCGTTCGGGTGGGTAGGCTGAGGGTGTGACGTCGGTCGCTCGGAGTGATCGTCGTTGATTGGTCCGGGGTCGCGAGGCCGGTTGTTGCGCAGCATGACGGGACGGATGCGATCTGGGTGGCGACGGACGGCGGGTCGCGCGGGCGCACGCGCATGAGGGGGGCGGGGCGCCAGAGGATGAGACGGTGAGAGTGCATTGATCGCGGGCGCGGCGCCGAGGTCGGCGTGCGGCGGCTCGTGCGTGTTGGTTGGTCATCGCAGAAGGAGATAGCTCATCAGCAGGTTTTCAAGAGATTCCGGGCCACCGGTCAAGCGGACGCGGCTGAACCATTTGATTCGGATCACGCCGATCCGGCTGATCGGTCCGGACAACGAGCAGATCGGGGTGGTGGAGACGAGCGAGGCGCTTCGGATGGCGGGCGAGAAGGGGATGGATCTGGTCGAGATTTCGCCGGACGCGCGGCCGCCGGTGTGCCGCATCATGGACTACGGCAAGTTCAAGTACGAGCAGTCCAAGGAAGAGAAGGCGAAGAGCAAGAACAAGGCGCAGGAGATCAAGGAGGTCCGTCTGGGCCGGTCGATCAAGATCGACCCGCATGACGTGTCCATCCGTGTGGATCAGGCGCGCCGGTTCCTGCTCGAGGGGCACAAGGTGCAGATGGTGCAGGTGTTCCGCGGTCGGGAGATGATGCACCGCGATCTCGGGGAGCGGATGCTGCGGGACATCGTGGAGTCGCTGCTGGACGTGGCGAAGGTGGAGGTGGCGCCTCGGAGCTTCGGGAAGCGTGTGAGCCTGATTCTTGCGCCGGACAAGGTGAAGATCGAGGCGATCAAGCGCAAGGAAGCGAAGGAGGCCGCGGCGAAGGCGAAGGCCGAGGGGAAGGAAGCGCCGGCGGCGGAAGAGAGCGCGGCGGAGGAGAAGGCGGAGGCGTGAGAGAAGGGCACTAGGCACTAGGAAATGACAGAGCCCACGGATGGGAATCCGTGGGCTTTTGGTTGCGCGGGAGGGTGAGCCGGGGCGCAGCGCAGAGAGAAGGGAAGCAGAATGAGGTCCCCCTCACCCGGATCACGCTTCGCGTGAGCCACCCTCTGCCGCATGGGGGGAGGGGTTGCAACCGCGCGCATCCGCTGCCGGCGCGGATGAATCAGAGCCATGATGCGCGGGCCCGCGTTGCGGATTGATGAGACGGGGGGCGCGGGCGGTGTGTGCGCGCGGGGCGAGATCGCGGCTGGACGCCCCGGGGGGCGGGGAGGGGCCGGATAACAGGGCGCGGGGACGATTCGATCGAAACTTTCGGAGTGCGCGGCGGAAGAAGGGGTGGGGTGCGTCTCTCTCGGGTGCAGTGCGGGGTTTGGCGGGCCGACAATGGAGGCCCTTCTTGCGGAGTGTTCATGGCGAGGATTGCGCTTTTATCGGATGTGCACGGGAATCTGGACGCGCTGCGTGGCGTGCTGGAGGACATCGCGCGTGTGGGCGCGGACGTGGTGGTGTGCCTCGGGGACGTGGTGGGGTATGGGCCTGAGCCGGGGGAATGCGTGGAGCTGGTGGCGGGGTCGTGCGACGTGGTGGTGCGCGGGAACCATGACGAGGCGGCGCTCTCGCGGAAGGGATTGGGGAAATTCAACGCGAGCGCGCGGGCGTCGGCCGAGTATGCGTACGAGCGTCTGACGGCGCGGCAGAAGCGGGTGATGTTGTCGTGGGGCGCGCGTGCGGAGGTGATGGGCGTGCTGGTGACGCACGCGTCGTTCGGGAAGCGCGAGATGGAGTACGTGACGACGAACGAGAGCGCGGCGCGGAGTTTCGGCGCGGTGGATGCGGGGTTGATGGCGGTGGGGCACACGCACGTGCCGAGCGCGTTCACGTGCCCGGAGGGGCGCGCGCGGTTTGAGGAAGTGCGCGGGTATCCGCTGCCGAGCGGGCCGACGATCGCGCTGCCGAGCGATCGGCGTGTGCTGCTCAATCCGGGTTCGGTGGGTCAGCCGCGGGATGGGAATCCTGACGCGGCGTGGATGCTGCTGGACACGGGCGCGCGGACAGCGCGGATGCATCGTGTGGCGTATGACGTGGAGCGGGTGCGTGGGATGATCCGGGAGGCGGG
>CAZWZL010000017.1:0-55797 GCA_964638515.1 uncultured Phycisphaeraceae bacterium
GATGCGCTCGGGCTGGAAGAACATGTGCTCGGTGCGGCAGAGGCCGATGCCCTCGGCGCCGAAGTCCCGCGCGCGCTTGGCGTCCTCGGGCGTGTCGGCGTTGGTTCGGACGTGCAGCGTGCGCCGCTTGTCGGCCCATTCCATCAGCGTCGCGAAGTCCTTCGAGAGCGTCGGCTCGGATCGTTCCACCGCGCCGGCCATCACCTCGCCCGTCGAGCCGTCGATCGAGATCACCTCGTCACGCCCGAACGCGCGGCCGTTCACGCTCATCACCCCGGCCTTGGCGTCGATGCGGATGTCGCCCGCCCCGGCCACGCAGCACTTGCCCCACCCGCGGGCCACCACGGCCGCGTGCGAGGTCATGCCGCCGGTGCTCGTCAGGATCCCGGCCGCGGAGTGCATCCCGTCGATGTCCTCGGGGCTCGTCTCCACGCGCACCAAGATCACCGTCTCGCCCCCGTGCGTGCGGTCCACGGCCTCGTCCGCCGAGAACGCGGGCTTGCCCACCGATGCGCCCGGCGAGGCCGGGAGCCCTTTGGCCAGCACCGTCGCCGATCGCTTGGCCTTCTCGCTGAACGACGGCAGCAGCAGCTGCGTGAGGTCGCCCGCCGGCACGCGCAGCACCGCCTCGTCCTTGGTGATGAGCTTCTCGCGCGCCATCTCCACCGCGATCCGCACCGCCGCGGCGCCCGTGCGCTTGCCCGTGCGGGTCTGCAGCATGTACAGCCGCTGGCGCTCGATGGTGAACTCGATGTCCTGCATCTCGCGGTAGTGCTTCTCGAGCTTCGTCTTGATCGCGAGCAGCTGCTTGTGGGCCTTGGCGTTCCAGGCCGGCATCTCGTCCACCGGGCGCGGCGTTCGGATTCCCGCGACCACGTCCTCGCCCTGCGCGTTGATCAGAAACTCGCCGTAGAACTCGTTCTCGCCCGTGCTGGGATTGCGCGTGAACGCCACCCCGGTGCCCGAGTCCTCCCCCATGTTGCCGAACACCATCGTCTGCACGTTCACCGCGGTGCCCTTGAGCCCGCGGATGTCGTTGATCTGGCGGTACCGCACCGCGCGCTGCGTCTGCCACGACTTGAACACCGCCTCGATGGCGAGCCGGAGCTGCTCGGGGGGGTCCTGGGGGAACTCGCGCCCGGCCTGCTTGCGGACCACGTCCTTGTACGCCTGGCACAGCTCCTTCAGGCCTTGCGTGGGAGTTTCGGTGTCGGACGCCACCTTGTAGCGCTGCTTGAGCGCGCTGAACGCTTCCTCAAAGAAGTGGTGATCCACGCCCATCACCACGTCGCCGTACATGTTGATCAGCCGACGGTATGCGTCCCACGCGAATCGCTCGTTGCCCGTGGCGCGCGCGAGGCCCTCCACGGCCTGGTCCGTCAGGCCCAGGTTCAGCACCGTG
The DNA here is from genome assembly GCA_964638515.1 of uncultured Phycisphaeraceae bacterium. GTDB lineage: Bacteria > Planctomycetota > Phycisphaerae > Phycisphaerales > UBA1924 > CAYPGJ01. The sequence goes on from CAZWZL010000017.1 coordinate 1,403, forward strand.
TCCATCATGCCGGGCATCGACACGGCCGCGCCGGATCGAACGCTCACCAGCAGCGGGTTGGAGTCATCCCCGAAGGATTTCTCCGTTTCCTTCTCCAGCGCCTTGATGTGCTTGGCGACCTCGTCCATGAGCCCGGAGGGGAGGCGCTGGCCCTGGGTGTAGTACGCCTCGCACGCCTCGGTGGTGATGGTGAAGCCGGGGGGCACGGGCAGACCGATGGAGGTCATGTCGGCGAGATTGGCGCCCTTGCCGCCGAGCGTCTGCTTCATGGCGCGCTTGCCCTCGGTCTTCGTGGCGCCGAAGTAGTAGACGTATTTCACCTTCGAGGCGGTCTTGGTCCCGCCGGACTTGGCGGTCTTCTTCTTGCCTTTGGGGGCCGAGCGTGCTTTGGCGGCGGGCATAGCGACTCCATCCGTGTTGCGCTGTCAGAAGCGCGGCGTTTTTGCGATTGGCCGACGCGCGCGCGGACGACGATCGCCGGGCGCGCCGGAAACCAACAGGATACCGCGCCCGGGCTCTTCGGGGTCGCGCTCGAGCGCGCAGCACTACGATGTTGCCGCCGTGAACGCCGCCCCAACCCAGCTCCGGACGCCACTTTCGTGGGCGGGAACTCCACGAGACCTGCTGGCCTCGTGGCCCCGCGACATCCCGCTGGCCGCCCTCGTTTCGGATGATCCCGACGCCCGTTCGGACCACGCGCGGCGTTCCCGCTGGTCGTTCTTTGCCCGGGCGGATGGCCGACGCGTGGTGATTCCCGCCAACGCCTCACCGAGGCAGGCCGAGGCTTCGCTCGCACGGTGGCTGGACAGCGGCGGCCAGAGGCGATCGGATGCCGGAGGCTCGTCCGATTGGCCGCCGTTCGTGGGTGGCTGGGTCGTGGCGTTGGCGTACGAGCTGGGCGCCTCGCTCGAGCCGGCCGCGGCTCGTCGGTGCGAGCGCGACTTGCCGCTGCCGGAGCATCGCCGTCGCACGCCGCAAGCGATCCTGCTGCGATGCGACGCCGCGTATGCCCATGACGGGTTGACGGATCGCTGGTGGGCGGTGGGCGCGCCGGACGCCATTCGCGGGTTGCCCGCGCTGGGGCAAGCGAGCGCTCAGGGCGCCTGGGATCGCGAGGAGCGCATCGGGCGCGTGCGATCGCGGACGGGGCGCCGGGCCTACGAAGCGGGGGTCGCGGCGGTGGTTCGCGCGATTCACGATGGCGAGGTGTTCCAGGCGAATCTCACGCACGCGCTTCGAGCGCCGTTCGAGGGCGGCGCACGGGGGCTGTATCGCGAGCTGCTGGACGCGGCCCGTCCCGCGTTCGGCGCGTATCTCGAATTTGCCGGGCCCACCCGCCTCGGGTGCATCCTCTCGGTCAGCCCCGAACTCTTTCTCTGCGTCGAGCCCGGCGCCACGGGGCGGAGCGTCGTGACGCGCCCCATCAAGGGGACGAGGCGCGCGGTCCCCGGGGCCGCCGCGGAACTGCTGCACTCTCGCAAGGACGAGGCGGAGCTCGCGATGATCACCGACCTGATGCGCAACGATCTCGGGCGCGTCTGCGCGCCCGGCACGGTGCGCGTGGACGATGCGCGAGCGCTGGAGCGATGCGCCGACGGCGCCGTCCTGCACACGGCATCCACGGTGTCCGGGCGGCTGCGCGAAACGACCACGAATCTCGAACTGCTCCGCGCCACGTTCCCGCCGGGTTCGGTGACCGGGGCCCCGAAGATCCGGGCCATGCAGATCATCCGTGCGATCGAGCCGGCGCCTCGCGGGTGGTACTGCGGCGCCCTCGGGCTGTTCTCCGACGACGGGCACACCTCGCTCTCCGTGGCAATCCGCACGGGCACGCTGACGGGCGTCCGCGTCGGCGCGGATCGAGTTCGCGGCACGCTCCGGTTCCCCGTGGGCGCGGGCATCGTGGCGGAATCAGACCCCGCGGGTGAGTGGGCGGAGACGCTCGCCAAGGCCTCGGCCATCCGAGTTCTGCGCGCCGGGGCGCGCGTCGCGAATGAGGCTCGCGCTCATGACTGATCCGACGGATCGCGGAAGCGATGGGTATCGGCGCGAGCCGTCCGGTGGGCCGGTCATCCGCGCCGATGTGGTGGACGTGTACGTGTTTCGTCGTGGCGGTGGGGGTGTGGAGTTCCTGCAGGTCCGTCGCGCCCGAGAGCCGCTTCGAGGAACTTGGCAGCCCGTCATGGGCCACGCGGAGCCCGGCGAGTCAGCCACCGCGTGCGCGCGGCGAGAGGTTCGGGAGGAGCTCGGGCTCGATGTCGCGTCCTCGATGTGCGTCGGATTCTGGGCGTTGGAGCAGGTGCACCCGTTCTTTGTCCAGCAGATCAACGCGGTGGTGCTTTCGCCGAGGTTCGTGTGCGAGGTGGAGCCCGCGTGGGAGCCGACGCTCAACCGGGAGCACGACGGTGCGCGATGGACGCCGCAGTCGCGCGCGCCGAAGGATTTCCTGTGGCCCGGGCAGCGACTCGCGATTCAGGAGCTGCTGGAGAGCATCGTGCCCGAGGAGGCGCCCGCGCGCCGCTGGCTGGCCGCGCCCCGCGCCGAGGAATGATTGCGGCGGACGGAATCGTTTTGGTACGCTCGCGCGCTTCCCGACGAACGAGATCGGCCGGTATCTGCCCGCTATGGAGGGGTCGACATGAGAAACGGATGGTCCTGCATCGTGCTCTGCGTGCTCGTGGGCTGCGCCGCGTCCTTGTCGCTGGCGAGCAGTCAACCGCCTCCGCCCACGCATGCCGTAGTGCTGGACACCGGCGAAACGTTGAGGGCGACGCTCCTCGAACAAACCTCCGAGCATGTGGTGCTGGATCACCCGTTGCTGGGCAAGCTGACCCTGCCGGCGGCGCGAGTGGTCTCGGTGACAGTGTTGCTCGTCGCCCCGGAGGCGCCCGGCGCGGCCCCGGCCCCTGCGCCGCTGGCCGAGGCCCCGGCCGCGCCCGCGGAAGCGGCGCCGCCTCTGCCGGAGGCTGAAGAATCGGCGGCCAAGTGGTCGGGCAAGCTCGAGGCCGGGCTCAATGGCTCGGACGGCAACACGGAGCAGTTGTCGTTCCGGTTCGGCGGCCTGGTCGAGCGGAAGTCCGCGACCGACATCTTCACGGCTCGCGCGACCTACCGGCTCGAAACCGAGAGCGGCGACCGCACCAAGAACGAATTGCTCTTGATGGAGCGGTTCGAGTGGCTGCTGTCCAAGTCGCGTTGGTCGCTGTTTGTCGAGTCCAACCAGGAGTACAACGAGTTCCGGGACTATGACTTCCGGGTGGATGCGCTGTTCGGCGCCGGTTATCGATTCATCGACGAAGAGGCGACCAAGCTCGTGGGGCGCGTGGGCGTCGGCGCCGCGAAGGAGTTCGGCGGGATCAACGACGACATCTATCCCATCGCGCTCGCTTCGCTCGAGTTCACGCACAAGCTTTCCGAGCTCGTGCAGTTCAGCGCCTACGGCGAGTACAAGCCCGATCTCTCGGACTTCGACAACTTTCAGTTGCTCGGACGGGCATCGCTCGACATCGCGCTCAACGAATCCAAATCCCTCTTCCTGAAGCTCGGCCTGGAGGACCGGTTCGACAACGAATCCGGCACGGCCAAGCAGAACGATCTCGACTACTTCGCGCTCATCGTCTACGTGTTCTGACCCCCCAGCCGAGACCTGCCCGCAAAGTTGTTGATCGTTCGCCCCGATGGCCGACCCAAGGATGTCGCTTCCGTGCTGTTGGTGCGCGAACACGATGGGAGATCGCCCGATGGATCCACGGCGAAACCTTCTGGCCGCCATGCTCTGCGTGATGTGGCTCTACCCCCTGAGTGCAGGGGAGACCGTGGCCGCGCAAACCTCCGAGAACCCCGGATTTACACCGGGGCGCGTCGAGCCCGAGCCGCTCGTGGTCGTCACGCTCGACACCGGGGAGACGCTCCGAGGCGTGCTGCTGACCCAGAACGATGTCCGTGCTCGCCTGCTTCATCCCGCTCTCGGTCAGATCGACATTCCCAACGGCCGGATCCGCGGGATCGCCCGCGCACCGCTCGAGCCCCCTCCCAGCCCCAAGCCCGCCGGTCCCGCTGCCTCTCCCAGGGACGAGATCGAGCAGGTGCAGGAGGAGGCCGCACGGGCCGCGGAGCAGTCCACCACCGGCGCCGATCACGAGGCCACGTCTCCGAAGCCCGCATCTCCTGCCAGGCCGGATGCGCCCAAGCCGGCGGCGGAGCCCGCCGAGGCCGGGCCGGTGTGGTCGGGCTCGATCGAGTTCGGCCTGTCCGGGTCCAAGGGCAACACCGACCGTCTGGCCACCCGCACGCGCGCCGCGGTGCGTCGGCAGTCCGTCGAGGAGGTGTTCTCCGCATCGCTGCGTTTCCGCTACACCAGGGACAAGAACCAGGAAACGGAGAATGAGCTGCTCGTGCGCGCTCGTCAGGAATGGCTGATCCCGGGCTCGCGGTTCCACTTGTTCGCTGAGGGCGATGGCGAGCTCAATCGTTTTCGAGACTACGACGCGCTCGCGAACGGGCTCGCCGGCCTCGGCTACGAATTCCTGAAGTCGCCCGACACGCTGCTCATCGGCCGTCTCTCCGCCGGCGCCGGGTATCAGGACGGAGGACGGGCTTCGGGTCTGAACCCGCGCGCTCGCGCGGCCATGGAGTTTCGGCACGCGATCACGCCCACGCTGACGTTCACGTCGTCCGGCGAGATCACGCCCGAGCTCAACGATGTGGGCGAATTTCGCTCCCGCATCGCGGGCGCGTTCGACATCGCGCTCAACGACGCGAAATCGCTCCGCCTGCGCGTGGGCGCCGAGGACCGTTTCGACTCGGACCCCGGCCGGCGCGAAGCGCACGACATCGACTACTTCGTCACGCTCGTCTACGCGTTCTGACGGTTCGACGAGCCGCGCGCGGCGTTCCCGTCGTGCGCGGCGCCGGCCCCATCGTCGAGGTATCGGCGCGGGATCCGCGGGCTCAAGCGGCAGAGCAACTCGTGCGAGATCGTGCCCGCGGCCCGGGCCAGGGCCGGGAGGTGCGTCGGCGCGTTCGGGTCCGAACCGATGACCTCGACTTCCGTGCCGACGCCCATGCTCGGGCCCGCGTCCGTCGCGTCGATGGTGATCTGATCCATGCTCACGGCGCCAACGACCGGGGCCCACGCAACCTGCTCCCCCGACCGCAGGCCCACCGTGCCGCCTCCGCCGTCGGTCCGGCGCGCGAGGCTCCAGGGATACCCGTCGGCATACCCCACCGGCGCGAGCGCCAGCGTGGTCGGCCGCTGGGCCTTCCACAGCCCGCCATACCCGACCTTCGCGCCCTCGGGGATGTTCGACAGGTGCGCAACTCTCGTCACCCAGCGCACCGCCGGACGCAGGCTCGACGCGACGTCCCGCAGCGCAAACGTTTCTCCGGGCGCGAATTCTTCCTCACCCAGGCCCAGCAGCGCGAGCCCCACGCGCACCATGTCCCGGTGCAGCCCCGGCGCGCGGAACACGCCGAAGGTGTTCGAGAGGTGCAGCGCGCACGTGGGCGGGAGAAAGCTCCGCACCGATTCTGTCCATCGCGCGAATGCCTGGTCCTGCGTGCGGGTCTGTTCGCCGTCCCGGTCGGCGCAGGCGAGGTGAGAGAACACGCCCGCGAGCGCGAGCGTGTCGCACGCCGCGATCCGGCGGACCATCTCCGCGGCGATGTCCGGCGGGGACCCGCCTCGCGACATGCCGGTGTCCACCTCGACGTGCACCGGCAGACGCCGGCCCGTCGGCCCCAGCAACTCAGCGCACGCGATGATGGCGCGAAGCTGCTCAAGGCTGTGCACCGTCAGATGCACTCTGCCGGCTCGCGCGGCGTGGAACAGCGCCCCGTCAAAGCCGACATGATCCACCGGCGCCAGCACCAGGATCGGCGTTGTCACGCCGGCCTCGGCCAACGTTGCGGCTTCGGCGGGCGAGTACACCGCGACCATTTCCAACCCGGCGCGTTCGAGTCGGCGCGCCACGGCGGCCGCCCCGGCGCCGTAGCCGTCGGCCTTCAGCACGGCGCAGACGCCCACGTGCCGGCCCTCAGAGTCCCGGGCGAGCGCGCGCCGGACCACGGTGAGGTTGTGGTCGATGGCGTCGAGATGGATGTCGATGCGGCTCAGTCGGTCCACCAATGCCTCCCGGCGCCCCAATCCTTGGCGCCTCGTCTGGGAAGTTCCGCCCGGCCACCCATGACCGGACGCTGCACCTTGTACCCGGGCGATTCACGCCCTACTATCCATCGACCTGTCGGGGGCCCGTTCATTGCTCGACAGGCAGCCCGGCCGCAGGCTCACGGTAAAAAACAGCCCAGGGGCGTCGCGGCACGCCCCAGATCGAGGACCCGCCGGTCTCTTCGGCGCGCCCGAACTCCCGCCTGCAGCGGCGAGCGATGAAACGCTCCGGCTGCGGCGCTCGCCGGATGGTTCACGCCCGTGGCTTCGGACTCCTGCCGAAGCCTCGAACGCGAGTCATCCGACGCTCGCAGGGGAGGGCGCGTTTCGAGAGGGGTCGGCCAATCGGCAGCCCTATGTCTCAGCACGACGATCTTTCCGCCAACGTTCCAACCACGACCGATCCATCCGACGCTCCCGAGAGCGGGGACCAACCCAAGCGACGCCGCCGACGAGGCGGGCGCGGGCGCAAGCGCGCCGGGGATGGTCCGGCGCCGGGCGATGCGCACGAGCCGCAGGCCGAGGGCGGCGAGGCCGATTCCGCAACGGACGCTGAAGCGCCCGTCGCGCGGCCCGCCAAGCCCAAGCCGGTCGCGCCGGCGCAGACCGCGGCTCCGGTGGCCAAGAAGGTCAACGACATCTTCGGCGCCGCGGAGTCGTTCGCGGAACTGGGCTTGCGCAACTCGGTGCTCAAGGGTGTCGAGGCCGCGGGCTTCAAGCGTCCGACCAAGATCCAGGCCGAGTTGATCCCGCCGACGCTCGAAGGGCGCGACGTGCTGGGCCAGGCCAAGACGGGCTCGGGCAAGACGGCCGCGTTCGGTCTGCCGCTGTTCCACATGGCCACGCGGGGGCTGGCGTTCCAGTCGCTGGTGCTGGTGCCGACGCGCGAGCTGGCGCAGCAAGTGGCCAACGAGCTGCAGGAGTTCGGCCAGTTCACGCCGATCAGGGTCTCCGCGGTGTTCGGGGGCGAATCCGTCCGCACGCAGGCCCAGAACCTCGAGCAGGGGCCCGAGATCATCGTGGCCACGCCGGGCCGGCTGATCGACATGCTCGATCGCGGGCTCATGCACCTGCGCAACTGCAAGTTCGTCGTGCTCGACGAGGTAGACCGGATGCTTGACATCGGCTTCCGAGACGACATCAAGCGCATCCTCGCGAACATCAAGACCGAGCATCGGACGATCTTCGTCTCGGCGACGATCTCGGACGAGATCGAGAAGCTGGCCCGCTCGTACATGCGCGATCCGGTCAAGATCGTCTCGACCTCAGGAGCGCTCACGGTGTCGCTGGTGGAGCAGCATCACCTGCCGGTGCTTCCGTGGGACAAGCGGCGACTGCTGCTGCACCTGCTCACGCACGAGGAGCCGGCGCTCACGCTGGTGTTCTGCCGCACGAAGCGGACGGTGGACGACGTGGCGGACTTCCTCACGCGTCACCGTGTGGACGCGCACGCCATCCACGGCGACATGCAGCAGTCCCGGCGCAACCGCGTGATGGGCAAGCTTCGTGAGGGCAAGCTCGAGGTGCTGGTGGCCTCCGATCTCGCGGCGCGAGGGCTCGACGTCGACAACATCACCCACGTGATCAACTACGACCTCCCCGAGGACCCGGAGGTCTACGTGCACCGCATCGGTCGCACCGCGCGAGCCGGGAGGGGCGGCGTGGCGTGGTCGTTCGTGGTGCCGGATCAGGGCGAGCTGCTCACCAACATCGAGATGCTCGCCAACGTCGAGATCCCCAAGATGGAATACCCCGACTTCACCCCCAGCCCCCCGCGGGATGACCGGCCGATGCGTGGCCCCGCCCCGGCGCCCAGGCCCGCGCCCGCGGCCGGCGGACCGCCCCCGCAGCGCGAGCGCGACGATCGCGATCGCGGAGAGCGGGATCGTGGACCGGCGCCCGCGCAGCGACCGGCCCCGGCGCCGCAACAGGCGCCCGCGGCCGGCGGCAAGACCAACCGGTTCGACGTGGCCGTGCCGGGGACCAGGGCCTCGAACGACTCCTTCCGATTCCCGATGGGGCTGGTGCCGACGAAGATGCCTCCCCGACGGATGCAGGGGCGCGTGAAGACCACGCGTTCGAACATGGGCACGCCGCCCGCGGACGAATAATCCCGCTTCGATCGCGGGGCTGAGACGTCCGATCTCGAATCATCACGACGCGCGTTCCACGAACGGGACGCGCGTTATTTCTTTCGATCACCTCTTCTTGAAGAGGTCCTCGAGGCCCTTGCCCACTTCCTCGATGATCTTGCCCGGCGCCTTGACCGCGTCCTTGAGCATGAGGTCCGGCGCGGGGACGGGCACGGCCTTGCCGATGGGTCCCTTCATTCGGAACGGCACGGGCGCGGCGTCGTTGAACCCCGGCGCCGCGCGGAACACGCCCATGAACTCGTCGGCGAGCCCGACGAGCGGCACGTAGATGATCAGGTCCATCTGGCGCGCCGCGAGGTCCACCTTGCCGCGCGATTCGACGGTGAACTCGCCCAAGGGGATCGCCGTGCGGTCGTACTGCGCGACGCCGTCCCGGATGCGGACCTCGAGCGGCGGGAAACGATTGAACAGCTGGCCCTCCGACCGGTTCTTTGTCGCCTTCAGCACGCGCCCGAAGAGGTCGTTCGTGGCGTACGACATGCGACCCAGCTCGACTCGAACGTCCGCGTTGAGCTTCCGCAGATCGACCGCGTCGAGCACGCCGTCCCCGTTGGAATCGATCTCCGCCTGCATCGGCAGCGTCAGGCCGGTGACGGTGGCCACCGCCGGTCCGTCCGCCGCGCGTTTCTCCATGCGGGTGAGCAGGGGCAGGATCGCCTCCATCATGCGCCGGCTCAGCTCGGGGGTGATCTCATGGATCGTCGCGGTCACCGGCGCGGTGGAATGAAACACGCCGTCGCGCAGGTCTCCCGCGACGTTGGCCTCGGCGCGCGGCGTGACCGCCTTGGCTCGCACGGATCCGCCGGTGCGCGAGAGGCCATCCGCCTTCGCGTTCAGTGTCGTCGTTGGTCCGAGCGCTTCGAGGAGCAGCCCGTCTCGGCGGGCGAGCGCGTCCGCCAGCGCGGTCGGGATCGACCCGTCGATCGTGGCGTTCACCACCGCGCGATCGGGCGTGAGCACGCCCGCGCCGTCCGCGAGGTTCGACAGCGTTGCGCGGAGCGTGGCGTCGCCCGGCTCGCCCGCGGCGCCGCGTACGCCCCTGAGCGCCGCGTCGACGCTGAGCGCGCCGGGTGAGGGTGAGGCCAGGGTGGCCTGCGCGCTCTCCACGCGCACCCGCTGACCGTCGGCCGTGGCGATCGCGAGCCCTCGGATGTCGGCTCTCGCGGCGAGCTCGAACACGCCGGGCTTGAGCGGGCGGCCGTTGAGGCCGATGGCCGCGCGCTCGACACGGAGATCGATGGGCGTGTCTCCGAGGATCGTGACGGCGGAGGCATCGCCGGCGAGCGCGTAGCGCAGCATCCACTGCTCGCTGGGCGTCCACGAAGCGGTCATCGGCGCGGTGAGCGCGACGCGATCCGGCTGCAGCGTGGCCGCGAACTGGGCTTTGAGGCGCGGCGCCTGCACCGTGCCCGTGAGCGCGGTGGCGCCCGAAGAATCCGGTCGAGCCTCGGCCTTGAGATCCGCCGTCTCGCCGACGGCCAGCGACAGGAATCCGGGCTTGCCGAGCAATGCATCGACGTAGGTCGTTTCGAGCCGGTCCACGCGGAGCACCCCCTGGACGGTGCGCGCGTCGCCGGCGCCGGCGAGCGTGGCCTGCCCTTCGAGCGATCCGACGGGCGAGCCGGCTCCTCGCGCAGGATCGAAGAGCCCCGCGTTGATCGAGGCATCGATGCGCCCCGCGCCGGAGATGGGTGCACGGGCCGAGGCTCTCACGCCGTCGAGCGCGACGTCGACGCTGCGTCCTTCGCCCGCGTCGAGCCCTCGGAGCACCAACGGGCCGCTGAGCGCGACGTTGGCGTCGATGTTGCCGGCGTTCGCCAGATCGGGCTTGCCATCCCGCATCGGAATCCGAGCGGGCCCGATCGTGGCGCGCACGCCCACCGGTGCGTCCAGTCGGGGCGGGCGGGTCATCGTCGGGGCGAACTGCCGCACGGCCTGGGCCACCAGTGAGGGCGTCACCTGCGTGGTGGCTTCTCCGCCCGCGAACTCGATGGAGTCGGCGCGGAGCGTGGCTCGGGCCGCCACCTTGGCGTTCGCGCCGGCCAATTCCACGTCGATCGTGGCATCTCCGCTCGGCGCGGGGGTTGATCGCGCGGTGAGGGAGACGCGGTCCCCGACGCCCGCACGGATCAGGTCGAGCATGTCGGCCAGCCCGGCGATGCGCGCGAGATCGACGGGCACGTCCCGCACCACCAGCGTGCCGATGGGGCGCACGCCCGCGACGTTGATTCGTCCGTCGGGCGCGAACAGACCCTCGAGGGCGCTCTCGCCTTCGATGGTGATCGTTCCCTGTTGGTGCGTGGCGCTCGTGCGCACGGACGCCGACGGGCTCTGCCCGGGCGCCGCGACCGCCGCCATCTCGATGGCCGACAGGCTGAGCCGCTCACCCTCGACCTGCAGCGCGAGGCCCTGCACGACGGCCTGCGCGTCGGCGGTGAGGGCGCGCGGGTCGAACCGCTTGCCGGGCGCGGGCAGTGTGGCTTCGAGCGAAGTGATCTGTGCGGCGAGCGACACGGGCGCGTCCCCGGCGAGCAGTCTGGCGTTGTCGGCGAGCGTGCGTCGCAGCAGCGGCGCGGCGTCGGCGATCAGCGCGCGAATGCCCTGGGGGCCCGCGATGACTCGTTCACCCTCCAGGCGAAGACCGCCATCGACGCGGAGGTTGGACGAGCGAACCGTCAGCGCGAGATCGGTGGGGGGGAGGTCGGCGAGTTGAGCTCCCGCGGGCGCTTCTCCCGCCGTTTTCGCGGCGAGGGTGAGATCGAGCGTGGGCCCGAGGTCCTTGGCCAGGTCGAGCCCGGCCGAGGCGACGAAGGGCTGCGCCAGCGTGGTGGCGAGCCCGGTGAGTTGGACGTCGCCGCGGAGCGCCCGGGGCGCGCGGGGCGCGCCGGCGGCGTCGAGCAGTCCTTCGCCGGTCAGGTCGATGTTGAGGGAGCCGGCGTTCTGTCCGTCGACCTGCGCGGAGGTCTGCGCGTTGACGGATGCGCCCTGCTCGAGAGAGGAAGAGTCGATGCGGATCGTGGTTGGCGCGACGCGCACGGCTCGGGGCCCGGGCTCGCCCTCCACCTGCACCGTGCCCGCGATCTCGCTCACACGAAGGCCCGCGCTGATGGCGGCCATGCGCAGATCGAGGCTCCCTCCGGTGGGGATCGGCGCGGTGACGTCCAATGTTGCGTCGACGGTCACGGGTGCGCTCAGGCTCGCGCCCGTGCCCGGCGCGACGCGAGCGACGAGCCGCGGGGAAACGGTGGCGCGGAGGCTTGCCGGGCGCGAGGTCGTGATGAACCCGTTGCCGCCCGCCAGATCCGAGAGGATGAGCCCCACGTCGGCCTGCGCGCCCGGCAGCGCGCCCTGCAGGTCGACCACGAGTCGCTCGCTGTCGCCCTTCGCGGTCAGGTGCATCGTCGCCATCGACGCGCCCGTGCCCGACCACTCCTCGGCCACGGCGATCAATTCCGGCGGGGCGCCGGGGAAGCTCGCGAGGGCGCCGATCAATGCGCCGGGCGCGGCGAGGTCAAACGTGGCGTCGAGCTTCGCCGCTTCGGGGGTTGCGCGGCCGTCCGGCTCGCTCCAGTCCACGATTGTCGCGTCGAGTTTGAGCGACGTCGGCCGACCGTCGACCGTGCCGGCGCCGTGGAGCGCAACCTTGATGGGCGCGCCCACCCGGAACGATGCTTCGCCCTGAATCCCCGGCATCCGGACGTCCGAGCCCGCGCCGCCCGCGGCGTCGCGGTAGGTGACCGTGAGCCCGTCGAGGAGCAGTTTTCCGGCGAGGCTGGGCGGGAGACGGCTCGGCCCGCCCGTTGGCGTGGGCGCGGGCTTGGTGGGCGTCGGCGCGCCGGCCGGCGGCGTCGGGCGCTCCACCGCGCGGGCGAGCGTCGTTTCTCCGTCCTTCCCCTTCTCGATCACGACCTCGCCGGAGATCGTGATGGCGCCCAGATCGCGCGAGCCTCGGAGCAGGCCGATGAGGCTGACCGTGGACTCCACCGACACGTCCGCGACGGCGTCGCCGTCGGGGCCGGTGAGGCGCAGTCCGGAGACTCGTTGCGGCCCGCGCCACGAGAGCGCGATGCGATCAACGGACACGTCGCCGGAAATGCTCTCCTTCGCGGCGCCTCGGACAATCCCCGGCGCGAATCGGGAGGCGATCGCGGGAGCCAAGACCACCGCGAGCACGACCAGCGCGAGGGCGAAGCCCCCGATCACGCCCAGAATCTTCCAGATTCGTCGGCCGCCACGACGGCGCGTCGTCGATGTGTTCTCGCTCACTCCCATCCTCCTCTGCTGCATGTACATGAGCCGATCGCCCCGACCTCTCAGGGTATCCCCCTCGCGCTGCTTTGACGATTCGCCCGGCCCCGCGTTCCGAACGCGCGAACTAATCCACGCGCGCCAGGGAAGACGAGAGGTCGAGCATGCGATGGATCGCCGCGATGGCGTCGGGGCGGGCGTCGTCGTGCACCCGGATGCGATTCACGACCCGGCCCTCCGCAAGCGCATCGAGCGACCAGAGCAGGTGCGGCTGATCGATGCGGTACATCGTCGTGCAGAGGCACTGCAGCCCCGAGAGACTGCGCACCGTCACGCCACGCACCCGCGCCTCGTCCGCCAGACGCCCGACAAGGTGCATCTCCGTGCCCACGGCCCACGTCGAGCCGGGCTCGGCGGCACGGATCGTCCGGATGATGAACTCCGTGGAGCCGCTCAGGTCCGCCCGATCGACTACATCTTTCACGCACTCCGGGTGCACGAGGATGCGCACCGTGGGATCGGCCTTCCGCGCCTGCTCGCAGTGCTCCGGACGAAACAGCTTGTGCACGCTGCAGTGCCCGGCCCAGAGGATCACGCTGGAAGCGAGCACCTGCTCTGCGCTCGATCCGCCCAGCGTCTCGCCGCGCCGGGCCGCCTTGGGGTCATACACGCACGTCTGCGTCTCCACGTCGAGCCCGAACGACGCGGCCGTGTTCCGCCCGAGGTGCTGATCGGGGAGGAACAGCACCTTCACGTCGTCGGCGCCGCGGGCGCGTTTCCCGGTCTTGGGCGCCGCGCCTCCCCTCATGGCCCACTCGAAGACTTCGCGCGCGTTGCTCGAGGTGCAGACGCATCCGCCCCGCGACCCCACGAACGCCTTGATGGCCGCGGTGGAATTGATGTACGTGACGGGCACGACGCGGCCTTGCCAGCCTTGCTCCCGCAGCGAGGCGTGCAGGGCGTCCCACGCCACCACCGCGTCGTCGTAGTCCGCCATGTCGGCCATCGAGCAACCCGCCGAGAGATCGGGCAGGATCACCTGCGTCCCTTCGGGGGTGAGCAGGTCGGCCGTCTCGGCCATGAAGTGCACGCCGCAGAACACGACGAACTCGGCCCCGCGCTCGGCGACGCGGCTCGCGGCGAGCTGGGAGAGCTTGAGCGAGTCACCCGTGAAGTCCACGTGACGGATGATTTCGTCGGTCTGATAGTGGTGGCCCAGGATGATCAGCCGGTCGCCCAGCTCCCGCCGGCGCGCGGCGATGGCCGCGGCGAGATCGTCGCTGGTTGCGCCGGTGTAGCGTTCATTGAGAGGCGGCTGCCAGAGCACGCGATCCCTCCTCGCCGTTGCTCGGGAACACGATCCCGAGAGAGCAAGTGTAGGGGCGGGCTCGGCGCGGGTTACGCGGCCTTGGCTTTCGCCATCGAGGCGTATTCGACCGCCACGGCCTGCTGGAAGTGATCCACGGGCGTCACGCGGACAACCCGCGCCGGCGTCATGTTCTTGGCCTCGGCCATGGCCGCGCCCGGTGGCGGCACGAGCACTTCGATCATGTCGCCCGGCGCGAGTGTTCGAGCGCGATCGACACAGAGCAGCGCGCCGCTCTGTGAGATGTCCGTCGTCTGGGCCGGCGCGAATCGCAGCGCCTCCGGCAGGAAGACCTTGGCCGGTCGGACCGCGTTCAAGCGCGGGTGACGGCGGCGATCGATGGTCATGTTTGCGGGGTGGTCGTGCATGGCGCTTCCTCGTGCGGGCCGTGTCCGGCATGGCTATCGGCCGAATCGGGGGGCCACATCGGGACGATTCCGAGAGTCGGGCGGGGGCGCCCGCCCGCCCGCCCGCGTACCCTTCCCACCCATGGCGAACCGGCACATTCCCGATGGCAGGCCGATCCGGGCGGTCGTTTCGGACGTCGACGGCGTGCTCACCGACGGCACGGTCACGCTTGCCCCCGATCCGGTCAACCAGCGGCAGTTCCTCAAGGCCAGAGCGTTTCACGTTCATGACGGGATGGGTGTTCAGCTTCTGTTGGCGGCCGGCGTGCGTGTCGGCTGGATGTCCTCCTCGCAGGACGACGGCGTGATCCGCGCCCGGGCGCAGGGCCTCCGCGTCACCGCGGTCGATGTGGGGGAGGGGGACAAGGGAACCAGGCTCGAGCAGTTGTGTCGGCAGATGGGCGTCGAGCCGGGTCAGACGGCGTATCTCGGCGATGACGTGAACGACCTGCCCGCGTTCGAGCGCGCGGCGTTCACGGCGTGCCCGTACGACGCGAGGCCGGAGGTCCGGGCCGCGGCGGACCTGGTGCTCACCTCCCCGGGCGGTCGCGGCGCGTTCCGGGAGCTGGCCGACCTGGTGCTGGCGCACGTGGATCGGCACGGCGCGCCCTCGGCGGGCGGCGCCGATCCCATGACGACGCCGAGCGTGTAGGGGCCGCATGTCGGATCGCCCCGTTCATGTTCGTCAGGCGCATGCGAAGCTGAATCTCGCGTTGGCGGTGTCGCCGCCGATGGGTTCCGGCTCGCGCGCCGGGTGGCACGAGATCGCGTCGTGGTTCGTATCGGTGTCGCTGCATGACACGCTCACGACGTTGCGGCTGGAGGACGATCGCCTCTCGCGTTACGCGATTCTCTGGGCGGAGGACGCCGCGAGACCGACGCCGATCGACTGGTCGATCACCCGTGATCTGGCGGTGCGGGCGCATCGGTCGCTGGAAGCGCGCGCGGGGCGTGCGCTCCCGGTGCAGATGAAGCTGGAGAAGCGGATCCCGGTCGGGGGCGGGTTGGGCGGCGGCTCGTCGAACGGGGCGTCGATGCTGTTGGCCACGCGATCGCTGTTCGGGGAGGAGACGGCCTGCATTGATCTTTGCGCCCTCGGGGGCGAGCTGGGGTCGGACGTGGCGTTCTTTCTGGATGAACCAACGCCCGCGAGGCCGGCGCTGGTGGAGGGATTCGGCGATCGGGTGGAGCGAACGGGGCGAGTGCGGGGCCCGGGGGAGGCATCGGCGTGGGCGGTGCTGGTGTTCCCCGACGCGGCGTGCGCGACGCCTCGGGTGTACGGCGCGTTCGACGCGCTGGACGCGAGCGTGCTCGAATCGCAGTGCGGGCTGCGGGTGTTCGAGGATCGGGCCGAGCGTGTGCGCACGATGGCGCGCGAAGGCGTGGTGGACCCTGACGCGTTGTTCAACGACCTTGCGCCGGCGGCGCAGGCTGTCGTCCCATCGCTCTCGGAGCTTCGCGTGACGCTGTGCGGGCTCACGGGCCTGTCGACGTTCGTGACGGGCAGCGGATCGACGTTGTTTCAGATCGCGCGCGATCCGGAGCACGCGGAGCACGCCGCGCGCACGATCCGAGAGGCGATCCCGCGCGAGCGGGCCGCGGCGTTGGCGGTGGAGCTGCTGTGAGGCGCGTGCTCAGCCGGCGGCGGGCTGACGGCGCTGCTGATCGCGCTGGACCTCGGAGACGAATCGGCAGAGCTGGGTGATGACGAATCGCTCGTGCGTCCGATCGCCCGAGAAGTCAAAGGACACGCCCGCGTACACGCGGTGCTGTGCGTCGAGGTGCGTGTGCACGATGCGCCCGGCGATGCCCAGGGGGATCTGGATGTGCGGCGTGAGGTGCAGCCGAATCCAGAGGTGGCGATAGCGATCGACCGCGCGCGCGTGCTCCGGCTCGAACAACACTCCGGCGCCGCCGCCGCCCAGGTTCATCAGCACGCCGGGGATCGGCGGGCCCATGTCGGGCAGCACGATGCCGCCCGTCTCGATGCGGGCGATCACGCCGCCGGATTGCTCGGCCTCGGCGAACTCGCTCCGGTTGGCGGCCTCGGCGATCGCCGCGGACGCCGAGTCGTTCAGCGGGTGGCACGCGACGCGGGGCAGGCTGAGACCGGCCGCGGAAACGCGGTAGAACGAGCGGCGCTGGCAGCGCTCGACCTGCTTGGGCATCGCGAGCCGGATGGCGGGGGTTCCACGGCTGCCGGCGACGAGCGCGACGGCGTTGCCGAGGTGGCGCGTGGCGAACATCCAGCGGTTGGGCCCGCTGACGATGACGCCGACCAGATCGATGCCGGGATTGAGGTCCACGCGCTGACGCAGCACGACCGGGTGCTCGACGAGCAGTTCGGTGTCCGTGATCGCCAGGACGCGCACCCGCCAGATGAGATTGGAGCTGGAGCCGTCTTCGTCGTGCGAGCCGGCGTGCGCGCCGGGGATGGTCAGCTCGATGGCGCCATTGCGTTGCTGCAACTGCTCCAGCGTCTCTCGCCAGTGTTCGGTTCGCGAACGGCGTGCGGGCACGGCAGGTCCTCGGAAAAGAGGTGGTCGTGGGGGAGATCCGTTACAGACGTCGCATCGGCCGTCCGGGCACGCGGGACGTGGTTCGAGCTGACGGCGTTGTGCGAGTCGGTCTGTTTGCGCGGGCGACGCGGGTCGGTCGGGCGCGCGCACGGTTTTCGGACGCTCAACTCCCGCGCGAGAGGGCGTCCGCCAGAGAGCGCTCCAGGCGATCGATCTCGTCGAGTTCCTGAGCGCTGAGCGTTCGGGCCCCGAATCGGGCGGCGTAGTACAGGTGGATGAGGCGCGAGGAGGCGGACCGGGCCGTCGGCCGATCGACGAGCGCGCGGTCAACGTGACGAAGGGGGGGGACCTCGAGCGGCTTCTCGACGCCGGCGCCGCGCCACCGAGAGAGCACGCGATCGTAAAACCGCGTCTGGCGCGCGATGTCGTGCGCGAGGCGAGCGTCGCTCGGAGCCGAGCGGGCGAGGATGCGTGCGCGGCGTCGTCGCTCGCGCCGGCGTGCGGTCACGACGCGCGCCATGGCGCGTCCGCCGAACAGCGCGCCGGCCGCGAGCACGAACGCGGCCACGCCCGCGATGCCGGCCCGGGCCACGCGGAGGCCGACCTGTCGCGGCGAGAGCGAGGTGAGGCGGTCGGCGCGTTCTCCGAGCCAGCCGACGTCAAAGCGGGGCGCGCCGAAGATGGACATCCGTTGGTTCTGGTCGTAGCCGACGACCCAGGTGATCCAGACGTGCTCCGCGGCCTCCTTGGCGGTGCGGAGCGCGCCGACGACGCCTCCGCGCGGGCGATGGGCCCGCGAGACGCCCGCGACCGGGCTCGGGTCGACCACGATCCACACCCCCGGGGAGGTGTTGACCTCGATCCACGCGTGCGCGTGCCCTTGGCGCACGACGTACTGGCCCGTGAGATCGTTGAACTCGGAGGCGCGGTAGCCCGAGATCACGCGCGCGTCGATGCCCACGGCGCGGCAGAGCGCCGCCATGGCGGAGGCGAAGTACGAGCAGTGCCCGCGCCGGGTTCGCAGGAGGAACATCTCGATGGGGTCCTCGCCCGCGCGTGGGGCGGTCATCGTTGCGTCGTACTCGTACCCGGACTGCAGGGCCCGCTCGAAGGCTCGGACGATGCGCAGGTCGTCGGGGGTGTGACGTTCGGCGACAGCTCGCGCCAGATCCGCGTCACGGAGGACCCGATCCGCGAACTCCTTTACCGGTCCCTCTCGGAAGATGGGCGGCTGACGGGGCGGATCCGCGTCGGGCGAGGGCGTGTAGTCGGCCACGGAATCGACGGTGTACACGACGCGCCCCGTGCGGCGGACCAGCGCGAGCACGCCGTCGAATCGGCCGACGTTCAGGCGGCCCGTTCGATCGATCTGGACGCGCACCGGGCGCGCCGCGGCGAAGAGCGTCTCGCCCTGCCGGTTCCGCACGGTGATCTTCTGCGAGATGAGCGGGACGTCGCGCGGGCGGCCGAACTCCGCCGGGATCAGCGTGGACAGGGCGTAGGAGAGCGACTGATCCGTGGCGCTCGCGCTGCGCCGCCACACGCCGCGCGTCGGGTCGTACTCATCGAGCGCGCTGCCGCGCAGGTACACGGGCCGATCGGCCGAGCCGATGTTGCGGCCGGCGCTGTCGGTCAGCAGGAGATCGAGGACGGGCTCGTCGTTGCCCTCGAGTTCGCCCTCGCGCCCGAGCATGACCTCGTCGCTGAATCCGATCTGTGCGCCGCTGCCCGGGTTGGCCCATGCGCCGAAGAGGTCTCCGGTCGCGGCCCTGGGCAGCAGGACGAACAGCCCCGCGGAGAGCGCGGCGCAGGCCACCGACGTGACCCCCGCCACGCGGCGCAGCTGCCCCGCCCCCACGCGCGTGAGCGCCGTGGACGGCGCGTTGGCCTCCGCGCCGGAGGCGCGGATCTGCAGCAGCAGCGCGGCACGGACGCTCACCGGCAGGTAGGCCACGAGCAGCACGCCCAGCGCGAGCGAGTTGCTCGTCAGGCAGGCCGCGACCATGGTGAACAGGCTGAGCACCAGCAGGCGCCCCTCCTCGCGGATGCGGACGTTGTCGAACCAGAGGACGCCCTGCAGCCAGATGATCGTGGCGCCGAGACTCGTCACGAACTGGTCGGGCGTGGTCAGCCCTCGGGCGAAGGCCCAGAGCACCGCGAGCACGGAGAGCGAGTTGAGCAGCCAGCGCGGGAAGGGGCCTCGCGCCGAGGGCGCATCCTCGTTCCACGGGGCGCCGATGAGCAGCCACCGTGCCGCGACGATCGCGCCGAGCACGATCACGCCGAGCCACGCCTGCTCGCCCGCGGTGAAGAACCCGATGGTGGAAAGCGCGAACGTCGCGGCCAACCACGCGCGGAATCCGACGGGACGTTTCACGCGTGCGCCTCCCCGACCGGCGCGGCATAGCGCGCCTCAACCTCGTCGACGCTCCAGCACGGGGTCCCGGGGGGCGTGCCCGTCGGCACGACCGACCGCGCGCTGATCACCAGCGTCGCGGCGTTCGGATCGACGTCGATGACCTCCAGCGGGCGGATCACCGCGGTATCGATCACTCCCAGCGCGTCCAGCACGGCGGCCAGATGCTGCGGGCCGCCGCCCGGGCGCACTCTCGAGGGCCCGTCCTCGCTCGGCAGCAGCAGGCCGACTTCGAGGCCGTCATGCTCGGCCGCCGCGACGACGCTCGCGGCCAGCCCGATCGCGCTCTCATTGCGCGGGTCCGATGCTTCGTCGGGCGAGGGAATCAGATCGAGGACAACCCAGAGTCGTTCGGGGGCGGGGGCCGCGTGCTCGCGCACGGCGAGGACGCCGGTGCGCGCCGAGCGCCGCCAGGCCACTCTTCGGAGACTGTCGCCCGGGACGTACTCACGCACGCCGTAGAAGTCGTCCGAGTTTCCCGGCAGGTCGCCCGAGGACGGGGCGTCGTGATGGCCGCGCCTGGCCACGCGTTTCACGGCTTCGCGCAGGCGGCGCACGGGCGGGCGCACGATGGCGCTTGTCGGCGTTGGTGTGAAGATCACCGATTTTCGGAAGAGGCCGAAGGGGAACGAGCTTTCCGCGCGCAGGCTCACGAAGCCGGCTACGCCGCGGTGCGTCGGCGTGAGCAACGCGTGCGCGTGCGTTTCGCCCCGCGGGCTCACGTGCGGGACGAACGCGACGGGCCTGGGCAGGAGCGACGGCCATGCGCGCACCGGATGAGCGTGGGGAGGGTCCGACGTGGAGTCGTCTTCGCTGATCAGGATCCCGAAGGCCGGGAGCCAGCGCGAGGCGTTGAGCACCCGGTAGCGCACGGTCCAGACCTCGCCGACCTGGGCCGGCTCCAGCGGATCGCGCTCCACCCTGAGCCCCAGCAGCATCGAGCCGCTGATGATCCCCGATATGAGAATCGCGCCCGCGGCCACGCCGAACACGAGGTACAGCAGGTTGTTCTGTGAATTGATGGCCCCGAGCCCGAGCAGGCCGGTGAGCACGATGTGGCCGACTCCGGCGCGCGTGATGCGTTGTTCCCGACGCGGGTGCATGACGCATCACTGTACGGACGCCCGGCTCCGTGGTGGCGCCCGCGCGGGGCCTAGTTCTGGAGCCGGCGGATCTCGTCGAGCAGATTCTCGCTGCCCGTGCTTGGCGGGCCGACGCCGCGCTGCATCATGATGAGCACCCGGCGGCTCTGCCCGGGGAGCGGGAAGATCGTTTCCGCGCTCAGGTAGCCCCGGCAGTCCGCCGTCACCATGGCGTCAAATTCCAGGACTCCGGCGCCGAACTCGGTGAGCGTGATGTCGAAATCCCCCCGCGCGTCCGACACGCCGGAGCCCGCGGGCTTCCGGTTCAGCTGCTCGGGGTCGAGCACCACGCCGACGGCCACGCCCGCGAGGCCGGCGCTCTTGAGCCTCGGGTCCGACGCGTCCACGAGCATGATCACCGACGCGTCCCCCTCGATCACCTTGCCGCGCAGCGCGTAGGGGGAGCAGCCCGAGACGAACAGCGAGAGCAACGGCCATATTCCCGCGCGCCACGCGCCCCGTCGTGTCATGCCTCCGCCTCGCCGCCGGACGTCTCCGCATGCTCACGCTCATCGATATCGCGCGTCGCGGTCGCGATGAACTCGCCGACGTCGGGCAGGTCCTTGGGCCCGCGCAGGCCGAACGCCTCGAAGAACTCGCGCGTGCAGCCGTAGAGCATGGGACGTCCGAGCTCCTCGGCCCTTCCGGTGATGGCGATCAGCCGCCGTTCGAGCAGCGAGCGCAGCACCTCGCCGCACGCCACGCCCCGGATGGACTCGACTTCGGCGCGTGTGATGGGCTGCTTGTACGAGATGATCGCGAGCGTTTCGACGGCGGCGCGCGAGAGCCGATGCGCGTTTCTGGACCGGCCCATCGCGGTCACGGCCGGGGCGTGCGCCGGCAGCGTCATGATGCGCAACCCGCTCGCCGTGGTCTCGATGCGGAACGAGCGGCCGGTGGCTTCGTAGGACTCGTTGAGGCGTTCGACGGCCTCTCGGACCTGCGCGGCTCCGGCGGCGCCCGCCAACCCGAGCGCTTCCCCAACGCGAGCCGGCGCGACGGCGCGATCCTGAGTGAGCAGGATGGCCTCGACGTCCCGCGAGATGGTCGAACGGCCCGTTGGCGCGCCCTTGGGGTCGCTTTCTGGGGCGTCATCCGTCGCGTCAATCGGGGCGGTGTCGGGCAGTTGTCCGGTTTGTTCGGCCGACGATGGCATGGATGAATCGTATCGTCGCGCGGGCGGCCCGGGGAGGCCCGCGGCTTCAGCGCCGCCCGATCCTGGACGATTCTCGAACCCGCTGGCGTGCCCGTTGTACGACCCTGCGAGGGCGGAGGAGGAGAGTGCCATGCCGGATTCGAGCGGGGACGACCGATACGCCGCGTATTTCGCCGACCTGCTGCAGCGCGATCTGGCGGGTGGCTCGCCGGGGCTGTCGCCGCAGACGTGGGAGTGGACGTGCGTGCTCTTGTGGATGGCGGAGGAAGCCCGCGCGCTGACGGAGCGGCTCACGTTGTCTCCGGCGACGCGGGTGCTGATGCTCGAGCTGGCCGAGCGGGCCCGCGTGGAAGCGAGCCGCACGCGCCGGGAGACCCCGGGACTCGTGCCGTCGATCATCTGAAATCGGGCGCATCATCCGGGAAGGGCGCGCGTGGCGCGGAGTAGACTCCGCCCCGCATGTCCGACGACGCCGAGGCCATCCCGACATCCGAGCCCTCCGCGCTGCGCGAGATGCTGCGGATCGCCGCGCCGGTGGCGGCGACGATGGCGTCGTACACAATCGCGCAGTTCGTGGACCGGCTGATGGTGTCGCGCCTCGAGGCGGGGGACGCGGCGGTGGCGGCGCAGGGCAACGGGTCGGTGCTCTCGTTCGTCCCCATCTCGCTGTTCATGGGGATGATGACGGTGGTCAACACGTTCGTCGCGCAGAACGTGGGCGCGAATCGTCCCGAGCGCGCCGCGGCGTACCCGTGGGCGGGCGTGTGGATCGGCGTCGCGGGATGGGCGCTCCTGCTCGCGCCGCTGGGCGCCGCCATGTGGATCATGGGGCCGGGGCTGAGCGAGATCATGCCCGGCGGGGCCGCGCCCGAGGTGGTGCGGATGCAGGAGGAATACGCGCGCATCCTGCTGCTGGGCTCGATCATCACGCTGAGCGGGCGGACGTTCGCGCAGTTCTTCTACGGCATTCACCGCCCGGGCGTGGTCATGACCTCGGCAATCCTCGGCACCGCGGTCAACGTCCTGGCGAACTACCTGCTGATCTTCGGGAACTGGGGCTTCCCGCGCCTGGGCGTCGCGGGCGCGGCGTACGCGACGCTCATCGGGCAATTCGTGGAGCTGGCCATCCCGCTGTGCATCTTCCTCTCGGCGCGGATCGATCGCGCCTACGGCACGCGCCGTGTCTGGCGCCCGAATCTCAAGGCCGTCAAGGACATCGTCCGGGTGGGCTGGCCGGCGGCGATCATGTTCACGAACGAGATGGCGTGCTGGGCCGTGTTCTTGCCGGGCTACATCGGCTCGCTGGGCGTGGCGCACAATTCGGCGTCGTGGATCGGGCTCTCGTACATGCACGTCTCGTTTCTGCCCGCGATGGGGCTGTCGATCGCGGTGACGGCGATCGTGGGCAAGCGCATCGGAGCGGGAAAGCCCGATGAGGCCGCGGCGCGCGCGTGGCTGGGTGTGCGCGTGGCCATGCTGTACATGGGCGCGTGCGCGCTGGCGTTCGTGGTGTTCCGCGATCCGCTGGTGCGTCTGTTCATCTCGGAGGATCTCCCGCCGGAAACGGCGCGCCAGATCCTGGACATCGGCAAGCGCGTCATGGTCGCCATCGCGATCTTCCAGCTGTTCGACGCGGTGGGCATCACGATGGTTGGCGCGCTCCGAGGCGCCGGTGACACGACGTGGCCCGGCGTCACGACCGGCGTGCTTTCGTGGTCGCTGATCATCGGGCTGGGCGCCGTGCTGCGCTGGGGCTTTCCCGAATTCGGGAGCATGGGGCCTTGGGCCGCGGCGGCCACGTACATCATCGTGTTCGCGTTCGCGATGCTGTTTCGCTTTAGATCCGGAGCGTGGCGGAACATCTCGCTGGTGGACCGCGAACCGAAAACTGCGGCGCCGGCGCCACCCTTGGCGATAGCGCTTGTAGAAGACTGACGGCGGGCGGGCCGGGTTGCACGGGCTTCGCACGCGGATCGACAAATCTCTCGTGGGCTCAGGAGACGCGCTATGCGAACCGCACGCGCCGTCTTGTGGGGTTTCACGCTCGTTGAGTTGCTCGTTTCCGCCGCGGTGATGTCGCTGCTCATCGGGATCCTGATGCCGGCGCTGCAGGGCGCGCGGACGCAGGCGGGCTACATCGGCTGCCTCGCGAACCAGCGCACGAACGCGGGCGGCGTCGCGCTCGCGCTCGCGGACAACCGGGACACGTTTCCGACATCGCCGGTGACGTCGGCGATCCCGGGGCGCCCGGGCCTGACGGGTTATCCCGGACGCCCGGCGCTGCGGTACGCGACCGACACGCTGCCGATCAACGGGTGGGCGGGCGAGCTCGCTCCGGGCAAGACGCCCGAGCGCGGATGGGCGTACGACGTGTCGTTCTCGCTCGGGCACAACTTCTGGACGCGCGAGCACGGCTTCTCCCGCTCGCTCAGCCGGCTCGGCATCGAGGCGTATTGGTTCCTCGCGTTCGGCCAGTACATGGTGGAAACGCGCGGCGAGACCATGCTCGCGGAGCCGTTCGTGAGCCCCGCGGCGCGGCTCGTCGGCGAGAAGTGGAAGGCGTACGCGGAGGAGGAGCGATTCGAGGCTCGCGAGGAAGCGCTCTATTTCAGCTCGTACTGGTACGCGAGCCCGGCGCTGTACGACCGGAGAGTGTTCTGGAATTTTCGACAGGGCGGGGTGTTTCAGCCGGGAGGCCCGCTGCCGCACATGCTCTCGCAGTGGGCGTCGTACAACACGGCCAATGTCGTGACCTACCCCAGCATGAAGTCGCTGTTCTTCCAGGTGCTGGCCGATCACCAGCGATCGGTTCTTTCGTGGAGGTTCCCGGGGGCGCGCACCACACTCGCGCTCATGGACGGCAGCGCCAAGGTGGTCAGCGCGACGGAGGACGGCGTGACCCGCAGCCTCGACGACCTGCTGCTGGACATCGACGTCGGCAGCATCCGGGCGACCGGGTGGCCCATGGGCCTGCGCTACGAGGGGATGGACAACTCCCATATCGAGGCGTTCCGATTCACCTTTGGCGGCCTCTCCGGGAGGGATTTTCGCTGAAGGGAGGGCGGGGGGCCGGGGCGGTTTGAGTGAAGGGGTCGGGGGGGATACCCTGTGGCTCGTTGTCGGAAGACCCATCCCCGCCCGCCGGGACACGCCCGGCGGATGCGGGATCATTGCACAGAGGCGAGCAGGACAGGCATGACGAACGATCCGCTGGACATGGTCATCGGGGTGCACGAGGGCGCGACGGCGAATCCCGCCGAGGCGGCCAAGCAGAAGAAGGCGGCGGCCGAGGCTCGCAAGGCCGGGGACCGCGACGCCGAGCTGGCGCACCTCCGCAAGGCGTGCGCGGCGGACGCGGGCGACACGGACGCGGCGTTCTCGCTCGCGTTCGCGCTCGACCTGCTGGGCGAAGAGGATGAGGCGATCGCGCTGTACGAGCGTCTGGCGGAGCGCGTGCCGGCGCCGATCAACGTGCTGGTCAATCTCGCGGTGCTGCACGAGGATCGGGGCGACCTCGTGCGGGCCGAGAAGTGCCTGCGCCAGATTCTTGAGACCAACCCGAATCACGCGCGGGCCCGGTTGTTCATGAAGGATGTCTCGGCGTCGCGATCGATGATGATCGACGACGAGCACGACCGCGATCTGGCCAAGCGGAACGCCATGCTCGACACGCCGGTGACGGACTTCGATCTTTCGGTGCGAGCGCGCAACTGCCTCAAGAAGATGAACATCCGGACGCTGGGCGACCTGCTCCGGGTCTCCGAGGCGGAGCTGATGGCGTACAAGAATTTCGGCGAGGCCTCGCTCGTTGAGATCAAGCACATGCTGACCGCCAAGGGGCTGCGCCTGGGCCAGCGGCTCGACGATCAGCGTCGTCAGTCGCGCCGCGAGCTGTTCGATTCGCTCAAGGGCTCCGGCAACGAAGCCATGCTCGCCAAGCCCATCGGCGACATCGACTTCTCCGTCCGCGTTCGCAAGGCGCTCCAGCTGCTCGGCGTGCAATCGTTGGGCGACCTGGCCGCGCGAACCGAGGCGGAGCTGATGGGCGTCAAGAACTTCGGCGCGACGTCGCTCACGGAAGTCCGCGAGAAGCTCGGCCAGTACGGGCTGGGGCTCCGGGAACTCGGCGCCTGACCACGCGGCTCGCGCGGCGGGCCGATCACATCCCCGACACTCGTCAGTCACGCAAGGACGCACGCATGACGAAGGGCACCTGGAAGATCAAGGCACACGCCGCGCTGGCGGCGGGACTGGCGATGCTGCTCGTGCTTCCCACGATGGCCACGGCGCCGGGGTGCGCGAGCCGGTCGCGCGAGGTGATGAGCGACGCTTCGCCGGGCGAGTCGGAGATGCGGATCCGCATCGCGCGCGAGGACACGGAGGGCTCGTTCGACGCGGTGTCGTCGTTCGACGTGTTTTCCGCGCGAGGCTCACACCGGCGCGCGACGCTCAAGGGTCCGCTGCGGGTCCGGCTGGGCGACGCCGGGTGGATCGTCACGGACGGCTCGGGGAGGGAGCGCGGGTTTGATCGCGCGGAGCCGCTGGTGTTCCGCCCGCTGGGCGCGACCACGGTGAAGTTCAACGGCGCGGAGTACCCGGGGCAGATCCGGCTGCACGCCAGGGAGGACAAGTCTTCGTCGGCGTTCGACGTCGTCGAGCACATCCCGATGGAGCAGTATCTCCCCGGCGTGATCAGCAAGGAACTGGTGGCGAACTGGTCGCAGCCGGCGTTCGAGGCGCAGGCGATCGCGGCGCGTTCGTACGCCCTGCACGAGCGGCAGCGGCACGTGGCCAAGGGCGAGTATTTCGACGTGGAATCGACCGATCGCGATCAGGTGTACGGCGGGCGCACGACGAACCCCACGGCCGTGGCCGCGGTGCAGGCCACGAAGGGGCGCGTGCTGATGTACCAGGGCTTCCTGCTGCGGGCGTATTACTCGAGCACGTGCGGCGGGCAGGCGGGCTCGGCGCGGGACGTGTGGCCGACGACGCGCGGGTTCGAGTTCAATCTCGCGGCGCCGCTCCAGGGGGGCGAGCGAGAGCACGCGTGCCAGTTCTCGCCGCTGTACCAGTGGCAGGTGACGCGCGAGACGTCCGACCTGCTGCGGCGCATCAAGGGCTGGGGCACGGATCAGCAGCTCGCGATCCGGGGCATCACGTCCATCGCGAAGATCGAGACGCGCAAGCGCTCGGCGATGGGCCGGCCCACCGAGTTTCGCGTGCACCAGAGCGACGGGAAGCACTGGACGATCAACGCGGAGCACCTGCGGGCGGCCATGAACTACGGCAACGGCGCCGACATCCCCACGATCACGCGCGAGCAACGCATCCACAGCAGCAACTTCGAGTTCGCGATGTCCGGCGGGCGCGTGACGTTTCGCGGCAAGGGATTCGGGCACGGCGTCGGGATGTGCCAGTTCTGCCTCGAGGGCTTTTCGCGCAAGGGTGAGAGCGTCGAGACGATGCTCACGCGGTTCTACCCGGGCGTGGAGCTGCAGCAGCTTTATTGAGCGTGGGTCGGCGAAAGCTCGGGCGCGCGGGGGATGAGCGCGATGATCGCGCGAACGTCGCCCTCGCTGTCGGGGGACGGTGCGAGGAGCATCGCCTCGCCGATGGTGGGCGCGAGCGTCGCGCTCGGCCCGAGGCGGGGCGCGTTCGAGGTTGCTGATTCGGCGGGCTGCAGACCCGCGACTTCGAGCGCGGACGGCACGGTTCCGCTCTTGGTCGTGGTTCCCGGGGGAAGCGCGAGCAGCAGATACGCCTGACCCGGGATGAGCGCGGCTTCGAAGGAGAGGCCCGGGAAGAGCTGGCCGTCGCGCCGGATATCGAAGACGGCCGAGGGCGGCAGCAGCGCGTCGAGCCCGGCGTCGGGATCGGCGGGCGCGCGCGAGGGGCGTGTCCCGGCGTGCTGCGCGAGGATCTCGAGGCGGACGACGGCGCGCGCTTCTGGGCCCCGGTCGCCGGGCATGATGATGGGCGTGGTCCAGCAGCGTGCGAGGAGGCGGAGCACCCCGGGCCCGAGATTCACCTGCTGACGATCGATGGTGAGACGGTCGGAGCGTGTGAGCGAGCGGCCTCGGAAGGCCTCGCGCCAATCGAGCGCCCAGCCCATCCACTCGCGCTGGCGGACGCCGATGGGGTGCAGGCGTGATTCGACGCCGGAGAGGTCGGCGAGGGGGAGCGGGATGATGCGCAGGCCATGGGACTGGAGGCGTTGGGCGACGTCGGGCGCGATGGGGAGGGGGAGATCGAGGTAGGGGGCGAGCACGTCGAGCAGCTCGTCCTGAGAGTCTCGGATGACGAGGGTGACGACTTCGAGGCCGTCCTGTCCGCCTCGGATAGAAGGGGAGACGAAGTCGGCGCGGCGGATGGTGGGCTCGGCGCGGTAGATGGCGTCGGGGTCCATCGCCGCTGGCGCGGGCTCCGCGCTGCGGCAGGCGGAGAGGAGGAAGGCCGCGACGGCCAAGGTGAGGATGGCGGGAAGGAAGCGCAAGGGTGATGAAGATACTCCGATGGGAGTGGGGGGTGTTGCGTGAGATTGTTGAAATGGACGGCGCGGGGGGATGATCCCCCCCGGCCGTCCGTGCCGGGATCGGCGCGGGGACGGGGCTTTTGGGCCTCGGCCTTCGCGTCGAACCGGCTGGTTTTCTCGCCCTTTCCAGGCTGGTTTGGGCGGGCGGTCCGTGGAAGCCCAACGCCGGAGAGCCCGGCGGTGGCGAGGCAACGGAGTGCGCCCGCTGGCCCCTCCCTTGTGCGGCGCCGGCGGCGCCGCGGGTTAGCCGTAGGCCGGCGAGGAGACGGGATCCGCGGGCGGTTTCGGAGTCCGTCGGGCTTCCGGGCCGCTGCCAGATGGCAGCCGTGCCTCCTCGACGGGTTGTTCCGGTCCTGGCCCGGCCCTCTCTACTTACTTCAGCCGGGGGTCGGGCGTGTGCGCACGGGAGATGGAGGTGGGGGAGGGGGAGTGCGCGGAAGTGCAGGCCGAGAAGCGGAAAAGAATTTGTGGGCGTTGGAAAGATGGCGCGCGGCGGGGGCGCGGGTGTGCGCATGGGGAGGGGAGATGGGTCGGATGGCGCGGGCGTCGGCGCGAGCTGCGTGGGATGTGCCGCGTTGTCGGACGCGTGAGCGGCACGGAGGAAGCGGGCGGGACGCCCGCCCCACTCGAGAAGAAAGAGGAAAGAGGAAGTGGAGCCCCGTACCTGTCGCTGCGCGACATCACCCCGCGCGCTCGCCGCCGGAGGGGCTCGCGGAAGGAAAAGTTTTATCGGCGCGCTAGGCCACGGGGTCGAAGGAGTTGATGCGGTCGATCATGAGTCTGAGGAGGCCGTACTTGGCGCGGGCGTGGTGGAAGACGAGTCGGGGGAGGTGGAGGCGTTCGGTCTCGACTTCGTGCGGGCCTCGCTGGACGATGGCGCCGGACTTGATGAGCGGCGCGAATTCTTCGTTGAGGTGCGCGACGTCCTCTTCGCGCAGGGGGTTGTTGAGACGGATGACGAGGTCGTCGCGGACGTAGCGGGAGGAGTTGTAGTTGCGGTAGAAGTGCTTGACGTGGTTTGCGGCGTCGGCGGCGTCGTCGGCGATGTAGAAGAGGTTTCGGTCTTCGGGGGAGATGAGGGCGCGGTCCATGAGGAGGCGGCGGATGCTGTTCTCCCAGTGGCGCCAGTAGTCGCCGCCCTGGCCTTCGATGAGGACGATGGGCTTGGGGGTGGCCTTGCCGGTCTGCACGAGGGTGAGGACCTCGAAGCCTTCGTCCATGGTGCCGAATCCGCCGGGGAAGACGGCGACGGCGTCGGCGTGGGCCATGAACATGACCTTGCGCGTGAAGAAGTAGCGGAAGTTGATGAGCTTGGAGTCGCCCTTGATGACTTCGTTCGCCGAGGTTTCGAATGGGAGGTGGATGGCGAGGCCGAAGGAGGCTTCGCGGCCGGGGCCCTCGTGGCCGGCCTGCATGATGCCTCCGCCTGCGCCGGTGATGACGAGCCACTTGAGGGCGGCCATCATTCGTGAGAACTCGACGGCGGCGGAGTAATCGGGGTGATCTCGGGGGGTGCGCGCTGAGCCGAAGATGGAGATTTTGCGTTCGTCGGCGTAGGGGGCGAAGACGCGGTAGGCGTGGCGGAGCTCCTTGAGGGAGGAGGTGAGGAGCTTGAGTTCGCCGGTGTCTCGGCCGTCGCGGATGAGCTTGAGCGCGGTGACGAGGAGATCGCGGACGAGTCGTCCGTTGGTGGAGGCGGGGTCGGCCCCGGCGTAGGCGACGAGTTCGTCGAGCCGCTCGAGGATGGAATCCTCGGGGAATTGCGGGGCGTTTGGCGCGAGATCGTTCATGTTTGGCTTGTGGTTCCGGAGTGTGTATCGGTCATTGGTCGGGGCGGAGGGTAGGCGCTTCGCGGGGCGAGGGCTCGGAGAAGAGGTCGTCGAGGAGGTCTCGTGTGCCGGTGAACGCCGAGGGGGCGACTTTGGGCGCGGTGACGGGTCCGACGACGGTGGTGGTGATGATCTCGTTGCGGAGGGCTTCGAAGAGGTCGGTGATGAGGGGGATTCGGAGGTTGCTGCGCGAGGTGAACTGGAGATCGAGGTTCATGTCGGGGAAGAGGATGTCGCCGGCGCCGACGATGGTGATGGCGTCGGAGGCGAGATTGAGTCGTTCGAAGGTGACGCGTTGGCCCTGCATGTAAAAGCGGGCGTGGGCCTCGTCGAGCGGGGAGTCGAGTGGGAGGGAGAGATTGGAGACCTCGATGAGTCGATTGATGATGGGGAAGGAGATGATCTTTCCCTGGGTGATGCGGAACGCGCCGCGGCCGATGCGGGAGTGAGGGTCGTCGAGCCTTCCGGAGAGGGCGATGTATGCGTCGAGGAGGCCTCGGTCCGGCGGCGCGCCGTCGGTAGTGGAGACGGAGGAGGGCCATTGCTGCCGGAGTTCCTGGAGGGCCGGGCCGAAGGCGAGGCCGAAGAGTGTGATGTCGGCGTCGAAGGCCGGTGGGGAGTTGAAGTCGTCGGGGTTGGACGGGGAGATGGCTGCTTCGACGGAGACCTGTCCTGCGTGGCTTGCGGCGGTGGCGCGGCTGAGCACGATGGAGCGTTGCTCGGCGTTGGCGTGGATGCTGGCGTCGGCGTTGCGAACGGAGAGGCCGGCGACCTTGCACTCGTCGACGTTGAGTTCGAGATCCACGAGTGGCGGCGCGGCTTCGACCTGCAGGGAGCCTCGGGCGTGGGAGAGGGCGAGGCCGACATCCGCGGAGGCGGCCACGAATGTGGCGCTGCCGGAAAAGTGGAGGGGTGCGTCGCTGGAGGGGACAGACGCGGTGAGACGGGCGTTGCGCACGGTGAGGGGGCCTCGGATGTCGAGGCCCATGGCGATCATCGCTTCGCGCGGCTCGTCGGGGATGAGCGAGAGGATGGTGGGGGAGAGGCAGTCGGCGTCGGCCGAGAAGCGAAGATCGGGGCCGGTGAGTGGATCGATGACGCCGTCGACGAGGAGGGTGAGGTCGGGGCTGCGGGCCCAGAGTTGCTCGAAGCGGATGGAGTTGTTGCGTGCGAGGATGGAGCCGGAGACGTGCTCGAAGCGGAGGGATTCGTCGCCGGATTCGACGGTGAAGGAGCGGGGGCGCACGGCGAGGGACGTGCGTGTGTCGGCGGAGTCGGCGGGCTTGTTGACGGCGGCTTCGACGTGGAAGGCGCCGCCCAGCTGGATTCCGCGAAGATCGACGGGGGCCTTGTTGAGGGTCTCGATGATGGCCTGGAGTGTGTCGGGGGCGAGTTCGTCGGATTGGAAGGCGATGTGGAGATCGGAGGGCGCGGCGTCGTTGAGGGCGAGGGCGCCGCGGAGCGAGATGGCGCCGAGCTGGACGGTGTCGAGGGTGAGTGCGCCGGAGAGCGTGTCGAAGCGGACCTGGGCGTCGTCGATGGCGGCGGCGCCGGAGGAGGAGGTGAGCGCGAGCCTTCCGAAGGGCGTGGTGAAGGAGGCGTCGCGTGCGGCGTTGAGCGTGGCGGAGGCCAGGACGCGCTCGCGGTCTGAGGAGGAGCGGAGGGCGACGTTGGCGTCGATGCGGCCTTTCGGGTCGAGTTCGCGTCTGAGGGTGGCGGCTTGTCGTCGGTCTTCGGGCACGACGGCGGCGATGATGTTCTCGATGGGCGCGCCGAGATCGATGTTGGTGGTGGTGATGTCGGCGCGGAGATCCGGTCGGGGTTGCTGCTCCGAATCGGCGGAGAGCTCGAGGGCGAGCGAGAAGCCGCCGGCGTCCATGCTCTGGGGCGTGAGGATGCGCCCGGTGAGATTGGCCACCTTGAGTTGCCGCGGCGTGATTTCGATGTCGCCGGAGATGTCGATGATCGAGCATCCGTCGCTCGGCGCGGCGCCGTCGGGCGCCGGGCGCGCGACGAGCGCGTTGAGTCGCAGGCGGACGTTGTAGTCGAGTTCTCCGGAGCCGTCCGGGGCTGGGTGGATGGAGGCCTCGGCGTCGAGGAGGCCTTCGGGGTGGAGACGGCGGAGGATGGCGACGCCGGCGCCGGGGCGTTCGGCGCTTACGGGATCGCGGGCATCGATGCCGGAATCAAGAGCGTCGAAGAGGAGGGGCGTGATGGGGATGTCACGGGCGGAGATGGAGAGGGAGGGTCGAGCTTCGGCGTTTGATTCGGCGTTGGGCAGTTGGACGGAGCCGCGCAAGGAGGCTTCTCCACCGGCGACGGGCTCGATGCGCGAGATGTTGATCTCTGCGATTCCGGCGCGGATGAGCACGGAGATGTCGCGTGCGATGGAGGGGAAGGGGAACGCTCTTGCGAGGATTCCGGTTTCGTCGGCGTGGAGCTTGACGTCGGCGGTCCATTCCTGATCCGGGCCGAGGGGTCGGTGGACGAAGACGTCGATGTCGGCGGCGCCTGCGAGGCGGAACGGCGGGTTGACGGGGAGGAGGGCCTGTGCGCTGAGTCGGTCGAGCACTTCGGCGTCGAAGACGGCGTCCATGATGGGCTGCGTGTCGGGGGGGAGGCAGGAGGTGAACTCGGCGTCGAGCGGGACGTTCACGGCGGTGATGTGCAGATCGACCTTTCCGTCTTCGGAGGGTGGCGTGATGGTTCCTTCGGCGAGGAGCTTGGCGCCGGAGGGGTGCGTGCCGGTGATTTTTTCGATGCGGATTTCGGAGTCGTTGAAACGCACGACGCCGGAGAGATTGGAGAAGGGGTATGGGAAGTCTTCGAAGGCGGCGCGTCCGTCGCGGAAGGTGAGGAGGCCGGAGTAGGAGAGTGGGGCGGGAGCGTCGGCGGAGCCGGAGTCGGGGCGTTCGATGAGGACCTGCGCGTCGACGACGGCGGTGGGTCCTGAGAAGGTGCGGAGTCGTTCGTGGACGATCGGGGGCGCGAAGGGGAGGATGGCGGCGCGTTGTCGGAGGGAGAAGGGGGTGGCGGTGGAGAGGTTGAGCCGGAAGGGCGCGGAGAGGGAGAGCGCTTTGGTGGAGAGCACGGCGCGGTATCGGACGTCGGCGATGGCGCCGACGAGTTCGGCGCGGAGGGTGTTTCCGGCGATGGCGATCTGGCCGGAGACGTCGACCATTCGCAGGAGTCGTGGAGTGGCGGGCGCGAAGGTGTCGGCGGTGATGGAGGAAAGGTCGGGGGGAGTTGAGGGGCCTGGTTGCTCGGGGACGGGGAGGTTGATGCCGACGCCTTCGAGGACGAAGGTGGCGACGGGGCCGGTCTCGGGGGAGTAGGAGAGCGTTGCGGTGGGGATGCGGCCTGAGATGTCGAGCTGGTCTCGCAGTGTGGACGTGCGCGAGGGCGTCCAGAGGTCGGCGAAGTCTCCGAAGGTGAAGTTGGAGAGGGCGAGTTCGGCGGAGAGTTTCTCGATGTCGAAGAATCCGGAGATTCTCATGGAGGGGCTTGAGGGCCCGGTGGGCTGGGAGAGCAGCGTGAATGCGCAGCGGGATGGGTTGTCGGGGTCGGGGTTGGCGGCGCCTTCGATGGGGAGGAGCAGGAATTCGTTGTAGCCGCGATCAACGGAGTGCTCGGCGAGCGCGATGGTCCCGTTTCGGATCTCCATTTGGGGGAATCGCATGGACGGCGCGCCGGCGCGGCCGGACGGCGAGAGGGATGCGGCGTTGACGGCGCCGGTGTCGAGGTGCTGCGAGATGCGCAGGTGGGGCTGGTGCAGCGTGACGCTTGTGGGGGTGATGCGGGTATTGAGGAGATCGGACGCGTCGAGCTTGATGCGGATGGCCTTGACGTGGAGGAGGCGCGAGGCGTCGCCGGGCACGCCGGGGGCGATGATGCGCAGGTTGTGGATGACGATGGCGGGCGCGAGGGAGAAGGAGACGCGGGTGATGCGGACGGAGCCGCCGAGCGCGCGTTCGAGGGGCTTGCGGACGAGTGAGGGGAGCAGGGTGAACTGGAGAAAGAGGACGAGGGAGAGGAGGAGGGCGAGGGAGAGGAGCGCGAGCCTGAGGCGTGCGCGGGCGAAGGGTCTTGAGGCGCGTCGTTGTGGGAGTGGAATGCGCACGGGAGCGGGAACTGTACGGGATGGAGTGTGGGCGCCTTGCTGGAGAGCCGCGTAGGATGGGATTGGTTCGAGCGCTCGTAGCTCAGTTGGATAGAGCGGCGGTTTCCTTTGGATGGGCGGCGCGCTTGGGCGTCGTCAAGAAGAGGGGCCCGGCCCGGTGACGGGTCGAGGCGAACCGGGTGAATTCGGGGAACCCCGACGCGGCCCTGCGATGGGCCGCGGGGCGATCCCGAGCCGAGCCGGCGGCGGGGTGCGGCTGAGAGGTCGCGGCCGCCGGAGGGTGTAGAGACCAGCGGGTGAGCCGCCCCGGCGATACTCCCGCGTAGGGGTTCTGTGCCGAGGATGTCTCGGCGAGGACTTCGAAGCGCCCGGCATCCCGGACGTTCTCGTCCTGAAGGCGAGAAGTTCTGGATGAAGAGATGGTCCGGTCCGTCGAGGAATCGGCGGGTGGCTGAAACCGCAGGTCAGAGGTTCGAGTCCTCTCGGGCGCGTTGGAGGGGGGTGTTGCTTGGGCTCAACGCTTCGGTGGCGTTTGGGCAACATTTGGGCGGGCGAGGGATCGCCCGACCGAGCGCAGGGCACGGAAAAGCCCGTCGGCATGGGCTTTGTTTGCGTGTTGAGCGCGGTGTCGTTGAAACGAGAGAGATGGGTTGGCGGCGTGGCGCGAAGGTCGCTGGTGGTGTTGTGCGCGGGGATCGGCGCGTGCGCGAGTGAGCGGACGGCAGGGGTGGAGCGCGCAGCGATACCGGAGAGCGGACGAAATGCGTTGGTCTTCGAGCAGGGCGATGTCACGCGAGCTGCGGGGGCGCCGCTTTGGGAGAGGTGGGAGTATGGGCGGAATGACGGCGCGGTGTCGGTTGGGGTGAATTCGCGGCTGACGGGGGTGACGTGGCCCGTGTTCGATCGGGGCTGGGAGTATCTGGTTCCGCCGATTCGATCACGCTGGGGGCGATCGTACTAGTCGCGGGTTGGGCGGATGTTGCGCTTTGTAGCGGGGTCATCGAGAAAACTCGCGCGCTGTGGCGTTGTTCGGCGTTGACCGAACGGGGCATGTTCCGGATACTGGTCGCGACGTGCGTGGCAAGGATGCCCGCGGAAGCGAAGGCGTCGGTGAGCGCGAGTGTGTGTCGCGGCAATGTAGGGTTGATCCGGCGCGGGTTTGGAATCGTGGCTAAGGAAGGGGCGCTGATGGCGACCGTGACGAAGCGCGAATTGGTTGACCGCATTGCGGAGTCGACCAATCAGAGTCGTGTCGAGGTGAAGCGCACGATCCAATCATTTTTGGATCAGGTGATAGAGGAGTTGGGCAAGGGCAACCGGCTCGAGCTTCGGGACTTCGGCGTGTTCGAGATCAAGGTGCGAGCGGAGCGGACGGCGCAGAACCCTCGGACGCTGGAGCGGGTGAAGGTTCCGGCGCGGCGGGTGGTGAAGTTCAAGGTCGGCCGTTTGATGCAGCAGTCGTTGAAGAGCGAATCGGACGAGGGGCCGGACTGGCGATCGGATGGGGAGGCCTGAGCGTCGCGTTGACTGGTGTGAAGGGGTTGGCCGCCCGGCTGGTGGTATGATGTCGCGTTCTCACCTTTTTGGAGGACGCGGTCGATGTCGAAGGTTGCGGAGTTGCTTGGTTCGGACGCGAAGAGCCTGCTCGGGTACGAGTGCAAGGGCTTTCCGAGGAGTTCGCTGCATCTGCCGGGGCCGGATTTCGTCGAGCGCGTGCTGAAGGACTCGGACCGGCCGGTGTCGGTGCTGCGGAACTTCCAGTTGCTGCTGAACACGGGTCGGCTCGGGGGATCGGGGTACATGTCGATCCTGCCGGTGGATCAGGGGATCGAGCATTCGGGCGGGGCGTCGTTCGCGAAGAATCCGGTGTGCTTCGATCCGGAGGGGATCGTGAAGCTGGCGATTGAGGGCGGGTGCAACGCGGTGGCGAGCACGCTGGGCGTGCTGGGGGCCGTGGCGCGGAAGTACGCGCACCAGATCCCGTTTCTGGTGAAGCTGAATCACAACGAGCTGCTGACGTATCCGAACAAGTTCGATCAGACGCGGTACGGGAGCGTGCGTCAGGCGTTCGAGATGGGCGCGGTGGCGGTGGGGGCGACGATTTATTTCGGTTCGGACGAGAGCGCGCGGCAGATCGACGAGGTGAGCGCGTGGTTCGAGGAGGCGCATGCGCTGGGCATGGTGACGGTGCTGTGGTGCTACATCCGCAACGACGCGTTCAAGAAGGACGGCGTGGATTACCACACGAGCGCGGACCTGACGGGGCAGGCGAACCACCTGGGCGTGACGATTCAGGCGGACATCATCAAGCAGAAGCTGGCGACGAACAATCACGGGTACGAGGCGCTGAACATGGGGGGCTCCTCGTACGGGAAGCTGGACAAGCGGATGTACTCGGAGCTTTCGCCGGGGGATCACCCGATCGAGCTGTGCCGGTATCAGCTCGCGAACTGCTACATGGGTCGTTCGCCGCTGATCAATTCGGGCGGTGAGAGCAAGGGGGAGAGCGATCTGGCGGACGCGGTGCGGACGGCCGTGATCAACAAGCGGGCCGGCGGCGTGGGGCTGATCTCGGGGCGGAAGGCGTTCCAGCGTCCGCTGAAGGACGGGGTGTCGATGCTGCACGCGATCCAGGACGTGTACCTGGACAAGAGCGTGACGGTGGCGTGAGAAGTGGGCGCGTGGAGGCGCCGACGCGTTGACGGGCGCCGTCGGTCTCGGCCGGGCGGGGCGTGTCGATATAGGCTTGACTCATGAAGCTTCGCTTGCGTCATGTGCTGCTGCTCGGCGTGGCCGGGGTTGTGCTGGTGGGCGGCACGCGCGCAGTGGGGCTGTGGGGAGGGGGTGGGGGGAGCCAGGGCGAGATTGTTGCGGCGCCGGTCGGGGAGCCGCTGGTGCGGGTGGAGTTGCGGTCGTGGGTGGTGTTCGGGCGGGGTCGGCACCTGTACGCGCTGGTGCACTGGCCTGGGGAAGCGGAGGCGGAGGTGGTGGAGTACTGGAGCACGGCGCGGTGGCCGGGGTATGCGGCGCCGGGGGAGGAGCGGGGGGAGCGGATCGCGAAGATGCCGAGGGGGATGGTGGTTCGGCCGACGCTGGTGGAGCAGATCGCGTCGGACCGTCACGAAGCGGAATGGGAGATAGCGCTGTCGCGCGCGGAGGTTCTCGCGAGCGAGCGGATGTTCGAGGAGCGGTATCTGTTGCTCGGCCCGAACAGCACGTCGGGCTTACGCGCGGCGTTTCGCGCGGCGGGGCTGGAGTTCCCGGCGCGGATCATCCACGGGGCGGGGATGTGGGGGGAGTTTCCGGGGGTTGATCTGGCGCCGGGGCGCGAGATCGAGCGCGCGCGGTGGGGGATGTTCGGCGTCTCGCCGGCGGTGGGTCGTGTGCCGGCGGCGCCCGTCGGGCCGTGAGGGCGCGATGCGTGGGCGAGGCGCGCGGGGATTATTTGAAGCGCACGACGCGCGCGATGGGGTCTTCGAGGAAGGAGATGTGGATGTCGGCGTCGCTGGTGCGGAGGAGCACGGCGTTCTCGCCGTCGTTGACCTTGGCGGAGAGCTTGCTGGGCGTGGCGCGGAAGGCGGAGACGCGCGTGGCGGGGTTCATGGCTTCCCACACGATGTGTCCGCCGGTGGATTCGGCGTCGACGGCGGCGGTGGAGGTGGTGGGGGCGCGGAGGTAGATCGCGGCGCCTGAGGTGCTCAGCGCGACGGGGCCGTCGAGGGGGTGCGAGGTCTTGACCTCGATGGGGGCGGCGTGGTTTTCGATCTGCACGGCGCCCGAGGCGTCGTGGACGACGACCTGTCCGCCGGTGTTGATCACGCGAACGCCGGAGCAGGCGGGCATGTCGACGCGGAGGTGGACGGAGTGATCGGGAGTTTCGCGCGTGGAGGAGGAGCGGATGACAAGGAGGGGGAGTTCGGAGGTGGCGTCCATCTCGGCGTGGACGTTCACGGCGGCGCGGGCGGCGTCGGCGTCCTTGGTCTCGCTGTCGGCGTGGACTTCGTAGGAGAGGGCGATGGTCTTGATCCAGGGCTTGACGCGGATGTCGACGGAGCCTCGGAAGTTGTGGATGTCGATGGCCGGGCCGCTGACGTGGACGGAGGGCGGGTTTTCGATGGAGAGGGAGTTCGAGGCGAGCTTCTTGGAGCAGGCCGGGAGGAGCAGGGCTGCGGAGGCCAGCAGGAGCGCGGGGACGAAGCGGGGCATGGGGGTCTCCGTGGGTTCGCGTGGCGAGATGCCCGAAAGCGGGGCTTGTGCGAGCACACGATATCGGCTCGGGGGTGGCGGCGTTGTGGGGAAATCGGGAGGAGCCGAGGGAGGCCCGCCGACGTATCGTGGTGCTATGGGACGAACGCAGCGAGGCGGCAGGGCGGGTCGAGCGTTGGTCGTCGCCGGTCTTTCGGCGTGCGCGGGCGCGATGTCGGGCTGTGCGGGGTGGGAATGGTCGTTCGAGATGAACAGCCTCGGCATGACCGAGACGGTGATCAAGAAGCTCGGCAGTTACATCTCCGGGAACACGATCGTGAATCCGGGGGGCGGCGTGGGCGTGGGCATTTCGACGGGAGGCCCGAGGGTGGGCTCAGGCGGGAGTGGGTCGGGGAGCGGCGGTGGTGGGGGAGGGGCTGGCGCGCCGGGGTCATCGGGCGGGCCGGGGCCTGGCGATGCGTCGGAGGAACCGGCTGTGGTGGAGGCGCCGGCGCCGACGCGCGCGGGCGAGGGCTCGGTGGTGACGGTTGCGGGGCGGGTGTGGGGGGTGATCGCGTCGGGCTGGAGCGTGCAGGGCGATGCGGTGGCGTTGGAGGCGACGCTCGAGGCGCGGGGCGAGGGTGTGAAGGGCGTGTACGGCGCGCTGCGGGTGCTCGTGCCGCGGAGCGAGTGGCCGGATGCGAGTGAGGGTTCGGCGGACGAGGCGGCGTGGCCGGCGACGGTGGTACAGGATGGCGCGGCTGCGCGTGGGAAGGAAGCGCCGACGTTGCCGTTGGGTTGGGATGGCGCGCGCGTGGGCCTGGAATTGGCGGGCGTGAAGTACGAGGGGTCGTTTCATGACGCGCGGTTGCGCGTGGATGAGCGCGCGACCGGCGGCGCGACGGTGGAGGGGACGATCGACATGCTTGTGCGGCGTGAGGGCGCGGGTGAGACGCAGTGGGTGCGGATTCGCGCTGTGGGGGCGTCGCGCGAGGTGGCGAGGGGGCGCTGAGAATTCAGTTGGCGGGGGGCTGTGAGGCGCCGGAGGGGACGCCGGCGATGGGAGTGCCCCACGCGGGATGCTCGCTTGGCTGGAGCCAGAGCCAGTATTCGTCGTTGAAACCGCCGGGGGTGGTTTTGACGAAGCGCACGCTGTTGTCCCACATGACGACGTTGGACGTTTGATGGCCGTGCCACCAGCCGACGGGGATGAAGAGGGTTCTGTGCTGCTGGTCGGTGAACGCGCCCGGGTAGATGCCGCCCATGTCGCCGAGGTTCACGGTGCGCGCGGGGTTGATGATGGTGTCGAGTGAGTTGTCGAAGTCCCAATTTGGATTGGCACTCGGGCCTCCGCCGTTCGGCGAGCCGACCGGGGCCCAGATCCAGTCGTTGACGAAATAGGAGTTGCCGTAGACGCCGAAGGCGGTGTCGAGGTTTTCGGGGAAGAAGAAGAAGGAGTAGGGGAGGCTTTCGCCGATGGGGATGTTCCCGGTGGGGAAGAAGTAGGTAGCGCCGGCGTCGCGCGGGCAGTGGAAGACTTCGAAGAGGGATTTGGCGAGTCGCTCGGCGTTGAGATAGGCGTTGAGTGGGCGGGCGTTGTTGAGCGCTGGATTGGAGGGGTTGGCGGAGGCGGAGTGCGCGCCGCCCCAGGACATGGCGCCGGGCGGGAGTTCGGGGAGGGAGGCGTTGGCGATGGACCGGGGTGTTCGCGGGAAGTGGCCCTTGTCGGCGACGTAGGCGTGCCATGCTGTGCCGAGGACTCGGAGATTGGAGATGCACACGGCGTCCTGTGCGGAGGTTCTCGCGGCGCGGAGGGTGGGGAGGATGATCGCGATGAGGATGGCGATGATGGCGACGCTCACGAGCAGTTCGACGATCGAGAACGCTCGGGAGTGGTTTGGGGCGATGGTCCGGGAACGCGCGCCCTGCATGACGGAATCCTAACCCGGTGTGATGGCGGGGCAAGGATTGTGTGGGATGGCGGCGCGAATGGGT
This sequence comes from uncultured Phycisphaeraceae bacterium, assembly GCA_964638515.1. Classification (GTDB taxonomy): domain Bacteria; phylum Planctomycetota; class Phycisphaerae; order Phycisphaerales; family UBA1924; genus CAYPGJ01. The sequence goes on from CAZWZL010000017.1 coordinate 41,637, forward strand.
GTGGGCGGGGCGGGAACCTGATGGAGCGTGATGCGTCTTGGGGTGCAGAGAAGGCCTTCAAAGGCCGACGTTGAGGCCCGCCGGACGCGAGTTTGCCCCCGATCGACCACTCGGGGGCGGGCCGGGTTCCGAGAAAAGCCCCGGCATGGGGGGCGGGTTGCGAAAGCCGGGGCGGGAGTGCAGGATCGAGCCATGAAGAGACTGAAATCGCTGTTCGTGTCGGTGTTGCTGGGCTCCTCGCTGGCGGGCTTGTGCGCGGCGCAGCCGCTCGTGCCGAACCGTCCGGAGGAGAAGAAGGCTCCGGCGGACGCGGGCAAGGACGATGCGCCGTATTTCCAGATCCTGATGACGCCGCTGGCCACGAACGGGCCGTACACGGGTCGGCTGACGGTGTACGTGCTGAACGAGAAGAGCGGGCTTCCGGCGGATCTCGGGCCCGGGGACGGGCCGTTCTTCGATGCGCCTCAGCCGATGTTCTCGATGTGGGTGGACAATCTGAAGGTTGGGGATCAGATCAAGTTCAGGGACGAGTTGTTCTTTCCGCACCCGCTGAAGGATCTGCCGGCGGGGCGGTATCGGGCGCAGGCGGTGCTGGATCGCAATGCGCAGCACTCGTCGTGGCAGAAGGAGGCGACAAACTCGTCGTCGCCGTACGTGAACTTTGAGGTTCGTGCGGATCGGCCCAAGCCGTTCGTGCGATTTGAGATGGTGGACGTCGGGCCGAGGCCGATGCCGCCGTACGAGGGTGTTGAGCTCTTCGAGATGCGTTCGGAGTTGCTGTCCTCGTTCCACGGGGCGGAGACGACGATGAAGGCGGGGGTTGTGTTCCCGGTGAATTACGACGCGAGCCGCGCGTATCCCGCGGTGTACTGGGTGCACGGGTTCCCGACGACGGCGGAGTGGGGCGGGGACTTCGGGGACGCGTGGATCGAGGGGCATCACCGGGCGCGTCGTGCGCGGTTTCCGGATGACACGCGGTATCGCGAGACGCACGAGATCTGGAAGGACGCGTTCCTGATCTGCCTGGACGCGAACGGACCGAACGGTCACACGCTGCTCGCGGACTCGGACAACAACGGGCCGATGGCTCGCGCGTTGGTGGAGGAGTTTGTTCCGGCGCTCGAGAAGAAGTACCGGTTGATTCCGGACGCGGAGGCGCGGGCGCTGCGCGGTCATTCTTCGGGGGGGTGGTCCGCGGTGTGGCTGACGATGCATCATCCGACGGTGTTCGGGCAGTCGTGGGCGGGGTCGCCGGACCCGGTGGACTTCCGCGCGTTCCAGGCCGGGAGCGTGTACGACCGGTCGAGCATGTTCGTGGATGCGGATGGGAACGAGATTCCGTCGTATCGTGTGGGCGACTCGGTGCGGATGACGGTTCGGACGGAGGCGGCGATGGAGCGCGTGCTCGGTCCTGAGGGCCAGGGGGCGCAGCAGTGGGCGTCTTGGATGGCGGTGTTCGGGCCTCGGGGCGCGGGGGGCGCGCCGAAGCCGCTGTTCGATTTGCAGACGGGGGAGGTTGATCGTTCGGTGGCGAAGGCGTGGGGGCGGTATGACATTGCCGCGCTTGTGCGGGAGAATCCTACGAAGTACGGGCCGGTGTTTCGGGATCGGATCCGCATCATCGCGGGCGGGAAGGACAATTTCTACCTGAACCGGGCGGTTGAGGGACTTGGGGCGGAGCTGGACAAGATCGGCGCTCGGAACGCTCCGGGTCGGGGCGGCGGGTACATCGAGATCCGACCGAATGAGGATCATGGCGGGGCGATGAGCGAGGAGTCGCTGCGCCAGATTTACAACGAGATTCTCATGCACTTCCGCGCGAAGGGGTTTGCGAAGTAACGAGCGGCGTCGCGTCGGACGTTGAAGCGGCTTCGTTTTCGAAGAGGCGGCGGAGCGCGTTCGCGCGGAAGCGGAAGATGCGTCGCACGTCGGGCTCGACGAGGAGCGCGTGGGTGAGGCGGGGGAGCGGCGCGCGGAAGAGAACGCGGTCGACGCAGAGGGCGCCGCCCTCGACGCTGGTGAATTCGTGTGTGTGGCGCCAGAGGCGGTAGGGGCCGCGGATCTGTTCGTCGGTAAAGCGTCGGGGGGGATCCCACTCGCCGATGCGGGTGCGCCATCGGACGGGGATGGCGCGGACGCGGAGGGAGTAGTCGATGAGCGCGCCGACGCGCATGTCGATGGGGGGCGGGGTGCGGATGCGGAATCGGAGCCAGGGGGGCGTGATGCGTTCGAGATTGAACGCGTCGGCGAAAAAGGCGAAGACCTCGTCGATCGGTCGGGGGAGGATGATGCGTGAGACCAGGAGGCGGTCGCTCCCCTGCGCGTGAATCTCCACGGCGCGGTCTGCGGCGGGGGGACGATGTGGATTCTCACCGATCATGGGTACGGGTTCGATGCGGGAGCGAGATCGGATTCATCGGGGGAGAAGAGGGCGATTCGACGGGCCGATGGTTGGATATGCTCCGCCCCCGCATGGCTAATCCGCTGGCGCCAACCGGGAGACTTGCCAAGTACAGGGTCTGGTTGCTGTGGCTTGGGGTGGTGTACGTCTCGTGGGCGGGCGCGGTGAGTTTGCTGGGGCTGTGGGCGCGGGTGGGGGAGCACTGGCCGATTTCGGCGGCGATGCTGGCGGGGTCTTACGTGGCGGGATCGACGCCGATGGGTGGGGGGACGGTGGGATTCCCGATTCTGGTGCTGTTGTTTGATCAGCCCGCGTCGCTCGGGCGGAACTTCTCGTTCCTGATTCAGTCGATCGGGATGACGTCGGCGTCGATCTTCATCCTGTGTCGGAGGGGGCCGATCGCGTGGGGCGTGCTTGGGTGGTCGATGGCGGGTTCGTTGGTGTTTCTGCCCGCGTACCTGCTGTGGCTGACGCCGCTGGTGAGCGATGTCGCGGTGAAGATCGTGTTTGCGTGCGTGTGGGCGGCGTTCGGGATCATGTCGCTGGTGAAGCTTCGAGAGATCACGACGGCCACGGGGCTTGGGGCGCTGAATCCTCGGACGGATGCGATTGCTGGGCTGTGCGTCGCGGGGATCGGGTGCGTTCCGGCCGCGCTTTCGGGGGTGGGCGTGGACATGGTGATCTACTCGGTGCTGGTGCTTCTCTATCGGTGTGAGGTTCGGCGCGCGGTGTCGACGAGCGTGTTGCTGATGGCGTTCAATTCGTTGCTCGGGGCGGGGGTGAGCGTGGCGCTTGGGCGGGTGACGGAGGGCGCGGTGCTGAACTGGTTGGCCGCGGCGCCGGTGGTGGCGCTCGGGGCGCCGCTGGGCGCGTTGATGCTGACGATCATCCCGCGCGGCAAGACGCTGGTGTTCGTGTCGGTGTTGTGCGTGCTGCAGTTTGTGTGGACGCTGACGCACGAGCGCGTCGGGGTGTCGACGCTGATCGGCGCGCTGGCGGCGCTGGTGGTGATCAACGGGGTGTTCCACCTGACGCACCGGCTGGGGGGGCGGCTTTCGGGCGTTGGCGCGCGGTAGCGGGCGCTCGTGGCGCGGGCTCAGGGTGTCCGGGGCTGGGGCGTGTGGACGACGCGCTGCGGGAAGGGGATGCCGATGCCCGCGGCGTCGAGCCCGAGCTTGATCGAGCGGAACGCGGCCTGGCGCGTGTCGAGCCATTTTTCGGACGGCGTCCAGACGCGGACCTGGAACGTGATGGCGGAGTCGGCGAACGCGGTGATGACGGCGTCGGGCTCGCGGTCTGGCGCACGGTCGGGGAGATTGCGGACGGCCTCGATGAGGACTTCGCGTGCCTTGGCGAGGTCGGTGTGGTATTCGACGCCGACGTCGATGTCGACGCGCCGGACGGGGTTGAAGGTGACGTTCTCGATGACGCCGTTGAACACCTGCGAGTTGGGGATGATCACGCGCCGGTTGTCGAAGGTGTCGATGCGGGTGTTGAAGAGCTCGATCTCGTAGACCTTGCCCAGGTGTCCCGTGACGTTGACGATGTCGCCGACGCGAAAGGGTCGGAAGATGGCGAGCATGACGCCGGCGGCGATGTTGGAGAGCGAGCCTTGGAGGGCCAGGCCGATGGCGAGGCCCGCGGAGGCGAGCACAGCGGCGAAGGAGGTGGTCTCGACGCCGAAGATCCCGAGGCAGGCGATGACGGCGACGATGATGACGGCCCAGCGGACCGTGGCGCCGAGGAATCGGGCGAGGGTGGGCTCGATCCTGGCGCGTTCGAGGGCGCGCACGGCGGCTCTGCGGAAGAACCGGGCGATGTAGAGGGCGATGATGAAGAGGACGATCGCGCCGATGGCGCGAAGTCCGTACTCGGCCAGCAGCGGGGCGAGCTGGTCGGCGAGTTCCTCGGCCGTTTTGACGGTGTCCTCGCCCAGCGTCGACTCGCCGAGTTGCTGGAGGCTTCTGGCGGCGTTGGGGCTGACCGTGGCGGCGGCGAGGTTCGCGGTGAGATTGACGACCGGTTCACTCATAGGTTGGGCATTATGCCGCAAGCGGGCGGTTCGCGAAAATGCGACGCGGGGCCCCGGGCGAACCGGGACCCCGCGATCACATCGTCAGCATGTTGAAGGGTTCAGGCCTTTGCGGCCTCGGCTTCGCGGTTGCGGATCACGCGGTTCATCAGTTTCACGATCATGAAGACGGTGAAGGCCACGATGAGGAAGTCGAGCGTGGTGTTGATGAACTGCCCGAACTTGATGGCGACCTCAGCGACGGGCTTGCCGTCGGGGCCGACGGACGCTTCCTGCAGGACGAATTGCAGGTCCTTGAAATCGACGCCGCCGAGCATGAGGCCGATGGGGGGCATGATGAGGTCATTGACGACGGAGGTGACGACCTTGTTGAAGGAGGCGCCGAGGATGATGCCCACGGCCATGTCGAGCGCGTTGCCCTTGACGGCGAAATCCTTGAATTCCTTGACGATTCCCACGTTGATCTCCTCATCGGGGTGTCGGCTGATGATCGCCGGCGCGTGTGTTCCAAAGAAAGCGCCCGCCCCGACACCGGAGCGGGCGCTGGATTGGCGTCTGATGGCGCGAGGGACGCGTGGTCCGTCGCGCCGGAGATCAGCGGAACTCGTAGAAGCGCGTGGCTTCAGTCTCGGTGACGTTCCGGGTCAGGAAGTCGGTGTCCATTTCGACGCCGAAGCGGACGTCGCCTTCCTTGCCGGCCTTGACCACGATGCGCCACTCGGCCTTGGCCTTGGGCGCCAGGGAGGCGAGGGGGGCGAAGGTGAGTGCGCCGCCGTTGACGGAGCCGGTGGTTGCGCCGGAGGAGGAGACGTAGACCGCTTCCGCGGGGATGGAGCAGGCGATCTTGATGTTGGTGTCGGTCCTGGTGCCCTGATTGGTGACGGTGATGACGTAGGTGGTGGTCTCGCCGACGAGGACGGGGTCATTGACGTCGATCACTTCGAGGAGCACTGCGGGGATGCCTTCGACGTCGGTTGCGGAGCGTGCGGCGACGGCGTCGGCGCAGGTGGCCTTGGCTGTCGCGGCGACGGCGACGTTGCCGATTCCGGCGGGGTTGAAGCAGACGCTGAAGGACTTGGAGGCGTTTGGCGCGAGGGAGCCGAAGTTCCAGACGACGGAGGTCGCGGAGGCGCGACCGCCCTCGGTGGCGCTGGCGAACTGCGCGCCTGCGGGGATCGGCATTTCGACGCTGGTTGCGTTGGCGGCGGTGTCGCCGGTGTTCTTCACGGAGAGGTTGAAGCAGACGGGGGCGCCGAAGTAGCGCTTGGGGAGGCCTTCCATGGCGAGCGTGAGCACGGGCTTCTTGACGACGGTGGTGGCGGCCGGTGACTCGGCCTTCAGGGAAGGCTCGGCGGACGCGGAGGCCTTGGTGACGAAGGAGCCGGTCTTCTCGGCGACGGCGTTGACGGTGAAGTCGCGCGACTGTCCTGCGGCGAGCGCGCCGGCCTCGAAGGAGAAGGCGGTCTGCCCCTGCGCGGTCTTGAGGCCCGCGGGGAGCGCGCCGGAGACCTTGGCGTTGCGGACGGTGCCGGTGCCGGTGTTGGTGACGGTGACGCGGACGGGGATCGGGTCGCAGGCCATGACTTCGGCGGGCGCGGCGAGCGCGAGCTTCAGCGCGGGCTCGACAACGTTGGTCGTGGCGCAGAGGAGGGAGTTGTAGGTGACGGTGGCGCAGGAGGTGATCGAGCCGGCGCCGGTGGCGAGGCCCTTGATCTTGACGGTCTTGGAGGACTTGGGGTCCATGTCGCCGAGGCGCCAGGTGTAGTGCGGCGGGTTGGCTGAGGTGGCTTCGGGGGTTGAGGAGGTGAGCTTGAAGTTGGAGGCGCAGTAGTCGGCGAGCACGACTTCGCGCAGGCTGAGATCGGTGAGATTCGTGACTTTCAGCTCGTAGTCGAACGGCTGGCCGGCGTAGATCTCCGCGGGGAACATGCGCTCGACGAGGAGGACGGAGGTGGCGACGTTTCCGGTGGGGAACGCCATGGCTTCGCGGATCCAGCCGGCGTCGGCCACGGGGGCCGGCGCGGCGGGTGCGGGCTTGGTCTCGACCTTCGCGGGCTCGGCGGCGCCGCCCGGGTATCGCGTGCCGTACGAGGCCGACTCGGGCGGGGTCTGCGTTGCGCAGCCGAGCGCGAGGAGGGCGGAGGCGATGGCGAGGCCGGAGATTCCGGATCGGAACAGTTGGCGTTTCATGCGGGTCATCCTGATGGTTCGCGTTGTGGGTCTACGTCTCCCGCGCTCGGCCTATCACAATGGCCGCGGAGGCAGCATACTGGCTGAGACGGACCACCCCGCGAGCGGGTGAAATGGATTCGATCTGTTCCTCCCAATCCGGCCGCGGTGCATGCGGCGACGGGTGCGGATGAATCATGATCCGCTGCTCTCCGACCAAGACCCTATCACAAATCACGGTTTTGGTCAACCCAATCCTGAGTGCGAGCGAACGTCGTATGATGTTGGCTGATCGGCATCATCATTGCGTGATCGCAGCGCAAAGCGAGTCATGCGCCACCAGCAACTTCTATCAGACGAAAGGCGAATTTGCCATGGCCCGAGCCGTTGCCCGTCACATACTCGTCGCGACTGAATCGGCGGCGTTGAAGATCAAGTCGGAGATCGATGGGGGCGCAGATTTCGCCGCTCTGGCGAAGTCGCACTCCACGTGCCCGTCGGGAAAGAGCGGCGGAACGCTGGGCGAGTTTGAGCCAGGGGCCATGGTTCCGGAGTTCGATCGCGTGGTGTTCGGGCCGCTGGCGGTTGGGGCGGTGTCCGATCCGGTGAAGACTCAGTTTGGGTTTCATCTGATCCAGGTGCAGGCGCGAACGTCCTGAATCGCGGGCTCAGGGCGCGGGGGGCGTGTTGAGGAACGCGGTGATGCGCCCGACCCGCGCGAAGGGCGGCATGACGTACATGCCTGAGGAGATGATGTCCGGGCGGCCGTCGGCGTTGAGGTCGACGGCGAGGCACGAGACCTGCCATGCCGGGGAGTGGGACAGCGGGCGCGCTGTGAAGGATTGCGAGCCGTCGTTCTCGAGCAGCGTGAGCGCCTGGTTGGAGAGATCCTCCCAATCGTTCATCATTGATGAGACGACGACGTCGATGTCGCCGTCGAGGTCGAAGTCGGCGGCGCTCGCGCAGTAGGCGCCGGGGACGGGGGACATGGGGTGGTGCGTGAAGCGCATGTCGCCCTGGTTCTCGAGCCACGCGGCGCCGTGATATGGCTTGGGGCTGGGGACCTGATCGAGCGCATCGCCGTTGGTGATGACGAGGTCCTGATCGCCGTCCTGGTCGAGGTCGGCGAGCGTGAGGGAGGACATGCCCCAGAGGGGGTGCGGGGCGCGGTAGGCGTCGGACGACTCGAACCGTCCTCTTCCGGCGTTGCGGAAGAGCACGACGGCTTCGTGCTGCTGCGAGATGAGTGCGGCGATGTCGGTGGCGCCGTCAGCGTCGAAGTCGGCGAGCCGGACGTGCGTGGCGCCGTTGGTCGAGTGGATCGCGCGGTAGGCGAATTCGCCCGGGGCGGTCTGCTCGAGCCAGGCGATTTCGCCGGAGACGTAGAGCCCGAACGCGGCGAAGACGACGTCGAGATCGCCGTCCCCGTCCATGTCCGCGGCCTGCACGTCGGTGACTCGGGCGAGACGATCCAGCAGGATGCGCGAGACGAATTCGCCACGCCCGCGGTTTTCGAGCAGGTGAATGCTTCCGACTGGCTCGTCGGTGGGCATCATCTGGCCGAGGGATGCGACGAGAACGTCCTGGTCGCCGTCGCCGTCGATGTCCGCGGCGGTGGCGACGCAGGGCGCGTTGATTTCGGCGATGGTGAGTTCGATGAACGATTGTCCGGCGCGCGTGAGGAGCGAGACGCGGTTTTCGCCGATGTCGGGCACGAGCACGTCGGCGGCCGTTGGGGAGGCGATGCTTGCGGGCGCCAGCACGCCGAGCACCGGGGGGCGTCCGGCGGGTGGTGGCGTGGGCGGGCGGCCGATGGGTGCGCCGGCGAACCGGACGGGGGACGGGCCGGAAGGCGGCGGGATGCGGGGCAACGAGGTTGGGGCGTGATCGACGTAGTAGCCAATGATCTGGCGGAGCGCGTCTTCCGAGAGCGGCTCGCCGAGGGCGTACTCGCGGATGATGTCGTTGATGCGGTGAATGGCCTTGGGCCAATCGTCGCGGGCGAGCGCGTCGGGCGGGGGCATCGCGTGGCACTGTGCGCAGGAGTATGCCGCGGCGGGCATGGAGTCTTGGATGTCGGGAAGGGCCGCGCTCGCGGGGCCGCTCGCGCTCGTCGAGGGGATCGCGTTCACGCGTGCGTTCGCGAGCTGCGGCGAAGAGGAGGTTGAGGGGCTGGGTGTGGATCGGGTGAGCCAGAATCCGACGGCAACGGCCACGCCGACGCTGAGCGCCGCAACGGCCGCAAGCCTGCTCGACCCCACTCGGCGCATTGGAACACACCGATCTGCTTGAGAACCCAACGACGGATAGAGCGTACCCCCCGATGGGTCCGGACACAACGGACGATTGCGAAACTCAGTTCCGTGGATCGCTGGCAGAAACGAGCAAAAACCGCGCGATGGAGGCTCTGAAGGGGGATTGGTCGTCGCGTCGCATGAGGTATGAGCCTTCCATGGAGCCCCAGGGTGTGTCGAGGGGGCAGAACGAGGAGTACTCGTGTGCATCGCCCGGCTCGAGCCTTGGTTGTTCGCCGATGACGCCTTCGCCGGCGACTTCGCGGGTGCGGCCGTCGGCGTCGACGATGACCCAGTGTCGTGCGACGAGGGTGGCCGCGGATTCGCCTTCGTTGGTGATGCGCACGTGGTAGGTGAAGACCCACTGTCGTTCGGCGGGGTTGGAGTGTTCCGCGGCGTATGCGGGGCGGACGCGCACGCGGATGCCGTCGGTGATGGCTTCCGATCCGTGGGCGTCAGAGATTTCGTGCGCGACCATGTCGAATCGTCTCGTGAGTTGCTTAGCCCGGCTTCTTCGGGATGAGTCCTTCGAGTCCCTTGCCCACGTCTTCGATGGCCTTCTTGCCTTCTTCGATGGACTTCTGGCCCTGCTCGGCGATCTTTCCTGCTTCACCGGCGAGGTTCTCGACGGCGCCCTTCGCGTTGGCGACGACGTTCATGCCGAGGCCTTCGAGGTTTCCGAGCGAGGCGAGTGAGCCCTGGAGTTCGCCCAGGATGTCACCGGGGATGAGTCCTCCGCCTTTTTGCACGGCCGCGGCGAGCACGGCGCGGACGATGATGGAGGTGAGTTCGCCCATGGTGACGCCGGAGCCTGCCACGCCGGAGCCGGTCTTGCCGACGTTGGAGAGCTTGATCTCGTCGATGGGGATGTCGACGGCGGTGAGTTTCTGGAGGGCGCCGCCGGGGCCGCCGAAGACGTCGAGATGGACTTTGACGTCGCGGATGAGGAGCTCGCCGATGACGAACTTCTTGCCGTCGCCGGCGGGCTTGGAGGCGGGCTTGGATTCACCGCTGCCTGAGAGGCTCTTGAGGTTGTTCAGGATGGTCTGGTAGTTCGAAGCGCCGTCCTTGCGTTCGAGCGAGGCGGTGATGGTCTCGAGGCGGAGCGTGGGGATCTCGACGGTGTCGCTTCGGAGCGAGGCGAAGGAGACGGCGACGGCGCCGTCGCCGAGGGTGAGGAAGTTCGGCGAGGAGAATCCTTCCGGGTTGGCGACCTGCAGGCCGGACATGGCGAAGGTTCCGGAGAGGACACCGACGTTGGCGTCGCGGAGCGTGGTGGGCACGCCGAGCGCGTAGGTTCCGCCCTTCTCGATGCCGGCGCGCGCGATGCCGTTGATCGACACCATCACGACGATGAGGCCGACCACGACCAAGAGGACCACCAATCCCAGAGCCAGTCCGAGCCGACGCGCGAGTTTCATCGTTGTGCCTCCGATTTCCTTCTCCCCGGCGCCTCACACCATACGCGCTCGGCCCGGATCCCGCCCGACCGGTACCATGCTGCGCCATGCCACGTCGAGCCCTGTTCGCTCTTGCATTCCTGGCGCCTTGTGCGCTGTTCGCGTGCCGATCCTCGTTGTGGGAGGAGCGGCTGACGGTTGTCACGGCGGCGGAGGGGGCGCGGGTGCGGCCTGCGGACGTTCGGGTCCGTGACGTGGCGTGGGAGCGGGTGGAGCCGGTGCTGGCTGAGCTTCGCGCGGAGGTGGCGCGGAGCGATGCGCCGGTGGAGGAGTGGTCGAGCGAGCGCCGAGAGGACGCGGAGCGGAGGTTGCTTCGGGCGTTGCAGGTGACGGCGCAGTCGGGCGTAACGCGGGTGCTGGCGTCGTCGGAGTTTCGGACGAACGCGTTTGACCGGCCGGACTCGAAGGAGCTGCGCGAGCTTGGCGGGAAGCTGGGGGCGACGCTGGTGGTGTGGTCTTCGCGGCGTCTGGGGAAGACCGACCGGGTGGACTTCGTGCCGGTGACGACGTGGACGTCGGGCTCGATCTGGGCGCGGCGCGATCGGCACGGCAACGTGCGGACGGAGCCGTACAACGAGTCGTCGACGACGTGGGCGCCGGTGGTGGTGGAGGCTGAGGAGAGCGCGTTCCTGGCGTTTTTTCTGAGGTGAGCGGGCTCAGCCTCCGGACGCGGTGAAGACGCGCTCCACGCCGGGCTCGTCGTTGAGTGTGATCATGTCGACCTTTCGCTCGCTTGCGTTGTGGGCGTCGCCGTTGTGCGTCAGGCTCCATGCGTGGGGCAGGGTCAGCCCGGCGACCTCGCGGAAGTCTCCGAACTCGGTTCGCACGCGGGCGGCGCGGAGGTCGGGCCCGCGCCCGGCGTATTCGATGGCCGCGACGCGCGCGGTGTTGGTGTCGATTTCCAGGGTGGTTGCATCGCCGTCGAACCAGACGCGCACCAGCCGGCGTCCCTCGCGCGTGGGGCTGTCTCCCAGGTCGACGGCGTGGAAGCCGGGCTCGGCGCGGTGTCGCAGCAGCAGCGCCGGTTTGCGCAGGAACATACGGCGGACGGCCGCGCGTTGCGAGGGCGCGAGCACGCGCTCGTCGCCTCGTGCGCTCGCGGAGACGCCTTCGTCGCCTCGCACGCGGAACGCGCTCCAGGCTTCGTCCCACGATTCGCGTCGGATCCACCGGCCGTCGCTGTGCATGGCCAGGTCGCGGCGCACGAGGTATTCGCGGTCGCCGGACGCGGTCTTCTTTTCCTCCCACTCGTGGTACGCGTGCAGCGCGTCGAGCGCGGGGGCGCCGCCCATTCCGGCCACCGCGCGCTCGATCCATTCCCGACCGGACGCGAGGTCGGGCTCGCTCGCGCCCTCGAACGATTGCGTGCGCTCGATGAAATCCGCCGGCGCCTTGAGGAACGTCGCCTTGCACGAGTCCGACGCGAAGACGTAGATCCGCCCTTCGTGGACGGCGTATCGCTCGCTCGAGCCGGCTCCGGAGAGCGGGCCCATTCGTCCGCAGGCTCCTCCCATCTGGACTTCAAAGCGTTCGGGGTCGCGCTCGAACGCGGCCTTGGATTCATCGCTTGCGAAGCGGTAGAGGTACGGCGGGCGGTCTACGGCGAGCGAATCGCGCCCGGAGATTTCATGGCCCTGTGTGAGCGCGACGGGGTCCCAGGGAAATACGTCGCTCTCGGCGATCGCTCCGGAGCACCACGCGACGACGGCCACCATCGGTCCCAACCAAGGCTTGATCGGCATCACTTTGCTCCCAGGTGAGGTTTGCGGGGATTCAGTTTACAATGGCATGCGTCATCTCCAGCGCGGCCGCGTCGGGCCGACGCTGTTTCGGCCCAAACGGAGCACGCGCATGTCGATCGTCTGGTTCCTGCTGATCGGTCTGCTGGCGGGTTTTCTCGCGGGCTTGGTGATGAAGGGACGAGGGTTCGGGTTCGTCGGCAATCTCGTGATCGGCGTGGTCGGCGCGATGCTCGGCGGTTTCCTGTTCGGCGCGCTGGGGTTTCAGACCACCAGCCTGCTCGGTTCGCTGATCACGGCCACGGCGGGGGCGGTGGTGCTGCTCGCGCTTGTGGGCGTGCTCAAGAAGCAGGGCGCCTGAGGCTGGGCCGGGTTGCACGGCGGCTCGCGCGCGGGGGAGCGCGGGTCGCGGTCAGCGCTTGAGCGGGGACTCGGGCTTGAGCCGCTCCTTGAACTTCTTGCGGACCTTGGCCACCTTGTCCATCGCGACGCTCTCGACGTAGGGCTGGCCGGGGTTGTTGCAAACGTAGTTCTGGTGGCGGTCGGGCGCGACGTGGAATTCCTTGAGGGGCTCGATCGTTGTGACGATGGGCTGATCGAAGAGGAGGCCTTCGGTGAGCGCGGCGATCATGCCCTCGGCGGCTTCCTTCTCGGCGTCGTCGGCGTAGAAGATCGCGCTGCGGTATTCGACGCCGATGTCGGCGCCTTGACCGTTGAGGGTGGTGGGGTCGTGCGTGGCGAAGAAGACTTCGAGGAGGGTGACGTAGTCGATGACGTCGGGGTCGTAGGTGATGCGGACGGCCTCGGCGTGGCCCTTGGCGTGCGCGTCGTTGAAATCTCTTGCGGTGACGCCGCTGCCCGCGAAGCCGGAGACGGCCTCGTGCACGCCCTGGAGCTCTTCGAAGACGGCCTCGACGCACCAGTAGCACCCGCCGGCGAGCACGGCATGTTTCATGTTGCTGGTCTCCGTTGACGTGGGTGTGCTTGCGAATGCGGCGGCGGTGCAGAGGGCGGCGAGGGCGAGGCTGGTCAGGGTTCGGCGCATGATGGCATCCTCCGTGGCGTGCGCTGTCGGCGCAGGGCAAGGGTATGCGCGCAGCGCGCGGGAGAGGGCGAGTGGGTGTCGCGCCGTCGGGGACTTGTGGCGCTTAGTCGAGCCTGCCGATGGGGAAGGCGGGGTTGGCGATGGGGCGGAGGGCCAGAGCGAGGAGGGCGAATTCGTGGTCGTCGCCGGCGATGCGGTTGGCCTTGAGGGCGTTGCAGGCCGAGCAGCGGTGCAGGATGGCCCATTCGCCGTCGCGTCGGACCTCGATGGCGACGGGGGCCATGAGGGCGCGGCAGGGGGACTGCCGGTCGCCGGGGGCGTCATCGACGTGGCGCGACCATAGGCAGGCGGGGCAGTGGTTGCGGTGCTTCGTGCCCCATGCGGCGAGGGGGACGGTGTGGCGGCACTTCATGCAGGTGAACGTGTCGTTCGTGGAGCGAGCGTGTGTATCGGCGTGAGGCATGGGTGATGTGGTCCGTGTGAGCGCAAGGGGATCGCGCGGGCGGATCGCGTGTTCAAGGAACGGGGGCGATCGCCTTGGGCGTTGTGTGGTGCGCGCGGAGAACCGGGCGCGTGTGGCGTGCGAAACTTCGGGAGTGGTGGGGGTGAGGGACCTCGGCTCTGCGCGTGGTGCGTCGGCCTGATCGGGCGAGCGGGGCTCGACGGTCAGGCTGGGCGCGCTCGCGATCGCTCCTCGTCAGTGCGAGGGCGGGGGAGCGAGGTCACTCAGGCCATGGCAGACATCGGTGTCATCCGCGCACACTGTACATCGCGCAGTTCGCTTGTCCAGAGCAATGAGCGCAGTCCATTCCCGCGACGCACGACCCCGGCCACCGCTCCCAGGCGCTTCGACGGGGAGAGGGCTATCGCACATCGCTACTCCCCCTTGCATCCGATCGCACCGTCCATGCTCGTGGCTCCCGCACCACCATCAACTCCTTCTCCTCCCCGCCTCCTCGCGCTGCCAACTTCGTCAATCCGGAGCGTGTTGCGCGCCCATGCGTCGATAGCGAGACGCGAC
>CAZWZL010000018.1:0-55766 GCA_964638515.1 uncultured Phycisphaeraceae bacterium
ATCGCAAAAAACGCGCCCCAGTTCGGATTGCAGGCTGCAACTCGCCTGCATGAAGTCGGAATCGCTAGTAATCGGAGATCAGCTACGCTCCGGTGAATACGTTCCTGAGCCTTGTACACACCGCCCGTCAAGTCATGGAAGCCGGGAGCGCCCGAAGTCGCCGCATTTCAGCGGTGCCGAAGGCGAGCTCGGTGACTGGGACTAAGTCGTAACAAGGTAGCCGTAGGGGAACCTGCGGCTGGATCACCTCCTTTCTAAGGGATACCTTAGACCGACCAGCGTCGTCTCCTTTTTAACCGGAGACCTCCGCGGAGCGATCCGCAGTCGGTTCGTCAGCCCACTCTCGCTCATCTCTCTTCACGAGGGATGAGCGCTCCGGCGGCAACGCCGGGGCGCAGGCCTTACCCGCTGTTCTCGATATACGCACAACGCCGATCGGGCATCCCCCGGTCGGCGTTGTCATTTTTGAACATGAGCTCGCACACCACCCGTTACGGGTTCACCTCGCGTGTTTCGCCTTCGAGTAGATCTCCGGGTCGAAGATCTCCATGTAGCGATCCGGGTGCCTGACGCTTCCGAATCCAAAACGCTCGTAGATCCGGTGGGCATCCTTGGTAGAGAGCACCCACCGTCGCAGCCCCTGCAGTTCCGGGTGCGACTGGATGTGACGCATGAGCAGCAGGCTCAAGCCCCGTCCACGGTGCGCCTCCACCACAAAGACGTCGCACAGGTACGCGAACGTCGCGCGATCGGTCACCAGTCGGCCGAAGCCGACCATCGTGCGCTCATCGTCGCCTGACGTGTGGCAGATGGCTACGTTGAGCGAATGCGCCATGGCGCGCCGCTGCGTTTCCAACGGGATGTCCTTCGCCCAATGGGATCCCACGAGAAACGCGTGCAGCACCGCTTCGTCGATCCAGGACGGATCGTCGGACGCGGCGTATTCGCCTTCGTGCAGCGTGTGGACCACGGTCGGCCCGGACTCAGCGCCCCGGGCCCACGCGGCGCGGACCGGCAATCGCGCGAACGAGCGGATTCGACTCAGACCGACGATCCATGACGTCGCCGTCGTTGGGCTCCACTCGCGTGGCGATCGACTCGGCCGGGCGCGACGGCGGCTCGAATCTCGTCGTCACGCTCGCTTCGATCTTCAGGCCGAGCCCGTCCCGCAGCAGCCGCTCGATGGCGTCCGGGCTCATGCCCCGCTGACCGGGCTGGTCCGCGGTGACCGCATGGACCACCGCCCGCCAGATGATCTCGTTCCACGTGTCCTGGCCCTGCGTGAGAATGCGCTCGATCCTCGGACGAAGCACGGCGCCCAGGTACTCCTCGAAGTAAGGAAGAGAAAGGTTCATCTCTTCGCCTTTGGGTTGATCGGTTGACACGCGCTGACTCCTGGGCTCTTCGGCCGCTGGGGTTATGTGCCGCGGCTTGGAGGCCCGCGGTCTGAAATCCCTTCGCCACGGGCAAGTCTACCTCCCGGTCGCCAAGGGGCCGGTGGAACTTCAAGCCCGATGCCGGTCGGGCATCGCTACAACCGGCGCCAGCCGCACCAATGGTGGCCGCGGAGCCGTTGGATGGAGCCTGTGACAGGGGCAGCGGCCGCCGGTTATGGGCGGAGTTCGGGGATCAAGCCGGCAATCCTGCGTGAATTGGATCGCATCGGGAGCGGCAGGGGGTATGTTGATTCGAGGGGAGAATCGTGGGCCAGATGCCTTGCGCCAGACCGAACAAGGATCCTCGCGCCCAATGGGCGTGCGCGCGATCCCTCGGCCGCATCGTGCTCACGTTGGCGTTGCTGGCGGCGTGTGGGCTGCACGGCCTGCCGGCCGCCGCGGACCCGCTCGGCCCGCCCATTCGCCGATTTGTGTTCGATGGGGCGTTTGCCGGCACGCCCGGCGTCGGGTTCCAGTTCTCGAGAGGAAGCCCGACCGTGGGGCCAACGGGGCCACCAATCCTCGCCAATGAGCCGCGCTTTGGCAGCGCACGACTGGTCGCGTCCGGTCCAAGCCCCGTGGAGCCGATTCGCACAACCGCTTGGATGACGCGATGGCTCGCGTCCGGCTTGGATCACGACGGCCAAACGCCGTTGCTGGTGCTGCGCGAATACGTGGAAGAGGTCATCGACGTGTTCACGGTCGGCGGGGAAGACCTGCTATCGGCCGAGCTTACCGGTGTGGGACGGATCCGTACGTTCCTCACGGGCCCATGGTCGCTTCGTGCCGACATTCTGCAAGGGGCGGTCCCCGGGAAGTCCTACAACCCCGAGGCCGGGGTGGTGTGTCACGGGTTGATCGCGCTGCTGTGCGCTGTCTCATTGGAAGAATCGCCCGGAATCTGGCGCCCCGTGACCACGGCGATCGTGATCTCCACTGACCAGGGTCGAACCTGGGCTCTGCACCACGAGGACGAGCCCGTGCAGCCCGGCGTCTCCCGAGTGCGGTCCTGGAGCATGCAGAACTGGTGGCCGCTCACACGGGGCCACGCTCCTACGGAGGCATGGTTCGCGGCCTCGGACTATCGCTATCGGGGCCCCGCCACGGCGGATGCGCACGGCGGACGGACGCTGCTGTTTCGCGCGACTCGAACGGGCGTTGGGCAGCCCTGGAACGTGGAACAGGCCGCGCCCGTGATCACCGCTTCGAACGGGTTCGGAGAGCATGCGCACGCCTCGGCCGTCGTGCCGTTCGGGGCAGGCGGCCTCCGAGTGCTCACCGCCTTCGGGGACGGTTTCGAATTCTCACGCATCGCAAGCGCGACGCGCGCGGACACGAACTATCACGCGGCGGGGTGGAACGTCGATCACGCCTACCACGGCTCGCTCACGACATCGGGGCTGCAATTCGTGGGCTGTGCCCCGGGACGTGAAGCGGGGGAGGTGCTGCTCGGGGCTGACGAGGGCTCGCAGCAGATTTTCAGGGTGCGCCCGGATGATGACGCGCAATCCAGGGCGAATGTGAAGCATGTGCATGGCGAGGGGTTTCAATCGGGCCCGGGAAGCCGAGTGTTTCTGATCCGAACGCCGACCCCGGAGATGGGCGGGCCGTACGTGGCGACACTGAGCGCGGGGCTGGAAGCGCACGCGAACGACTCGCAGCGCACGCTCTTTTCCCCCGACGGATCATCATGGGCTGAGGCGTTTGCGCCCGGCGGTGCGCACGAGCCCGTGCTGCACGCCGGCGATATCTATCTCGATTCGCTCACAGCCGGCGCGGGCGTGCGCCGGATCCAGATCCCGGAGACACGACGGCTCTCACCACTGCTGATCGGGCGGGGCGGCGTCAATCACGTCTCGGCCACCATCAACCCGCCGCTGCCTTCGGACACGCACAACGAATTGCGACTGCTCACGCCCCAGGAGCGGGCGCAGCTCAGCCCCCAGCCGCCAACTTCGGGCCCGGTGTACGAAGCGCGCGCCACGCCCGCCGGGGGGTGGCTGGTGGCTCGTTGGAGGCTGACGGGCGGCACAGGGCTGCTGCCGGCCGGGCGGTTCACCGTGCGGGGCTGGACCATGCCCATCGGGTCGGAGTCGGTGGACATGCTGTTGCGGATGGGTGATGGCGCCACATGGACTCCCGAGCGGGCATTGCACGCCGTGATCGCCGAGGACGCCTGGTCTCCGTTCTCGTTGCGAGATTTGCTCACCCCGGCGTCGAGCTCGCCCTACGCGCCGGAGCTGTTGCTGACGAAGCCCGCCGGTGTTCAGTACAGCGCCTACATCGCGTTCGATTCGCTGACAGACGGAATCGGATTCCCCGGGTTCGCGTTGCCGGCAAGCAGCACCGCGTCGAGCGAGATCGGTGTAGTCACGGGCCTGCAGGCTTCTCCGACGTGGACGCTGGCCCTCGCGGGTGAAGTGCCGAATGACGCGTGGGACGCTTCAACCCCGACTCCAACGAAGTGGACGCTCGCCTGCGTTCGATCGGACGCCATGAACTTCATCGAACTCACCGCGGACACGCTCGGGAAGCGTCTGCTCTTGCGCGTCACGAGCGCCGGGATCCCCGGGCCGTCGCTGGAAATCCCGAACGCCTTCTTCATGCGAGGCTCGCAGGTCCGCGTCTGCCTCTCGGGAACCCCCACACGAACCGACCTAACCGCAACGGTCGGCATGCGCCCGCTCGTCTCGGCGAGCGTGTCCTTCGGTCTCGCCGCTCCACCCCGCGAGATCCGATTCTCCAGCGCGGATCAGACCGGGGTGTCGTCCTTCGTGTGGTTCGGCGGCATGGTCGATCCGCTGAACGCCTATGACCAGCCCCAGCGCGAGCAATCGCTGCGTTCACTCACGTTTCTCGATCCCATCAACACCGTCGCGGGCGACGCCAACGGTGACGGACGCGTCGACTTTGTCGATCTGAGCCAGGTGCTGAGCGCGTTCGGAAGGAGCGGGCCGGGCATCGCCGGGGACGTCAACGGAGACGGCGTCGTCGATTTTCTTGACCTCAATGAAGTGCTCAGCGCGTTCGGAGCTGCTCCTTGAGCGCCACATCGGCAGGCGTACGGCGGCGATTGGTCGCTCCGGCGATGTCGGCATTGACGTGGCTCACATGCGCCGCCACGCTGGCCGACAACTACTGGATGTCGCCGACCGGGGGCGCGTTCACGTCCGGCTCCAATTGGAGCACGGGAACGATGCCCGGCCCGACGGACACGGCCGCGTTCGGTCTCGCGGCGACGTACCAGGTGTGGGCCGCGCAACCGATGTTTGTCGGTTCGATGCGCTCGATTTCAGGCGACGTGTCGCTCGTGCTCACCGGTGGCGAGCTCAATCTGCTGAACCCGGGGATGAGCGTGTTTGAACATTCCCTCAACGTCGGCAGCGAGAAGGGTGTGGCGGCGTTGCGCGTGCTCGGCGGGCCGCTTCGCGCGGTGTCGTCCTATCTCTCGACGAACTGGGACGACGAGGCGCTCGTGGAAGTGGTCGGCGCCGGATCAGCGTGGACAAACTGGGGCGAAATGTTCGTCGGATTCGCGGGCGGCGCCACACTTCGAGCGACCCAAGGCGGTGTGGTGACCGCCCGCTCGGCGTATCTGGGTGGGTCGTTTACGGGTTGGGGCGAAGCAATTATTGCCGATGCCGGCTCCGCGCTCGTTGTCGATTCGAGGCTCGTCGTGGGTTCGGCTGGGCTGGCGTCGCTGGCCGTGGAGAATGGCGCGGTCGTCGCGGCTCCCTTTGTGGACATCGGCGCGATGTCCGGGGGGCAGGGTTCGGTGACGGCGGTTGGGGTGAGCTCGGAACTGCACGCCACGCATCGTCTCACCGTCGGTGGATCGGCGTTTGGGCCGAAAGGTGGCTATGGATCGGTGATCGCGGACGCCGGAGGACGGATCTCGGCGGGCGAGATCGTGATCGCCCAAAACGAAGACGCCGTCGGTGAGGTGACCCTGCAGGGCGCCGGGACGATGGCCACGGCCAATCTCATCCTCGTCGGACCAAAGCCCGCGCCGCCCGCGAGCCCATCGGCACGTCTCCGAATCGGGAGCGGGGCCAGCGTCGAGGTGGAAACGCTGGAGGTCTCACCTCACGGGCGTTTGGAAGGCGCCGGCGCCGTCGGTGGGCTGCTGGTGAGCCGAGGTGTAGTGTCACCCGGGGAGGACGCGCCGGGGCTGCTGTCGGTGCTGGGTGATTACGAGCAGGTCGGCGCTCCGGTGTACTACCTGGCCACGTCCGTGCTTGACATTCGACTTGGCGGGCCTCCGGGATCGTCCAACGTCGGACGGCTCCTGGTGGCCGGCGAGGCGTCGCTCGCCGGACGACTGCGTGTGTCCATCGAAGACGGCTTTGAGCCCGAAGTGGGGCAGATCTACGAGGTCCTGTCAGCCCAGTCGATCAATGGAGCGTTTCAGCACGTCGTGCTTCCGAAGAAAGTTGGCGTTTGGCGAGCCCGATACTCCGCCAATGCCACATCAGTGTTCATCGAGATCATGCCCGGCGGAATCCCGGGCGACACCAACGGCGATTGCATGGTCAACTTCGCTGACCTGAACAACGTGCTGAGCTTCTACGGGCAGACGGGGTTCGGGCTGATCGGCGACGTCAACGGGGACGGGCTGGTCAATTTTCACGATCTGAATCTGGTGCTCTCGTATTTCGGGCAATCCTGCTCACCCTCTCCGCCGCGTCCCTGAGGACGCAAGACACCGATGAGCCACCCCCCAACGCGCCTCACTTTTCGAATGTGCTTGGCGAAGGCCGAGCCAGTCGGCGTTGAGTACGGGCCAATCTGGTTCCTCTCTCGCACAGCGGAAAACCGATGACCACATCCCGACTCGGCAAAGGCGCAACGTTGCCCGAACGCGGAGCGGCGAGTGATGCTCCGACGCTCACCGGCGGAATCTCGTCCTGGATCGAAAACATCGGCGATGCGATTCGGGTCCGGGACATCCTCGCGCCGGAAGCAAACGTCCTGCTGCTGACCGGCCTGATCGCGACACACCGCTGCACACGGCAAGGGCCCGCTCGCTGACGACACGCCGAACGAGTAGATCACCAACGAAACGCCCCGCCGACCGGATCCGACGGGGAGTTATCGATCACGATGGCGCGCACAACAGAGCGAGGGCGACGCGCACACGGCACGCCGCCCTCGACCGGAGTTCCTTGGTTCGGCTCGCTTAGCTTGTCATTGCACCGCGCCGTGCGCGTTGAGCACGCCGCCCGTCACGCACTTGCCGCTCAGGCTCGCGCGGGGAACCGCCGAGGACAGAATCCGCGATCGTACCTGGCTGTACGTCCATGTCGGATAGCGCGTCCACACCAGCGCCGCAACCCCCGTGACATGCGGCGTCGCCATCGACGTCCCGTCCAGATACACGTACGACGTGTTGTTGGTCTTGTACGCGCTCGCGGTCAGCACGCCCGGAGCCGCGATGTCGACGCTCGTCGCGCCGTAGTTCGAGAACCCCGGCAGATTCCCGTCGTTGTTGATCGCTGCCACCGCGATGATGTTGTCCAGGTTGTACGACGACGGATAGTGCGCCACAGAGTCGTTATTGTCCCCGATGCCGTCGGCGCCGCCGTTCCCGGCAGCCGCGATCACCAGGTGTCCCGCGGTTCGGGCCGCCGAGATCGTGTTGAACATCGACTGGCTGTACGCGCCGCCTCCCCACGAGTGATTGGAGACCTTGATGCCCTTCCCGACGCAATAATTGATCGCGTTGATCGCCGCGGACGAGGAGATGCTTCCGGCGTTGTTCGCGATCCGAAGCGCAACGATCTTGCAGTTCCAGTTGACGCCCGTCACGCCCTTGCCGTTGTTGCCCTTCCCACCGATCGTGCCCGCCACGTGCGTCCCGTGGCCGTTCCCATCGTTCGGGTCGGCGTCGTTGAAGTAGAAGTCCCAGCCCTGCACGTCGTCCCGGTACCCGTTCCCGTCATCATCGATGCCGTTACCCGCGATCTCGCCCGGGTTTGTCCAGAGATTCCCCGAGATGTCCTCGTGCGTGCGACGCAGTCCCGAGTCGCACACCGCGATCGGCATCGTCGTGGTCGTGATGATGTCCCACGCCTCCGGCGCATCGATGTCGACATCCGCCACGCCCGGGTCGCCCGCCACGGTCTGACCCGTGTTGTGCATGCCCCAGAGCAGGCCGTAATGCGTGTCGTTCGGTGTGGCGTGCAGGCTGTACGTGTAGTCCGGCTCCGCGTACTCCACCACGCCCAGCCGCTTGCCGATCATCTCCAGCAGGGCGACCGCATTCTCCGCGTCCACCGCGACCGCGATGTGTTCCAGCCCCGGTGTCAGTGAGAACTTCGTGATCGTCGCCCCGCTCACCAGCGAGCGCATCACCGCCACGTCCGCCTCGAGCACGTTCGCGCTGAACTGCACCAGGATCGACGTCGGATCGTGCGCGAGATTCGGATTGGCTTCGAACATCGCGTTACGCTTTGCCCGCCACGTGTCCCGCCAGTCCCCCACGCCTCCCGCATCGCCCTCCCTCAGCTCGGCCTCCGGCCGAACCTCCCCGGGCGAGCCCGCCGCCCACGCCGCCGATGCCCCGATCACGACGCCGACTCCGACCAACATCAACTTGACGCTCACGAGAGAGCCTCCTGCCCGGGCGGCTCGGCCCGGGCCGAACACGATGCGGGGTCGCGTGCGTTGCGCGCGGAACATCCGCGCGGCGCCGCGACCACAGGACCCAGAGAGCCCGTGCGGTTGGCTACGCGTTGCCTCCTGTTGTGAGATGACGACGGGAAAACCCTAGGCCACGATGCGCGGCACGGTACCACCCGCCTGTCCACCGTCAATGCCCCTTGCAGGGGTATCTCGAATAATCCTCAATACCGTGCGAACGGCTCCGGGCCCGACCGGTCTCAGGACTGGGCGCCCCGGAACGCGAATCCGACGAGAGCAAATTCGTAACGAATTGGAACAGACTGACTTGCGCCGAACAAATGGCCCCGGCAGGATTCGAACCTGCGACCGCACCGATTATGAGTCGGGCGCTCTAACCGCTGAGCTACGGGGCCGAAGCAAGCCGTCACCGGAAAGATACCGGCGCGACCAACCACTGCCCGGGGCCCTTGGCCGTCACTTGATGAACAGCATCTCTCGGTACGTCGGGATCGGCCACAGATCGTCCGACACCCTGCGCTCCAGATCGTCCGCGACTTCGCGAAGATCCTGCATCGCAGGCCGCACATGGTCCCGCAGATGCTCGGCGTGCTTCTTCGGGTCAGCCTCGTGCCCGTCCATCGATGCGTCCAACGCGCCGATCGCGCTCCGCAGTCGATCAACAAGCCCGGCAAACGACTCCGCATCGGCACGAAGCCCCTCACACTCCAGCTCCGCCGCCTCAGACGCCGCGACGGTCTCCGCGAGTTCGCCCTGCTGCCGCAGCGCGGCCGGCATGATGAGCCGACGGGCCATCGTCAGCATCGTGTTCGCTTCGATCGTCAGCTGCTTGCAGTATTTCTCAAGGAATACCAGCCGGCGAGACTCCAACTCGGTCTTGGTCAGCACGCTGTACTTCTTGAAGAGGTCCTGCGCCTTCTTCGACCCGAAAGCGCCCAGCGCCTCGACCGACTCTCGTGCGTGCGGCAGGCCCCGCTTCTCGGCCTCCTTCACCCAGGCCGCCGTATAGCCATCACCGTCAAACACAACTCGCTTGTGTTCCTTGACGACCCGCTTGAGAATCGCCTTCACCGCCGTCTGCAGCTTCGCCAGCGTCGGATTCTCCCCGACAGCCTCCTCCAGCTCGGTGGTCATGACATCGAGGCTCTCAGCCACGATCGTGTTGAGCACCGTGTTCGGCCACGCCACGGCCGCGGAGGATCCCACGGCCCGGAACTCGAACTTGTTGCCGGTGAACGCGAACGGCGAGGTGCGGTTGCGATCGCCCGCGTGGCGCGGGATCTGGGGAAGCATCCGCGCGCCGAGATCCAGCTTGCCGCCGCGCTTCGTCGATTCCGGCGAGCCGGTCTCCAACTGTCGAATGATGTCCGAGAGCATGTCGCCGAGGTAGATCGAGACGATGGCGGGCGGGGCCTCATTCGCGCCAAGCCGGTGGTCGTTCCCGGCGCTCGCGATGGAGGCGCGCAGCAGGTCCGCATGAATGTCCACCGCCCGGATTACCGCGCACAGGCAGAACAGGAACTGCATGTTCATGTGCGTTTCATCGCGAGGATCAAGCAGGTTCACGCCCGTGTCCGTCGACATCGACCAGTTGTTGTGCTTGCCCGATCCGTTGATGCCCGCGAACGGCTTCTCGTGCAGGATGCACTGCAGCCCGTACCGCGGCGCCACGCGCTTCAGCGTCTCCATCAGCACCATCTGATGGTCGGATGCCACGTTGCTCAACTCGAAGATCGGCGCCAGCTCGAACTGGCCCGGGCTCACCTCGTTGTGACGCGTCTTCACCGGAATCCCCAGCGTGAACAGCTCGCGCTCGCACTCCGCCATGAACGCGAGAACGCGAGGTGGGATCGAGCCGAAGTAGTGATCCTCGAGCTGCTGATCCTTCGGCGCCTTCGCGCCGAACAGCGTCCGATCGCAAATCATCAGGTCCGGGCGAGCGAAGTAGTAATTGCGATCGATCAGAAAGTACTCTTGCTCGGCCCCGACGGTTGTGAGCACGCGGGAAACACCCGCGTCAGAGCCGAACACCCGCAGCATCCGCATCGCTTGGGCCGAGAGCGCCTCCGTCGATCGCAGCAGGGGGGTCTTCAGGTCGAGCGCATCCCCCATCCACGAGACGAACGCCGTCGGGATGCACAGCGTCACCGTGTTGGCGCCGCGCATCAGGAACACCGGGCTCGTGGCGTCCCAGGCAGTATACCCGCGGGCCTCGAACGTGGCGCGCACGCCGCCAGATGGAAAACTCGAAGCATCCGGCTCGCCCTGCACCAGCTGATCGCCCGAAAACTCAACAATCGCGCCGCCCGTGCCGTCCGGCCCAAGAAACGAATCGTGCTTTTCGGCGGTCTGACCCGTCAGCGGCTGAAACCAGTGAGAGTAGTGCGTCGCGCCGTTCTCGATGGCCCAGTCCTTCATCGCGTTGGCCACCGTGTCCGCCACGGCCTCCTCCAACGGCTCGCCGAGCCGGATCGTCCGCTGCACCTTCTTGAACACGTCCTTCGGAAGACGCTGGCGCATCACGCGCTCGGAGAACACGTCGCGTCCGAACACCTGCTCGGCGCGAAGCGATCCCTCGGGCAGGCGATGCGCGTTCTCATCCCACGAGATCACCGCGGCGATCGCGTCCTTCCGGGCGGTCGATGGCGTCATGATGGTTTCCCTTGCTGACCTGCTTCAGCGTGAAGTGTCGGTGCGTGCGGCGGCGTCACGATTCGACGCCGCGCAGCATTCTGCGCGTGCGCACGAATCACGCAAGCCCCTCGGGCACTCAACTATCGGAATTCTTGGCGACCCGCGTCAGCGAGGACACAAAGTTGTGTGTTGCCTCCGCCCCCCCGGAAGCCCCGGATTCCTCGACCTTTCGGACCAATGCCGACCCAACGATGGCCGCGTCGGCGCCACCGCCGCGGGGCGGAGCCCAAACCACGCACCCCACATCCTCCGGGCTCGAGATTCCGAACCCGCAGGCCAACGGAAGCGGGGTGGCCCGTCGGAGGGCAGCCAATCGCTCGGACAAGCCCTTCACCGGCCCGCCGCCGCCCTGTCCCGTAATGCCGGCCCGAGCGAGCACATACAGGAAGCCGCTGGACGCCTTCGCGATTCTCGCGGCCCGATCGGCGGCCGTCGTCGGCGCCACCAGCAGACTCGCCGTCAAGCCCTCTTGCACCGCCGGCTCGGTGTACCGCGCCGCTTCCTCCAGCGGCGCATCGGGGTAGATGACCCCGTCGAAGCCGGCGTCCTTCGCCCGTTTCGCAAACTCGCCCGCGCCCGTGCGGTGCACAATCGACACGCTCACCATGGCCACGAGCGGCGCCCGCACGCGAGCCCGCAGGCCCGCCACCGACTGGAACACGCTCTCGACCGTGACGCCGTCCTGCAGAGCTCGATGCATGGCGGAAGCGATCACGGGGCCGTCGGCAATCGGATCGCTGAACGGAAGGCCGATCTCTATCGCCAGACTGCCGGCGCGATCCGCCGCTTCGACGCATGCGCCGAACGCGTCCGCCGTCGGCCGCCCGCCGCAGAGAAAGGGAATGACACCCTTTCGACCTTCTCGCGCCGCCGCCGAAAACGCCTCGATGACTCGGCTCAATGCTTGACTCCCTCAACCCCGCCCGATCGCGTGTACTTGCCCAACGCGTGCTCGAGATCCACCCCGGTAATGTTCGCCAGCGTCGTCAGCCAGGCGAGCACGTCGGCGAATTCTTCCTCGAGGTTTGCCCGCTGCTCGCGCGTCCCGTGCGTCGGCCCGCCCTGGTTCTCCTGCAACGCCGTGGCCAGCTCGCCCACTTCCTCCATGAACCAGAGAAACGTCCCCGCGGCTCCACGCGCCGCATCAGTGGCGAAATACCGTTCCCGTATGAGCGCCTGAAACGAAGCGATGGTCAGCGGTGCGTCGGGGATGGGCATCCAACCAGCATACCCGTCGCTCGTCTCACCTCGGGGCGCGGATCGTGCCCATCTTCGTCGCGCGCACCCGGTTGCTCGTGAGATCCCATTCGATCGCCTCAGCCGTGGCGGGCGGGCCCACGGCCTCGTCGAACACGATCACCACGTTGCCCGGCGCGGCCGACGCCTCCGCCAGCATGCGGGCCGCGTCGAGCGTCAAGCGATCCGCGACCAGCTGCCGCAGCCCCTGTCGCGCATACACCGCCTCCCGAGCCTCCGCGCTCACCAGCGACGGCTCCTTCATGTCGAACTGGGCGGCCAGCGTCTCGCATTCCAGTTCCACGGCCTCCTTGGCGTCCGTCGGCAAGTGCCGCACGCGGACGCGCTCCCGCATCTCGCCCGCCCCGGTGTCGTGAGCCAACGTCATGGCGCCGGCCCACTCAAAGAGCGTGGTGCCCTGCCCGTGCGACGACGCCTCGCCCACGCTCAGCCGTCGATCCTCCGCCAGCAGCCGACCCGGTCCCGGCGTCCAGAGCCGTTGCTCCGCGCGATCAGCCTCGATCCGGGCCGATGCGAGATTGATCAGTCGCACGAGCCGCACGCCCGTGTCGCTCGCCTCATCCAACTCGTACCGCCGAGACTCCACCTCAGCCAGCTGGCCATCTCCGAACTCCTCCGCGCCGCCGGACAGCGTCACGCGCAGCACCTCGCGCTCGCGCGGGCTGGTCTCGCCTTCCTTCGAGCCGGGCGTGACGTGCAGCCACAATCGTTCGCCGCGTCCCGTATCTCTCGCCAGTCCGCCCCTGTCCGCCACGGCTTCGATGCCGCCCCCGAGTTCGGCGACGCCGGCCAGATCGTCAAACGTCATGGAGCCCGTCCACGAGACCTCGAGCCGGTCGTAGCCCAGGAGCGTTTCCTGCTGAGTTTCGCCGGTCTTCGCTTCGATTCTCCCCGCCCCGAACACCGTGAGCCGTCGGCTGTTTCCGTCCAGACGCATCGACCCGCCCTCGATGCTCGCCGGTCCGCGTCGAAGCGAAGCCGGCTGCCCCTGCAGTTCCGCGATGTTCTGCGCGACCAGGGCGCGCACGCGGTCCGCGCGCGCCTCGATCGTGTCCTCTCCCTCCCCAAGTCGCACAACCACGCCCAGGTCCGCCGTCACGCTCTCTGTCCGCGCGGAGCCATCCGGCGCGCGCCCGAACCTCGCCTCGGCCAGCTCGGCCCGCATCGATACGGGCTGCTCGCCGCCGCGCGACGCATGCACCCGCCCAGACGCGGTCGCCACGCTGGGAGACCACGCCAACCCGGCGCCTCGCGGCGCGAACGCAACGTCCACCCGATCGGCCTCGAGCCGCCCATCGCGTCCGCCCTCGATCACGGCCCCGTCTTCCACGACCACGCGCGACACGTTCAACGCCCCAGCGTCATTCGTCGGCGCAAAGTCCACGCGAACTACTCGCCCCGATGCTTCACGCCCCAGATCGCGTGCCAAAACGCCCTCGGTCAGGGACGCTCGTCGGAGCGCGATGCGCCCACGATCGTCGTACGCAAATGTCAGGTCGCACCGCCCGCGCCACGAAACATCCCGAGGGCCAGGCTCCTCCGAAACGTCAATGGCTCGCAGCACGCCGGGCCCGGGGAACGTCGCCGTGTTGGTCCCGAGATCGGCTTCGAGGCGCGAGGCCAAGGCTTCGCCGCGATCCGCGAGCCGCAAAACCACGCTTCGCGGACCGGCGCCGGAGAGCGCGAGGCGACGTGTGGTGGCGCCGTAATCGAGCCCGAGGCATTCGACCTGGGCGCCCATGGAATCATCGCGGGCGGTGACTCGGCCGGAGGCCGGGGAGGAGAAACGGACAAAGACGTGGTCGGCTCGGAGCTCCTCCGGGGCGGCTTGGAGGGGGCGTACTTCGAAGGACCCGGACCAGGAAATGACCACAGGGGTCGAATCGTCTGTGTTCGCCGCGGGGGGGGTAGTGACCGGGGTGGTGCGCGCAACCGACGTCGGTATCGCGCGGACCGCGTCGGGCGGGAGGGAGCCGTTCAGGAGCGCGAGCCAGACCTCGAGTCGCTCGGATTCGAGGGAGGTTTGGGCTCGCGCGACTCGGACGGGGCCGTTGAAGATCGCGCGGTAGACGTCCCGTCGCGCGTCGGCCGGGGCGGCGGGCTGGGGGGGCTGGGTCGGTCGATCGGCGCGCGGCGGGGAGCGGCCCTCGGCGGCGGGGTTGATCGTCAGCGATTCGCCGGAGGCGATTCGGAGGAAGAGCAGTCGGCGGTCCTGTTCGGAGAAGAGGATCGTTGCGCCGCGGCCCTTGAAGTTGACGGTCGCGGACTCGACTCGGATCTCGTCGTCGGATCGGAGTTCGCCGGTGCGCGTATCGAACTCGAGGGCTTCGGTGAAGAGCGCGGCGGCCGGGTCGGTGTCGGCGGGGATGTCGGCGCCTCGTGTGATGTTGTCGAAGAGCGCGATGCGGACGCTCTGTCGGAACCAGCCGGACTCGGGTTCTTCGCGGAGGGAGCGTTGGAGGAACTGGCCCTGCTCGGCGCGGATCTCGATGGCGCGGTCCTGCGCGAGGTAGATGATCGCGCGAGGGTCGGTGAGGCGGACGCGGGCGGATTCGAGGGGTTCGAGCCGGGAGTAGGCGAGTTTCTGCGCGATGCGGCCCTGTGGATCGATGAGGTCGATGGTGGCGTTGTCGGAGGCGGCGAGCAGATCGCCGACTTGCGCGCCGGCCGAGAGGGCGCTGACGTCGGTGGGATCGTCGGGGTTGAGCGCGGCGTCGTTGTCGCCCGTCGTGAGCGGGGCGGAGGGCGAGGTGTTCGTCGGCCCGGCGCGGAGGATGATGAAAGAGAGCGCGCCGACGACGATGAGGGAGAGCATGGCGGCGAAGATGAGGCCGGCGCGTCGCGCGCGGGCGCCGGATTTGCGCGGGGGAGGATGGATGACGGTGACCATGCTTTCGGATCAGTCCTGCACGACGCGGATGGCGACAAGGTCCTGCACGTCGAGGACTCCGACGGGACGGCCCAGCGCATCAACGACGGGGATCTCGTCCTGCCGGAATTCACGGAAGAGCCGGACGGCGTCGCGGACGAGCGCGTCGTCGGTGAGGGTTCTGGGGGAACGGGTCATGACGGAGGCCATGGGTTGATCGAGGGGCGCGGGGTGATCGGAAGTGACGAGTCTTCGGAGATCGCCGTCGGTGAAGAGGCCGGAGAGCAGGCCCTTCGCGTCGACAAGGATGATGGCGCCGGGGCGGCGGCCCAGGGCGTTGGCTTCGGAGAGGGCTTCCCGCACGGTGACGGCGTCGGAGGCTACGGGGAGGTTTCGACCGACGACGAAGCGGAGGAGATCGGTGACGGGTCTGAGGAGGCCGCCCAGCCCTCCGCCGGGGTGGCGTCGGTGGAAGTCGTCGGCGGTGAAGGCTCGGCGCCTCGAGACGGCGAGCGCGAGGGCGTCGCCCAGGGCGAGCATGGCGGTGGTTGAGGAGGTGGGCGCGAGGGTGATGGAGCAGGCTTCTTCCACGGCGCCGACGCAGAGCGCGACGTCGGCGACGCGCGCGAGGGAGGAGGTGGGCTGGTCGCCTCCGGTGATCGAGAGGATGGGGACGCGCTCCTGCCTGAGGATGGAGGCGAGGGCGAGGAGTTCTTCGGTTTCGCCGGAGTAGGAGAGCGCGAGGAGGGAGTCGGAGGAGCGGATGCGGCCGAGATCGCCGTGGGCTGCTTCGGTGGGGTGGACGTCGTGCGAGGGCACTCCGAGCGAGGCGAGGGTGGCTGAGATCTTCTTGGCGATGATGCCGGACTTGCCGAGGCCTGAGACGAGGACGGCGCCGCCCCGCTCGGCGCAGCCGGTGAGGAGGTCGACGGCGTGATGGAGTTGCGGCCCGAGCCTTGGGATGAGGGCGTGCACGGCGTCGGCCTCGGCGCGGAGGGCGGCTTCGATGAATGCACGCTCCTCGGCGAGGGTTTTCGCGGCGGGCGGGTTGGCTGTGGAGCGGGTCACGGGTGGTAGCATACGGGGGCGAGGAGGACGGCAGGGACGCTGATGACACAGCAGGGCTACATCGTTCGATTGGACGCGTTTGAGGGGCCGCTGGACCTTCTGCTGCACCTGATCCGTCGCGCCGAGGTGGATGTCCAGGACATCCCGATCGCCGAGATGACGGACCAGTACATCGAGCATCTGCGGGGCATCGAGTCGATCGACATCGACACGGCCGGCGAGTTTCTCGTGATGGCGGCCACGCTGCTCGAGATCAAGGCGCGGACGCTCGCGCCGCCTCCCCCTGAAGACGAGCAGGCCGACGGCGGCGAGGGCGCGTCAAGGTCGAGAGGGGAGTCTGATGATCCACGGGCGGACCTTGTGCGGCAGTTGCTGGCGTACAAGCGCGTGCGTGAGGCGGCGGAGGCGTTGGAGACGCGTCGCGCGGAGTGGGAGCGTCGTCATCCGTCGGGGAGGGCGCATGCCGAGGCGCCGCCGCCGGACGGGGCGCAGGAGGACGAGGGTGTTGATGTCGAGGATTTGAGTCTGTACGACCTCGCGCGTGCGTTTGCGCGGATTCTCGAGACGGTGGACGTGGAGCGCGCAACCAAGGGCGCGCACGAGGTGTCGTACGACGACACGCCGATCGAGGAGCACGCGGCGGACATCGTGGATCGGCTGCGCGGGATGGGGGAGGGAAGTCGTTTGACGCTGCGGGCGGTGATGGTTGGGCGGACGAGATCGGAGATGGTGGGGTTGTTTCTGGCGACGCTGGAGTTGATCCGTCGGCGCGAGGTGACGGTGACGATGCGGAGCGGGGATGGGCTGGCCGCGGGAGAGGAAGTGGAGTTTGTGCTGAATGCGGACCCGAGTGACGCGTTGGTGGTGGAGCGTTTGGAAGAGACGGGTCATCCGATCGCGTGGGATGACGACGATGATTTCGGGGATGACGGGGGGGATGATGATGAAGAGAAGGGCGCCAGGGATTAGGCACTAGGCACTTGGGGGAGGCAGATGAAAAAAGCAAAGGGGAAGAGATGAAAAAGGCATGGGGCCCTTCTCCCCGGAGCGTGCCCGTTCCGGTGACAAAGCCAAGAAGCGAAGCGGCTCGCGCGGTGGCGTTGTGAGGCTCAGGAGTCACCGACTTGCTCTGGCAACTCGAGGCGAGCGGGGAGTTGTGATGTGATTTCCCTGACCTCGGACCTCTCCCACTCGTCCTCTCGGACTCGCGGGAAAGGAGGGGAATGTGAAGGTGCGATCGTGTGCGTCGCCCCCCTCCGGTTCACGCTTCGCGTGGACGACCTTCCCCGCGGTGCGCCCTGACGGGCTTGCGGAGTGAGGGGTTTCGTCGCCGAGCGCGAGACCGCTCCGCGACGGTTGCGGCCGCGGTGAACCGTCAGTGGATCAGTCTGCGCTTTCGGCGCGGGGGTGGTGAGAGGGCGCGCGGGGAGTGGGGGAGGCGGCAGGCGCGGTTGTGGGGGTGGTTTGGGCGCCTCGTCTGGTGAGTTCCTGGGTGCGTGATTCGATGAGGTCGACCTGATCGGCGGCGGCGAGGATGGCCTTGGAGAGTTCGGAGCGGATGATTTCGGCCTGGGACTTGAGGGAGGCGATCTGCTGTTGAGAGGCCGCGGCGGCGCCTCGGATCTTCTCGGCCTTTTCGACGAGGTCGGCGAGCGAGCCTGGGATGGGTGGGCCGGAGCCGGTTGAGCCGAGGATGGAGGAGGCTCGCTGGATGGCGGCTTCGAGGCGGTGGAGCCGGTTGTCGACGCGTTGCTCGAGTTCGTTCTGGATGGTGGAGATGCGTTCGTCGGCTTCCTTGAGAAGGTCGGTGAGGGCGGAGGTGGCGGCGTCTTCGCGCGCGGCGGCGATGTCGAGCGTGGAGACGAGGCGCTCGTGGGCTTCGCCGACGAGGGTCTCCATCTCGCGCGTGGCCGAGGTGAGGCGCTCCTTTGTTGCGGATTCGGCGAGAGAGAGGCGTTGGGGGAGAAGTTCGAGGAGCGCGCCGATCTTCTCTCGCGCGGATTCTTCGCCGGCGTTCGCGGTGGCCACGGCGTCGGCGATGCGTTGGATGGCGTTGTCGGTCTTGTCGGTGAGGCGTCGGGCGTCGGTTTCGGCTTTGGCGAGCGCGGCCTTGGAGGCTTCGGAAACTCGTGCGTCGATGGTGTTGAGGAGGGCGTCGGCGGATTCGGCGAGGCGTCGCTCGGCGGACTGGGCTGCTGAGAGGGATTGAGCGAGTCGAGACTCGAGGGCGTTGGCTGCGGTCCATGCCTGCTGTGCTGCGGAGGCGGCCTGTTCGCGGAAGCGTTGCTCCGCGGAGGCGAGTTCTTCGCGGGCGCGGGTGATGCTCTCGGAGATGGCGGTGGTGGATCGGCGGTCCTGCTCGAGCGCGAGGTTGGCGGCGTGTCGTGTGGAATTGCGGAGGCGCTCGTATTCGTCGGCGATCTTCGCGGCGGCCTCGTCGAAGCGTTCGCGGAGGAGGTCGGTGCGTTGGCGGGCTGCGTTGGAGGCTTCTTCGAGGGTTGATGTGATGCGGGAGGTGGTGTGCTCGGCGTGCTTGATGGCGTCGTTGCGGAGGGCTTCGAGGGCGGAGGATTGAGCGCGGATGGGCTCGCTCGCGGCTTCGGCGATGGCGGCGAGGCGGGCGTGGAAGTCGTGTTCGATGGACTTGAGGCGGTCGTCGCCGAGGGATTGGAGGCGGGAGGCTGCGGCTTCGATGGTCTGGTTGACTGCGCTCAGGGCCTGTTCGATGCCGGCGTCGAGGCGGGACTGAGCGTCAGTGGCGAGACGATCGGCGAGTTGGGCGGCGCGACGCTCAGCGGCGGATGCGATTTCATCGAGCGCGGCGGCGGCGCGGGAGACGGTTTCGTCGGCGGAGAGCGCGAGGGTTTCTTCGCGGCCTGAGAGGGCGTTGATGGCGGAATCGGCGGCGTCGAGCCTGAGGGAGAGGGCGTGACCGGCGTCGCGGGCGCGTTGCTCGGCGTTTGCGGCGAGCGATTCGAATTCTTCGCCGGCGGCGCCGAGGCGCGTGTTGAGGGAATCCTGGGCGGCGCGGACGCGTTGTTCGGCGCCTTCGACGAGGCCGGAGAGGCGTGCGGCGGCGCGGGCGTGGAGATCGCTGAGGGCGGCTTCGAGTCGCTGATCGATGTCGTGATCGAGCGTGTCGAGGCGGGAGGCGATTCGGAGTTCGGTTTCGGCGGCGCGGCAGGCGGCGTCGACGGCGAGGGTGGTTCGTTCTTCGAGCGCGGTGAGGGCGCGGGTTCCGGCGTCATCGAGGCGGGAGAGGGAGCCGGCTTCGGCGTTGGCGAGGCGGTCGGTTGCGGTTTGGAGTGAGGCGTTGAGGGAGGACGCGGCGGCGTGGGCGCGATCGGCGAGCGTGTCGGTGGCGGCGTCGCGGGAGGCGGTGATGGCGCGGACGGACTTTGCGGTCTCGTCGGAGAGGGACGATGCGGCCTTCTCGATGGAGGCGCGGGTGTCGGCCGCGAGGAGTTCGATGGAGGCGCGCGCGTCGCGGGCGTAGGCGATGGATTCGGTTTTGGACTTGCGGATTTCTTCGGCGGTGGTGGAGGCGGAGGCGAGGCGCTCGTCCATGGAGGCGAGGGCTCTGTCGGCGGCGTCGGCGAGCCTTGTGCCGGCTGATGCTTCGAGGGCGTCGATGCGCGTGCGGGCTTCCTGCACGACGGCGTCGATCTGATCCCGGAGTGAGGCCTGGGCGCCGTCGAGGGAGGCGAGCGAGCCTTGACGGAGTTTTTCGATGCGGGCGTCGGTGTCGTGGGTGAGGGCGCGGAGACGGTCGTCGGCGTCGCGGGTGGCGCGGTCGAGCCGTTCGTCCAAGGTGGTGGAGAGGGCTTCGAGGGCGCGCGCGGTCTGAGCGCGGTGGGTGTCCGCGGCTGCGGCGGAGTCTGCGGCGAGGGACTCGAGGCGTGAGTGCAGGTGACGCTGGGCCTGGTCGAGCCGGTTGTTGAAGGTCCGGGATGCGTCGTCGAGAAGGGAGGAGGCTTTGTCGTCGTCGACGAGGCGAGTGAGGAGGGAGTGAGCGCCTTCGAGTCGTTCTTCGAGGCGGGCGATGAGGTGGGTGAGATCGCCGAATCGGCGTGACTGCTCGCCCTGATCGCCCCACTGCGCGGTGAGGTCTGCTGCGACGCGGGATGCGCGTTCGGCGGCCTGGCGTGCCTCGGAGGCGACGGTGGAGGATTCGGAGATGACGACGCGGAGGCGGTTGGCGTAGTCGAGGAGCGCGTCGTGATTGACGACGCGGGGGGAGAGGAAGACCTCTTCGAGGACGGAGGAGGTGGCGGTTAGATCCGGTGTGTTGGGTGCGGTCTTCACATGGCGCTCCGTGCGCGCGGTGTGCGCGCTGACGGAAGCGAGATCGGCGGACGGGGGGCCGGGGCTGGAAAACGGGGCGTGTAGAATGCCCCCGACATGACCCGAACGGATGGACAACGTGGGAGGGGGCGTCGGCGCGCGGAGGCGGAGGCTGGGGATGATCCGCTGCGCGACGCGAGCCGCGCGGGGGCGGAGCGGCTGCAGCGGGTGCTGGCGGACGCCGGGGTGGCGTCGCGCCGGGCTTGCGAAGCGTTGATCGAGAAGGGGGAGGTGACGGTGAACGGGGTGGTGGTGGACCGGCTGCCTGTGTTTGTGACGCCGGAGGACCGGGTGGAGTATCGGGGGCTGGTGGTTCGGCAGGAGGCGGGGAGGCGAAAGAGCGGCGAGCGACCGGTGTACCTCATGGTGTACAAGCCGAGCAATACGGTGTGCACGGTGTGGGACCCGGAGGGTCGGCGTACGGTGCTCGACATCGTGAAGCATCCGTCGGGAGCGCGGCTCTTTCCGGTGGGGCGTTTGGATTACGACTCTCGGGGGTTGCTGCTGATGACCAATGACGGGGAGTTGGCGAATCGGCTGACGCACCCGCGGTATGAGGTGCACAAGACGTATCGGGTGCTGGTGAAGGGACGGGTGGAGGATGGGGAGGTGGAGGAGCTGGAGAGGGGGATGTATCTGGCGGAGCGGAAGGAGGGCGAGACCGTTGGGGCGAAACGGACGGGGCGGGTGGAGATTCGGGTGGTGAAGCGGGATGCGACCCGCACGGTGATGGACATCACGCTGACGGAGGGGCGGAACCGGCAGGTGCGTCGGATGTTGGCCGGGGTGGGCCATCCGGTGAAGCGGCTCGAGCGCACCAAGATCGGGCCGCTGGAGTTGAAGGGGTTGGCGCTTGGTGAGTGGCGTGAGCTGACACGGGAGGAGATCAAGGCGCTCAAGAGCGCGTCGAGGGGTGGGGGCGCGGCGGAGCCTGTGAAGAGCGCGGCGCGTGCGCGCAGCGCGGCGCGAACGGGGGGCGTGGTTCGAGGAAGGTCTGGTGGTGGTCGGCCCGGAACGGGCGGGGCTCGGCGCGGGCCGGGAGCGCGGGGCACGGGGCGCGGAGAGAGCGGTGGTCGGCGGGGCGGCGGCAACCGATAGAAGAGGGTGTGATGCGCGTCTATCTGAATGGCGAGATCGTTGCGGCGGGCGAGGCGAGGGTGTCGGCGTTTGATCGCGGCTTTCTGTTCGGGGACGGCGTGTATGAGGGGTTGCGGGCGTGTGATGGCGTGATCGTGGGGCTTGGCGCCCACGTCGAGCGGATGCGCGGCGGATTGGCCGAGACGCGGATCGAGGGATTCGAGCCCGGGGAGCTGGGCACGATCAGCGAGACGTTGTTGACGGCGAACGGGCTTCGGGACGCGTTTGTGTATTGGCAGGTGACGCGCGGGGCGCCGAGCCGGTTTGATGATCCAGCGGCGGTCCGATCGCGTGCGCCGGTGCGTTCGGCGGGGTTTTCGCCGACGGTGTTCGGATTCTGCAATGCGCTGCCGGGGCTGGAGGCGTACGTGGAGCCGGCGGTTCGGAGCGTGGCGGTGCGGCCTGATACTCGGTGGCGCCGGGGGCACATCAAGTCGGTGTCGTTGATGGGGAACGTGCTGGCATCGCTGGAGGCCGTGGAGGCTGGTGCGGAGGACGCGATACTGGTGCGGGATGGCGTGGTGGCTGAGGGGACGGCGACCAACGTGGTGATTGCGAAGTCGGGGAGGCTGGTGACTCCGCCGCTGGGCGCCGGCGCGATCCTGAGCGGGGTGACGAGGCGATTGATTCTTGAGGAGGATCCGGCGATCGAGATTCGAGAGATTGGCGTGGAGGAGTTGCGGAGCGCGGACGAGGTGATGCTGGTGGGGACGGCGACGATGGTGGTGTCGGTGACTCGGCTGGATGGTCGGTCGGTGGGAACGGGGAAGGTGGGTCCGGCGGCGCGCGGGTTGCTGGCCACGCTAGTGCGGGCGATCCGGAAGGACGTTGCGGCTGCGTCGGCCCGGGTGTGACGCGGTGTAAACTCCGCGCATGCGAAATGACGACGAATCGGCTGTGCTGGCGGTGAGTGTTGGCAACACGCGCACCACGTACGGGGTGTACCGGGACGGGGAGCGTGAATCGTTCGGCGCGACGGCCAATGACTCGTTCGACGAGCTGGCCCGCACGCTCGTGGAGCGCATGAAGGAGATCGAGGGGGAGGGTGGCGTGGTGGTTGTCGCGTCGACCAATGACGGGGTGGCGGAGCGTCTGGAGCGGGCGTTGCACGGGGCGGGGACGGTGGGGTCATCCAGGGTTGTGCGGATTGGGCGGGACATCGGGGCGCCAGTGAAGCACACGCTTGATGACTCGGGCGAAAGGACTGTGGGCCAGGATCGGTTGCTCAATGCGGTGGCCGGGTTCGAGGTGGCGAAGCAGGCGTGTGTGGTGATCAGCGCCGGCACGGCGATCACGGTTGATTTTGTGGACGGCGAGGGGGTGTTCCACGGGGGGGCGATTGCGCCGGGCGTGCGCATGATGCTGCGCGCGATGCACGATCAGACGAGCGCGTTGCCGGAAGTGGAATGGGGGGGCGGCGAGGTGGAAGAGGATTCGACGGCGCCGTATGGGAGAAACACAACGGCTGCGATGCGGCTGGGCGCGGTGTACGCGGCCAAGGGGGTCGTGCGTTCACTGACGGAGCGGTATGCCGAGGCGTATGGGGCGTATCCGCGCGTGATTGCCACCGGGGGTGACGCCCAGGTCCTGTTTGGAGAGGACGATCTGGTGGAATCGATCGTGCCGGACCTGACGCTTCGGGGAATCGTGAGCGCTTGGCGCGCGGCGAGCGTTGGGGAGGAGGCGTGATGTTTGAGAAGGAGCCGGTGGGGTTCTCGGGAGCAGGGGCGCAGGCCGCGCTGGGCGTGGCCCGAGTGATTCACTTGGCGCTGATGGCGGGGGTGGTGCTGCTGACCGCCGTCGCGGCATCGGGTGTTGTGGGCCGGGGATCGAATGCGCCCGCGGGCGCGCCGGTGGCGGGTCCGTCATTTCGAGCGGCGATGAGCATCGCG
This sequence comes from uncultured Phycisphaeraceae bacterium, assembly GCA_964638515.1. Taxonomy (GTDB): domain Bacteria; phylum Planctomycetota; class Phycisphaerae; order Phycisphaerales; family UBA1924; genus CAYPGJ01. The sequence goes on from CAZWZL010000018.1 coordinate 23,340, forward strand.
GCGGTGATCCTGCCGGTGGTGATCCTTACGGTCGCGCTGAAGATGCGTCGTTCGCTGATGTCAAAGGCCGACGATGCGGAGCAGCCGCTGCAGGCCCGCACTTCGGCGGTGGTGGTTTCCGGTGCGCTGGTGGAGGCGTTGGGCATTCTTGGCGCGATGATGTGGATGATTACGGGGCGAGCGATGCCGGGCGCGATCGTCGTCGGGTTTGCGCTCATCGGGATGGCGGCGCTGTTTCCGAAGCGGCGCGAGTTCGAGGCGCCGGAGCATGCGCCGTCGACGGATGCGGGTGGCGCGCGGTTTGAACGGCCCGAGAAGTGGTCGTGAGCGTTCGTGCCACGCTTTGCGCCGGGGGCGTGATGGGAGCGGAGCCCGGGGCCGCGGGCGCATTGATGGTGTTGCAGCTGGTTGGGGAGAGTGAAACGACGCTGGATGAGGCGTTGGAGCGTGCGGGGTGCGGCGGCGTTCGTGTGGGGGAGGTTCGGCTGCGGCGGATGGGCGGGCGGCATGAGGCGCTCGTTGCGCGGACGGGCGCCTGCACGGCGCTGCTCTCAGCGCACGACGGCGAAGCTTCGACACGTGGCGTGCTTGGCGCCGTGGGCGCATGCGGCATCGAGATTCGAGATCGGATTGAGCCGCACGAGCTTTATGCGGAGGCAGGGGATGAGGTCGAAGCTGGGGCCTTGGCCACGCTGGCGCGCGCCGCTTCGCCTCGGGCGATTCCCTTGCTGCTGCAACAATCCGCGCGATGGCGCGCGTGGGACGGCGCGACGCCGAGCGCCGTGGACGTGGAGGGGCGATCGCGCGTGCTGGATCGGTTGATCGAACCGCCATTGGTGGCTGCGGTTGGGTGGACCAATGTCGGGAAGAGCACGCTGCTGAATGCGTTGGCCGGCCGGTCGGTGTCGATTGTGGCTGACGAGCCCGGCGTAACGCGGGATCACGTTGGCGCGATGCTGCTGCTGGATGGGCTGGTGGTTCGTTGGGTTGATACGCCGGGCGTGATGGAGGATCGGAGCGGGCTGGATGAGGCCGCGTGGGTGCCGGCATGCGAGTTGATTGCGTCGGCGGATGTGGTGGTGGTGTGCGGGGACGCGAGATCGGGGTTTGTCGACGTCGGGTTGTTGCCGGCGATTCGGGGCGCGATCGTTCGGGTCGGAACGCGTTCGGACCTCGGGGACGCGGCGGGGGGGGAGGTGTTCACGAGCGCGGGGAGGGGCTCGGGGCTTGGCGCGCTGGCTCAGCGTATTCGGGGGATGCTGGTGAGTGATTCGGACCTTGCGTGGGCCGGCCCGTGGGCTTTTGACGCGGGATTGCGCGTGAGAGTCCGAGAAGGACGGGGTTGAGCACGAAAGCGATGGCGCGGGGTTGCTCCCGGCGTGCGCGCGGTCATGTTGTGGCTGCATGCACACGGTGGATTTCAAATGTGAGCTTCGCGATCGAATACTGGCTGAGAGCATTCTGCGCGCGTCGGGATGCGCGCATCTGGCCACGGTCGTGCAGACGGACACGTATTTCCGAGTGCCGGATGCGATGCTCGTGCGTCGCCAGACGTGCGGCGGACCGCCGGAGTGGGTGTTCTTCACTCGGCCTCGGGGGCTGGGCCCCCGATTAGCGTCGGCGACGGTGTACTCGGAGGCGTCGGCGCGCGCGCGATTCGGATCGGGCGCGCTGCCGGTCTGGGTGATCGTTCAGAAGGAGCGGGCGGTGTGGTTGCGCGGGGACGTGCGGGTGATGCTGGACGAGGTTGCCGGGCTGGGCAAGTTCGTCGAGTTTGAGGCTCGTGTCGGGCCTCGGGTCACGGTGGCTCGACGGCGCCAGGACATTTGGGCGGCGCGAGCGTTGCTGCTGCCGGTGCTGGGGGAGGCGATCGGCTGCGGTTACGCGGACCTGATGGCGCGCGAGCAGGCGCTGGTCAACGGTCGGGCGTTGCCGCCGAGCGCATGAGTGCGAGGGTCAGGGCACGATGTGGACGGCGTGGGCGCCGCGACCGACGAGAAGCCTCATGCCGCTGAACTTCGCTTCGCCGGTGGCCTGATCGAAGTTCCAGATCTGGAGTGCGCCGTTGGGGAAGTCCGTGACGAGGAGCGCGGCGCCCGCGGAGTCGAACGCCAGGCCCTGCGGCCCTGCGCCGCAGGCGTGTTCGGCGAGCGCGGAGAGCGCGTGTGTGGCGGGATCAACACGCACGATGGAGAGCGAGCCGCCTCGCGTGTAGCCTGGGTCGTGGGGATGGAGGAACGACCGCCTGATGTTGCCGGTCACCAGGAATTGACCGGAAGGATGGACAACCAGCCCTTCGGGGCCGACGCCGACCGTGAGGGGCGCGAGCGCGTCGTGCGCGGCGTCGGGTGAGATGTTCGGCGCGAGGCGTATAGCGGTGACTGCGCCTTCGGCGCCAGTAGCCGGGGAGCGGTTTGTCGCGTCACCCCAGTAGGTGGAAGCAACGTAGAAGGCCGCAGAATCGGGGCTCCACGCTCCCATGTACGGGAAGTTGGGAACGGCCACGGGCTCGCCCCAACGCCCCAGCCCGACCGTCGACCCTTCGCGGAGCACCTGATAGAAGACGACGGCATCGGCGCCGAGGAACGTGATGGCGAGCGCGGCGCCGTCAGGCGAGAACGCCACGGTGGCTACGGCGATGTGCGACCCGGTGGGGACATCGGTGATGGGAAGCCGGCCGACCAGCGTGACGTTCTCGGCTTCGAGTCTGAGCAGATCCACCTCGTGGCCTGCGGATGTGGTTCGAACCGCGGCTGCCAGATCGAGGTCGGGGTGCAGCGCGATGCAGGTTGCGCCGGGGCCAAGATCGAGTTCGGCCAGGGTCGTCGCGGTTGGCAGGTCGACGAGCGAGAGGAGACCGGAGTGTGGGAGATCGGAGAGGAGCGCGGCGCCTTGGGGCGCGTGGCCGCGGGTGGCGAGCACGAGCGCGCGGTGATTCGCGGCGTCGACGGCGAGCAATCGGGGCGGGCCGAGCGAGGAATTGGAAACCTGCTCCTGCATGAAGTCGGCCGTGGCGTGGGACGACGAGCCGGGGGATGGGAGCGGGAGGCGAACGACGGTGATGGTGTCGGGCTGGGGGGACTCTTTCGTGGGGAACGGGCCCATGAGGAGTCCGTCGGCGAGCGATGTGGCGACCATATCACCGTCGGAGAGCGCCACGATGTAGCGGCCGGAGATCGGCGTGTTGCGGGTGGCGCACGCTGTGAGGGGCGCGAGCGTGGCGAGCAGGGAGAGCGTTCGGAGGATCGTGGATGCGCGCATCGGAGACTCCTGTGAGAGCTTGCGGATCGGGTCGCGATGCTACAGGGAGTCGGGGATGGCGGTCTGGAGGTCGACGGTGGCGCCGGCAAGGTTTGTGGGGCCGGGGCCGGGGCAGTGTGTGCGGAGCAAGCGCACCAGGCCGGCCATGTCGTCACGAAGCGGCGCGGTGAAACGCAGGGGGAGGCCTGTGACGGGATGCGTGAATCCGAGGATGGTGGCGTGGAGCGCCTGGCGCGCGATGAGGGGGCGTGCGGTTGCGGGGTCGATCGCGTGCGGGGGCAGGATGTCGGCGGGCTGCAGGGCTCGGCCGCCGTACATGTCATCGCCGACGATGGGATGCCCCAGCCACGCCATGTGGATGCGGATCTGGTGCGTGCGCCCGGTCTTGAGTTCGAGTTCGACGAGCGTGTAGCCTCGGAAGACTTCGCGGACTCGATAGATTGTGGTGGCGGGCTTGCCGAGATGATCGTGTCGGATGACGAATTTTTCGCGATAGCCCTTCTCGCGTGAGGGGTGCGGGCCGAGGGGTTGGTCGATGACGTCGGTGGGCGACTCGATCTCGCCGTGGACGATGGCGAGGTATCGCTTGTCGACCTGTCGGCTCTCGAACTGCTTGCCGAGGCGCCAGTGGGCTTCGTCGCGTTTGGCGAAGACGATGACGCCGGAGGTGAATCGGTCGAGTCGGTGCACGACGCCTGGGCGGGCGAAGTCCTCGCCGACGGAGGAGAGGGCGCCGCCGCAGCCGGATTGATGGAGGAGGTGATGGGCGAGCGCGTTGAGCATGGTGCCCTTGAGGTGGGAGCGCGCCGGGTGGACAATGATGTCGGGTTGCTTGTTGATGACGATGAGATCGTCGTCCTCGAAGAGTACTTCGAGCGGGATGGGCTCGGGCTGGATGTCCTTGGCCGGGGGCGGGGGGACGATGACGTCGACGACATCGCCGATGCGCAGGCGCGTGGAAGCTTTGGGTCGGCGGCTGTTGACGGTGACGGCGTCGTTCTCGATGAGCCGCTGGAGTCGCGTGCGGCTCATGAAGGGGATGCGGTCGGTGAGGTATTTGTCGAGCCGTTTGTCGAGATCGCGCGAGAGCACGAAACGGACGCGGGTCGGCGCGTCGTCTGAGGATTCATCGGACGTGGAATCGGGGTCGGCGGGCTCGTTGAGCGTGGCGTTTGCGGCGCGGATGATGGCGAGGGGGTCGACCTTGCCGCCTTCATCGATGAGCGAGGGGTTTGGAGCGGGGGGCGTTGGGTCCTTGGGGCGAGCCGTCATTGGGGAGGCGTGGCGGGCTCGGGCGTGGCCGGGGGAGTTTCCGGAGGCGCGGGCTCCGGGCTTGGACCTTCGGGGCCGGATGGAAGGGACTGGAGTTCTGGTGGGAGTTCAACGGGCGTGACGGGCTCGGCGTCGAGCGGGCGGGCCGAGGGCTTGATGGCCTCGCGCGTGGCCAGGGGGGGAAGCGATTCGGCGCGCGCCAGCCACTCGGCCTGCGTCCTGGCCTGGGCGGCGAACCCGGGGAAGCCCGCGGTCGGGGCGGAGGTTTCGATGTCGGAGTAGATGCGGCTGGCGTCCTGCGTTTCGCCGAGCGAGGCGTGGGCCGCGGCGAGGCCGAACTGCGCGTTGAATCGGTGAATAGCGTATTTCGGGCTTGTTCCGATGAGGGCGAGCGCGTCGTTGTACAGGCCGCGCGCGAGTTCGAACTGCTTGCGGGCATCCTCGTCGGAGAGCTTGTCGGTTGGGGTGTCGGCGGTACCGCCCGGCGCGATGGCGCGGAGGCCGGCGGTCAGGTAGATGTCGGCGGCGTCGAGCGTCGCGAGGATGGGCACGGCGCCGCGCTTTGAGTTCTCGCGGGCGACGCGGAGAAGGTTGTCGGGAGAGCCTGATGAGGCAGCGGCCTGCCACTGGAGGTGGGCCTCGTCGAACGCCTTGTCCTGTGCGCGCTGCCACCATGAGTATGCGGCGTAGGCGCCGGCGATGATGGCGACGGCGAACATGATGGGCGAGCCCCACTTACGCAGCCAGTCGATGAAATCCGTGTTGAGGCGAGACTCCTCGAGCCCGGCGCCCTCGACGATCTTGGTTTGTCTTTGGTCCATGGGGGATCCGTTGGGGTTTGCGAAAGGGTGGGGATTGTAGACGGCCGGCGGATCTACGCGGGGCGGGCGTCTTCGGGGAGTTCGCGGAGCAGGCGGGCTTCGTCCCAGACGGGGACGCCGAGTTCGCGGGCCTTGTCGAGTTTGGAGCCGGGGTCGCGACCTGCGATGACGAGATTGGTCTTGGCGGAGACGGAGCCGGTGACGCGGGCGCCGAGGGATTCGAGGAGGTCTTTGAGCGCTTCGCGTTCGAAGGCGTTGAGTGTTCCGGTGAGGACGATGGTCTGGCCGGAGAAGGGAGTGTCTGATCGGGACTTCGTGGCGTGGGGAGGCTTGTAGTCGTGTGAGGTGAGATCGACACCGACGTCGGCGAGCTGCTTGAAGGTTGCGCGAGCCTGATCGCTGTGGAGATAGTCGTGGAAGACCTTTGCGGTGAGTGCGCCCAGCCCGGTCTCGGGGCGAAGCTTGGGGTCGAGATCGAGTCCGAACGACGCGGCCTCGTCTTTTTTGAGCGTCTTGGGGCGGAGGAGCGGCTCGGGAGCGCTGCGGAGCGCGTCGATGTCGGGAAAAAGGCGTGCGAGCTGCTTTGCGGTCGTCGAACCGACGTGGCGGATGCCCATGCCCGCCAGCACGCGTGCGAGCCCTCGGGACTTGGCGGCTTCGATGCCCGCGAGCAGGTTGTCGACCTTCTTGTCGCCCATGCGATCGAGCGCGAGAAGGGAGGCGCGATGCTGGGAAAGCCGGAAGATGTCGGCGAAGTGGCCGAGCGGGATGGCGGCGTTGTCACGGATCTGATCGATGGTCTTTTCCCCGAGGCCTTCGATATCCATCTGAGTGCGTCCGGCGAACCAGATGAGTTTTTCACGGATCTGCGCGGGACACTCGGGGTTGACGCAGCGTCGCGCGGTCTCGCGCGCATCCTCCTCTTCGATCTCCAGCGGGCCGTGGCACTCGGGGCAGTTGATGGGGGGTTCGACGGGAGACGAGTCTCGCGCTCGCTTGTTGTCGGGCGCGGGGCGCAGCACCTGCGGGATGATCTCGCCGGCTTTTTCGACGAGCACGGTGTCGCCGACGCGGATGTCCCGTTCGCGAAGCAGGCCGAAGTTGTGGAGGGAGGCGTGCTGGACGATGGTGCCGGCGATCAGGACGGGCTCCATGATGGCGCGCGGCGTGATCTTGCCGGTCTTGCCGACCTGGAACTCGATGTCGATCAGACGGGTCGTCCTTCGCTCGGCCGGGTACTTGAAGGCCACGCACCAGCGTGGGGACTTGGCGGTGACGCCCAAGGCGCGCTGTTGCTCGAATGCATCGACGCGGACGACGACGCCGTCGACGGCGTAGGGGAGGGAGTGGCGCGCGGCGTCGAACTCCCGAATGAACTGGAGAATGGCGTCGACGGACTCGCAGCGCTTCCAGCCGGAGTTCGTCGGGAATCCGAGCGTCGGAAGGGCTTCCAGCAGGCAAGAGAAGGACGCGAGATCGCCTTTCGGCTCGGGATCGATGGCGCCTCGCCCGTGCGCGACGAACCCGAGTCGGCGTGCGGCCACGGCCTTGGAATCGAGCTGCTTGAGGGTTCCGGCGCATGCGTTGCGAGGGTTCATGAACGGGTCGAGGTCGGCGTCTTCACGCTCGCGGTTGATTCGTTCGAATTCGGCGGTCGGGATGTAGACCTCGCCACGGACTTCGAGGAGGGGCGGTGGGTTGGCGTCGAGGCGAAGCGGGATGGCGCGGATGGTGCGGGCGTTGGCCGTGATGTCGTCGCCCTTCTGGCCGTCGCCCCGGGTGAGGGCTCGGACGAGGAGGCCTTGCTCGTATCGGAGGGATATGGCGACGCCGTCGATCTTGGCGTCACAGACGAATCGGACGCGCGCGTCCTGCCCGCTTGTGGCGCCGAACAGGGAGTCCGAGCCCGCGGTCTCGGAGGCGCCGAGGTGCTTGATCACGCGCGCGGCCCAGGCGCGAACCTCCTCCTCGGAGTAGGTGTTGTCGATGGAGAGCATGGGCACGTCGTGGGGCAGGGATCGGAACTTGTCGATGGGTTCGCCGCCGACGCGCCGGGTGGGGCTGTTCGGGTCATCGAGATCGGGGTGGGCCGCTTCGAGGCTCGCGAGCTCGGCGAGTTTCTCGTCGAACTCGCGATCGGTCATGAACGGAGCGTTGTCGGCGTAATACGCTCTGTTGGCGCGATGGAGTTCCTCGCGGAGACGGCGGATGCGCGACTCGGTCGACACGGGAGTATCGTAGAAGAGAATGGCTCAGGCGCGCATCATCGACGGAAAGGCACTTGCGGCGTCCCATCGCGAGCGGATCGGCTCGCGGGCGGAGGCGTTGCGACGGGCGGGCCGGCCGGCGCGGCTGGACGCGGTGCTGGTGTCGGACGGTGACAATGCGTCTCGCCAGTATGCGGAGAGCCAAGCGAGGACGTGCGCCGCCCTGGGGATCGAGCATCGACTCCACGAGCTGCCTTGCGGGGCGCGGTTCGACGACGTGGCGGGGCGAGTCCTGCTGCTTTCGGCGGACGAGGTCGTGACGGGCATCATGGTGCACCTTCCGTTGCCTCCGGAAGTGGATGCGCCGCGGGTGCAATCGCTGCTGGCGCCGGAGAAGGACGTCGAGGGCGTAAACCCGGCCAATATCGGGAACATTGTGTACGGGCGATCGTCGCTCGTGCCTTGCACGGCCCTGGCTGCGCTCAAGATGATCGAGTCCACCGAGGTGGATCTGAAGGGCAAGACGTGCGTTGTGGTGGGGGCGTCGAACATCGTGGGCAAGCCGATCGCGGTGCTGCTGATGCGCCACGAGGCGACGGTGATCTCCTGCAACAAGCACACGAGGGGCATCGAAGCGCTGGCGCGCGAGGCGGATGTTCTGATCGGGGCGGCTGGTGTGCCGGGATTGATCACGAGGTCGTGGATCAAGCCGGGGGCCATCGTGATCGATGTGGGGGCCAGCCGGGTGGAACAGCCTGACGGGTCGATGAAGACGGTGGGGGATGTTCGTCTTGACGATGCGTTGGGCGTTGCGGGCTGGGTTTCGCCCGTGCCGGGGGGTGTGGGCCCCATGACGGTGGCGATGCTTCTGAACAATGTGGTGACGGCTGCTGAGGGTGGACGAGGTTGACCGGGCGGGCGAGGGGCTCTTCAATAGGGCGCGAGCCGGGGGCATAGAGGAGGTTTCATGCTCGGAATCGGGATGCCTCAGGGATGGGAGTGGCTGGCGATCATGCTCGTGGCGCTCCTGCTCTTCGGCCGGAAACTGCCGGAGGTCGGCCGATCGCTCGGGCGCGGGATCGTGGAGTTCAAGAAGGGGATCAAGGGGATCGAGGAAGAAATCGAGGCTGAGTCGAGCGCCCCGCCGGCGCCAAAGAAGCAGCTCGAGAGTGATGCCCGGTCCGTGTCTCGGGCCGGGTTCACGTCCGAAGGAAACAAGCACGCTCTGGGTGTGGAAGGCGAAGGGGCGTAGCGGGCCGCTAGCCCGGGGGAAATGTTCGAAGGGCGTCCGCGTTGTCGGCGATGATTTCGGCGATGAGCGTGGTTGCGCGCGCGGGTCCGGCTGAGGCGTTGTGCAGCAGGTTTTCTGCGTAGAAGATCGCTTCGGGGGAGTTCTCGCGCTCCCCCAGATGCACAAACGGCGCGATGGCCCAAGGCCGATTGGTGGCGTTGTCGGGCTGGGTGTGTTCCAAGTGCCAGCGCAGCGCTGTGTCGACGCGGCGGCGCCAGTCGGCGCGATGGCGAGAGTTGGCCAGCCACCAAAGGGCCTGGAGCGCGCAGAGTTCGCCCTCCGTCCAGACTTCGACGGTGTCGTATGCGTCTCGACGGAGCAGGGAGCCGGCGCGGGTCGGATCGCTCGCGCGGTCGAGCACATCGTCGGGGTCGATTGGCGCACCGACGATCGCCCACCAGAGCGCGGCGTCAGGGGCCGGGTGGAGCGGAGGCGTGCGAACCTCGAGCCCGGGGCCCCGCCGGTGGAGCAGAAACGGCGTGGCGGCGTCGAAGGAGGCGGGTGAGTCGGGCAGCGAGGCGGGTGAGGCAGCGGCTACGAACATCCGGTTGGCGGTGTTGTCGAGCAGCTGGGGCCATGGAGGGTGCGCGCGGGTCATGGGGCTCTCGGGACTGGGATGGAGTTCCATTGATTCCGTGCGTGCGGGGCGTATATTCGAGCGTATGCCCAGCGTGCGTCTGAGGGTCTCGGCGTGGCAGAGCGTGCGGATGTGTCCGTGCTGCGGCCACCGCGGACCGGAGCTGCAGGGGTCATCCGGGCAGCGTACGGTTCGATGTAGTCGATGCGGGGGGGACTTGTACACGAGGCCACCGCGATCTTATGCGGAGATGGAGGGGATTCCCGACGATGACGTCTCGTCGATGGAGCCGGTGTGGCTGGAGGCGATTCCTGCTGCGGTGCTGGGCGAGATGTCGGCGGACTGCGCGGTGGCTCGGGCGTCGACGCGTCGGAGTCTGTGGCGGTTTGTGATGTGGGGGGGTGGATTGGTGGTTGTGGGATTCGCGCTTGGGGCAACGTTCTGGGCCGCGTTCGGCACGATGTGAGTGGGGCGCGTATCTTCGGGGCTCGCTACCGCAATTCAGGATGGAGGAGGGCGCGATGCCTGTCGACAAGGTTCTGGCGTGGCTCGATCAGCACGAGAAGGATTCGATCGGCCGTTTGTTTGATTGGCTCCGGATCCCGAGCGTGAGCACGGATCCGAAGTTCGCCGGGGATTGCCGTCGGGCGGGGGAGTGGTGCGGGGCTCGATTGCGCGAGGCCGGGTTGGATGCGGAGTTGCGCGAGACGGGGACGAAGGAGAAGCCGGGGCATCCGATCGTGCTGGCGCATTGTCCTGGTCCGAAGGGGTATCGGGGGCCGCACGTGCTGTTCTATGGACACTACGACGTGCAACCGGCGGACCCGATGGAGCTCTGGGAATCGCCCGCGTTCGAGCCGGTGATCCGGCCTGCGGTGCAGGGAGGGCCCGGGGAACGGGTGGTGGCGCGCGGCGCGAACGACGACAAGGGGCAAGTTTCGACGTTTCTCGAGGCGCTGCTCGCGTGGAAGCAAGCGCACGGGGAGGTTCCGATCAAGCTCACAGCGCTCATCGAGGGCGAGGAAGAGTCGGGATCGGTGAACCTGTACCGGTTTCTCGAGGAGAACAAGGCGGAGCTGGGGAAGGCGGACGTGTGCGTGATTTCGGATACGGGGATGCCGGCGGTGGATCGACCGGCGATCACCTACGGCGTGCGCGGTCTGGCGTATTTCGAGGTGACGCTGCACGGGCCGGATCAGGACCTGCATTCAGGTCTTTGGGGGGGCAGGGCGCCGAACCCGAACAACGAGCTTGCCAAGGTGTTGGCGCAGCTGTGGGACGAAAAGCGACGCGTGCAAGTGCCTGGGTTCTATGACGATGTGCGCGAGCCATCGCGCGAAGAGCGGGCGGGGTGGGCCAAGCTCGGGTTGGAGGCGGCGCCCGCGCTGGCGAAGATCGGGCTGCCTCCGCAGGCTGACATCGGTGAGGCCGGCTGGAGTTCGGTGGAGCGCGAGTGGGCTCGGCCGACCGCGGACATCAACGGAGTTTGGGGCGGGTACATCGGGGCCGGCGCGAAGACCGTGATTCCCTCCAAGTCGTCGGCCAAAGTGTCGTTCCGGCTGGTGGCGGATCAGGATCCGAAGAAGGTGTCGTCAGGGTTTCGGAAGTTTCTCGAGGATCGAACGCCGCCGGGGTGCCGATGGGAGATTCACGATCTGTCGGGGGGCGCACCGGCGACGGTGGCCACGGACTCGGCGCACCTGCTGGCCGCGCGGCGGGCGCTCAAGGCTGCGGCCGGCGTCGAGCCGGTGCTGATCAAGTCGGGGGGTTCGATCCCCGTGGTGGGATCGCTCAAGAGCAAGCTGGGCATGGACACGATCCTGATGGGATTCGGGCTCGAGGACGATCGTGTGCATTCGCCGAACGAGAAGTTCGAGCTGGCGTGCTGGCGCATGGGCGCTCGGGCGCACGCGCGGCTGATCGACGAGTTCTCGAGGATGGCGGCGGCGAAGTAGGCCGGTTCAGGCTGCTTCGAGGTGCTGTGCGTGCTCCATCGCTTCCTGCGCGATGGGGAGGGAGGCCTCGCCTTCGTCCAGGACTTCGGAGTCCTTGAGCATTTCCTTCATGCGTCGGTCATACTCCCGACGGAGGCGTTCACCTTCTGCGGTGACATCCTGCAGGTTGACTTCGTAGTTGAGGAGGGCGGAGAGCGCGCGGAGAGAGCCCAGAACGGCGCACGCGGTGATCGCCGCGATGACGAACCAGAATTCGAGGGGCAGTGCCGGCATGGGGCTTTGGGGACATCGGCTGGGACGAGGGCTCCCTTGAGCCCGATAGAATCGCGGCAGCGAGAATGCGAACCCTTCCTCGGATGATGGCGATGCTGGTGCTGGGGCTCTGCTCCGTGTTGGCACGCGCGCAGGAGGATGGGGCCCGGGTCGAGATCGAGAACGACCGTTTCGGGGTTGCCGACACGATGCGTCCGGGGTCGTGGGCCGGAGTTCGGCTGCGTTTGACGGATGGGGGGGATCGCGCACGGGAGGTGGTTGTTCGTCTGGCTCTGCGCGACCCGGACGGCGACACGTTGTTGACGCAGCGCACGGTGACAGTGAGTCCGCGGGGCGTTCAGCATGTTTGGCTGTATGCGCCGATGCCGTGGTCGACATCGGCGACTTCGGCGTTTGGAGTGACTGTTGAAGAGCTGCGCGGGTCGGGTGAGTCCGGTGAGGAGGCGGACGGGGCGGCGCGCGTCGTGGGAAGCGGGCGGGTGGGGCCGCGTGGTGTTGCGGCGGACTCGGACGCCATCATCGGGGTGGTTGGGGGCATGCCCGCGGGCGGTTTGTCGGCGTATGGAATTACGCCTGACGGGAGTGAGGAGCCGTTGGGGGCGCACGAAATGATTCGTGTGATCGCCGGGATCTCGCCCCGTGACCTGCCGGATCGATGGATGGGCCTGGCGATGTTTGAATCGTTGGTATGGATCGAGGGGGATCCGGGGGAACTGTCGAAGGCGCAGGCGGATGCGGTGGAAGAGTGGGTGCGCCGGGGAGGACGCCTCGTCGTGGCATTGCCGTCGGTGGGCCAGGCATGGGAGGACGGGCGGGCCAATCCGCTCGCCAGAATCCTGCCGAGCGCTTCGATGGAGCGGCGCGAGATGTTTGATCTTGAACGAGCGAGACCGTTGTTGCGGCCGAGAGACCGTTCCCCGTTGCCCAACGGGAGGACGGTGCACTTCTTTGCGCCGCGTGCTGGGGTCGTGTTCGAGGAAGCGGCGCCCGTGCTCTCGATCCGCGAGGGGGTTGTGGCGATTCGGCGCGTGCTCGATGCTGGATCGGTGACGCTGGTGGGCTTTGATCTGTCGGATCAGGCATTGGCCGCGGGCGTGGATGCGCAGATGTTCTGGCATCGGCTGCTCGGGAAGAGATTCGACGTGCTCTCTCGCGAGCAGATTCGGAGGCTCGCGGAAGACAAGCGAACCCTGTTGTTCGCGCGCCACCGGGCGTGGATCGACGAGGGAGTGGGCGCGGAGGTCGCCAAGAGCGGGAGCGCGTCGGTTGGAGTGTTGCTGGCGCTGATCGTGTTTGCGGTGTACCTGTTGGTGGCGGGCCCGGGCTCGTTCGCGTTGCTGCGATCGCGCGGGGCGGCGCAGTGGTCGTGGGTGGCGTTCGCGGGGATCGCGGGGGTGTTCACGGCGATTGCCTGGGGTGGAGCCGCGGCCACGAGGCCCCTGAAGACGGAGATCCAACATCTGACGTTTCTGGATCACGTCTATGGGCAGGATCAGCAGAGCGCGCGGTCGTGGATGTCGGTGCTGCTGCCCACGTATGGGGATCGGCGGGTGGAGATCGACGGCGCATCGGGGTCGAGCGGCGTGCACAACGCGTTAGCGCCTTGGCAGGACCCGGCGGTGCTGGCGTCGGCCAGCTTCCCGGACACAAGGCCGTACGTGATGGACTCGCGTGCCCCTTCGGGGCTGACGGTGGCTGCGCGCTCGACTGTGAAACAGTTCCGGGCTGATTGGCTTGGCGGGCCGGCCTGGAGAATGCCGGCGCCGCCGGCGGATGGACCGTTGCGGCTCGCGCAGGTCGGTGGACGGACGACGGTGACGGGCTCGTTGTCGCACGGCTTGCCGGGGCCCCTGCGCGATGTGGTGATCGTGGTGGTTCGGGGACAGACGCCTCTTGGCGTTGATCCAGGGGCGGGTGGCAAGCTCTTGGCGTTCGCGTCGGCTTGGAGGCTGGTCTCGGCCTGGGAGCCGGGGCAGCCGCTCGACCTCCAGCAGACGCTCACGCCCACCGGCGCGGAGGCCGCGGAGCAGTATTTCGAATCGCTTTCGCGCGACGTTTCGCCCGGCACGTTCGGATCGCTGGCGCCGTCGGATCCGGGAGCGGTTCGGCGTTCCCTGCGTCGGCTGGAGGCGCTTGCCTGGCGGAGCATGCTGGGGCCGCCTGATTACCTGAACCGCGGCACGGACACGCGGTATTCACTGCTGGCGCGCGATGGACAGGGGCCCGATCTGGGCGTGTGGTTCACGCAGCCCTGCGTGATCGTGGTCGGAAGGTTGGATGAAGCGCCACTGCCGATCCCGATGCGTGTGGACGGGCGCGAGCCGCCGTCCGTGGGGCGCGTGGTGGTCCGCTGGGTGTACCCTCTCCCGCCGACGCCGCCGACGGAGGTGGGGGGTTGATTGTGCGCGGGAGAACGAGAGCCACGCGATGCCGATGATCGAAACGATCAACCTGACGAAGCGTTACGGATCGCTGGTCGCGTTGAGCAACCTGAATCTCGCCGTGAACGAGGGGGATTGCTTCGGATTCATCGGTCCGAACGGCGCGGGGAAGACGACGACGATCAAGATCCTGGCCACGTTGCTCAAGCCGTCTTCGGGACAGGCCATGATCAACGGGCTGACCGTGGGTTACCAGAATCGACTGATCCGTCCGATCATCGGGTATGTGCCGGACTTCCTCGGGGCCTACGAGGACATGGTGGTGCAGGAGTATCTGGAGTTCTTCGCGTCGTGCTACGGCATTCACGGCGAGCAGCGCAAGCGCGTGGTGGTGGACGTGCTGGAGCTCACTGACCTCACGTACAAGGCCACGGCCGAAGTGAACTCGCTCTCGCGCGGCATGCAGCAACGCCTGTCGGTCGCGCGGGTGCTCCTCCACGACCCCAAGGTGCTGCTGATGGACGAGCCGGCGTCGGGGCTCGATCCTCGGGCACGGATCGAGATCCGGGAGCTGCTGAAAGAGCTGCGTCGGATGGGCAAGACGATCATCATCTCGTCGCACATCCTCAAGGAGCTCGCGGAGCTGTGCAACGTGGTCGGGGTGATCGAGCGGGGTGAGCTGCTGTTCAGCGGCACCGTGCGTGAGATCCTGTCGAGGGCCAGGGTGGGGCGATCGGTGTCGATCCGGGTGGTGGAACGAGCGGGCGAGGCAGCCAGAGCGCTCGCCAGCGCGCCCGGAGTCGCCAGGGCCGTGGTCGTTGAAGGGGACGATGGGCCGGAGATCGGCGTGACGCTGGAGGACGGGGGGGTCGCGCGAACGATGGACCTTTCGGACTTGCCGTCTCGCCTGATGAACGCCGGGTTCCGCATCACACGATTCAGTGAGGAACAGGCGGACCTGGAAACGGCGTTCATGCGGCTGACGAAGGGTCTGGTGCAATAGGCGCCACCGGTGGTGGGGGGTCGCGGTAGGATGCAGTGATCCGGGTCCTGACGAACCCTTATCTGGAGACGCTTCTCATGCGCAAACGTTGGACATTGCTTGCCGTCGCCGCGTGCCTCGGGTCGCTGGCGATCGCGGGCTCGCCGCTCACCTACCCGAAATCGAACACGGTTGATCAGGTCGACGTGTATCACGGGACCCCGGTCAGCGATCCGTTCCGCTGGCTGGAGGACGAGGCGCGGACCACGCGCAGCGTCTCTCAGTGGGTGGAGGATCAGAACAAGGTCTCGTTCGGCTACCTCGAGCAGATCCCGCAGCGCGAGGCGATCAAGGCGCGTTTGACCGAGGCTTGGAATTATGAGCGGTACTCCTCCCCGTTCAAGCGGGGTGGGCGCTACTTCTACTCCAAGAATAACGGCCTGCAGAATCAATCCGTGCTGTACGTGATGGAGGCGCTGAACGCCGAGCCGCGCGTGCTGCTGGATCCGAACACGCTCACGGCGGACGGCACGGTGGCTCTCTCCGGCGTCTCCATTTCCGATGACGGGAAGCTGATGGCGTACGGGCTCGCGGCCTCGGGCTCGGACTGGAACGAGTGGAAAGTGCGCGACATCGCCACGGGCAAGGACCTTGAGGACCACATCAAGTGGGTCAAGTTCTCCTCGGCGTCATGGACCAAGGACGGAAAGGGCTTCTTCTACTCCCGGTTCGACGAGCCCAAGGAGGGCGAGGCGTTTCAGGCGTCGAATCTCAATCAGAAGCTGTATTTCCATAGGCTGGGCACGCCACAGAGCGATGATGTGCTGGTGTATCAGCGCCCGGACCATCCCAAGTGGGGCTTCTCGGCCGGCGTGACCGACGAGGGTGATTTCCTTGTGGTGTCCGTGTGGGAGGCCGGCACGAAGAACCTCGTGTTCTACGCGCCGCTCGACGGGTCGACGGACTTCAAGATCACCGAGCTGATCTCCAACTGGGAGAACGAGTACGACGTGGTGGGCAACGACGGGCCCGTGTTCTTCGTGAAGACGGACAATGGCGCGCCGCGCGGCCGCATGATCGCGATCGACACCCGGAAGCCCGACAAGGCCAACTGGAAGGAGGTCATCCCGCAGGCCGCGGAAACGCTGCAGGGTGTGTCGTTCGTCGGCAACACGTTCGTGGCGTCGTACCTCAAGGACGCGACGACACGGGTTCGGATGTTCGATCTGGCCGGCAAGCACGTGCGCGACGTGCAGTTCCCCGGGATCGGCACGGCGGGAGGCTTCGGCGGAAAGCGGTCCGACACCGAGACGTTCTACGCGTTCACGACATTCACGGCTCCGCCGGCCATCTTCCGCTACGACATGACGTCGGGCGAGTCGACGCTCTTCCGGCAAGCGAAGACCGTGTTCGACTCGGACAAGTACGAGAGCAAGCAGGTGTTCTACTCGTCCAAGGACGGCACGCGCGTCCCGATGTTCATCGTGCACAAGAAGGGCATCAAGCTCGACGGCAACAACGCCACCCTGCTCTACGGCTACGGCGGATTCAACATCTCCCTCACGCCCTCGTTCTCGATCGCCAATCTTTCGTGGGTGGACATGGGCGGCGTCTACGCCATGCCGAACCTGCGTGGAGGCGGTGAGTACGGCGAAGAGTGGCACATGGCGGGCACGAAGACGCAGAAGCAGAATGTGTTCGATGACTTCATCGCCGCCGCAGAATGGCTGATCGCCAACAACTACACGAATCCCTCCAAGCTCGCGATCAACGGCGGCTCGAACGGCGGGTTGCTGGTCGGGGCGTGCATGACGCAGCGCCCTGAGTTGTTCGGCGCGGCGATTCCGCAGGTGGGCGTCATGGACATGCTGCGGTTCCATCAGTTCACGATCGGGCGAGCCTGGGTGCAGGACTACGGCTCCTCGGACGATGCCGAGCAGTTCAAGGCGCTCTTGGAGTACTCGCCTTACCACGTGCTGCTGCGTCAGGCCGAGGCGGGGGGCAAGTCCTACCCGGCGACGATGGTGACGACGGCCGACACGGACGATCGCGTGGTGCCGGGCCACTCCTTCAAGTTCGCGGCGGCCTTGCAGGCGGCCCAGAAGGGCGATGCTCCGGTGATCATTCGGATCGAGACGAAGGCGGGCCACGGGGCGGGCAAACCGACGTCGAAGATCATCGAGGAGGCCGCGGACAAGATCGCGTTCCTGGTAAAGAGCCTTGGCATGGACCCGTCCCTGCCCCACTGATTCCGACGGCCGATCGGGGCTCGGTCAGGTATTTTCGGAAATGAGACCCAAGGGCCGCTCGCGAGCGATGCGGGCGGCCTTTTTCGTGGGCTGAGGGAGCGAATCGTTCCCTTGACCGGCCCCAAGAGGGGTGTACACTGCCTGTTCGGGTGCGGATGGGCCGCGCCTTTGACATCCGGAGTCCCGGCCATGAGCCAGTCCGACGAGGACGACTCCGGCCCCGAGGTTTCCTGAGCCATCGCACGACGCGAGCGCAGGGCCTTGCGGGCCCGAGCGTCAGGAACCCCTGAGCCTTGAACGCGAGGCGAAGCGTCTCGCACAAAGGCCGCCGATCATCATTCCCGTCGAATAGTGCCCGGAGCGCGGGTCGTCCGCGTCCGAGGGCATCCCAAGATTCACCCCGCACGCACGAACTTACGAGCCAGCCCCATGTCCATGTTCTCGTCTGACCTCCGATACGTCCGCAACTTCGGCATCTGCGCCCACATCGACGCCGGCAAGACCACGGTGTCCGAGCGCGTGCTGTTCTACACCGGCAAGAACTACAAGCTCGGCGAGGTGCACGAGGGCACCGCGACGATGGACTTCCTGCAGGAAGAGCAGGAGCGCGGCATCACCATCCAGTCCGCCGCCACCACGTGCCCGTGGGAGCGCGACGGCATCATGTACAAGATGAACCTCATCGACACGCCCGGGCACGTCGACTTCACCATCGAGGTGGAGCGATCGCTCCGCGTGCTCGACGGCGCGGTGGCGGTGTTCGACGGCAAGGAGGGCGTGGAGGCGCAGTCTGAGACGGTGTGGCGTCAGGCGGATCGGTACCGCGTGCCGCGCCTCTGCTTCATCAACAAGATGGACAAGGCGGGCGCGGACTTCGAGTTCTCGTTCACGTCGATCCTGAAGCGCCTCGGGGCCAACGCGATTCCCATCCAGATGCCCCTTGGCCAGGGCTCCACGCTCGAGGGCATCATCGATCTCGTCATCATGCGGGCGTTCTACTTCGACGCTTCCGAGCTTGGCGCCAAGATCACCGAGAAGGACATCCCCGAGAATCTCATGGAGTCCGCCAAGCAGTGGCGGCACATGCTCGTGGAGAAGGTGGCCGAGCTCGACGACGCGCTGATGGAGAAGTATCTGTCGGACATCGAGCCGACGGTCGAGGAGTTGAAGGCGGCGCTTCGGCGCAACACGGTGAGCCGCAAGTGCTACCCGGTGCTGTGCGGCGCCGCGTTGCGGAACATCGGCGTGCAGCGATTGCTCGACGCCGTGGTGGATTATCTCCCGGCTCCGGCCGAGGTGGAGGAGGTGCAGGGCACCGATCCGCGCGACAAGGAGAAGCGGCTCACCCGCCCGCACACGGCGTCGGCGCCGTTCTCCGGTTTGGTGTTTAAGGTCGTTTCCGATCAGCACGGAGACCTCACGTACGTCCGCATCTATTCGGGCAAGCTCAAAAAGGGAGATCGCGTCCTGAATCCCGGCAATGGGAAGAAGGAGATCTGCTCGCGCATCTACGAGATGCACGCGCAGCACCGCAACCCGCTCGAGGAGACAGGAGCCGGGAACATCGTCGCGGTCGTGGGTCTGAAGGATTCGATCACGGGCGATTCGCTGTGCGATCCGGACAACCAGATCATCCTCGAGCGCATGTCGTTCCCCGAGCCCGTGATCTCGATGTCGATCGAGCCCAAGAGCGCCGACGACAAGCAGAAACTTTCGCTCGCGCTGGTCACCATTCGTCGTGAGGACCCGTCCTTCCGGTCGCACTACGACGAGGAAACGGGGCAGACCATCATCGCGGGCATGGGCGAGCTTCACCTCGAGATCATCAAGAACAAGCTCGTCCGTGACATGAAAGTCAATGTCGACGTCGGCAAGCCCCGCGTGTCGTACCGCGAGACGATCGTTGGATCGGCGGAGCGCATCCGCGGCAAGTTCGTCAAGCAGACGGGCGGACGCGGACAGTTCGGCGACTGCACCATCGATCTCGAGCCCTACACCGCAGAACAGGCCAAGGAGGACGGGCTCGACTTCTCGGACAACGTCGCTTTCGAGAACAAGGTGGCGCAGGGGCGCATCCCGAAGGAGTTCATTCCTTCGGTGGAGTACGGCGCTCGACAGGCCGCGCTCTCGGGCGTCATGGCCGGCTTCCAGCTGATCAACATCAAGATCACGCTGACAGACGGCTCGTACCACCCGGTGGATTCGTCTCAGGTGGCGTTCGAGCAGGCCGGTCGGCTCGCCCTGCATGAGGCGTGCGCCAAGGCCGGGCTCACCCTGCTCGAGCCGATCATGAAGGTGGTCATCACCGTTCCCGAGGAGTACTTCGGCAACATCACCGGCGATATCTCGTCCCGCCGAGGCATGATCGTGGACACGGAGGAGCGTGGGAATATCCGGCTCGTCACGTGCGAGGTGCCGCTGTCCGAGCTGTTCGGCTACACCACGACGTTGCGGTCGATGTCGCAGGGTCGAGCCACCTCCTCGATGGAGCCGCTGACCTATCGCGCCCTCCCGCCCAGCATGGCCAAGGAAGTGGTCGCGGCCAACGCCTGATCTCGGTGTCGGTGCTCATAACACTCCACAGCGCTCGGCGTGTTCGCCGGGCGTTTTTTATGGTCGGTACACTGGCGGGCGATGACAGTGCACCTCACGCGCATCTACACGCGGTTCGGCGATGCCGGGCAATGCATGCTCGGCGACGGCTCCACCGTGCCCAAGACATCCGTGCGGGTGGGCGCCTACGGAGCGGTGGACGAGGCGAACGCCGCGGTTGGCTCGGCCGTGTGTGATGCCGCGGTCGGGACTCCCATGCACGGCGTGCTGCAGTCCGTGCAGCAGGACCTGTTCGACGTCGGCGCCGATCTCTGCACGCCGATCACGCCGAAGGAAAAGCCCGGAGAGCGGAACCGGATGGCCCAGGGCCAGGTCGACCGATTGGAGCGCCTGATCGACGAGCACAATGCCTCCCTGCCAACGCTCAAGTCGTTCGTGCTGCCCGGGGGCACGCGCCTTTCGTCCTCGCTGCACCTGGCCCGCACGATGGTCCGCCGGGCAGAGCGCGAGGCCACGTGCTTGATCAACGCAGAGCCTGAAGCGACGAATCGCCTCGCGGTGGTCTATCTCAATCGCCTGTCCGACCTGCTCTTTGTGTTGGCGCGAATCGCCAATGCGCCGCCATCCGGCCCCGGGGACGTACTCTGGACGCCCGGCGCCAATCGCCCCACTTGAGCTGACAACACCCGATGACTTCCAACATCACGGCCGAGTTCAGGGAAGAGTTTGAGCTGGAGCGGGAGCGATTCCTCCGGAAGCGTTTTTTTTGGTACGCCGTCGTGGTGATCGTGTTCGGCGTGATCGGCGTGCTCACCAACGGGCTGCCGCTGCTCGGTGTCGGGGTCCAGGTTAGCAGTGACGATCCGGATAAGGCCGCGAGCGCCATCCGGCTGGTTCGGCTCAACGCCGCAACCGCCGTGACGGTCGGACTGCTCGGCCTTGGCGCGTATGTGGGCGCGCTCATCCACACCCGTCGACACCTTCTGTCCCGAAACAAGATGCTCCGGCTCGTGGCGGCGCTCATCATCATCAACGGTGTGCTCGCGATCGGGCTTTCCGCGGTTATCACCGAGGTCGGCACGCGTCTCACGGCGACGCTGAATTCCGGTGAGGGCGTCAGTCGCAACGTCGCGGGGTTTAACGGATTGTGGTCGATCTTCGTAACCCACTTCTTTGCGTGTCTGTTCCTGCCGTGGACTCCCAAGGAGTCGCTCAAGCCGGTCGTTCCTCTGCTGGTGCTGAACGCGCTGCTGACGATCGTGTATGCCTCAGGCTGGCTGACCCCGGTGCTGACGATCGCGTTTTCCCCGCTCGTGGCCGCGCCGGGGGCGGGAATCGTCTGGTGGCGGCACTCGAGATTGCACACGCGGGTGCATTACGGAGCGTTGCGCCGCCGGTACGGCGAGATGCGGCAGGAGCTGACGGACGCACGGCGCATCCACGAAGCGCTCTTTCCGGAGCCGGTCGAGGAAGGGCCGCTTCGGATGATCTACCGATACCAGCCGATGCGTCAGATCGGAGGTGACTACCTCTTTTCGCGGTTTTCTCCGTCACCCCACGGCCCGACCCCACGGCTCTCCGTCGTCATCGTGGACGTCACGGGGCACGGCATCCCGGCTGCGCTCACGGTGAACCGTCTACACGGAGAGCTGGAGCGCCTTTATGCCGAGAATCCAGACGCGTCACCGGGAGAGATTCTGGAGTCTCTCAACCGCTATGTGCATCTCACATTGGCCAATCACTCGGTGTACGTCACCGCGGTGTGCTTCCGTGTCGATCCCAACGCGGCGTTCCCAAAGGCAGTGCACGCGTACGCCAGGGGCACGCTGGAATGGGCGTCGGGCGGGCATCCCCCGGCGTTCTTGCGATCCATCGACGGATCGATCGAACAGTTGAATTCGACGACCTTCGTGCTCGGCGCATGCCACGGAGATGACTTTCGCCACGAGCAGCAGGTGCGCCCATTCGGCCCGGGCGACGTCGTGCTCGCGTACACGGATGGGGCGACGGAAGCGCGCGATCAAACCGGGCGCATGCTCCGCATCGAAGGCATGCTGCGCATCGTGGCAGGAGCGCACGCCGGGCCGCAGAGCGGCTCTTTGGCCGACATCATCCTGGACGCTGTCGAGCGATTTCGTTTCGGACCCCCCGCGGACGACACGCTCGTCGTCGAGATCTCTCGTCCACTGACTGGTTGATCGCGGACCGAATACTCGATGACGATGGCGCCACTGACCGCTCTGCAACCCATGCTCGCCGGCGAGAAGGACCGCTGGCTGCGACGTCGATTCGTGCTGTATTGCTCGGTCCTCGCGTCCGCCTCCGCCCTGATCGCGATCTTCCTCCTGATCGGCCTCCTCAGCGACAAGGACTCCGCCGCCTCGCTCTTTCATCGACTCAACCTGGCGCTCGCGCTGGGCTGCGTGCTCATCTACGCGGCGCCTCTCGTCTACATCCACCGCCGCCCGCACCGGGTCTCACGCCGTGCCCTCCTTCGTCTCTCGTACGCGGTCACGCTCGCATTCGCCGCGGTGTACATCCTGCCCTCGATGGCGCTCGCCTCGCTCATCACCCGTGCCTGGCGCGAAGCGGGCAACCCCAACGCGTCGCTGGGCCCGATGATCCCGTGGCTGCTCGGCTTCTTCGCCTCCCACCTCTTTGCAAGCCTCACGATTCCCTGGCGCCCGCGCGAGGCGCTGCTCGCATACCTCCCCATCACGCTCATCATGGCCACGATCACTTTCCTCGGGGTGAACGATTCATGGGGCGTGCGTCTCATCGGCGCCGGAGCTCTCCTTACCGTCGGGCTGCCCGGCGTGCTCGTCTGCTGGGTCCGCCACACGCGCTTCGCCCGCCGTTTTCACTTGACGGCGCTCTCGGAGCATTACGAGGAAACCACGCGCGAACTCACCGACGCGCAGCGCCTCCACGAGGCCATCCTCCCCGCTATGTTGCACGACGACCAATTCTCGCTCGAGTTCGCCTACGAGCCCATGCGCGCCATCGGTGGCGATTTCCTCTACGTTCACGACCGCACCGCCTCCGGCGCCCGGCAGGTCTCCTTCGTCCTCGTCGACGTCACCGGCCACGGCATCCCCGCTGCGCTCACCGTGCACCGTCTCCACGGAGAACTCGAACGAATCTACGGCGAACGCCCGGACGCCGATCCGGGGATCGTTCTGTCACAGCTCAACCGATACGTGCACGTTGCACTCGCCAAGCACTCGGTTTACGCGACCGCGATCTGCGTGCAGGCCGCGCTCCGACCGGGCTCACCTCCCATGCTCCAGTATGCCTCCGCCGGACACCCGCCCGCGTTACGCGTCCCGGCCGACGGCGCGCCAGACTCGCTCGAATCCACCGCGTTCGTGCTCGGCGCCGCGGGGCCCGACGACTTCGACCCCGAGCCGCGCGAACTGCCACTCAGCCCCGGGGACACCTTGATCGCGTTCACCGACGGCGCATTTGAGTGTCGTGATGTCCGGGGCGCGATGCTCGGGCTTAGCGCCCTCAGGGACATTCTCGTTCTGGGGGCACGAGATGCCCACGCACCGAACTCGATCATGCGCGCCGTGCGCGACGCGCGCCGACACGCTCCCGTCAACGACGATACGCTGATCGTCTCCCTCCGGCTCCATGCCTCAGAATCCTCGGCTCCCAGCCCATGAACACCACCAATCCGTTCATCCTCACCACATGGTCGTTCGGACCCGTCGGCAACGACGCGGCATTTCCCGCTCTTGCGGCCGGCGCCTCGGCGCTCGACGCGGCGGTGCGCGCGGCCACCGCGATCGAGGATGACCCCACGATCGATTCGGTGGGAGTGGGGGGGCTGCCGGACGCCGACGGCGAGGTGTCGCTCGACGCGTGCGTCATGACCGATCCGAATCGGGCCGGCTCCGTGGCGTTCATCCGTCACTTCCCCAACCCGGCGCAGATTGCGCGCCGGGTCATGGAGAAAACGATCCATATCATGCTGGCCGGGGACGGCGCCGAGGAGTTCGCGGAACGCGAGGGCTTTGCGCGACGCACGTTGCTGACCCCCGAGGCCAAGGCCGTCTGGCAGAAATGGAAGTCAGACCCGGCGGGCATCAACCGGGATCGCTACAAAGGCTGGCTCCCGCCGCGGAATGTGGAGGAGCTGCGCCCGGCCGCCTCGTCGGTCCAGGTGAATCCACAGCGCGTTCCCGAGCCGCACCACGACACAGTGGGCATTCTGGCCCGCGACGCCCACGGGGCGTTGGCGGGCGTGTGCTCGACCTCCGGCATGGCGTTCAAGGTCCCGGGACGCGTCGGAGATTCGCCGATCATCGGGCACGGATTGTACGTCGATCAGGAAGCCGGCGCAGCCACGGCCACGGGCACGGGCGAGTTGATCACGGGCATCTCCGGCTCCTTTCTCATCGTGGAGCTGATGCGCCAGGGGCAGACGCCGCTCGAAGCCATCCGAGAGGCGCTCTCGCGCATCGCGCGGAGGTGCCGGCTGGTGGAGGAGCATCAGGTGGCGTTCCTGGCCGTGCGCAAGGACGGAGCGTGGGCCTCCGGCGCGCTCCGCGCAGGGTTCAATCACACGTACACCGATCGTGACGGCACGCGCGTATCTCCACCCTCGTTCGTGCTATTGGAAGAGCCGTGCTGAGCGCGATTCCGCCGCGGGCTCAGGCCTGCCCGCCCTCACCCCGCTGCAGCTTGATCTCGCCGAACTGCTGCTCGTACTGGCCCACGGCGCTCTGGAGCGATCCGAGCAGGCGCTTGGCGCTCACCCAGTTCATGACAACGCGCGAGCCCACGGCAAACACCATCATGGGCTTGCCGTCCTGCGTCGGCGCCGGCATGTTCAGCCCGAAATCGAGCACCACTTCGTCCGGAGTCGTCGACGTGCGGATGGTGTTCGCGTACGACGTGACCATCTTCGATTCGTCGATCCGAATCTGAATCTGCTGCTGTCCGCCCGAGCCGCCCGTGTTTCGATCCGCCATCGCGATTCTCCGAGTGATGGGCCGCTCCGCGCGTGGGCGCGGCCCGAGGGTGAGTTCGACAAAACGAACCGGGCATTGTCGCTCGCATGCCCCGAGCCCGCAAGCCGAGCCCACCGGAGGGGGTCCGCTGTCAGGCCGCGACCAGACGCGTCCGAGGCCTGCCGGAGCCGGCCTTCGCCTTCGAGGGGCGAATCGCGGTCGTCGCGCGATGCAGATTCCGCGGGCGATCAACAAGGCAGAACATGCCAATCAGGTACAGGTCCCCATGAACGCGCTGCACCCTGCGCACATACCCGCGGATGGTGTGCCATTCGCCGGTGTCCGCGGACCACGAACTCACCTCGAGCTTCTCCGCCACACGCGGCGCGCGCCGACCCACCGAGATGAACGCCGCGCCTCGCGCCGAACGTTCAAGCAACCACCCGACCTTGCGCTCGCGCGTTCCGCACGCCCACCAGATCGGCTCCGAGCGCTCACGACGCTTGTCACTCCGACGCTCAAGCACAAACTCTGCCATCGCGCGACCCATGATTACCTCGCTGATTCCGCGTGCGGGCCAGCAGCGCCCGTGGGTTCGATCGTCCCGTGCTCGTCGTTCCGCATTTCAAGCCGACAGGCACGCTCGCAAGCCCCGCGCTTCGCGCGTGCGATGCAGCGCGTTTGATCGCGCGGCGCGATACGCGCTCCCGGAAACGCGTTCGCACGCAACCTCGGCACAGCCCGGCGCGCCTCGTTCTGCTCGAACGACGCGATAATGAACCGGATACCGCTCGCCCCGCAAGAGCGCCTTGATCACCGTTCCGGGGATGGGCGTCTCGCTCATTCGCACGGCCAGGCGCATCCGGTTCGAGGAGAGATCCAGCAGCGCTCCGGGGTGCAGCTCGCCGCCCGAAGCCGCGGCCTTCCAGGCCACCCGGCGCTCGGCAGTCTCCCGTAGCTCGCATCGAGCGTGCGTCGTGTTCCGGCGAGTGTGAACGTGCATGGTATGTCTCTCCTTGGCAGTTCCAGCCGCTTCGATGCGACCGGTCGCTCCGACGCCCGGATCGCCCGTGAATGAGTTGTTCTTCGCGCAGGCCGGATCATCGAACCCGCGAATCCATGGCCGGCGACCAACGCGCCAACCGGTGCGAGCCGAAATTCCCAACCGACAGCGCCGGTGGGCGCCGCTGCGACGGATCACGGAGATCCGGCCGGAACTCGGCTGAATCGCCATCGCGCCTGTCAAGCCATGGACGGAGCGATCGGAGGAGAATCGCAACCAGGGCGATCATCCTCACACTCCCCGCGTCGGCACATTGTCGCTCGGAATCCAGTTCTCAACCCAAAAAAAATTCCCCCTCAGCCGGGCTCAGCGCCTCGCGTCGAATGCCGGAGACAGGAATCGAACCTGCACGCCCTTATCGGGCAACGGATTTTGAATCCGTCGCGTCTGCCAGTTCCGCCACTCCGGCGAATGGGTCGGGAGCATAGCACGACCAATCGCTCAAGGCGCCGGCGGGCACGATCCGCCGTACAGGCCAAGCACGCCCGCGAGATCAAAGAAATCCACGCGCCCGTCTCGCGTGATGTCGCCAAAGCAGCCGGTTCCCGTTCCCCCGAACTCTCCCAGCACGATCGAGAGATCCAGCATGTTGACCAACCGATCCACATTGGCGTCTCCGGGGCAGCAGCCTCGGGCGACGTACCACCGGGCCATGTTGCCCGCGACCTCGCTCCCGGAGAGCGCAAAGTCGCCACCGATGAAGACCCCCGGGCCGGCGCCGTCATCGTGCTCCAGCATCGCTCGCGCAGATCCGGACGGCACGCCCTTTCCGGGGATCAGCGGCGCGAGCCCGGACTCAAGCGCCGACCACGCGGTTCCATCCCAACGAGCGATCCGCGAGGCAATCACGCCGCCGGCAACATCGAATCGGCCACCAACGTACAACGCGTCGCCGTTACCGGTTCGATCATCAAAAGTGGCGAGCGCGAGCACCGGCCCATCCATCCCGCCTCCCACGCTCTCCCATCCAACGCCGTTCCAACGGGCCAGATTGAACGCCGTAGCCCCTCCCGCGCTCGAGAAACTCCCTCCGACGTACAACGCCGAGCCTCGGCCGTCGTCAAACACGCTCATCGCGCTCACCGTGCCGGAAACGCCGCCGCCGAGCGGCTCCCATGATGCGCCATCCCACCGGGCAATGCGAGCCGCCGGCGCTCCGCCCGCGCTGAGGAACCGCCCGCCGACAAAGAGCGCCGGGCCCCGCCCGTCGTCATAGATCGCCAGAGCGTGCGCTCGATCGGAGAGCCCGGACCCCAGCGGGCTCCACGATCCGCCATCCCATCGTGCGATGTTCGACGCCGAGGCGCCGCCCGCCGTGAGAAACGACCCGCCCGCGAACAGGGCGTCTCCGCCGAGTGCATCCGAACAAGCGAGCGCGGTCACGAACGGCGACGCCACGCCCCCGACACCCCCGCCAACGTCGTGCCAAGCCGATCCGTCCCAGCGAGCCAGAGTCCCGATGATCGCACCCCCGGCGGTTTGAAAGCCACCGCCGACGTAGAGATCGTCCACGGCCTTCTCAGAAGCTCGGGGCCCAGCGGCCAACGCAAACACCGTCGAGTCCACCCCGCCCCCCAGCTCGCTCCACCTCCGGCCGTCCCACGACGCGAGCCGATGCACCAACATCGTTCCGGCCGAGAGAAACGATCCGCCCGCGAACAATCGCGGCCCGGCCCCGAGATCAGCCACGGTCAGCGCCAGCACGAGCCCATCCACGCCGTTGGTGTCAAATCCCTCGGCCCAACGTGGGGCGCAAGGGTCCGCTCGCGCCACGGTCATCCCACAGAGCGCCATCGCCACCAATGTCCCAGAGCGCGCCATCACTATCAATCTACGCGCGCCGCATGCTGCGAGTTGCCCTTACTTACCCGTAATCAGCCGCGCCCCCCGCTGAAACGTCACGTACGCCCACATCCATTGCAGCAAAACGAGCACCCGGTTCCGAAAACCGATCAGAAACAGCAGGTGGATCAACAGCCACAGCAGCCATGCGGGGTAGCCCCCGAACTTCCGTCCGCGCACCTCGGCCACGGCTTTCGCCCGCCCGATCGTTGCGAGCATGCCTTTGTCGCGATATCGGAACGCCGGCCTTGACCCTGATGCTCCGCGCACCTCTCGGGCGATCAGTTTCGCCGCGTGCACACCCATCTGCATGGCGCCCTGCGCGACTCCGGGAGTCATGCCCAGCCCCTCTCCCGCCGAGGCATGGGCCAAATCGCCGATCACGAACACTTCCGATCGACCCGGCACGGAGAGGTCCGGCTCGACGATCACGCGCCCCGCCTCGTCCACCGCTGCGCCCAGCATGCCGCCGACGCTCGAAGCGCGCACCCCGGCCGCCCAGAAGACGTTGGACGCGTCGATCCGTTCGCGCGCCTCACCGGCGCCGATCCAAACCCCGCCGTCGTCGATCTCCGTCACCCGCGTCTTGACCCGAACCTCAACCCCCAACGCTCGAAGGTCGCGCTTCGCGCGAGCCGACATCTCCGGCGAGAACGTCGGCAATACGCGGTCCAGCCCCTCACAGAGCACCACGCGAGCCGTGGCGGTGTCGATCTGCCGAAAGTCGCGCGGGATGGCGCGCTTCGCGATCTCCATCATCGCGCCGGCGAGCTCCACGCCGGTCGGTCCCGCGCCCACGACAACGAACGTCAGTTTTGCGCGCCTCCGGGCCGCGTCCTCCTCGCGCTCGGCTCGCTCGAACGCCAGCAGGAAGCGACGCCGAATCTCCGTGGCATCGGTGATGTCCTTGAGCCCCGGCGCCACCGCGGCCCAATCATCACGTCCGAAATACGAGTGCGTCGCGCCCGTGGCCACCACGAGATAATCGTACGACTGCTCCCACGTCGCGCTTTCCTCCCCCAGCACGCCGCGTACCCTCACGCGCCGCGCCCCCACATCCACGCCCACCACCTCGCCCAGAACAACGCTCGCGTTGCGTTGTCGTTTCAGGATGTGCCGGATCGGCTGCGCGATCTCGGCCGGCGAAAGCGAAGCGGTGGCCACCTGGTACAGCAGCGGCTGGAACAGGTGGTAGTTCCGACGGTCGACCACCGTGACGTTCACCGGGCTTCGACGCAGTGCGCGCGCCGCGAACAGACCGCCGAACCCGCCGCCCACGATCACAACGCAAGGCAGCCGGCCCTGCATCGTTCAGCCCTCCCTGCGCTGGATCTGCGTCCGAACCTCCCACAGTTCCGGAAAGAACACGTGGTCCAGCATCGCGCGCAGGAACGCCACGCCGCTGCTCCCACCCGTCCCCATCTTGTTCCCGATGATCCGGTGCACCGTCCGCATGTGCCGGAACCGCCACAGCTGAAAACTCTCATCCACGTCCATCAGCTTCTCGGCCATCTCGTACACGTCCCACCACCGCGCCCGATCCTCGTACACCTGCTTGAGCGCCGAGATCACCGGCTCGCTCATCTCCCGCGGCTTGCTCCAGTCCCGCTCCACATCCTCCCGCGGCAGTGAAAGCCCACGCTTGTGCATGTGCCGCAGAAACTCGTCATACAACGAGGGCGCTCGCAGCACCGTCTCCAATGCCGCATGCCGCTCCGGATGGTGCCTGTGCGCCGCGAGCGACGCCTCGCTCTTGTTTCCGAGCAGGAACTCGATCGTCCGGTACTGCACGCTCTGAAACCCGCTCGCCTTCCCCAGCACGTGCCGGAACTCCACGTACTCGCTCGGCGTCAGCGTTTCCAAGACCCCCCACATGTCGAACAACTGCTGCTGGATCAGCTTCACCCGTGCCAGCACCTTGAACGACCCCTCCAGCTGATCCTCCCGAACCAGCCGGATCGCCTCCGTCAGCTCGTGGATGACCAGCTTCATCCACAATTCCGATACGTGATGCTGCACGATGAACAGCATCTCGTCGTGATGCACCGGATTCGACCTCGGCTCCTGAGCGCTCAGCAGCACGTCCAGCCGCAGATACTCCCCGTAGTCCATCTGCCCCGACAGGTCCCGGTGAATGCCCGCTTCCAACGGCCGCTCCGCCATGCCCGCTCCTTCTCGTCTCAAGCCGCCTCGGACCGCCCAGCCTACCGCGCCCGCCGTGCGCACTCCCGGTGACCTATCCTCATCCCCAATCCATGCGGGCCTCAGCATCCCATTTCGACGTCATCGTCGTCGGCGGCGGACACGCCGGCGCCGAGGCCGCATGGGCCGCAGCCAACCTTGGCGCCTCGGTCGCCCTCGTGACGCTCGATCCCTCCAAGATCGGCGTCATGTCCTGCAACCCCGCCATCGGAGGGCTCGCCAAGGGGCAGATCGTCCGCGAGATCGACGCGCTCCACGGTCTCATGGGCCTCGCCGCAGACGCCACCGGCATCAACTTCAAGGTTCTCAATGCCTCACGCGGCCCCGCCGTTCGCGGCCCGCGCGCCCAGTGCGACAAGCACGCCTACGCCGACGAGGTTCAACGCCTCCTCCGCACGCGCCACAACATCACCGTCCTCCCCGGCGCCGTCGACGAACTCCGCGTCGAGCACGGCCGCGTCACCGGCGCCCTCATCGCGCCTCCAGACAACGCGCCTCCCTACGTCGTCCACGCCCCCGCGCTCGTCCTCACCACCGGAACCTTCATGCGCGGGCTCATGCACACCGGCGAAACGAAGACGCCCGGCGGTCGCGCGGGTGAAGCCGCGGCCGTGGGCATTTCCGGCGCCCTCTCCTCCCTCGGCTTCGAGCTCGCGCGCCTCAAGACCGGAACACCCCCGCGCCTTGCGCGCGAGTCGATTGTCTGGGATTCTCTCGACGCGCAGCGCGCCGACGCCGAGCCCGTCCCCTTTTCCGATCTCTCCGAGCGCCCCGCCTTCCCC
Organism: uncultured Phycisphaeraceae bacterium; assembly: GCA_964638515.1. Taxonomy (GTDB): domain Bacteria; phylum Planctomycetota; class Phycisphaerae; order Phycisphaerales; family UBA1924; genus CAYPGJ01. The sequence goes on from CAZWZL010000018.1 coordinate 54,009, forward strand.
GCGCTGCCGCAGGTCGACTGCCGCATCACCTCAACGAGCGGCGCCATCCACACCCTCATCCGCGACAACCTCCATCGCGCCCCGATGTACTCCGGCCAGATCGAGTCCGCCGGCCCGCGCTACTGCCCCTCCATCGAGGACAAGGTCGTGCGCTTCGCCGATCGCGATTCGCACCACGTCTTCCTCGAGCCCGAGTCCCTCCGCGACAACTGGGTCTACTGCAACGGCATCTCCACCTCCCTCCCCGCGGACGTGCAGGACCGACTCATCCGCCTCATGCCGGGCTGCGAAAACGCCGTCGTCCTCCGTCACGGCTACGCGGTCGAGTACGACATGGTCCGGCCCCACCAGATCGACGCCACCACCATGACCAAGCTCGTCGAGGGGCTCTTCCTGGCGGGCCAGATCAACGGCACCTCCGGCTACGAAGAGGCCGCGGGACAGGGCGTCATCGCCGGCCTCAACGCCGCGCGATTCGCCGCGAAACAGGAGCCCGTCCGCTTCGCGCGCGACCTCGCCTACCTCGGCGTCATGATGGACGACCTCGTCACCAAGACGCCCAAAGAGCCCTACCGCATGTTCACCTCGCGCGCTGAGCACCGCCTCCTCCTCCGCGCCGACAACTCCGCCGACCGTCTCACCCCCCTCGCGCGCGACCTGGGCCTCCTTCCTGATAGCTCGGACCGCTGGCGCCGCTACCTCGCGCGCCGCACCGTGCTCGACGCGATCAACCGCCTCATCGACAGCGCGAAGCTCGATGGCGGTTTCCTGCGCGATCTCATCAAGCGTCCCGAATTCACGCCCGACGATTTCTCCCAGCTCGCGCGCGCCGTGGTGCCCCCCGGAACACCCGAATCCATCTTCCGGAACGCCGTGTTCACCGCCCACACCGAGCGCCAGTACGCGGGCTTCATCAACCGCCAACAGAACGAGGCGCGCCGCCACGCCGAGATGGAGCGCAAGCCCCTCTCTTCCACCATCGACTACTCCGCCATCACCTCCCTCCGCGCCGAGGCCCGCGAGGCCCTCTCCCGCTTTCGTCCCGCCACCCTCGGCCAGGCCTCCCGCCTCGAGGGCGTTACACCGGCCGACCTGACCATCCTTCTGGTCGCTACCCGCCGATCGCTTACGGCCGATTGACTCGCTTCGGTCTCACCCCGTCAGCGAAGCCGTGTCCTTCGCCCCGAGCGTCGCGTAGATCTCCCGCGTCGCGGTGCTCCGGTTCAGCGTGTAAAGGTGAATCCCCTTCACGTTGTTATCGAGAAGGTCGCGGCACTGCTCCGTCGCCCAGTGCACGCCCACGCGCCGAATGGACGCTGCGTTGTCCCCGCAACGCTGAAGCGATTTCAGCAGGCGCGCAGGGAATCGCGCCCCGAGCGCCAGCTCCGCCATGCGGCGCATGCCCGACGCGCTCGTCACCGGCATCACGCCCGCGATGATCGGCGCCCTGATGCCCGCGAGCTCGCACCGCTCCCGGAAGTCATAGAAATCCCGGTTGTCGAAGAACAGCTGGGTGATGATGAAGTCCGCCCCCTCATCGATCTTGGCTTTGAGGTAGTCCATTTCTTCGAGCCGGTTGGGTGTGCCCGGGTGTCCCTCCGGGAACCCCGCCACGCCCACCCCGAAGCCGCGCGAATCCGGGATCAAGCGCCCGGCATGACGCTCCTTGAACTCGCGAATGAACCGCACAAGGTGCGACGCAAACCGGAACGAGTCGCGCGAGCGGTCATACCCCGGCCGGTCCCTCGGCGGATCACC
>CAZWZL010000019.1:0-40346 GCA_964638515.1 uncultured Phycisphaeraceae bacterium
AGCCGCTTGATGAGAATGGCGGTCTGATCGTCGGCGGGGGGCGCGTTGTGGGCGTGCTCGGTGACGGCTTTGTGAAGCGTCTGGAGGAGTTCGCTTGCGGGGAGGGCGTGGTGTTGGCGGATGAGGTCGCCGATGCGGTCTTCGCCGAAGAGTTCGCCCTTGGGGGAGGCGGCTTCGTAGAAGCCGTCGGAGAGGATGGCGATGATGTCGCCGGGGGCGAGGGTGAGTTCGTTGGGGGCGGCGTCGAAGGTGTCGGTGATGCCCAGTGGGAGTGTGTCGGCGGGGGCGGAGTGGATGCGTTTGGTGGGGTGGTGGTAGTGGAGGATGGGGGCCTGGCCTGCGGAGAGGGAGGTGAGTGTGTCGTCGGCGAGGGAGAGGGTGGCGACGTAGGCGGTGATGAAGCGGCCTGCGGGGAGGTCTTGCGCGAGCTGGTGGTTGACGTGGGTGAGGATGTCGAGGAGCGAGGCGCCGGCGCGGAGGCCCATGCGGAGCATGGAGCGGGCCTGTGTGACGGAGATGGCGGGGCCTACGCCGTGGCCTGTAGCGTCGGCGAGGAAGAAGAGGGCGTGGGAGCAGGGCTCGGAGTCGGAGGTGGCGACGGTGATGTTGGGCGCGGCGGAGAAGCCGACGATGTCGTAGGCGTCGCCGCCGGTTTGATCGGCGGGGAGTGAGAAGCCGGCGATGTCGTAGCCGGGGAGGGAGGGGAGGTGCTTTGGGAAGGACTCCTGCTGGATGAGACGCGCGAGTTCGAGGTCGCGTTCGAGTTGTTCGCGGACGAGGCGGTCTTGCAGGAGTTGTGCGCGTTTGAGGGCGACGGCGGCCTGCGCGGCGAGGGCGGTGGCGATCTCTTCGTCGTCGGGGGTGAAGGCGTGGGCGGGGGCGCGCTTGTTGAGGACCTGCGCGACGCCGATGAGCTCGTCGGAGTCATCGAGGAGCGGGATGGCGAGGATGGAGCGTGTGCGGAAGCCGGTCTTCTTGTCGACTGCGGGGTTGAAGCGATTGTCGGCGTAGGCGTCGGGGATGTTGATGATCGTTCGGGAGGCGGCGCACTGGCCGGCGATGCCGACGGAGAGGGGGACGCGGATGGAGGGGAGGCCGGCGGCGGGGTCGAGGCCGTGGGCTACGGAGGAGAAGAGGATCTGCTCATCGGGGAGGAACTGGAAGACGGTGGCGCGGTCTGCGGAGAGGAGGTCGCGCATGGCGTCGATGATGGTGGAGAGGACGTTGTTGAGATCTGAGGCGCTGCCGAGGGCGCGTGCGACGGCGAGGACTCTGAGGAGCGTGTCGCGGTCGTGTGCTGGAGCGCCTGAGGTGGGTTGCGCGCGCGGGAGTGGCATGTACGTACGCCTGGGCTTAGGCGGTGCGCGGGGATCGCGCGGCCGCGGTCGAGGCGATTGTAGAGAGCGTGGCGCGGGGGGGGAGCGGCGCGGGGCTCAGGGGTCAGGCGTGGACGATGTGGTGCTGAAAGTCGGTGACCTGACGGGTTGGCGAGGCGTTGGGGTCTGACTCGATGTCCCAGGTGATGAGTGTCGGGACGAAGGGGGTGTGGAGGTCATCGACGCGTGGGAGGACGCGGACGGAGAAGCCGTTGCGGCCGGAGCGCGCGACGGAGAACTCTCCGACGAAGGAGTGGGTGTCGTTGTCGAGGGCGCGTTCGGCGCGCATCTCGTGGGGCTTGCCCTTCATGAGATCGCCCGTGGAGTTGACTTCGCCGTGGAAGACCTGGACGCGGACGTCGTCGGTGGCGAGGCCGGGGAGATGGACGGTTGCGGTGACGCGGACGACGGAGCGGATGGGGACCTGCGCGGGGATATCGGTGCGGACGTCGGTGATCCGGATGTGGGGCCAGCGCTCGCGGAGGCGTGCGAGGCGATCGGAGAGGTCTTTGGCGCGCTGGTGGGAGTTCTCGGCGAGTCGGAGGCCGGCGTGGTGGGCGTCGACGTAGTGGTTGTCGACGTAGTCCATCACCATGCGGTTGGAGTTGAACTTGGGCGCGAGGTTGGAGATGCACCGCTTGATGCGGCGGACCCACTTGCGCGGGATGCCGGCGCTGTCGCGGTCGTAGAACTCGGGGAGGATCTGGCGCTCGAGGAGGTCGTAGAGGGCGCGGGACTCGACCTCGTCCTGCGCGTCGTCGTCGTCCCACGCCTCGCCGCGCCCGATGGCGAAGCCGAGCTGGGGGTCATAGGCCTCGTCCCACCAGCCGTCGAGGATGGAGACGTGGACGACGCCGTTGAGGGCGGCCTTCATGCCCGAGGTTCCGGAGGCTTCCATGCCTCGTCGTGGCGTGTTGAGCCAGATGTCGCAGCCCTGGACGAGGCGTCGGCCGATGTCCATGTCGTAGTCTTCGAGGAAGACGACACGATCGGAGTGGTGGTTGGCGTGCGCGAAGGCGACGATGTCGCGGATGAGTTCCTTGCCGCCGCCGTCGGCGGGGTGGGACTTGCCGGCGATGAGGATCTGGAATGGTCGAGCGTCGTCGGCGAGGAGGTTGCGGATGCGTTCGATGTCGCGGAGGAGGAGGGAGGCGCGCTTGTAGGTGGCGAAGCGGCGCGCGAAGCCGATGGTGAGGATCTTGGGGTCGAGGGCCGCGGAGGCCGCGTCGACCTGATCGTGGGAGGCGCCTCGGGCGCGGAACTGTTGCCGGATTTTTCGTCGCGCCCAGACGATCATGCGTTCGCGTGCGCGTTGGCGGGCGTCCCAGAGTTCTTCGTCTGGGATGTCGCGGACGGAGCGCCAGACGGTGTGGTCGGCGGGGTCTGACTGCCAGGAGGAGGGGAGGTAGCGGTCGAAGAGGGTGACGAGTTCGGACTTGATCCAGGATCGGGCGTGGACGCCGTTGGTGACGTGCGCGATGGGGACTTCGTGGTCGGGGACGTGGGGCCACACGGCGCTCCACATTTTGCGGGAGACGTCGCCGTGGAGGCGGGAGACGGCGTTGCAGTGTCGCGCGGTTCTGAGGGCGAGGACGGCCATGGAGAAGAACTCGGAGTGGTCGGAGGGGCGTTCGCGGCCGAGGGCGAGGAATGAATCGAAGTCGAGCCCGAGGTCGGGGAGGACGTGTCGGAAGTAGCGTTCGACGAGGTCCGGGGCGAAGCGGTCGATGCCGGCGGGGACGGGGGTGTGGGTGGTGAAGACCTGCGAGGCGGAGGCGGCCTGGCGCGCGGCTTCGAAGGAGAGGTTGTGCGCGGCGCGGAGTTGGCGGATGCGTTCGAGTGCGAGGAAGGCGGAGTGGCCTTCGTTCATGTGGAAGACGGTGGGCGTGAGGCCCAGCTTGTCGAGGGCGCGGACGCCGCCGATGCCGAGGATGATTTCCTGCTTGATGCGGAGTTCGACGTCGCCGCCGTAGAGGTTGCGTGTGATCTCTCGGTCATCGCGCTGGTTTTCGGGGAAGTTGGTGTCGAGGAGGTAGAGGGGCGTGCGTCCGACGTTGCATCGCCAGATGCCGATGGTGATTTCGCGGCCCGGGAGGTGGACGGAGACGCGGAACTGCTGTCCGGTGTTCGGATCGATGACTCGGTGTATGGGCTGGTTGGGGAAGTCGAGGTCGGGGTAGGTTTCCTGCTGCCAGCCTTCGGAGTTGAGGTATTGGTGGAAGTAGCCGTTGCGGTAGAGGAGGCCGACGCCGACGAGGGGGACGGCGAGTTCGGAGGAGGATTTGAGGTGATCGCCGGCGAGGACGCCGAGGCCGCCGGAGTAGATCTGGAAGCACTCGGTGAGGCCGAACTCGGCGCAGAAGTAGGCGACGCGGAACGGCTTGGCCGAACCGTTCGCCTTCGCCCCCGCACCCTCGGCGGAGAAGTAGGCCGCGAGGAAGTTGTGCTCGGGCTTGTTGTGTTCGTGCGGGGAGAGGTCTGGGTGTCGGTTGTGGAACCAGGAGGAGTTCTGGAGGTGCGCCTGCATGGCGGCGTGGGCGAGGGAGAGGGCGTGGAGGAAGGAGGTGTCGGATGCGGCGCGGTCGAGGGAGTCCTGCGAGATCTGTCCGAGCATGCGGACGGGGTTGTGTCCGGTTTCTTCCCAGAGTTCTCGGTTGAGTCGGACGAAGAGGTCGACGGCCTGTGGGTTCCAGGTCCACCAGAGGTTGTGGGCGATCTCCATGAGGGGGCGCAGGGGCTCGGGGAGCGCGGGGACGACACGGAAGGAACGGACGCGGGCCTGTCCGAAGGGAAGCATGTATGGCGCTCCGAGAGTTGTTCCGTTGCGCGGGCGGGGTTCGCGGCCGCGAGCGCGCGGGAGGAGACGAGCAAGAGATCGGGATGTTGGACGCGGGAGTTTATCGCCGGGTTGGTTATCGGAGCGGGAAAGCGGCTCGGTCTACTCTCGGCGTTCCTCGCGGCGAGGCTTCACGTCCGAGGGCACGGCGTCGGGGGCGCAGGGCGGCCAATCGGCGTGGAACCAGCCCTTGTAGCCAAAGAGGGGGCCCCAGGCGGAGTTGGAGACGATGACCTCGATGCCGTATTGCGCGCGGGAGTCGTCGTACCACTCTTGGACGTCGGCGATGCCGCTGAGGAGCATGGGGAAGGAGAAGCCGAGCCAACCCTCGTAGAAGCGCTGCGCGCCCGAGCGCAATCGGAGGCCGCCTGCGGGGTCGACGGAGAGGTGGATATCGACGGCGAGGTGCTGGTGCGTGCCTAGGTAGTCGACGATGAGACCGCGATTCTCGGAGAAGATCATGGTCGCGTCGAAGCGACGGGGAGACGTGAACGAGAAGTCTCTGATCCACGTGACGGTTTCGCGGCCGAGGGAGTCTTTATAGGCGTAGTTGCGGATGGTGAAGGGCACGTCGCGCCCCTGCTGCGGGAACATGATGCGTCGCCAGGCGCCGAGGCAGAGGAAGGGGATGGTGTAAGGGGCGCCGTGCCAGACGCGCTCCATGACTCCGGTTCCGATGGATGCGTGGCCGCACTCGGAGTGGAGGGAGAAGCGTTTCTGGATCATGGGATGAAGACGGCCAAAGTCGCTTCCGAGCGCACGCTGATAGATGGAGGTCATGCGTTTCTCTTTCTGCGTCCGTACTGCGTGCGGCTCGCGGCCGGGAGATCGCGCGCCGCGCGGATGCCAAGCAGTGAAAGGGCGACCATGGCGATGACGAGCGTGACGGGGTTGAAGGGCTCGGTGAAGAGTTGCGGTGAGGTGATGAGGGTCGGGATGGTGGCTGCGAGGACGGCGGTGAGGCCGAGGACGTAGGGCCAGCGCCTGGTCCAGAAGAGGAGATACGAAGCGGCGAAGAGGATTTCGAGGAGTCCCGCGATGAAGACGACGGTTTCGGGATTGCCGGCCCAGTCGGGAGTGACGGCCGCGGTGATCTGGAGTTCGCGGGGATGGGTGACGAGGAGTTTGGGAATGAGCGCGTGGTAGAGCCAGATGAAGGCGAGCGTGAGACGGGCTATCGCGTCGGTGAGCGCTCGCTGGGCGGAGAGGGTCGGATCGACGTCGCGCTCGATCCACAGGCGCAGGCGGTCAAACGACCACGCGGTGGCCCAGGCGAGGAGCGGTCGAAAGAGGATCGCGTCGAAGGCGCGTCCGGCCGCGCCGAGTTTGCAGGAGTAGTCGTACTCGGTGCGGAATCGGACGAGATCGCCTTCCTGCGTGTACTTCCAGTAGCCCGAGCCTTCGCGGATGAGCGACTTTGGGTCGTGCGACCAGAATCGGAGCGAGGAGACGGCGTCGGTGGCGGAGATGCGCTGCGCGACGGACTCACCGCCTCCAATGATGCGAAGGCCGAGACCGATTCGGGTGCCGTATTCGAAGCGCTGCGGATCCTCGGGGTTCGGCTTGGGGAGGTGCTTGATGGTCGAGAAGCGGAGGTCCCAGCGTTCGTGCGTCTCGGGGTCGAGCGTGCGCGCGAGCATCTGCTCGATGTTCGTGCGGATGAGGGCTTCGACGAAGATGACGCGGCCCATTTGCGCTCCCGGCGCTGAAGGTTCGGTCTACGGCTCCTCGATTCGCCAAGCCGCGCCTTCGCGGATGACGCGTCGGTAGAGGGAGTCGCGTTCGACGGGGGTGAAGCCGGCGTCTCGGATGGCCTTGGTGAGGTCCCACACGGAGGTTTCCTGATGTGTGGAGGCGCCGGCGACTTTGGTGATGTCGTACCAGACGACGGTGCCGTCGATGTCGTCGGCGCCGGCCTGGAGCATGAGTTGGGCCATGGGGAGGGTCTGCATGATCCAGAAGGCCTTGACGTGGGGGAAGTTGTCGAGCATGAGGCGGGCGATGGCGAGGGTGCGGAGGTTTTCGATGCCGGAGGGGCCCGGGAGGCGTTCGAGTGCGGAGCCGTCGGGGAAGAAGGGGAGGGGGATGATGGTCTGGAAGTAGCCGCCGACGTCGTTCATCGATGGGGTTGGGAGGGAGACGCCTTCGCGTGTGAGTGTGATGGCGCCGGTGCGATCGGGGGCGTAGGCGAGGCGCGCGAGGGCCTCGTCCTGGGCTTCGCGCAGGAGGGACATGTGGTGGAGTCGGTCTTCGCGCGACTCGATGTGGCCGTAGAGGATGGTGGCGTTGGTGTTGAGGCCGAGGGAGTGGGCTGCGCGATGGACGTCGAGCCAGACGTCGGAGCGGATCTTGCCTTTGAAGGCTTCGTCGTGGACGCGGTCGTCGAACACCTCGGCGCCGCCGCCGGGGAGTGAGCCGAGGCCGGCGTCCTTGAGGCGAGCGAGGATGTCGCGGATGGAGTCGAATCGGGAGTCGTTCCTGTAGGACTTGTTGATGCGGGCGAGGTGGACGATTTCAACTGCGGTGAAGGCTTTGAGGTGGAGGGTGGGTGCGGCTTCGCGGAGCGCGCGGAGCATGTCGGTGTAGAAGGAGAATGGGAGTTTTGGGTGGAGGCCGCCGACGATGTGCATCTCGGTGGCGCCGAGGGACACGGCTTCGCGGGCCTGTGCGACGATGAAGTCGAGGTCTCGGGTGTAGGCGCCCTGCTGGTGTTCCTTGCGGTGGAACTCGCAGAAGGAGCAGGAGAGGGCGCAGACGTTGGAATAGTTGAGGTGGCGGTTGATGTTGTAGTACGCGGCGTCGGCGTGGAGGCGGGTGCGGACGTCGTGCGCGATGGAGAGGAGCGACCAGAGGTCGCGCGTCTCGAACATGCGTCGGCCGTCGTCGGGGGTGAGTCGTTCGCCGGCCAGGGCGCGATCGCGCAGATCGTCGAGCGCACGATCTCGGCGGGACGGAGCTTGGAGCGTGGCGGTGGGCATGGGCGGGGGAGAGGGTAACGTTCTCAGGTTTCAGAACTCATTGAAACTGTAGGGTGTTGCGGGGAGCGCAACAAGCAGGCCCCGCGATGGGAGCGGGGCCTGAGGGGTGAGTTCGTGGGATGTGGTCGGGGAGCCTTTGGGATCAGGTCCAGGAGACGAGGACGGCTGCGGCCAGGTTGTCGCCGGCGGCGACGGGGAGGATGGCGAGCTTGCGGCCGATGAGCCCGACGGCGGAAAGGGAGACGGTCTGCTTGCCGGCCGGGAGATTGAGTTCGGTGATGGTCTCGACGATTTGCCGCGTGTCGTCGGAGACGGCGACGAGTCGGTAACCGTCCTTGACGGAGGGCAGATCGAAGAAGAGCTGGGCGGCGTTGGTGGCGGGATCGACGATGAGCCTTGCTCTTGCGGGGGCTTCGGGGTTGGCCGCGTGGAAGGAGACGAAGGAGGTTCTGGAGTTGAGAATGGCGTCGGTGAGATTGGCACCGCTGGAGGTGACGAGGCCGGCGACGCTCTGATCGCTCTCGAGGCTTCGCGAGACGTTCCTGATCTGATCGAGGGCGCTGTAGAAGAAGACGGCGACGAAGACGAGGGAGGCCGCGAGCCCGATGGTGGCGGCGCGCCAGAGCGGCGAGACGTTTCGTTGGAGTGCGGCGGCGATTGGTGAGAGTCTGCTGGAGACGTGCCCGCGCGCCTGGCCTGCGCGCACGGCCACGATGGCGGCGCGGACTTCGGCGACGACCCGGGCCTTGAGCCCTGCGGGCGGCGCGACGTCGGGGAGCCAATCGTCGAGATCGGCGACGCGGAGTTGCTCGCGTCTGACTTGCGCCTGCACGGCGGGCGTGGCGGCGCGGAAGGTGTGCTCGAAGTCCCGTCGCTCCTCGTCGTCGAGGAGCCCGAGAACGTCGAGCGCGGCCAGTTCGAAGAGGTCTCTTGTGCTCATGCTGCCTGTTCCTCACCAACGCCCCGTTCCCGGAGTCTGACGAGCGCCCTGGAGAGCGCTGATTTGATGGTCCCGATGGGCTTGTTCAGTTCCTGACCGATCTGTCGAAGGGTCTGTCCGCCCAAGTAAGAGCGGAGCACGACGGTCTTCTGAAGTTCGGGAAGTTGATCGATTCGTTTCATGAGCGTGGCGAACCGCTCGTCGGATTCGATGGCGTGATCGGAGGCGGGTCCGGGCGCTCCGGCCTGGGAGGCGACCGCTTCGGTCATGGCGGAGGTCTTGATCCTGGCCTGCGTTCGGCGCATTCGATCGACGAGGATGCGACGAGAGAGCAGCATGACCCAGGTCACCAGCGCGGCTCTTTTGGGGTCATATCGCCCGGCAGTACGCCAGAGCCGCACGAATATTTCCTGCATGGCGTCCTCGGCGTCGGCGCGGGTGGGCATGGCCTGATACGCGAGGCGGTAGACGAGCGGGCCGAAGCGGTCGTAGAGCGCGGAGATAGCGGCCTCGTCGTCGAGACTCACGCGTTGCATGAGTTCGAAATCCGCGTCGTGGATATTGGATTCAGAGGTCGACATTTTGCCCCTAGCCCTGGGGATCGCTCCCGTGAAACTATACGGCTGAAGGTCGGCTGAGGATGCCTCAATCGGTTGAAACTGAACATTTACCGAACGACTTTGCCTCTTTTTGGTGCGAACGTGAGTTTCAGGGATTGTGCGACGCTTTTTTTGGGGGTAGAGTTCCATGGCTCGAACGGATTCGCCCGATCACTCCATGGAGAGGACCACCGGGTTCCTGAGAGGATGCGCGGCATGACGCAGCCAGTCGTGGGCAGGGCGTACATTGCGGCGGGGGTTGGACAGCGCACCAGAGCGCGCCGGGGATTTACTGTTCTTGATTTGCTGGTGACGCTGGCGGTGATCGCGTTGCTGATGGGGATCATGCTTCCGGCGATGTCGACGGTATCTGATCTGACCCGTCGGGTGATCTGCCGGTCGAACGCGCGGCAGGTGGGGATCGGCCTTCAGTTGTACGCGGAGCAGAATCGCGACAAGCTGCCGTCGAGCGTGTACGCGTCGGCGCTGATTCGGGGGCAGTTTCGTCCGGAAGAGATGACCACGCTGCGCACGGGCGGGCCTCGGGGGAACTGGGACGCGTTGGGATGGCTGTTTGCGAAGGATTTCCTGAACGCTCCGGAGATCTTCTATTGCCCGGCGCACCAGGGCGCTGAGCGGTTTGAGACGTACGCCGACAACTGGCAGACGCTGACGGGGTTGATTCGCGGGAACTACATGATGCGGGCGCTGCCGCCGGCGGACGCGTATCTGCACGGCGTTGGTCCGGGCACGGTGCTGCTGGCGGACAGCATGCGATCGATGCTGGAATCGAATCACGAGCACGGGCTGAACATGCTGCGTGCGGATCTGTCGGTGGGCTGGTGGGCCGACGACAAGGAGCAGTTGGCTTCGATACTTCCGATGGTGTCGAATGAGCCGAACTCCGATCTCCGGGTTGCGGAGGCGTGGTGGCTGCTGGACACGGGGTCGCGGAGCGGGTTCCCGGGGATTCCGTGGGCGTCGACGCCGAACACGAACCCGATCGGGGCCGGGCTCATCCACGAGCCGTAAGGGCGGGCTGGGGGTTTCATTGAGCGTGCTGGCCTCGCGAACCACGGGGACGGTGGCGCGTCGTTACATTGATGCCCCCGTGGCAGCGGATGGAGCGTGCATAACCCTTACGATGCAGGAGTGAGGCGATTCATGTCGAAGCGAATGATGGAGGCGAGCGTGGCGATGGCGATGGGCGTGGTGACGGCGGGGAGCGCGGTCGCGCAGCTGACGCCTGACCGGACGTATTACGGGATCAATCGGTCGGCGCCGATGACGGTGACGACGCCGTCGGGGGTGGAGGGCGTGGTGGAGATCGGCTTGTTTGCGCCGGCGGAGCCCGGGTCGGGCGTGAGCGAGCCCGTTGAGCGCGCGAGCGCGGAGGCGGGCAAGGTTGACCTTGCGGCGCTGTTCCCGGTGCTGTGGACGACGAGCAAGCCGAGCACGATGTACGCGCAGTTGATGGTGGGCGGGAAGAAGGTGGGTTCGCCGGTGGTGCTGCAGCCGCTGGTGGCCGTGGAGTATGCGCAGGACCCGGGTGGCAACCGGCCGCCGGCGTGGCAGTCTCGCGGCTCGCTTTCGTATTCGGGGATCAAGGCGTGGTCGGACAGGCGGGTGGTGCTCGACACGTCGCTGGGCGAGATCGAGGTGGCGATGCGTCCGGACGTGGCGCCGAACTCGGTGTGGAATTTTCTTCAGCTGGTGGAGGGCGGTTTCTATACGGACATCATCTTCCACCGGGTGGTGCCGGCGACGCAGAACGGGCACCCGTTCGTGATTCAGGCGGGCGACCCGACGGGTCAGGGGGACGGCGGGCCGGGGCACATGATCGATCTGGAGCGGAGCCCGCTGGAGCACGATTTCGGCGTGATTTCGATGGCTCGGACGAACGATCCGAACACGAACGGCTCGCAGTTCTTCCTGTGCCTGAGCCGGGAGGGCACGAGTTTTCTCGATGGCCGGTACACGGGGTTCGGCCAGACGGTGCGTGGCGGGGAGGCGATCGTGGCGATCTCGAATGTTCCGATCGCGGATCCGTCGCGTGGTCGTCCGGCGGAGCCGCCGGTGATCAAGAGCGCGCGGACGATTCCTGCGCCGCCGTTCGGTGAGGGGTCGAGGCCTGTGCAGCGCGCGGCGGCGGAGGCGCAGAATCCGACGCGGTGAGTGGTCGCGGGTGGATCAGGCGCACGCGCGGTCTATGCCGAGCGATTTCATTTTCTTGTAGAGGGTGGTTCGGTTGATGCCGAGCTGTTCGGCGGTGATGGTTCGGTTCCAATCGTTGGCTTCGAGCGCCCTGAGGATGATCCGTCGTTCGGGCTCGCGGAGCGCCTCGTCGAGGGGCATGGGCACCCACGGCTCGTGCGGATCGTTGGCCCGCGCCCGCGCGTGGAGCGGGAGGGACGCGGGGGCGTCTGGGTCGAGGAGTTGCGGGGGGAGGTCATCGGGGGTGATCGTGGCGCCTCGCGTGAGCACGGCGGCGCGCTCGATGATGTTCTCGAGTTCGCGGACGTTGCCGGGGAAGGGGTAGCTTCGGAGGAGTTCGAGGGCTTCGGGCGCGATGGCGACGATCTGCTTTTCGAGCAGCGCGCATTGCCTTCGGAGGAAGTGGAGCGCGAGGGGCTCGATGTCGGAGGGGCGGTCGCGCAGCGCGGGGAGATCGACGCGGACGACGTTGATGCGGTAGTAGAGGTCCTGACGGAACTGTCCGCCGGCGACGAGAGATTCGAGTGGCTGGTTTGAGGCGAGGATGACGCGCACGTCGACTTCGATGGTCTGGGAGGATCCGACGGGCTCGAACCGGCGCTCCTGGAGCACGCGGAGGAGCTTGAGCTGCATCGCGGGCGATGCGGAGTTGATCTCGTCGAGGAAGATGGAGCCCTTGTCGGCGGCCAGGAAGCGTCCGGGCTTGTCGGCGTGCGCGCCGGTGTAGGCGCCTTTGACGTGGCCGAAGAGCTCGGATTCGAGGAGCGTTTCGGGGATGGAGCCGCAGGAGAGTTCGACGAAGGGGTGATCGCGTCGCGGGCTGAGGCGATGGAGTTCGCGGGCGAGCAGGGATTTGCCGGAGCCGGATTCGCCGCACATGAGCACGGTGGTGCGGGCGGGCGCGACGGACTGGATGAGGTCGAGCGCGCGGAGCATTCGTTGATCCGTGCCGACCACTCTTGCGAGGGCGGCGTCGGCGCTGAGGCGTCGTCGAAGGGAGACGTTTTCGGAGGCGAGCGCGTTGCGCTGGGCGGCGCGCTGCAGGGCGAGCCGGAGCTCCTGATCGACGAGCGGTTTGGTGAGATAGTCGACGGCGCCGGCGCGGAGCGCGCGGACGGCGTGCTCGATGGCGCCGAAGCCGGTGAGCATCACGACGGCGACGTCGGGGCGTGCGCGCTGCATGCGACGCAGGGTTTCGAGGCCGTCGATGCCCGGGAGGGAGACGTCGAGGATCGCGGCCTGGAACGGCTCGTGGTCCCGGTCGTCGGAGGCGAGTTTGTCGAGGGCGTTTTCGCCGGACGTGGCGCGGGCGACGCTGTGCCCCTCCGCGACGAGGAACGCTCCGACCGCGTCGGCGACGATGTCGTCATCGTCAATGATCAGGATGCGCAGGGGGACGGTGTCGGGCATGGGGATCAGGACGTGGGGGCCACGGGGGCGGACGCCCGGATGGACCGGGCGTTGTGGGTCTTGATGACGTCGAAGGCGCCGCCGGCGGAGCGTGTGAGATCCGCGGCGAGCGCGAGCGCGAGACGATCCGCGTCGGTCGGGCTTGGCGCGTCGGCGCCGGGGCGCGTTGGATGGGTGATCTCGAGCCGCCATCGCGGGAGGGCGTCGGCGGGGCAGGCGTCGGCGCGGAGGATCACGGTGTCGCCGTCGCGCGCGGTTCGCGTGGCCCAGCGGAGCGCGTGCAGCGCGATGGTGTACAGGCCGGGCGCGTGCAGTCGGTCGAGCGCGGGGGCGAGATGGGTCTCGAGCGTGACGGCGCGATCGCGCGATTCGCCTGAGATGACCTCCACGGCGTGCGCGAGCGCTTCGGCGATGCTTCGGTGCGGCTCGGCGAGCGCGGCGGCGCCGGCTTGCATCGCGGCGTGCACGACGCGACCCATGCCTTCGAGCGATGCGGCGGCGGCCCGGAGCTCGGCGTCGGCGGCCAGCGCGGTGGGATCGTCGGCCGGGATCTGGAGCCCCGCCCGGGCGAGTTCCACGCGGCGGTGGGCGTTCTCGATCAGGCGCCCGAGTTCCTCGGCGAAGCCCGCGAGACGGCTGGTGGCGCACTCCGCGAAGAGCGGGGCATCGACGCTCTCGGCTCGTCGGATGTCGGCCTGCCGGCCATCGTCACGTGGGCGTCCCTGTGCGGAGCGGTCTTGCATGCGTGCATGACATCGACCGACCGCTCGCGCTCCTGCAGGAGGAGTGTTGCGAAAACGCAACAGCATGTTGGATTGGGCCCGGCGCGTGGCTCGGGCAGGCCCGAGAACGGCGTGCGGGCGGAAAGGCCGCGGTGGGATTCGAACCCACGAATAACGGATTTGCAATCCGTCCCCTTGGTCCACTTGGGTACGCGGCCGAGCGGGGCATCTTTGCACGGGTGAGCGTCGTGTTCAAATGGGGGTCCCGCGCCGGTTTGAGGACGGGGTGCGTCGAGGAGGGCGCGGAGGGCGGCCCTCGGGTAGTGTTGGACGACGTGAATGTCGATCCAAGGAGCATGAAACTGTCTCGAACGACCTCGGCGCTCGGCGTGGGCACGGCAGCGGTGGCATGCCTGGCCGGGATGTGGTCCGGGGGTTCGGGCTTCGCCCAGGGGACGGCGGCGGGCGGACCGGGCGCCGGCGGCGCGCCGGCCCTTCGGGTGATCCAGGGTGGGCTTGGGAGCCGACTGCGGGAGGGGTCGTTTCTCACTGCGCGGAGAGGGCGAATGTCGTCCGATGGCTCGAAGTGGTATTTCCACTTTGACGCGTTGGAGGGGGGCGGGAGCGAGCCGCCGATGCGGCTGATGCCTTGTCTGACGCTGATGGAGATGCGCCGATTGGTTGAATCGCGGCGCGAGACGGCTACGTTCGTGCTGAGTGGAGAGGTGTTCGAGCATGCCGGCGAGAATCACCTCATGCCGATGTTCTTCACGGTGGTCGGGCGCGAGACGACCAGCAAGCCCGAGGAGCCGGCGACGAGTGCGCCGACGGCTCCGCCGGCGGGCAGTCCGGCGCCGGCCAGCGGCGATCCGAGCGCGACCGACCTGATCGCGCGGTTGGAGCAGGCCTCGGCGCCGAAGCGCACGCTCGAGCGCGCATCTGCGCCTGCGCGAGCGGGTGAGGGTGGGCCGAAGGCGTCGCTGATCCGCGAGGGTGAGATCGTGTCGGCGCGGCGCGCCCGGATGGTGCGCGCGGCGCATAACACGTGGGATCTTGTGTTCGACAACGACCCTCAGACGCCGGAATCGGTGGCGGTATCGATGCGGCTGCTGCCGTGCCGCACGCTGGAGCGGATGGAAGGGGTGAGCGTGCGATTCGGCGAGACACTTTCGCTGGTGGTGAGCGGGCAGGTGTACGTATTTGAGGGGGAGAACTACCTGTTGCCGACGGTGTTCCGGGTGGACTTCACGGAAAATGGAGAGATTCGGTCCGAGCGTTGAGGTGCTTTTCTGGCGTCGTGGCGACGCGGACCGCACGGGGGTGTCAAGTCGGGTAAGGGCCGGGCCGATCAATTCGCGGCAGGGGCGACGCGGTCGCCTCGGGTGGGCGCTCCGGCGCCCGACCGTCCTCAGGGGACAGGGATGTCCGCGAACGGTTCGACATCGCCAGAGCTCAGCGCGTCGTCCTCTCAGGGATCGCGCGTCGGCGCGCGGGATAAGGATGTCTTTTCCACAGGAGAGGCCGCGGACGTCTGCAACGTCAGTCAGCAGACGATCATCCGCTGTTTCGACAAGGGGAAGATCGGGGGCTTTCGGGTCCCGGGCTCGCGGTTCCGGCGGATCCCTCGGGCTGATCTGATCCGATTCATGCGGGAGAACGGGATCTCGCTGGACCGGCTCGGCGCTGGGTCCAAACGGGTGTTGATCGTGGAGGACGACTCTCGAACGCGCGCGCTGCTGCTTGAAGCCGTGTCGCGCAACGGGCGGGTTGAAGCTCGCGCGGCGGAGAACGCGTTTGAGTTCGGCATGCTGGCGGCATCGTGGGCGCCCGGGCTGGTGGTGTTCGACGCCATGCTGCCGGGGCTTGACGCCGCGGGCGTGTGCCGCCAGATGAAGCATCGGGACGGCATGGCGCCGGCGAGCGTGGTTTGCACGGGGAATGGGCTGGACGGGAAGCGCGAGGCGGAGCTGCGTGAGGCGGGCGCGGATCAGGTGTGGCGTAAGCCCTTCAGTGTGGACCGGCTGGCGACGCTTGCCGAGGGGCTGCTTGGACTCTCGAAAGAGGAGCGCGATCGGGCATGAGTGCGCCTCGAGACAATGCGCAGGGACGACGCATCGAGTTGGTGCTCGAGCAGATCAATTCGCTGCCGACGCTGCCGGCCGTGGCCTCGCGTCTGCTTCGAGCGTCCTCCTCGGAAGACGCCGATTTCAAGGAGATCGTGCGGATCATCGAGTCGGATCCTTCGATGACGGCCAAGCTTCTCGGGCTTTGTCGTCAGGCGGATCGTGCGCGGGCGGAGGACATCACGACGGTGGAGCGGGCGGTGGTGTTTCTGGGCTTTGAGGCGGTGCGGGCCGCGGCGTTGAGCGTGAACATCTACGACCTGATGGCGGGCACGCCGCAGCGCACGGTGACGGACGGCTCGCTGGATCGCAAGGCGTTCTGGCGGTATTCGATCGCGGTGGCGTGCGCGGCGGAGGCAATCTCGCGCGAACATCGCGACCCCCGTCTGCCCAAGCCCACGGAGGCCTTCGTTTGCGGGCTGCTGCACGGGCTCGGCGTGCTGGCGCTCGAGTATGTGTTGCCGCGGGCGTACGCGCGCGTGCTGGAGGTAGCGCAGCAGACCGGCATGGATCTGTCGCCGGTGGAGCGCCGGCTGCTGGGAGTGGATCATCACACGGCGGGTCGTCGGCTTGCGGAGCGATGGGGGCTGCCCTCGCTGATTCATGACTCGGTGTGGTTGACCGGGATGCGGTACGACGCGTTGCCGGACATCCCAAATCGACGCGCCGTGGGCATGTTGAACGTGGCGGTGGCGATCGCTCGACAGATGCACCTGGGCCATTCCGGCGATGCGGGGCTTCCGGCGGACCCTGCGTCGGTTGCTCGCGAGGTCGGCCTGACCCCGTCGCGCATCGACGGCATTCGCGCCAATCTTCACGTTGCGGTGGCCGAGCGCGCCGCCGCGCTTGGGATCGAAGAGCCCGAGTGCCATTCGTTGCTGCTCGAATCGATTTCGGAAGCCAATCACGCGCTCGATCGGCTTCGCGCGGTGGGAGCGGCCAAGGCGGCGCAGGCTGATCGTCATGCGCGATTCCACGCGGAGATCGCGACATTTCAGCGTTCCTGCATGGAGATCGGGGCCTCGGCCGACGTTGCCGGCGCCGTGGCGCGGTCGGCGGGGCGGATGCTCGGGGCGCAGTTCGTCGCGGTGCTGCGCGAGGACGAAGGGGCCAGCGGATGGGAAGCGCGGACGTTCGCGCTCACGGCCGGCTCGGATGGCGTTCCGGATTGGCGGGCGGGCGAGGCGGTGTTCATCGATTCGAGCGCGGCGCCGCAGGGATCGCTGCCGACGCTGCGGACGGCGTCCCAGACGTGGGGCGTGGACGGCAAGGTGGGCGAGGCATGGGAGTGGGTGCTCACCGCGATCGGCGCGGGCCAGCGGTCACTCCGGGCGCTCTCCGCGCCCATGAAGGCGGGCTCGACAGCAGCGGTGCTGTTTGGCGCGCCGCCGAACTCCGGCGACGCTGGACGAGCGTCGCTCGACCCGCTTCTGCTGACCTGGGGCGCGGCGTTGGCGGCGTCGGCGCACAGCGATGCGGCTCGTCGGCTGTCGGAGCGCCTCGCCGAGGCGAGCCGAGACTCGGCGGATCTGCGTGAGCAGCTTTCGGAGGCGGAGGCCCTGCGACGGGTGGCGATGCTGGCCGCGGGGGCGGTGTCGGAGATGGCCAAACCGATCACGGTCATCCGATCGCGCGCGGAGGTGCTCGCGGAGAAGACGCAACAGCAGCGCGACCTTCGGGCGTTGGAGGCGATCCAGGCCGCGGCGAACCGGCTGGATGCGCTCATGCAGACGATGCGGTTGTTCGCGGAACCGCCGGCGCCCAAGCGCGTTCCGCTCAATCTGCGCACGTTGCTGGGTCGCGCCATGCGTGAGGCTTCGCGGCGCGTTCCGCCGGACCCTCGACGGCTTCAGCCGCCCCGGGTGCGTCTGGTGATTGACGACAATCTGCCCGCGGTGGTGGCGGACGGCGACCACGTGGCGAACGCGGTGGTTGAGCTGGTCGCCAACGCGCTGGAGTCGGATCAGGCGAAGTCCATCGAGGTGCATGCGCAGGCGGGCGTCGAGCCGACGCAGGTGCTGATCATCGTGACGGATGACGGGCAGGGCATGACCCGCGATGAGTTGCGCAAGGCGTTCGAGCCGTTCGCGCTGCAGAAGAAGGCCACGCCGCGGAAGAGCCTCGGGCTGCTGACCGCCAAGCGACTGGCGTCGCTGAACGGCGGCGACCTGGTGGTTCGGAGCGAGGTGGGCCAGGGTGTGATGGCGATTCTGACGCTCCCCGCCGATGGGGCCGCGGTCGTTCCGCC
The DNA here is from genome assembly GCA_964638515.1 of uncultured Phycisphaeraceae bacterium. Lineage (GTDB taxonomy): Bacteria > Planctomycetota > Phycisphaerae > Phycisphaerales > UBA1924 > CAYPGJ01. The sequence goes on from CAZWZL010000019.1 coordinate 17,447, forward strand.
CCCGGAGGACGTTTTCGACGAGTCAGGACCTGAGGCACAGGCCGCGTAATTCACGACGAGGAACCATGACGCTCCCCGCTCCCACCAATCCGCCGCACCGCGACCCGACGCCTGACGGCGCCCCAGCGCGGAAGGCGCGCAAGAAGACCACGGCGACCGGCGCAGAGCCGCGCCCCGCGGCGGCGGCGCTGCCCCGCGTGCTGCTCATCGTTCCGGCCGGACGCGTGTGCCGCCGATTGGAGGAGGCGTTGCACGGCGCGGCGGCGTGCGTGATGGTTTCCACGCCGGCGGACGCGTTTGCCGCTTTGGCCGCGCCGTCGAGGGCCCGCGCGGCGTTTGACGTCGTCGTCATCGACACGGCGTTGGAGGGCATCGGTTGGCGCGGCGTGCTGAAGGGAGCGCACCGCAACGGCGCGGACCCACGCTGCGTGATCATGGCGGGTCGGCCGTCGCTGGACATCGCTGTGGAGGCCATGCGCCTCGGCGCGACGGACGTGGTGTGCCGTTCGGACGATGAGGGCACGATTCGTTCGCGCGTGCTGGCCGCGGCCGCCACGGCCAATCGCGAGCGTGATCGCGCTCGGCGCGAGGCTCGGCTTCGGTCGGCTTGCCGGAGGTTGTCGGCGGATCGCAAACGCATCGCCCTGCAGGTCGACGCCCTGTGCGCCGATCTGGCGGACGCATACCAGGAGCTCGCGGATCACATGGCCCAGACCACGCTCGCCAACGAATTCGCCGCCCTCTTGAAGGGTGAGCTGGACATCGAATCATCGCTCCGCGCGTGCCTGGAATTCCTGCTCCCGCGCACGGGGCCCACGAACGCGGCGGTGTACCTGCCGAGCAACCACACGGATTTCTCGCTTGGAGCGTATGTGAATTACGACATCCCGCGAGACTCGTCGGACGTGCTGCTGGACCATCTGGCAGACGTTCTGGCGCCGCGGTTTCAGGACGCCTCGGGCATCACGCTGCTGCCGGACGCGGAGGCGATCGAGCGAACGCTCGCGGACGATGCGCACTGGCTCGCGGACCGCACGGCGCTGATCGCCACGTGCCGGCACGACGGGGAGTGCCTGGCGATCATCTCGCTGTTCCGGGATGTCGGAGCGCCGTTCGGCGATGATGTGGCGCTGCAGCTGCGGACGATCTCCGAAGTCTTCGCGGCCCACCTGGGACGGGTGATCCGCATCCACCATCGCCACCGCCCCGACGGCGCGGAGCGCGGGTTTGCGGATGAATCGGACGACGACTCGATGGCGGCGTGATCGGCGTTACGTCTCGTCGTCGTCATCGATGGAGCCGGACGCGTCGGACAGATCGATGTCGTAGAACGAAGACTCGTCGATGCCCTCGACCCGAGCCGCGGAGGCGCGCTCGGGGGCTCGGCCCCTGGATTCCGCTTCGCGCGCTTCCTCGCGGCGCCGGCCCCGCGCGATGAGGCGGATCGGGCTCTCTTCGAACGGCAGGGTCTCGCGGAACCGGTTGATGAGGAACCGCTGGATGTTGGTGGTGACCAGGGTTGGGTCGTTCACCACGAGCACGAACGTCGGAGGGGGCGCTTCGACCTGGGTTGCGAAGTAGACCTTGAGCCGCTTGCCCAGCTTTGAGGGCGGGAGGCGGTCGGCGAATTCCCTGATGGTTCGGTTCAGCTCGCCGGTGGTGACGCGCGAGCGGGCCTGTTCGAAGACTTCGAAGGCCACGTTCATCGCGCTCCACACGTTGCCCGCTTCGGCGCCGCCGGCCGCGCTGGTGAACACGATGGGGCAGAAGTCGAGCCCTCCCAGCTCCTTGGCCAGGTATTCCTCGTACTGCTCGGTGTTGACGGGCTTGCCCGTCGGGCCTCGCTTGCCCTCGGCGAGATCCCACTTGTTGACCACGAGCACGCAGGGCTTCCACGTCCGCTGAATCTCGAGGGAGAGCTGCTTGTCGACCTGCGAGATGGGCTCCGTGGCGTCGATGACGAACATCACCACGTCGGCGCGGGCGATGGCGCGGCGCGCGCGGTCGTACGCCCACCATTCCACCTGCCCGGCCATGCTCTTGCGCTTGCGCACGCCGGCCGTGTCGATGGCGACGAACACCTTGCCGTCGCGTTCGAACCGCACGTCGACGGCGTCGCGCGTGGTGCCGGCGATCTCGGAGACGATCACGCGGTCTTCGCCGGCGAGCGCGTTGACCATCGTGGACTTGCCCGCGTTGCGTTTGCCGATGATGGCGACGCGCATGGCGGGCTCGCTCTCGCGCTCGCGTGCTCGCTCGCTGGCAAAGTCCTGCTCGGGCAGCAGCTCGTACACGCGATCCACGAAGTCACGACGCAGGTAGTTCGACGCCGCGGAGACCAGCAGCGGCTCGCCGAACCCGAGGGACGCGGCCTCGGCGGCGTGCGGCTCCCAGCCGCTGTCGTCCACCTTGTTGGCGACCACGACGATGCGGCCGTGCGCTTCCTTGCCCAATGAGCCTTCGCGAAGCAGTCGCGCAATCTCACGATCCGCCGCCACGACGCCGGACTGTGCGTCGATGACGAACAAGGTCAGATCGCTGCCGCTCACCGCTTCGTCGATCTGCCGTTCGATGTGGGGCGTGAGGGAGGCCAGGTCCTCGCCGACGTCATTGAATCGGCCGCCCTCGGCCATGTAGACGCCGTACCCGCCGGTGTCGATGACCTCGACGAGCTTGGGCTCGCCCTTATTGCCCGGGGGGGGAATCTCGACGACCACGGCGACGCGGTCCCGCGTGACGCCGGGGGTGGGGTCGACGATGGACACCTTCTCCCTCGCCAACATGTTGAGGAGGGACGACTTGCCCACGTTGGGGCGGCCGACGATCGCGATCCGCAGGAGCGACATGAGCCGCCATCCTATGCGCGCCGCGGCGGGATGGGCGGAACGGGCCGACCCGGCCCCGGACGCCCGCCGAACGACCGTGCCTCAGGCCGCGGGGGGGATGATCTGGCGTGAGATCAGCGTTCGGTAGGCCTCACAGCGTTGCATGAGATCCGGGTGGGAGCCGGCGTCGATGACTCTGCCGGCGTCCATCACGACGATGCGATCGGCGTTGAGGATGGTGCTGAGTCGGTGGGCGACGATGAGCGTCGTGCGTCCGCGGGAGAACTCCTCGATGGCCGCGCCGATCTGGGCCTCGCTCTCGGCGTCGATCATGCTGGTGGCTTCGTCGAGGATGAGGATGGCGGGGTCGCGCAGGAAGGCGCGGGCGAGGGCGATGCGCTGCCGCTGACCGCCCGAGAGCGTCACGCCTCGCTCTCCCACCGCGGCGTCGTAGCCACCGGGCTTGGCGATGATGAACTCGTGCGCCCGCGCGAGGCGCGAGGCCCGCTCGATCTTCTCCTGCGTTGCGCCCACCGCGCCGTAGGCGATGTTGGACGCGATCGTTCCTTCGAAGAGCACGACGTCCTGCGTGACGAGCCCGATCTGGCGGCGGAGCGAGCGGATCTGCACGGTTCGCACGTCCACCCCGTCGATGCAGACGCGCCCTTCCTCCGGATCGAAGAGGCGCGGCACGAGCGACACGAGCGTGGTCTTGCCCGACCCGTTGCCGCCGACAAAGGCGACGGTCTGGCCGTGCGGGATGCGCAGGGACACGCCGTTGAGGGCCGGATGGTCTGCGCCGGGATAGGTGAGGCGCGCATTCTCAAAGGAGATATCCGTGGCGTGGCGGGCGAGCCGGCGTGCGCGCGTGGCTCGATCCTCGCGCGACGAGGATTCCGGCTGGGCGTCGATGAGCTCGACGAGCCGCTTTGCCGCCGGCGAGGAGCCCTGCACTTCCTGCACGATGCCGGAGAGGGGCTTGAGGCTCGCGGCGGAGACGCCGAGCGCCGCCAGGGCCGCGAGGAAATCGGTGCGATCCATCGCGCCGTCGATGATGCGATCCGCGAAGAACAGGGACCAGGCGCCGAGCACGAAGATGCCGGCGGCTTCGATGGCCGGGCTGGCGATGGCCCGCGCGGTGCGCGCGCGCAGCGTTTCGCGGAGGAACGCGCGGTTGTGTCGACCGAATTTGCCCAGCTCGTACCGCTCCGTCGTGTGCGCTTTGACGACGCGCAGGCCGTGCAGTGATTCGCTCGCCACGGCGAGCAGCCTCGACTGTGCCGCCATGGCGCCGCGCGACGCCCGGCGGACGCGCTTCCCGAGCTTGCGGATCATCACGCCCAGCAGCACCGCCACCGGGATGGCGCTGAGGGACTTGAAATCGATCATGACCGCGGCCGTGAACGCGATCGCGCCTTTGGCCACCTGCGCCGGCCCCTTGTCGACGAGCGCCTGAAGCCCGCCGTTGAGGCGGAGCGAGTCCGCGATCAGTCGCGAGATGATGTCGTTCACGCCCTTTTCTGGCGAGGCGCCCACCACAGCGGACATGGGCATGTGCAGCACGCGCCGGTAGGCGTCGCGCCGGATGCCCGCCACGACGCGTGCCGCGAGCGTCTGCGTGATGTACGCGTGCACGAAGTTTGCTCCGGCCCCGATCAACGTCAGACCGGCCAGAGCGAGCACGATCCAGAGCACCGCGTCGAATCGCCCGTCGGGCAAGCCATCGATCCATGCCGTCGGGATGCTTAAGCCGACCGCGCCGAGCGCGCCGTTTGCATCGCGAGCGAGATCGGGAAGCAGTCGGGGTTCATCGCCCAGGATGTTGGCCAGCACGGGCGCGAGGCCCAGCAGCCCGACGCCCAGCCCGCCAGCGGAAATCACGGCCGCGACCGCCGCCAGCACGATCAATCGCCGATATCGCATCATTCGGCCCGCGAGCCGCCAGAACTCCTGCATAGATCTCCAGTATCCGCGAGCGCTTTGCCGCGGACAACCCCCACCGCCGTCACCTTCCGGCACACTCGTACAGGTGCGCCAGGTCGGCCCAGAATCCGGGATAGGTCTTCGCCACGCACGCCGGATCGCGCACACGCACGCCCTCGCGCACGAGCCCGAGCAGGGCCAGCGACATCGCCATTCGATGATCCCGGTAGGTGTCGAACTCCACCACTCCCCCACTGTCGCTGACGCCGGCCGGGTTGAGTGTCAAGGACTCATCGTCGCCCTCACGCTCCACGCGCACCTCGGCGCCGATCTTCGTGAGTTCGGTTCGGATCGCTTCGAGTCGATCCGTCTCCTTGTCGCGCAGGGTGCGCAGGCCGCGGAGGCGTGTTATGCCTTGGGCGGTGCACGCGGCGGCGGCGAGCGTCATCGCGGCGTCGGGCATGCCGGAGAGGTCCACGTCCACCCCTCGAAGCCCGTCTCGCGGCCCGTTGACCGCGATGCCGTCCGGCGAGGATTCGACGCCTGCGCCCATTTGAGCGAGCACGTCCACGATGCGGGCGTCTCCCTGCATCGCATCGCGCGACAATCCGCGCACCATCGTCCGCGCGCCCCTCACCATGGCCGCGCCCGTCCAGAAATATCCCGCCCCGGACGCGTCCGGCTCGATGACCAACGGGAAACCTGTGAGCCCTCCCCCGGGGACAAACATCTTCGACAGATCCGGGGCGAGCTCGATGCCGCGCACTCCGACGCGCTCCAGCAATCGCAGCGTCATCTCCACGTACGGCGCGCTCGTGACGCCGGCCGGGCAGCAGACACGGATGCCCCGCTTCGTGAATGGCGCCGCGAGAAGGAGTGCGGACACAAACTGGCCGGAACGGGTCCGGCCGAACGAGACTTCACCACCATCCCAGCCTCGTTCGGGTGGAACGACGCGCACGGGAGGGACGCCGCCCGAACCAGGCCACTCCACGCGCACGCCGAGCCCGACCAGCGCTTCGCCCAGCTCGGCGAGCGGGCGCTCACGCATCCTGGCATCGCCGTCGAGCGTGATTACTCCGTCCGCCAGTGCGCTGGCGGCGGTGAGGAACCGCATCGCGGTTCCGGCGTTTTCGAGCATGAGCGGCGCACCGTCCGTCGGCGCCCTCAGAACGCCGTTCACGCCGCGGACGCGCAGCGCGTCCCCGGCGTCCTCGATGGTTGCTCCCATCGTTCGCAGAGCCCTGAGGATGACCCGACCATCATCCGCGTCCGTGAGCGCCCCTCGGAGCGTTGATGTTCCCTCGGCCAGCGCTGCGAGCAGCAGCGCGCGATTGGTCAGACTCTTCGACCCCGGAGGGCGGGCCTCCACATCGAACGCTCCGCCGATGCGCGGGATCGGCAGCGGGTCCGCCAGCCGAGCCAGGGGCGATCGCAATCCCGCGATGGCGCTCGACGACTCCGACATGCGCTCCTTCTCAGCCCCCGGAGGGCTCCCGCCGGAACACGGCCACCACGTCTTCCACCGGGATCACGAACAGCCGATTGTCGCCCTCGAAATCCACCGGAACGGCGTGCTTCGGATTGAACAGGATGCGGTCGTATTTTCGCATCGGGTAGTCCTCATCCGCGGCCACCTGCGCGGACACGGCCACGATCCGGCCGGTGATCGTGGGGATCTCGATCTTGTCCGGCAGATGGATGCCGGCCTTGGTCGTCTTCTTGTCCTCATCCTTGCGCACCAGAACCCGGGCGCCGATGGGTTCGACCGTCTCGATCTCCGTGGTAGAGGGCTTGGCCTTGCTCATGCGTGGGAGAGTGTACGCCTCCGGTACACTTCGCGCCCCCATGGACGCGATCACCCGGCTCATCTGCGACGTGCCCGACTTCCCCAAAAAGGGCGTCGTGTTCAAGGACATCACCCCGCTGCTGGCGGACCCGGCCGGGCTTGCGCTGGCGGTCGAGCTCATGGCCAATCCGTTCCGCGGCAAGCGGATCGACACGGTGATCGGCATCGAGTCTCGCGGCTTCATCTTCGGAACCGCGCTCGCGCAGGCACTCTCCGCCGGATTCGTGCCGGTGCGCAAGCCGGGCAAGCTCCCGCGCCGGACGATCGGCGTGGAGTACGAGCTGGAGTACGGGGTCGATCGTGTCGAGATGCACGAGGACGCCGTGGGGCAGGGTCAGCGGGTGCTCATCGTCGACGATGTCATCGCCACCGGAGGAACGCTTCGCGCTTGTCGAGACCTGGTCCGGGCGCGGGGCGGGGACCTCGTCGGCGCGAGCATCCTGATCGAGCTCGAAACGCTCAAGGGCCGGCTCAAGGTCGACATCCCCAACCTGCACGCCGTGCTGCGGTACTGATCCCGGGCGGCGACGCCGTGCGAGCTCACTCCTCCCCGGCCCAACGCTCTCCGGCGGTCACGGGGAACGAGAACTGGTTGGAGGCCGGTGGGATCGTGCACGTGGCGAACACCGTGAATGCGCAGGGCGGGTTGTAGGCGCGATTAAAGTCGAGCACCACGGTGGCGCCATCGATCGACGGTTCGACGTACAGATACCGCCCGGCGCCGTAGGTTCCTTCGCCGTTCGTGGCGTCGCCGAATCGAAGGAGAGATCCGCCGTCACCGCTCGACAGCAGCACGGCGTCCACGCTGACGCCCTGGTGCACGAATCGCGCGCGGCCCGTGATCGGAACCTCCTCGCGCACACCGATCACCGTGTCGAGCCCGACTTTTTCGCCTTCCGCTGCGGGGACGAACTCGGCCCGGATGCTCCACGTCTCGGCCACGGGGTATCGCTCGATCCCCCTGAACTGCGCCCGGGTCTGAGCCGCGCCGTCCTTGATTCGGACCGCGAGCCGCCCGCCGCGAACGATGACGTAGAACCGGATGTCGTCGAGCGAGAGCACCGTGGGCTCGCCGTCCGCGTCGGTGCGCACGACGCTGTCCTCTGGCACGCCCTGCACATCCACGCCGTCCACAGATTCGAACCGGACTCCGTCGTCGCTCACCACGAGGGTTCCGACGCATTCGGCAGGGAACCCTTCGTACATCGCCTCCGAGCCGAGAGCCTTGCCCACCCGATTGCGACCGGGTTTGAGCCACTCGAACGCTACGAGCGACAGCCAGCCGTCGGGCGCTTTCAGCGATTCGAGCCGGCGCGCGTGCCAGGCATCGACGCCGGCCACGAAGCTTGCGGTCGTCTCAGTCGCACCGGGGGCGTCGGGACCGGCCATGCCCGCGGCGAGCGTGCATGTGGCGAACAGCGGAACGAGAACGATCGATTGAACTCGGAGGGGGGTCATGCGCTTCAGTTTACGCCGCGAGGCCGTGAGCCCCATCGTTTTCGACTCCCCGGCCAAAGCGACAACCGGCGGCCATTGGAGCCGCCGGTTGCTTGGTTAACTTCAGGATGCTGATCTCAATTGAGCATTTGCATTAGCGGGCTGGTTGCTGCCCTTGTTGCGGGTTCCTTAGGGCTTCAGAGATCGCGGTTGTTGTGGTCACGCATGCCGTGTATCCCATGGCCGCGTACCGCAACGCTTCCTGCTCGATCTCCTGCGGCGTGGGCATGGAGCCCGGCCCGCGCAGGCCGCGCAGGAAGTCCGATCGCACGAACGCCCACGTCTCGTGACCGGGAACCAGATAGTCCGCGATCCGCTGCGACTCCGCCACCTCGAAGCGCTTCTCGGCCTGGGGGCGATTGCCCTGGATGAATCGGGCGCCGAGCGTGTGCAGGAAGTCCGGGCACGCGGGCTCCACGACGAACTTCACGTTGGGAGCCCGTTCGCGGAGCATGGCGAGCCACCGGTAGGCGTCCCAGCCGTTCATCAGCGTGAGCGTGTCAAGGCCGATTTCCTTCGCGCCGGTCTGCATCGCGATGTCCAGCTCGCGATACGCGGCGGCCACGTGCGCGGGGTTGTCCGGGCTCAGCACCTCGGCATGTGGCGTGTCCCACGAGGTCATCACCTGCGCTGCGCGTCCCCACCACAGTCCGAACGTCACGCCCGGCGTGTTGGACACGCGGCGCAGCTGCGTCGCGGCGTCACCCATCGCGTGGCCGTACTGCGCGCCCTGCGTCCAGAACGAGGCGAACTGGAACGGGTAGTTGTTGTCCCTATTCACCTGGTACATCCCGGTCGGCGCCCACAGCATGATGCGAGACCAGCCGCGCTGCGACACGCGGATCAGCTCGTCCGCCCACGGGCCGAAGCCGCGCTGGTCGGGACGGAGCGAGGCCAGATCAAAGCCGTACGGGTTCGTCGACGAGATCAGGTGCGCTTGCGCCAGCGGAACGGCGGACACCGGGCGCAGATCGCGCGTGTACCGCACGCCGCCGTACGTCGAGGCGAAGTACTCCTTGTACGGCGCCAGCGTCTCGACCCAGTCCTGCCCGGAGCCGGTCACGCGCACGGACATCGTGTACGTCCGACGCTCGCCCGGGCGCAGGTCGCCCGCCTCCGAGAACACCGAGCCAGTGGTCTGGGAGGGATTCAGGTCCATCATCACCTGCCAGTTCACGCCATCACGAATGAAGTGCCCGCCTGGCGTTTCCAGGCGCATGAACACCTCGTGCTTGTAGTCCATGATGGGGTACTGCAGGGACACGCCCACCGAATACTGCTCATTCCCGAACGAAACCACGGGCGAATACGTGTCGCGCGGATACACGCCGCCGCCTAGGAAGTAGGGCTGGCCGTTGTTGGTGATCTCGCTGGGCTTGCCGTCGTATCGGAAGTCGCGCAGGCGAAGCGTGTTCCCCACGCGGAACCCGCCGACCACCAGTCGCCCCAGCGGGGCCGACGCCGTCGAACGATTCTCGAACGTGTACACCACGTCGAAGCCGCCGTCCTTCGGAACCACCGCGATCGACGGCTGCGCCGCCTGTGCGTTGGGACGGCGAGCATCGGGCGCCCACAGGGGATGCTGGTTCGGGCTGATCACTGCGGAGCCGTTCGTCGTGTCCGTCAGCTCCACCATGTTTCCCGCCACGGCCCGCACCGAGAACGCGCCCGGCGCACGAATCTGGCCCGACGCCGGCGAGCCGGAGCGCGCGGCCTGATCCGACCCCGTCGGGGGCGCGGCCACGGGCGCCGCCGCGGCGATCTGAACCAGCAGATTGAGATCTGTCGCGTCGTACCGACGATCGACGTTCATATCCGCCGGCGCATTCACCGGAGCGGCCGTGCCAAGCACCACACTCGCGAGAAACTGTTTCACGTCCTCCGTATCGACGCGTCGGTCGCCGTTGAGATCCCCACGAAGAATAGTCGCTGCGGGAGTGGGCGCCGCGACAGGCCTCGCCATCACCGGCGTCGAGATCGTCGGCGCGGCGGCCGGTCTCGCCACCGGTCTCGCCACGACGGGGGCCGGAGCCCTCGGCGGTGCGACGGGCCGTACGACGGGTGCGGGCGTTGGCCGCCTGACGACGCGCTTCGCGGCCCAGGCCGGCGCGCCGGCCGCGGCGATTACGAGCGATGCCAGCGTCAAGCTTCGGAAGAGACCGCTGTTCCCACGAATTGATCCAGATTGGTGCATTGCATACCTCCAGCACGCCGGGCCATTCGCCCGAGGCACGAAGGAATCGGCTCCCCTCCGGGACACCTCGACCATAACCACGCTGGATCCCGCGGCGCGGAATCGATCTTCAGGATCCCGACGCGCACGACAGCCGTGACGTCCGCAACGGGGGTGAATGAGCGAATCTCATCCCGGCCGGTTGACCGCCTGGTCGGCTCGGAACGGCGGCCCGGGGGTCCGAAAACCTCGCGGGGGTGAGGCCGAAGCCATCGCCGGTCCCGAGTGAACCATGACCCTCAGGCCCCCGCCGCGGGTCGCGCTCCCAGGGAGGCTCCGACTCGCGTGGATTCCACGCCCGTGGCCAGGCGCGGCCTCACAGGCCCCACCGGCGTCGCCGGGGCGGAGGCATCTGCAAAGTCCTCGCCGAATCGCACCAGCCGGAACGAGTTCGCGATCACGAACACGTCGCCGATGAAGTGGTACAGGGCGGCAAAGCCCACCGCGAGATTGCCCGTCGCGGCCAGCACGAGACCGATAAGCGCGATCACAATCGAGGCGACGATGTTCTGTCCAACGACCCGGCGCGACTTCCGCGCCAGGTCGATCAAGAACGGAATCCGCGATAGATCGTCCCGCATCAGCGCCACGCCCGCGGAATTTGTCGCGATGTCCGAGCCCCCGAGCCCCATCGCCACGCCCACGTCCGCCGTCGCCAGCGACGGGCCGTCGTTGATGCCGTCTCCCACCATCATCACGCGGCGCCCCTGCTCCACGAGGTCCGCGATGAGATCGTGCTTCTCTTCCGGGAGGCACTCGGCCTCCACGCGATCCATCCCCACCGCCGCGCCGACCCGCTTCGCCACCACGAATCGATCGCCCGTGAACAACAGCACCTGACGCACGCCGAGTTCTCGAAGGCGCGACACCACGTTCGCCGCGTTCGGCCGCACTTTGTCCTCGAGACCCACGGCGCCGAGGTACCGATCGTCGCGCATCACATGCACGCCGGTCATGCCCTCGATCTTCTGCTCCACCGCCTGCACGCGGTCCTTGATCTCGGGCTTGAGGGACATCAGCCATCCCGCGCGCCCCGCGAGAATCTCGCCTCCGCCCTCCACGCGCGCCCGCACGCCGCGACCGTGCACCTCTTCGCACGCGCTCAACGTCGCCGGGCGCACCCGGGCCTGGCGCGCCGTTGTCAGGATCGATTTCGCGAGCGGGTGATTCGACTGCTGCTCCGCGTCCGCCGCGCCCTGCAGCAGGTCCACGCCCTCCACCCCGTCCGCCGGCGCGAGGCGCGACACCGCGAACACCCCCGTGGTGATCGTGCCCGTCTTGTCCAGCACCACCGTGTCGATGTTTGCCGAGGCCTCGAGGTAGTTCGTCTCCTTGATCATCACGCCCAGGCGCGCGGCCGCGGCAAAGCTCGCCACCATCGCCGTCGGGCTCGCCAGCAGCAGCGCACTGGGGCAGACCACCACCAGCACCGTGATCGCCGTCTCCGTGGCCCGGGCCACCATCTGCGGGTCCTTCGACTGCGACATCAGGTACCACACCAGCCCCGCGGTCGAGATCGCCACCGGAACGAAGTACGCCGCGACCTGCTCGATCAAGAGCTGCCTCGGCGTGCGCGACGACTCCGCCGCCCGGATCAGGCGCGTCACCTTCCCGATGGTCGTGTCCGACCCCACCGACGTTGCCCGGATGTCGATCGTCGATGTCAGGTTGGTCGTGCCCGCGTACACCGGGCTGCCCTGCTCCACTTCCGCGGGCGCAGCCTCGCCCGTGAGCGACGCCTGATTGATCGTCGAAGAGCCCTTCACGATCTCGCCATCCACCGGCAGGTTCTCTCCCGCCAGCACGCGAACCACCATTCCCACGCGCACATCGGTGAGCGCCACCTCGCGCTCCTCACCGCTTTCCACGATTCGCGCCGTGTCCGGCGTCAGTCCGACGAGCTGCTCGATCGCCCGCTGCGCGCCCCATGCCGTCCGACGGACCACCTGGTCCGCGATCAGCAGGATGAACGCCAGGAACCCGGCGATCTCGTACTTGCCCGTCGCCAACGCCGCGATGATCGCCAGCGACGCCAGCGTCGATGAGGTGGGCCGGCCCTTGCGGAGTTCCGTGAAGGACGAACGGAACAACGGGAATCCGAGGAGCAGCGCCCCGATCGCCGCGGGGATCATCGCCACCTCCGTCGCCGCCCCCATCCAGCGCGCCAATGTCGTGGTCAGCACCAGCACCCCGCCCACCAGGTAGACCACGATCCAACGCTCGAGGTCGATCTCGTGGTGCGAGCAGCACTCTCCGCCCATCCGGAGCGTCGGGACGGCGTGTTCTTCGGCGGGCGCGTGATCGTGCTGCGTGTGCGTCGAGGCCATGTCGACTCCCGTGCCTGAGGGGGTATGTACGAATCCCTATAGTAGGAAACTCGCGAAGGGCGTCTCGTTCTTCGTGCCAAAGCCCCGGCCGGTTCGCCCCGATCGCCTCGCTCGGGATATCCCCCTCATGACCACACGACGCATCACGGTCCTCGGCGATGGCCAGATGGGCCTCGTCTGCGCCGCGCTCCTGGCCGATCGCAACGACACCCGAGTCACGCTCTGGGGACACGCGCCCTCGGCCCTCGAATCCCTGGCCGAGAGCCGCAAGTCTCACCGCCTCGCCGCCTTCGTGCTCCCCGACAAGGTGCTCGTTCTTCCGGACGAATCCGAAGCGCTCCAAGGCGCCGACCTCATCGTCTCCGCCGCCCCCACGCAGTTCGTCCGCTCGGTCTGGGAACGCGTCCGGCCGCACGTCCCCTCTCGCGCCGCCATCGTCTCCGTGGCCAAGGGCGTCGAGAACCGCACGCTGCTCCGCCCCTCCCAGATCATCCTCGACACGCTCGCGGAGGAGCCGTCCGAACGCCCCATCGCCGCGCTCTCAGGGCCCACCATCGCTGCGGAGCTGGTCCGCCGACTCCCGGCCACCATGGTCGTCGCGAGCCATGTCGCCGAACTCGCGAGCACGGTGCAGGAACTGTTCACCACGCCCTGGCTCCGCATCTACACCAACGACGACCTCATCGGGGTCGAGATCGCCGGCGCCACCAAGAACGTCATCGCCATCGCCGCGGGCGTCGTCGACGGCCTGCAGGCGGGATGCAACGCCAAGTCCGCCCTGCTCGCGCGAGGGCTCGCGGAGATCGCGCGTCTCGGCGTCGCGCTCGGCGCCCGGCCCGAAACGTTCTTCGGCGTCGCCGGCGTCGGCGACCTCGCAACGTCCTGCTTCAGCCCCGAGGGCCGCAATCGCTCCTGCGGCGAAGCCCTCGGACGTGGCGAGACACTCGAGGACTACCTCGCCTCCTCCTCCTACGTGGTCGAGGGCGTCGCCACCACCCGCTCCGTGATGGACCTTGCCCGACGCGAGCACGTCGATATGCCCATCGCCGCGGCCGTCCACGCCGTCCTCTTCGAACACGTCGACCCCATCGACGCCATTTCCGGGCTCATGAGCCGCGCGCCCAAACCGGAGCGCGTCAGCTGATCGCACGCCTATCGTCGCCAACCGTGCGCTTCCTCTTCCTCGGCACAGGCACTTCCTCCGGCGTTCCGGTCATCGCCTGCGACTGTCACACCTGCTCCTCCACGGACCCGCGCGATCATCGAACCCGCACCGGCGCCGCGATCCGCTGGACGGATCCCGACGGTCAGGAGCGGCTCGCTCTGCTCGACACCACCCCGGACCTCCGAGCCCAGGCCCTTCGACATCGTCTGAATCGCTGCGACGCCATCTTCTACACGCACAACCATGTCGATCACACCTTCGGGCTCGATGAAGTCCGCCGGTTCAACGCCGTGATGCGGGCCCCCATCGACGTCTTCGCCGACACGCGCACGCTGGATCACCTCCGACGCGTCTACACCCACGTCTTCGAGCGAGAGAAGAACGTCAACGACTCCTTTGTCGCCCGCCTCATCGCCCACCGGATCGGACCAGCGCAGACCGTCGACTTTCATGGCCTGCGCTTCACCCCCATCCCCCTGCTCCACGGCCGGCTCCCCATCCTCGGCTATCGCATCGAGCCCACACGCCCCTCCTCTGCCACTTCCGACATCTTTCCGCTGGCCTATTGCACCGACGTCTCCGCCATCCCGCCGGAAGCCTGGCCGCACTTCCAAGGCCTTCGCACGCTCGTCCTCTCCGCCCTCCGCCATCGACATCACCCCACCCACCTCACCTTTGACCAGGCACTCCGCGTGGCCGAGGAGGTCGCCGCGGGCCGAACGTGGTTCATTCACATGTCCCACGACGCGCTGCACGCCGACCTCGAATCCGCGTTCCCTGAACACATCCGACCCGCCTACGACGGGCTCGAGTTGAGCTAACCCTCACGCCCGATCGCGCCGCGCGGTACCGTCACGCCATGGCCGCGAACGATGAGGCCTCGCCCCCTCCCGCGATGCTCGCGCCCGTTGGTGAGCACGCCCGCATCGAAGCGCTCGACGCCGTGCGCGGCTTCGCGTTGCTGGGCATCTTCCTCGTCAACATCCAGTCCTACGCAGAGCCGCTCGCCACGCTCATCACGCACGAGCCTCCGCCCGGCTCCTCCGCGCTCGACGTCGCGCTCTACATCGCCGTCAAGACGCTCGCTGAAGGGAAGTTCTACCCGCTCTTCTCGATTCTCTTCGGCATGGGCCTCATCGTGCAGTTCACCCGCGCCAAGGCCGCCGATCGCTCCTTCGCTCCGCTTTACCTTCGACGCCTCTTCGTGCTGGCCGCCTTCGGCCTCGCCCACGGGTTCCTTTTGTGGTACGGCGACATCCTGTTCCTCTACGCGATCGTGGGCGTCCCGCTGCTCCTGATGCGACGGCTCCGCCCGAAGACCATGCTCATCATCAGCGTCGTTCTCGTCGCGCTTTCCTCAGTGACCTGGACGGGGTTCGCGGCGCTGGGCGCGATCGCCGAGCAACAACAGATCGCCGCGCCCAAGCACACCGAATCGACGAACACTCCGGCCGACGCGCCGCCGACCGAGAACCCCGAGCCACCTCCATCCGACCCCGCGCCGGCCATGCCCCGGACCGCACTCGACATCCTTTCGTCCGGATTCCAGACCGGAGAAGCGTTCGACCCCACCTCCGACGTTCGTTCGGAAGCCGAGATCGTCGCGACCCGAGACGGCCCCTACCTGCACGCGATCGCCGTCCGCGCGCTCAACTGGGCCACCTTCATGATGGTCGCCGTCATCGCGCTGGGGTGGCAGGTCGCCGCCATGTTCCTGATCGGCGCCGCGCTGATGAAGTGGAACATCTTCGACGCGTCCCGCCGCCCGTGGCGCCGCAGGCTCGCCCTCGTCGGGCTCGGCCTGGGCCTCCCCCTGGCCACGTTCGCCGCGCTCGCCCCTTCGCTCCTGGGCCTTCCCGGCATCCTCATCCAGGCGATTCTCGTAAACCCGTTAGCGCCCCTCGTCGCCCTGGGCTATCTCGCGGGTGTTTCGCTGATCGCCGATTCCGGGCGCGCCCGACCGCTCGTACGAACCCTTGCCCACGCCGGACGAATGGCCCTCACGATCTACCTCCTCGAGACCATCATTTCCTGTGCCATCTTCCAGCACTGGGGCCTGGCGCTCTTTGGCCAGGTGTCGCGCCCGATCCGCCTCATCATGGTTCTGGCGATCTATGGCGGGCTGCTCGCCTTCGCCTCGCTCTGGCTGCGCCTGTTCCTCATGGGCCCATTCGAGTGGCTCTGGCGGTCCCTCACCTACCTCCGCCCGCAGCCGCTCCGCCGCCATCGACCTGGCGTCTGACCTCAAACGCTCGGCCGTCGCACCCCGGCCAAACTCCAAACTGTCCCTCCGCCTCCGCCCCGCTCCTCGAAGCCGTCCGCCTCCCCCGCTACACTGTCGCCCCCCCATGGCCAAGACACGAGAAATCAAGAAGCGCATCAAGGCCGTCGCGAACATCCGACGCATCACCAAGACGATGCAGATGATCGCCACCGCCAAGTTCGCGGCCGCCCTCCAGCGCGCCACCGCCACCAAGCCCTACACCGAGGGCGTGTTTGATCTCGTCGTTGAGCTCGGCTCCCGGCTGGCCGCCGGCGGCTCCGATATTTCCCACCCGCTCATCTCCGGCGCCGCGTCGAAGGACGCGCCCGATCTCGTCCTCGTCATCACGTCGGATCGGGGTCTCTGCGGCGCCTACAACTCGTCCGTCCTGCGAACCGCGCTCGGGCACCTCAACGCCCTCAAGGGCCGAGGCCGCGCACCGCTTATCGAACTCATCGGCAAGAAGGGCGTCGCGTTCCTTCGCTACAACCAGCTCCCCGTCGACAAGGCCCACGCGCTCGGCGACAAGCCGACGTACGACGACATCGAACGCATCGCCAACGACTACATGGACCGCTTTATGAAGGGCGAAGTGGCCGCGGTGCATGTGGCCTACATGAAGTTCCTCAGCGCCGGCAAGCAGGCCCCCGCCGTGCTTCAGCTCCTGCCTCTGAAGCCGCCCGAGGGCAAAAAGTCGGCCGAGCCGACCCCCGAGGCCGCATCTCAGCAGGACGTCTATGAATTCTCGCCCAGCGCGAGCGAACTCCTCAGCGAACTGCTCCCGGCCGCGGTCCGCGCCACCCTCTTTCAGGCCATCAACGACGCGCTTGTGTCCGAGCATGTTGCGCGCATGGTCGCCATGAAGGCCGCGACCGACAACGCGGGGAAGATGGGCAAGCTCCTGACGCGGAAGTTCAACCGCGCGCGACAGGCCCAGATCACCACCGAGCTCACCGAGATCGTCACCGGCGCCGCCGCGCTGGAGTGATCCCGACGAAGCGCCCCATTCGCCCGTGAACCGGGCGCTCCCCGCGCGCGTGCTACACTGCGCCGACGCGGGCGAATCGCCCATTCCCGCGGCCGCTCCCGACCCGCGGGGCCGACGCCCCGTGAACCCGAATTCGCGTGGAGATCGCATGAGCGTGGCAGGCAACGCACGGACGCACACAGCCCAAGCACCCGCGACGCCGCGCGCCCTCGCGCCCGTCTACCACTCCGCGCTCGAGATGGTCGGCAACACGCCCATGCTCGAGCTCAAACGTCTCGACGCGGGCCCATGCCGGCTCTTCGTCAAGATGGAGAACCTCAACCCGGCGCAGTCGATCAAGGACCGCATCGGCATCGCCATGATCGACGCCGCGGAACGCGCCGGCGCCATCGATCCGAAATCGAAGATCACGCCGACGATCATCGAAGCCACCGCCGGCAACACGGGCCTGGCCCTCGCGCTCGTCGCCGGACAGCGCGGCTACAAGCTCATCGTCGTCGTGCCCGACAAGATGAGTCAGGAGAAGGTCCAGCATCTGCGCTCCATGGGCGCCGAAGTCCGCATGACCCGCTCCGACGTCACTCGAGAACACGCCGACTATTTCCGAAACGTCGCCGAGCGCCTCACCGCGGAGATCCCGAACTCCACGTTCATCAACCAGTTCGCCAACGAAGCCAACTGGCAGGCCCACTACGACACCACCGGCCCCGAGATCTGGTCCCAGCTTGAAGGCCGCGTCGACGCCATCGTCGTCGGCGTCGGCTCCGGCGGCACGCTCACCGGCTGCGCGCGCTACCTCCGCGAGAGGAACCCGGCCCTCAAGGTCATCCTCGCCGATCCCGCGGGCTCCATCCTCGCGCCACTCGCCAACGAAGGCAGGCACGTCGAGCCCGGAGCCTGGCTCATCGAGGGCATGGGCGAAGATTACGTCCCGGAGATCTGCGATATGTCGCTGATCTCCGAAGCGATCACCGTCTCCGACCGTGACTCGTTCTTCGCTGCCCGCGAACTCCTCATGAAGGAGGGCGTCCTTGCGGGCTCATCCGCCGGGTGCCTCCTCCACGCCGCGATGCTCTGGGCGCGCAAGCAAACCAAACCCCTCAACGTCGTCACCTTCATCTGCGACACCGGCGCCAAGTACCTCTCCAAGATGTTCAACGATTACTGGATGATCGACCAGGGATTCATCGAGCGCGAGCGCACCGGCGATCTTCGCGATCTTATCGCCCGCCGGCACTCGCAGCGGGAAGACTACACTCTCGCGCCCGAAACGCCCCTTCGACAGGCCGTGCGAACCATGCGCCTCTACGACGTCTCCCAGATCGCCGTCCTCGAGCACAACCCGAGGGGCCACGACCGGGTCGTGGGCATCATCGACGAATCCGACGCCCTCATCGCGCTCGCCGATCACCCCGATTGTCTTGAGCAACCCGTCTCATCGTTCATGACCACACGCCTCGAAACCATCCGGCCGAGCGCGAGAGTCGAAGAACTCCTCCCCATCTTCCGCGCGGACCGCGTGGCCATCGTCTCCGACGACGACGGTAACTATCACGGGCTCATCACGAAGATCGACATGATCAACTATCTCCGCACACGGCTCGCCACCTGACCCCGCACGACCCCGCACCCGAAAGATCGCACCCCATGGCCCACAACGCCGACTCCATGCGCTTCGACACCAAGGTCATCCACGCCGGACAACGCCCCGAGCCCGTCACGGGCGCGGTCATGCCGCCCATCTTCACGTCCTCCACCTACGCGCAGGAATCCCCGGGCGTTCACAAGGGCTTCGAGTACTCTCGCTCCCACAACCCCACCCGATACGCGCTGGAACGCTCAGCCGCGCTTCTCGAAGGCTCGCCCGTCAAAGAATCGGACGACCCCTCCTGCGGCGGGTTCGCATTCGCCTCCGGCCTCGCCTCCATCGCCACCACCCTCGAACTGCTCGACGCCGGCGATCACATGATCGCCATGGACGATCTCTACGGCGGAACCAACCGCCTCTTCTCCAAAGTCCGCGAGCGCTCCCAAGGCCTCAAGGTCTCCTACATCGACCTCACCGACACCACGCGCCTCAAGGCCGCGATGACCCCACGCACCAAGCTCGTCTGGGTCGAGTCCCCGACCAACCCCACCCTCAAGCTCGCTGACCTCGCCGCCATCTCCGACGCCGCGCGCGCCGTCAACCCGGGCGTCATCCTTGCATGCGACAACACGTTCGCAACGCCCCACAATCAACGCCCCCTCTCCCTCGGCTTCAACCTCGTGATGCACTCGACGACGAAGTACCTCGGCGGTCACTCCGACGTCGTCGGCGGGCTCCTCGTCGCCGGCCATCTTGAACTCGCGCAACGCATCCGCTTTCACCAGAACGCCGTAGGAGCCGTCATGGGCCCCTTCGACGCCTACCTCACGCTTCGCGGCATCAAGACCCTCGCCCTCCGCATGCAACGCCACAACGCCTCCGCTCTGCGCATCGCACAGTGGCTCGAGGAGCATCCCGCCGTCGAGCGCGTGGTCTACCCCTTCCTGCCGTCACACCCGCAGCACGCGCTCGCCACGAAGCAGATGTCCGGCGGGGGCGGAATGATCACCATTTACGTGAAGGGCGGGCTCGAGGCCTCCCGCAGAATGCTCGAGCGGGTCCGCGTCTTTGCCCTCGCCGAATCCCTGGGCGGCGTCGAATCACTCATCGAACACCCGGCCATCATGACCCACGCCTCTGTGCCGCCCGACCAGCGCAAGACGCTTGGCATCTCCGATTCCCTCGTCCGTCTGTCCGTCGGCATCGAAGACCCGGACGACCTCATCGCCGACCTCCAGCACGCTCTCGGCTCGTAGAATCCCAGCGTGCGACACACCGCCCGCATCATCGACGCCAACGCCAATCGCGCCCGCGAGGCGCTTCGCACGCTCGAGGACATTGCCCGCTTCGCGCTCGATCATCAAGGCCTTGCCGCAGCGTTCAAGACTCTCCGACACGATCTTCAGTCAGCTCTGGCCGCGCTGCCCATCGACGAGTCCCTCCGGCTCGCCGCGCGCGACACCCCCCACGACGTTGGCGTGCACATCTCCACCTCTCCCGAACGCACGCGCGAGTCTCTCGCCCATGTGGCCGCGGCCGCCGCGTCGCGCCTCTCCGAGTCCCTCCGCGTGCTCGAAGAGGTCTCGAAAACCCTTCCCGACGCCCCCTCCTCCTCCTTCGGGTCATTGCGATACCGCGCCTATGAAGCCGAAGGATCCCTTCGGCTCGCGCTGCGCCCCCGCGCCGCGCCGCAGTGGCGTCTCTGCGTCATTCTCACGGAGTCCATTTGCTCGCTCCCCTGGGAGCGTGTCGCCCACGAATCCATCGACGCCGGCGCCGACGCCCTCCAACTCCGCGAACGGCATCTCTCTGACCGCGAGCTTCTCGCCCGTGCGCGCCGACTTGTCGCCATCGCCCGCGAGCACGCCTCGTCGCCCTCCGTGATCATCAACGATCGCGTCGATATCGCGCTCGCGGCCAACGCCGACGGCGCGCACCTCGGCCAAGCCGATCTCAGCATCCGTGACGCTCGCGCGCTCGCCGGCGACCGGCTGCTGCTCGGGCTCTCCACGTCATCCATGAGCCGCGCCCGCGACGCCCTCCACGCCGGCGCCGATTACTGCGGCGTTGGCGCGATGTTCCCAACCGACACCAAGCACAAGGACCACATCGCCGGGCCCGAACTGCTACGCGACTATCTCGCCCATGCCCCCGCGCTCCCACCACACCTCGCCATCGGCGGCATCAACGCCGAACGCGCCGGCCGGCTCGCCGCCATCGGCTGCCGAGGCGTGGCTGTCTGCGCCGCCGTGGGCGCGCAAACCAACCCCGCCGCCGCCGTCCACGAGTTACTTCAAGCGCTTTCGCCGGCGATCACGCCGCGGACTTCACGCGCGGATTGAACACACGCACGCAGTTCCGCCCCGATCCCTTCGCGGCGTACACCGCCTGATCCGCCACGCGGATCAGTTGTTCGACATGCGCAAAGGACTCTGAGCACGTCGAATCGATCCCCGCAACCCCCATGCTCACCGTCACCTTGATGCTGGGGATCGATGCGCCCGCGCTCGAGAGATCGATGTCACGCTCCGCCTGCGCGGCTCGGAATTCCTCCGCGAACTTTGCCGCCTCCGCCCGCTCTATCCCCGAGAGCACGACCGCGAATTCCTCTCCGCCATACCGGCACACCAACCCGCCATTCATCAGGAAGTAATCCGCCAGCTCGCCCGCAAGCGACACCAGCACAGCGTCTCCCGCCTGATGACCGTACGTGTCGTTCACGCTCTTGAACTTGTCCGCGTCGATGAAAATGACGCTCATCGCGCCGCCCGAAGATTTCGCGTGCGTGAACGCCGCCGAAACCTCCTCGTTGAACCGCCGTCGATTCGCCACACCCGTCAGCGTGTCCGTTACCGCCTCGCGCTGCAGCGTCGCGTTCTTCTTCGCAAGCTCCTCGGCCGCCGTTTCCGCCTGCAGCGACATCTGCACCAGTCGCTCGCTCGCCTGCGCGAGAATGTCCTCCGCCGGAACCGACGGCCCGATCTGCACCTTCAACAGGGACGCCAGCTCGTGCGCGCCGTCGCCGATCTTCTTGAGCGCGACATCCGCGTCCGGGCCCGACATCCCGAGCCATTGCTCCGCGCGATCGTAGAACTGCTGCAGCGTGGCGCCCTTCCCCCCGTTCAACACGTCCGCAGCGATGTTCGCCAGCCCGACGACGTGCACGTGCGCCGAGAACCCGCTCGGCGCCGCCGTCGGTCGCTCGTGATAGCGGATCGGCGCCACCAGCGATTCGGGCAGCTTCCAACGCTGCGCGAGCATGGCCCCGATCTCCGTGTGCTGCAGCTCCAGCACCCGAATCTCATGCTTGCACAGATCGCGATGATTCCCCCCCGTCGCGCGGATCACCTCAAGGTACCGGTCTCCCAGCGCCTGGAACAATGCAACCATCCCCACGTCCTGCAGGATGGCGCCGAGAAATGCCTCCTCGGGATCGACACCCTTCACGCGCGACGCCAGCACCCGTGCGCCCACACCCGAGAACACGCCGCGCCGCCAGTAATCGACGTAGTCGAAATCCTCCCCCTCACCCTCCTTGATCATCGACACCAGACTGAAGCCCAGCGCCAACGACTTCACCGCGTTCAACCCCAGCGCCACCATCGCCTGGTTGATCGTCGAGCACTTCCTGGTCAGTCCGTAGAACGACGAGTTCACCGTCTTCAGAACCTTGGCCGCCAGACCCTGATCATTCTGGATCGTCTGCGCGATGTCCTTTAACGAGACGTTCGGATTCTCAGTGAGTTCGATCACCTTCATCGCCACGGCGGGCAGCGATGGAATCCGCGGAGCGGCCAGCACTCGTTCGAGCGTCGCGCTGTTCATTGCGTGAGTACCGCCCTCGTCTCCACAAATGACGGAAAAGGAGCCGCTCCACATCGGACGCCCCTGATGACCCAAATCCGGGTCTTCATCGGCCCTCATGGCATCCCACTTCACCCTCTTCGGGCGGCTCCCACGCTTCGCCCAGCACGCCCGCAAATGCCGCGAGCGTCGGAGGATCTCTCCCCAACACCCTTCCCAGATGCCTCCCCAAGAGCAAGTTGGCTCGCACCACGTCCTCGAATCCGACCTCGGCCAAGCCGTCACCAGCCCCCACCCGCCGGAGGGCACGCACCGTCCCGCCCCGAACCCGCCAGGTTTCTCCATCGCCCCGCCGCCCCGGGTCCGCAGTCCGCCCCCCCCGCCCGCGCGAGCCTATGCGCGCGCTCCGGCAGCAGAACCTCAGTTACGACTACGGCA
>CAZWZL010000019.1:40356-54857 GCA_964638515.1 uncultured Phycisphaeraceae bacterium
AAAAGCCGTACAGCCGACGCTCGCCCAGCGCCACTCCGGACTCCACGCTCCGCTCCAGCTCCGGCCGATAACCCGCCTCCGCGAGCGCCGCCCACTGAAAACGCAACACGTCCCGCACCCCCACCCCGGTCCCCCATCCTCCGACCTCACGCAGCAACGTCATCAATGCCTCAAATAAACGCGGATGCGGCTCGCGGTCGTGCACCACCCTCCCCGCCACGTCCGCCGCATACACGCTCACCACGTGCCCCGACCAACTCGATCTCGCCCCGCGGAACACCTCACGCAGGTCCCACTCGGTCATCGTCGCCAGCTCCGACGATGGCTTCACGATCAGCCCCGCCTCGCCGAGCGTCAGCGCGTCCAGCCCGCCGCTGAACGGCGCCCGCGCTCGCCTCGATCCCTTCGCGATCGCACGCACCAGCCCGTGCCCGCGCGTCAACAGCGCCGACGTCTGCGACGTCTCCGAGTACTCCCACACCCGCAGCACCACGGCCTCGTCAAAAACGACCGACACGCGCCCCGATCCTACACCCCGCGCACGATCCGACCCCGACCTCCCGATACACTGCCTCCCATGCCCCCAGCGCTCCAAGCGCCATCCAACGTCCCCACTCGATCCATCGCCCTCCTCAACCAGAAGGGCGGCGTCGGCAAGACCACCACCACCGTCAATCTCGCGGCCGCGCTTGCCCTGGCCGGCAAACCCACCCTGCTCATCGATCTCGACCCGCAAGCCCACACCACGCTCCACCTCGGCGTCGAACCCGCCGCCACCAACGCTTCCGTCTACGACGTTCTTCTCGACCCCTCACGCTCCAACGCCACTTCCGCCATCATCAACGTCCGCCCCAACCTCGACCTCCTCCCCGCCGAGGTCGATCTCGCCGCGGCAGAGTCCGAACTCGCCGGTGCGGCCGACCGGCACAACCGGCTGTCCGCCGCGCTCTCCCACCTCCAGAACAAGTACGACTTTCTCCTCATCGACTGCCCTCCCTCACTGGGCCTCCTCACCCTCAACGCGCTGGCCGCCGCGCGCGAGGTCATCGTCCCCATGCAGGCCCACTTCCTTGCCCTCCAGGGCTTGAGCAAACTCCTCGAGACCGTCTCGCTTGTCGCGCGCTCCGCCAACCCGCGTCTGCGCATCTCCGGCGTCGTGCTCTGTATGCACGAAGAAGTCACCAAGCTCTCGCGCGAAGTCGTCGCCGATCTCGAGGCCTTCTTCGCCGAATCACGCCGCGACAACGCGCCGGACGTCCCCTGGCGCAACGCCCGCGTCTACCGACCGCCCATCCGGCGCAACATCAAACTCGCCGAGTGCCCCTCCTTCGGCCAGACCATCTTCGAGTACGCCCCCAGCGCGCCCGGGGCCGGCGACTACAAGGACCTCGCCGCCTCGGTCATTGCCGAATGGGAGGCCGTGCTCTCGAGACTCGAAGCGCGCCGACCCCCAGCCGGTCAACCGGCCGCCATCGACGCACCCTCGCCCATGCCGGCCCACCACCACTGACGCTCGCGCGTCCACACCGTCGATACACACCAACGGATGCCTCCCCCGACGAACCCACCCGCCGACGCGAGCCCGAACACCGACCGCGCCGCCTCCTTCATCCCAGCCGTTCGCGTCATCGCGGGATTCACGCTCATCTCAAGGTTCGGCGGCCTCTTCCGGGACGCCGCGACCGCCCGCGTCTTTGGCGACGGCGTGGTCGCATCCGCGTTCAACTTCGCGTTCATGATCCCCAACGTCTTCCGCCGGCTCTTCGGCGAGGGCGCCCTTTCCGCCGCGTTCATCCCCGAATACGCCGCGCTCGATGACGCCGATCACGCCAGGGCCAACCGCTTCGCCTCGCTCATCATTGCGCTCGCCCTCGCGGCCACCGTCGCCCTCACGGTGCTCCTCGAGCTCGCGCTCCTGCTCGTGCTCTGGCTCGTACCGCACGCGCCCGATCGACGCCTCACCCTCGAACTCTGCATGCTGCTCGCGCCCTACATGCCCATGATCTGCATCGCGGCGTTGCTCGCCGGGGTCCTTCAGACCCATCACCGATTCGCGCTCCCCGCCGCCGGCCCCATCGTTCTCAACGCCGCCATGCTTGCCGGCGCACTCGTCGCCTACCTCGCGCTGGGCATGACCCCGACACAAACCGCGTACCTTGTCTCAGCCGCCGTGCTCGTCTCCGGACTCGTTTTGGTCCTCTGGATGACCATGGCCCTCCGTCCGCACATCCAATGGACGCGCGACTTCCGCGACGCCGCACCGCCCGCGCGCAAGACGCTCAAGAGATTCCTGCCGGCCCTGCTCGGCCTCGGCGCCCTCCAACTCTCCTCCATCGCCGACGGACTCATCGCCACCTACCCCATCCTCGTCGGCCCCACATTCCTCGGCTTTCAGTACCCCCTCGACGCCGCCACCAACGGCATCCTCCAGTTCTCACAGCGCCTCTACCAATTCCCCCTCGGCGTGTTCGGCGTCGCCGTGGCCACCGCCGTGTTCCCCGCGCTCTCCCGCGCCGCGGAAAAACCAGAGCTCTTTCTCGACATGCTCCGCAAGGGACTCCGACTCTCCTTCTTCATCGCCATCCCCGCGTCCATAGGTCTCCTGCTCGTCCGCGAAGACCTCGCGCGCGTCCTGTTCCAGGGCGTCAACTTCTCCAGCGCGGGCGTCCAACGCTCCGCTCACATACTCACCGGATACGCCATCTCCATCTGGGCCTTCTCCGCCAATCAAACGCTCACCCGCGCCTACTACGCCAGGGGCGACATGCGAACGCCCGTCCGCATCTCCCTCCTCTGTGTCGGCGTGAATCTGCTGCTCAACGTTTCGCTCATCTGGGTCCCCGCGCTCCACGAGGCCGCGTTCGGATGGTCCGCCGCCATCGCGTTCTCGCTCCAATACATCCTCCTCGCACGCGCAGCCCGCACGATCACCGACCAGCAACCGCTTCTCGACCATGAATCACGACGCGCGATCGTCGTCATCCTTGCGCTCGGGCTCGCCATGGCCGCGCCCGTCCTGGCCGTGCGCATCCTCACGCCGATCGACGATTCCTGGTCCGCGGCCGCGCTGCGCCTCGGCGCATGCACGGCCCTCGGCGCCGGCGCCTATCTCGCCCTCGCCCGCCTCACCAACCGCCATGAACTCCGTTGGCTGCTCGCCCGCGCCCCCTCAGCCCGATCCTGAGCCTCATCCCGCGTTGGCGACCGGCGCGTCCTCAGTGAGCAGCGCCGCCGCCGGGATCACTTTGCCGCCGTGCCCGGCCACCATCACGCGATTACGCCCGCCTTCCTTGGCCGCGTACAACGCCTTGTCTGCGCACGCCAGCACGGTCCGTGCATCGAGCACGCCGATCTCCGACACCGCAATCCCGAAACTTGCCGTCACCAGCCGCTCCGGATGGCGGGGCCATCGGCACTCCATCAACGCCAGCCGGATCCGATCCGTGACCCGTGCCGCGTCCTCCGGCGCCGTCCTCGGCATGAGGATCACGAACTCCTCGCCCCCGAACCGGAACACCGAGTCCGAAGCGCGAACCATCCGTTGCAGCACATCCGCCACGCCCTGCAGCACCGTGTCGCCCGCCGGATGCCCGAACGTGTCGTTGATGGACTTGAACTTGTCCACGTCGCAGATCGTGACCGACGCGGCCTCGCCCGCCCGCGCGCTCTGCGAGAGCACCTCAACCACACGCTTCTCGAAGTGCGCCCGGTTGAACAGCCCCGTCAGGCCGTCGATCTGCGCGCGACGCGCCAGCATCTCCATCAGCCGCTGCGTCCGCAGCGCCGCCCGCACCCGCGCCATCAGCTCGTAGTTGTCGAACGGCTTGCTCACATAGTCGACCGCGCCCAGATCAAGCCCCGTCACCTTGTCCGTCGGCGAACTCGCGCCCGACACCACGATCACCGGAATCCCCTGCGTCTCGTCCGCGGACTTCAGCGCGCGCAGCACCTCAAACCCGTCCATGCCGGGCATGTCAATGTCCAGCAGGATCAGGCTCGGCCGCTCCTTCTTCGCCAGCTCGATACCGCTCGCGCCATCCAACGCGCTCCGCGTCTCCAGCCCCTCCTGGGACATCCGCGCGCGCAGCAGCATCTGGATGTCCGCCGAGTCGTCGACGGTCAGAATCACCGGTTTCACGCGAGCCTCGCTACTCACTCGTCGCGCTCCTGAAATCCCGTCATCCGCTCACGCCATGACGCGCGAGCACAGCGAAACCAACTCGTCCAACTGACCCCGAAGCGAATCCAACTCCGCGCTCGAATCCATCGCGGCCTCCAGCCGACCCGCCGATTCACTCAGCTCCCCAAACCCGTACCCTCCGCACGAGCCCTTCATCTGGTGCGCCAAACGACGCAGCCCCGACGGCTCGCCGGACGCGAATGCCTCCTCGAGCGCGCGGATCTTGTTCGGCATCTCCTGCACGAATGCCTCGACGATCTCACGCATGCCGGGGTCGTTCGCAAACTCACTTCGGATGGGGCCCACGTGGCAAACTCCTTTGGCGCGATCCGCAGCCGTGCCCCCCCGGACGGGCCCCTGTTCATCGTCCGCATCAGCCACGGGCTTTTCTCCGCCCCCGCCAATCCCCCCGAACTCGCTCCCGCTTTCGTTCTGCGAATCGATAACGCGCGAGCGCCCCAACCCCGTCCCCCGAACCAGCGATGCTCCCGGTCGTTATTCAGACCCTCCCGACGACCCGGCCCGACGACGCCAGCTCCACTTGTGCGCCTCGATTAGCCAGAAAAACACAAACGCCACCCCCCCCAACGCCGCCCACACCCCCACCGACACTGGCGCCACGCCCAGCATCCGCTGACCAACCCCCGTGTGCATCGCCAGCACGTGCAGCAGCAGCGCCAGCACCGCTGCGCCCAACAACACCGGGCTCTTCAGCGCTGATCGCTTCCAGGCCGACGTCGTCTCCGACCGGCAATGCCCAAGGTGCACATTCTCGAACAGCACCATCAGCAACAAGAGCCCGTTCCGCGCCTCAAACTCGCTCCACCCCAACTCCAGCATCACCACAAACGCGCCGAATCCCATCGTCCCCATCAGCAACGCTGTCGCCGCAACGTTCTCGAGCATCAGCCGATTGAACACCCGCTCTCCCGGCGCCCGCGCCGGGCGACGCATCACGTCCCCCTCGCCCGGCTCGAACGCCAGCGCAACGTCCTGCACCCCGTTCGTCACCAGGTTCAGCCAAAGGATCTGCGCCGGCAGCAACGGCAGCGGCAGCCCGCTCGCCATCGACATTCCCACCATCACCACCTCCGCGGCCCCCGTCGACACCAGCAGGTACACCACCTTCCGGATGTTGTCGTACGCGATCCGCCCCTCCTCCACCCCGGCCACGATCGTCGAAAACTGATCATCACTCAGCACCAGGTCCGCTGACTCCCGCGCGACGTCCGTCCCCTCCTTCCCCATCGCCACGCCGATGTTCGCCGCGCGCAACGCCGGCGCGTCGTTCACCCCGTCACCCGTCACCGCCACGAACTCCCCCGCGCGCTGCGCGGCCTTCACGATCGACAACTTCTGCTCCGGCGCCACCCGCGCAAACACGCGTGTCCCCGCTACCCGCCGCGCCAACTCCTCCTCCCCCATCCCCTCCATCTCCGCCCCGGTCGTCACCTCCCCCATCCCCGAAGCCATCCCCAGCTCCCTCGCGATCGCCAACGCCGTCACCGGATGATCCCCCGTCACCATGCTCACACGAATCCCCGCGCCCGCGCACGCACGCACCGCGGCCTCCGCGCCGGGACGCAGGGGATCGATCATCCCCACCATCCCCGCCAGTCGAAGCCCGCTCGGCTCTTCCGCGGTCTCCTCCTCGCGCACCGTGCGCTCCATCTCCCCTCGCGCGAACGCCAGCACACGCATGCCGCGCCCCGCCATCTCCTCCGCCCGCCCCCTCCACGCCGCACGTTCCTTCTCACTCCCGACGCACATCCCCATCACCCGCTCCGGCGCCCCCTTCACGCACACCAGAGTGCCCCCGCCGGTGCGCTCGTGAAATGTCGCGGCGTACCGACGCTCCGGCTCGAACGGGATCTGATTCACCTGCGCCGCGCGCTCCAGCAATCCCTCGCGCCACACCCCCGCCTTCCCCGCAAACGCGAGCAAAGCCACATCCGTCGGATCGCCCCTCCACGTCCACCCCTCCCCCTTCCGCGCCAACTCCCCCTCGTTGCACAACGCCGCGATTTCCGCAAGCCCCATCAATCGCTCGGCGCCCACCCGCTCGTCCCCACGCTCCACGATCTCCCCCTCTGGCGAAAACCCTTCGCCCCGCACCTTGAACTCGCCGCCCTCCACCACCCACGCCTCACGCACCGTGAGCGCGTTGCACGTGAGCGTCCCCGTCTTGTCGCTTGCGATCAGCGTGCAACTCCCAAGCCCCTCCACCCCATCCAGCCGACGCACCACGACGCCGCGCGACGCCATCCGCCTCGACGCCACCGCCAACGCCACCGTGATCGCCACCGGAAGCCCCTCCGGAATGGCCGACACGGCCAATGCGACCGCAAACAAGAACATCTCCCCCGCTCCATACCCAGCCGCCACTCCGATCACACCCACCAACGCCGCGACGCCAACAGCCGAGAACCCCACCACCCGCGTGAACCGCTCCAGCCGCACGAGCAGCGGCGGCTTGCCTCCCGCCGCGGTCAGCACGTCCGCCGCGAGCCGACCGATCTCCGTGCCCGTCCCCGTCGCCACCACCAGCGCACGCGCTCGCCCGTGCGTCAGCACCGTCGCGCCAAACACCATGTTCTTCCGATCCCCCACAGCGGTCCGCACCTCCCCAACCCAGCGCGCATCCTTCGTCACCGCCAGCGACTCGCCCGTCAGAAGACTCTCGTCCACCTCAAGCCCATGCGCCTCGAGCAGCCGCGCATCCGCCGCCACACGCCCCCCAGCCTCCAGCAGCAGCACGTCTCCCGGCGCCACCTCTTCCGCGTCCACCTCGCGCGCGGTCCCGTCCCGCTCGACCAACGCGCGAGTCCGCAACAACCGCTGCAACGACCGCGCGCTCCGCTCCGCCTGGCGCTCCTGCACCGTCCCGATCAGCGTGTTCACCAGAACCACCGCACCGATGATCCACGCATCGTTCATGTGCCCGATCGCCACAGAAACCCCCGCGGCGGCCAGCAGCACCCAGATGATCGGGCTCCGCAACTGTCGCAGCGCGATCAGCCACACACCCGCCGCCTTCCGATGCGGGATGGCGTTCTTCCCGTACTCCGCCAGACGCCTCTCGACCTCTGCCTCGCTCAACCCGCCGCGCGCCGACCCAAGCCCCTCCAGCGCCTCCTCTACACCCACAGCGTGCCACGCACGTTCCGACGCCGCGCCCCCCACCACGCCCTTCACCGCTTCCCCCCGTTCGCCACCAACGCGCGCGTCACCAGATTCTCCTTGGGAATCTGACCTTCCTCGAACCCCGTCACATTCCTTACCGTCGTCCGCGCAATCTCCCGCATCGCCTCCCGCGTGAAGAACGCCTGATGCGCCGTGATCAGCACGTTCGGAAACGTCATGAGCCGAACAAACACGTCGTCGCCGATCACCTCTTCCGAAAGATCACGGAAGAACAGATCCCCCTCCTCCTCGTACACGTCCAGACCCAACGACCCGAGCCGCCCGGACTTTAACGCCGCGATCAACGCCCGCGTGTCCACCACCGCGCCGCGGCTCGTGTTGATCAGCATCGCTCCCGCCTTCATCCGAGCCAGCGCGCCGCCGTCAATCAGATGCCTCGTCCCGGGCGTGAGCGGACAATGCAACGTCACGATGTCCGATCGCTCCAGCAGCGCTTCCAGCCCCACGAACTCCACGCCCAACCCCCGCGCCTCCTCACTCACATCTGGATCCGCCGCCAGCACCCGGCAACCGAACCCCATCAGAATCCGACACACCACCACACCGATGTTCCCCGTCCCGACCACACCCACCGTCTTGCCGCGCATGTCGAACCCCATCAGACCGTCCAGCGCGAAGTTCTGCTCCCGAACCCGCGCATACGCGCGATGAAACTTTCGATTCAGCGTCAGCATCAGCCCCACCGTGTGCTCCGCCACCGCGTGCGGCGAGTACTTCGGCGCCCGCGCCACCGTCAGCCCCAGCTCCTCGGCCGCGTGCACGTCCACGTGATTGAAACCCGCCGAACGCAACGCCACCAGCCTCGTCCCGCCCGCGGCCAGCGCGCGCAATACCTCGCCACTTCCGCCGTCGTTCACAAACAAGCACGCCCCCGTACACCCCTTCGCCAGCGCGACCGTGCGCGCGGTCAACGCCTCGTCCAGATACACCAACTCGTGCCGACCCTCATTCGCCTCATCGAGGAACGGCCGCTCATACCGCTTCGTGCTGAACACCGCCACCCGCATCGCAACATCTCCCCACTGCGCCGGTCCCAATCAAGTCCCGTCACGAATCCGCAGCATACCCCGACAGCCGCGCGCCACACTCCGGACACCGCTCCAGCCGCGCAACGCCCAGCTCGTACCCGCACGCCCAGCACATCCCCCGCTCCCGATACGAGCGCATCGCCCCCGCGCGCCGATACTCCCCGTACAGCGCCAGCAGCATCCAGCACCCGCCCCCCCACAGCACCCACACCGACCCGCGCTCGACAATCGTCGCGCCCACCAACCATGGCGATATACGCGTCACCGACGCCGGCCCCGCCGCGCTGGCGGCGCGCAGCTTCGCGCCCGTGTACATCGTGCCCGACGCGATCAGCGAATTCACCGTGCTCTCCCATTGCGCGATGCGCAGCAATACCGCCGGCTCGATCGGCCCGGACTGGCGCAGCGTCGATTGAAGCCTCGACTCACCCGTCGCCCCGACCACGCGCCCCAACCACTCCACCGGCGATTCCCGAACCGTTACGAACACGTTCACCATGCCGATGCTCCGACCCTTCAAATCGGCCTCGCGAACCTCCCCCCCGTCCATCACCCGCGACTCACGCGCGTTCCAATAGACGAACCGCGCGGCGCCGTCGCGGTCCCACGCGCGCGTCGGAAGCGTCCCCATCGAAGCCCGTTTCCGGTCCCCCCACACCCCCACCCACTCCCCCGCCCCCCACGCGACGAGCACGAGCGCGAGCACAGCCACGCTCCAGCGCCGACCGCGCAGCGTCAGCCAAGCCACCAAGCGCCCCTCCCACGAGGTCCAGCTCCAGCCGCCGCCGCTCATCTCCCTAACTCTACTCCGGCGCCGACACACAGCGCACCATGGCACAACGGTCTGATGCCAAGAAACTTCGGTCTTCTTGCAACGCGAGCCAAGGTGTTCTTCGACGGAATACGCCTACTTCCCGGTGCGGGCCTCGGATGTACGGGGCCGACCAGCAACCCTCGCGCAAGACCTTGTCAAGCGCAGACCGCGATTCCTCCGGAAGGGACCCCACTCATGAATCGAACGCACGCAGTTCTCTCGGCCTTGGCCGCGGCCTTGGCGTCCGCCCCTCAGCACGCGTTGGCCGACAATTGGCCGATGCGGCAACGCGACATGCAGAACACGGGGCGAGCCAACTTCAATGTGCCCGCTTCTCGGCTCAACGCCACGTTTTTCGACAGCCTCCGATGGCAAAAACGCTCGCCCAACTCCCCGGGAGAAGGCAACATCTCCACTTCCACTATGGTTTTCTTTGACGGAGTCGGCCCCGCCGGAGAGGACGTGGCGATCAGCGGGTACCACTGGCCCAAGGGCGTGCAGGCCATGGACCGCCAAACCGGCCGACTTCTGTGGTTCGGAAACCCGAGGGGCGGCGAATCCATCGGTGCATCAACCTGCGCATTCTCCAATGACGGCGCCACAGTTTACGTGCTCAATGACGCCACCAGCTCGCAGGAATGGCCCTCGGGCCATCCACTGATGGCTTTTTCCACGGTGATCGGCCCATCGACGTACTGGCACAACGGCGCCAACGCAGATCCGAACGAGATCAGTCTGAGATCTCCAACAATCGCCCCGGACGGCCGGGTTTTCGCACATGGTTGGAACAATCGTCCCGCGGGCGCCGCCGACACCGGGGCCTCACTTCAGCACGTCTGGCTGGCTTCCACTTGGAACTGCACGAACCAGAGCGATCCGGCACTCGACGTGTCATCTGGATCACTTCGCGTCGTCGTCAGCGGAACGTGCGATCGGATTCAGTCGTTCAATGGCTCCAACGGCGCCCTCCTCTGGCAACGAACGGGCTTCCAACCAACCGATGCAAACCCAACCATTGATCCGGTAGACGGGCGGATCTTCGTACCCCTCGGCCTCGGAAACGGGAGCGTGTGGGTCGCCGGACTCTCGCGAGAGGGCGTCAACCTCTGGGCGACTCCTTCACGCTTGCTGTACCAGCACATCCCCGGGTCCAACAACCCCGAGCGCGTCGTGTCAACGGGGTGCCTCAGCCACGACGGCTCGACCTACTACTTTCAAACGGTCTCTCAGCAGGGAACCGGAAAACTGTACGCGGTGAGAACTTCCAACGGTACCCTGAAATGGACCTACAACACCCAGGCGAAAGGCTGGACCGTCGATCAAAGCTCATCGCCGATCGTGACCTCCAATGGCGTCGTAATTGTCGGAAACGATGAAGGCGGAGTGTACTACGCGATCCACGACACCGGATCACCCGTGGTCCTCGACACGTTCACGGTTGCCGCCGGTGCGCGTGCTGCATCGAGCGCGACCATCGCCAGCAACGGCCTGCTCTATCTCCCAGCCCGGACCACCTGGCTCGCTTCAAACGGCGACGGCGAAACGCCCGACGCCTCCACCCACAACCTCTTCAGCGCTTTCGACCTCAACCACGCCGCGCCGCCCGCCCCCCTTCCGCCGCCATCCAACCTCGCGGCCCTCGCACGCAACGCCTCGGTTGCGCTCACGTGGACGCCGTTTGGCCCCGGCACTTCTGGTTTCTCTCATTACGCCGTCTACCGCTCATCCGCACCGTTCAACTCGATTGCCGCGATGACACCCTTGTCGGTCATCGCCAATCCGGCGCAAGGTTCTTTTACCGACACCACCGCGGTCAACGGTCAGTCGTACTGGTACGCAATCACCACTGTGACCACGGGCGGTGGGGAGTTTCAATCTCCGATCGATATCGGACCGCGAACACCGTTCAACGAGACCGATCTGCAGATCGTTTCCATCGCGAGGTCCCCACGATTCCCACGCTACGACGTGCAGTACACCGGCTACACCATCACCGAGCCTTCCGGCTTCGGGCCATATTTCATGACCGCTGCCACCGGGCTCGGCTCCGGCCAGTCCGCCGCCACGCCACGGTGGCCGGCCCTCGGACAACAGGTCTCCTATACCGCCACCATCCGAAACCGAGGCTCGAACACTTGGACCGGATCACTCCCCGTTCGATGGCTGGTCGACAACGTCCAGCAATCGTCGAGCTCGCTGCCGCTCTCGCTGCAGCCCGACGATGTCGTTTCGGTGGTCTTCACGATCGCCTGGGACGGATCCGGTCACGACATCCGATGTGAAATCTCGCCGGGTGATGCTCGTCCACAGAACGACACGCGAGCCATCAATTCCAAGAGCGTCCCGTTCCTTTCGTACGTCGATCGTTCTCGAATCGAAGAATTCAGAGAGGAAACCACGGGGTACCCCGACGCCGTGACCGACGATTTCTTCGACTGGCTCAACCATCACATGGACCGATTCAACGCCATGTTCGACGCGGCCGGCGCTCAGAAGCGAGTACACTTCGACATCCTCGAATCGCTCCCGGACGCCGCGCCCGAGCCGCCGCTGGACCGATCGCCGTTCGCGATTTTCCCACTGCGATACCGCGCCGGTGAGCCCTCGCTTCGCACCGCCGGCTACTACCGGCCTCTCGACGACATCGATTACGGGCTGTTGCACGAGATGGGTCACCAGCTCGGCCTCATCGATCTCTACCGGCTCGACCTTCCGGCCCAAGCCAATCTCGCCACCGGACTCCCCTACACCGCTGGAGATTGCCTGATGCGCGGCGTTTCGGACTTCCTGTCTGAGCACAGCGCGCAGGCCATGAACCACTGGCTTGACACCGCTCACGGCTACTTCGGCCAGTACATCTACGCGATGCCGACGGAACTCCGGATGCGCTTCCTTGCCAACAACGGAGCCCCCCTCGAAAACGCCACCGTCCGCATGTACCAGAAGATCGAACGACCGGGCGTAGGGGAGATCATCCCGAACGAGATCAAGTTCGAAGGCGTCACCGACAGCTCCGGCGAAATCGTGCTTCCCAATGTTCCCATCAATTCCGCCACGGTTCCCCAGACGTTCGCCGGCGACGAACTGCGACCCAATCCGTTCGGCTACCTCGCCGTCATCGGCGCCAATGGTCTCCTGCACTTCAAGATCGACCACGAAGGATTCACCGACCACGCATGGCTGGACGTCACCGAGGCCAACAACGCGTTCTGGCGCGGGCAGACCGCTTCCGCCACGTTCGATCGTCACACCACTCTCGGCGGAGTGATCCAACTTGTTCCGCCCGACGACATGACCGAAGAGAACGCCGCATCGTGGACCACGTGGGCCTCGGGAGCCAACGCGTCAGCAGTTGACGATTTCGTGAGGGTCCGCGTCGGACGATCGTCCATGCGATTCGAAACCGACGGCGGATTCGACACGCTGATGCGATACCCCGGAGATCGCCTTGCGCGATGGAACCTCTCCAATGCGACGTTCATCCGCCTCTGGATGCTCGCGGAAAACAACAATTTAGGCTTTCAGGACCGGAGCCCATGGCTGAGATTCCGCTCCGGCGAGGCCCGCATCGACATCCGACCGACCTTCGACGTTCTGAACCAGGCCATCGGACAATGGGTCGAGTTCATCATCCCGCTCGCCGGCGACGCCATGTGGCAACGCACCGACTTCGGCTCGCCCGACCTCGCCAATATCAACTCCGTCGAGATTCACGCCGACACTTGGGGATACGGATTCAAGCTGTGGATTGACGGAGTCGGATTCGACATCGCCTCCTGCCCCGGCGACGCCAACGGCGATCGCGCGGTCGATTTTCTCGATCTCAACATCATCCTTTCCTCCTTTGGCTCCTGCGCCGGTGAGCCGCCGTTCCTCTCGGGCGGCGACCTCAATGGCGACAAGTGCGTCGATTTCCTTGACCTCAACATCGTGCTCTCACACTTCGGACAGAGCTGCTGATCGATCCTGGCGTACGAATCCGGGCTCCGTCACGAGCGGTAAGCGCTCGTGACGAGGCCCTTTGGTTTGGCACGACCGCGCCAAAAGCAGACACGCCCGCCGAAGTTCGCGCTTCGACGGGCGTCAATGACCCCATGGGGATTCGAACCCCAGTTTCCAGGATGAGAACCTGGCGTCCTGGACCGGACTAGACGATGGGGCCCACCTGCAACCCGCCGGGCCAATGCCCCGCCCGACGAGGGATCGTCATCGTATTCGACCCCCCGCCCCCGTCAACCGACCGACACCGCCGCCCCCCGCAGCCGCGCCAACGCGTACACCGCTGCCTCCTCGCGCGTGCTCCCCACCACCGCGCCCGCCGCGTTCCCCGCCGCGTCCGCCCACTCGGCACGCCAACAATCGAACGCCGCGAGATGCCGCAGACGCAGCCCGAAGCCCGCGCTCTTGAACTCGCCCTCGACGCGCGCCACGCCCGGGTACACCCGCCCCGAGCCCGAGTGCTCGCACCCGCGCGGGTCGGCGCCCGACCAGCCGGTTCGTACAAGTTCGTCGATGGCGACATCCAGGCCCATGAGCGTTCGTTCCTTGACTGCGGCGATGATCGCAGCCGCATGGTAGAAGCGAACGGCATCCCATTCCATGCCGCGCCACCGGCTCGCTCGCAGAACGTGCATGGCCCGCGCCGTTGCGCTACGGCGAACAAGATTCTCGGACGACTCCGCCCCACACAGAGAACGAACATGACCACCCCATACCCCACCACCCCGCTCGCCCCGTACGACCCCGGCGTTGCTCCCGAGATCGGTGCGCGGCGGTTCTACGAGATCATGCGTCAGCGGCGCTCCGTGCGGTTCTTCGCCGACCGGCCCGTGTCGCGCGAGACCATCGAGTGGGTCGTGCGCGTGGGCGGCTCGGCGCCGAGCGGCGCCAACAAGCAGCCCTGGCGCTTCGTGTGCGTGAACGACCCCGCGCTCAAGCGCGAGATCCGCGCGGGGGCCGAGGAGGAGGAGCGCGAGTTCTATGCCCGTCGCGCAAGCGAACGCTGGCTGGCCGACCTCGCGCCGCTCGGCACGGACGAGCACAAACCTTTCCTCGAGATCGCGCCCTGGCTTATCGTCGTGTTCAAGCTGGCCAGGGACGACCCAGATCCGAGCACGGGCGAGCAGGGGCAGATCTATTACATGGAGGAATCAGTGGGCATCGCCACGGGCATGCTCATCTCGGCCATTCACATGGCCGGGCTCGTGACACTGACGCACACACCCAGCCCGATGAAGTTCCTGGGAACCATTCTCAATCGCCCCGCGCACGAGCG
>CAZWZL010000020.1:0-8679 GCA_964638515.1 uncultured Phycisphaeraceae bacterium
CCTCCTGGATGATGTCCAGGAACGCCAGCCCGCGATTGCGGTACTTCTTGGCGATCGAGACCACGAGCCGCAAGTTGCCGCCGGCCAGGTCGCGCTTGGCCTGCTCGTACTCCCAGAAGATCGTGTCGATGCGCTTCATGCGCAGCGCCAGCTCGTCGGGGTCCTCGAGCACGAGCGAGCGAAGCCCCGCCAGCTCCTCGCGCATCACCTCGAGATCCTCCGCGTCGTGGCGCGAGATGCCCTGCTTGGCCTTCTCCAGCTCGCGCTGCAGCTCCAGCATCTTGTGCGTGATCGCGCGCAGCTTCCGCATGATCGGGATGATCCGCCCCGTCCGCAGGCTGCACTCCTCCGTCAGGGCCGCGATGCGCCGACGGCGTCGGAACATCCGCTCGCGGATCTCGCTCACCGCGCCCGCGTTGCGGGAGCGACGGGCCTCGTCCAACGCCTCGAAATCCGCCCGGTTCTGCTCGAGCAGGCGCGTGATCGTCGGCAGCTGGCTCGGGATCCGCTTGGCGATCTTTTCCTTGGCCTTCTCCTCGGCCGTCGAGATCCGCATCGTGCGGTCGAACGGCAGCTCCCCCTTGTCCACCGCGGCCAGCGTCTCCACCGCCTGCTGCACCGCGTAATCGCCCTCGAGCACGCGACGACGGAAGATCATCCGCGTCAGCTCGATCTTCTTGGCCAGCCGGATCTCCTCCTCGCGCGTGAGCAGCGACAGCTTGCCCATCTGCGTCAGGTACATCCGGACGGGGTCGTCGATCCGCTTGGTCGCGGCCTCCGCTTCCAGCGCCTTCGCCAGCTCCGCGGCCGCTTCGGGGTCCATGTCGGCGTGGTCACCCTCGCTCGCCGTGAGGCGCTCCGCCAACATCAACTGACGCCGGTGTTCCGCCTCGCTGGTGACGATCGCGGGCGCCGCGGGAATCGCCTCGATCCCTTCGCGCAGGCATCGCGCGCGGTAGTCGCGCACGTCCACCGGCTCGACGCCCTCGCGATCGAACGGCGTCAGCACGTCGTCGATCCGCGCGGGGTCCACCAGGTCGTCGTCGATCCGCACGTTGATCTCCTCGAAGGAGATCCAGCCGCGCGTTCGCACGAGCGATACGAATTCCAAAACCGTGGGATGCATGTCCATCAGATCAAGTCTCCGTGTCCGGCGCCCGCAAGGTTCGAGCCCGCCGTCAGCACCACGTTCGCGACGGAAAGCACTGCCAGGATCAAGCGCATGCAAAACACGCCTCGGCAACACGCCAAGGCACAAACCCCGGATGTCATTCCTCGTTCACCCCTCATGACCCGCCCCCCGTCCGCGGCAGCACCGCGGCAATCCCCCCCACCGCTTCCCGCGCCCGGCGCAGCTCCTCCAACGCCTTCCCCGCACCCTCCACCGTCCCGCGCTCCTGCTCCCCGGCGCGGCGCAGCGCGCGCCTGGCCCGCTCCAGGCGCGCGGCCTCCCGCGCCATCTCCAGCAGACGACCGCGATCTCCCTTCGTCATTCGGTCCACTTCCACCACCATGCGGCTCGCCAGCCCGCGCAACGCCTCGTCCTCCAACGCCGCGCTCACCATCGATACCGACGCCTCCTCACCCCGCGCCACGATCTCCGCCGCGGCACGCGCTACCCGCCCCACAGGGCCCGCAGCGTAGGCGCCCTCCAGCACCAAGTCTCGCTCCTCGACCGTCAGCTCCGCCCACGCCCCCGGCCAGGAAAGCAGGGCTCCCACGGCCTGCTCCCACGCCCCGAGCCCCTCACGAGCCCCAAAGCCCGCCGCGGCCTCGCTCTCGTCGCTGCGGATCCGCAGGCGCTTCATCGATTCCAATACCTCCCCCTCGGACACCCCTGCGATCCCGGCCAGTTTCCGAACAACCAACCGCCGACGGATCGGCGACACGCGCGAGAGCCCGAGGTGCGCCAGCCGCTCGAGATCTTCCTCCACGGCTCGCGCCCGGGCCGACAGGCCGAGCGAGGCGACCCGATCCCGCACGCGCGCGAAGCGGTACTCGAGCGCGTCGACCGCCTGCTCGATGGCGCGCTCGAACGCCTCCCGCCCGCCCTCGCGCTTGAGCAGCTCATCGGGGTCCTTGGCGCCGGTGGCGCTCAGCGTGGCGATGCGCACGTCCACCGGCTGCGCGAAGAACACCTCGACGGCGCGGTCCGCGGCGCGGGCGCCGGCGTCGTCCCCGTCGAACACCAGCACGACGCTGTCGCACACGCGCTGCAGCACGCGGGCGTGCTCGCCGGTGAGCGCCGTGCCGAGCGTGGCGACCACGTTCTTCACCCCGGCCTGATGGCAGGCGATGACGTCGATGTACCCCTCCACCACCACCGCGACGCGCGATTCCTGAATGGCGCGGAACGCCTGCCCGAACCCGTACAGGGTCTTGGACTTCTCGAACAGCGGGGACTCCGGCGAGTTGATGTACTTGGGCTCGTCCTCGTCGTTGAGCCTGCGCCCGCCGAAGCCGATCACGCGTCCCATCTGGTCCTGGATGGGGAACATCAGACGATTGCGGAACGCGTCGTAGACGCCCTGCCCCCGCTCTCGATCCTTGGTGAGCCCGACCGCGCGGAGGGCCGAGGCCCGAACGCCCTTCTGCGAAGCCGTGAGCGTGAGCCCGTCCCACCGATCCGGCGCGGCGCCGACGGCGAACGCCTCGATCATCTCGGGCGAGATACCCCGACGCTCGCAGGTCTCGCGCGCGAGCCTGCCGTGCTCGGCGTGTCGGAACACCGTGCGGAAGAAGTCCGACGTGAATCGATTGGCTTCGACCAGCTCGGCCCGCGTGAGGGTCGCGCCCTCCGCGCCCTCGTCGATTCCCGACGGCCCATCCTTGCGGGCGCGCGGACGTGGCGTCAGCTCGACGCCGGCCCGCTCGGCCAGGTGTTGGAGCGCTTCGATGAACTCCATCTTGTGATGGCGCATCACGAAATCGAGCGCGTTGCCCCCGGCGCCGCAGGCGAAGCAGTAGAAGATGCCCTTCTGCGGCACGACGTACATCGAGGGCGAGTGGTCGTCGTGGAAGGGGCAGCGTCCGACGAACTCTCGCCCCTTGGGCTTGAGCGCGACATGGTCGCCCACCAGGCGCACGATGTCCGTCGCGTCGAGCACTCGCGCGCGATCGTCCGTCATGCCGAATTGTGGCCTTGCGCCCTCGTTCACAAACCTCACACCTGCGTTGTCTGGAATACGGCGCGCCACGATCCCAGAGAGGCACGCGTCCCCACCGTCGGCGCAACGCCGATCGCGAAGCACCGCCCGACCTCTCGCGCGAAACACTGAGCCGCCAACGACGTCACCAGCAACCGCTCTTTCAAAGACTCGATGACGCTCGCCCGCCCGCAAGGTGTTGGCCCGCTCTGCCGAATCGTCCGCACACGGCGGTCGGCGCGTGGCCCGGAGGAGGCGCGAGGGAAGCGTCCTGCATCAACCCTAGCACCCGCCAACGTCCGGTCAAACTTGGGCCGAGAAATGATTGTGCACAGCAAAGTCGGCGCCGCGACACGCCGTACACTTCCCGCCCATGCGTCGTCGCATCAGATTCCAGGGTCGCGTGCAGGGCGTCGGCTTCCGGGCGACGGCCCGGGAGATCGTGCACGGTTCGGGACTTTCGCTGACGGGGTGGGTGAAGAATGAGCCGGACGGGACGGTGAGCATGGTGCTGGACGGAGAGGATTCGGACGTGGAACGCGCGCTCGGGGAACTGCGATCGGTGATGCGCGGCTGCATCGCGGGGGAGGTGGAAGAGCCGGCGGACGCGCGCGAGCAGCTCGAAGGGTTTGAGGTGCGCCGGTGAGACTCGACACGCTCGTGCTGTTCGACATCGATGCGACGATGCTGACGACGAACCGCGCGGGGGTTCGCGCGATGCTGGAGATCGGGAGGGAGATGGTGGGGCCGGGGTTTCACGCGGACGGCGTTTCGTTCGCCGGGAACATCGATCCGCTGCTGATCGAGGCGCTGTTGCTGCAGAACGGGGGCGACGCGAGCGATCGCGGCGTGGCGGAGTTTCGGGCGAGGTACGCGCGTCGGCTTGAATCGCTGCTGCCGCAGACGGGCGCGCGGGCGTTGCCGGGCGTGCTGGAGTTGCTGGGGGAATTGGAGCGGGAGTCGGGCGTGGTGCTGGGGGTGCTGACGGGGAACTACCCGGAGACGGGCGCGATGAAGATGCTCGCGGCGGGCATCGATCCTGCGCGGTTTCGCGTGCGCGTGTGGGGATGTGATTCTCCGTTGCGTCCGGCGCGGCGGACGCATCTTCCGGCGGTGGCGCTGGAGCGGTGTGCGCGGGATGTTCGCGCGATCGGTGCGGAGCGCGTGGTGATCGTGGGGGACACGCCGCACGACGTGGCGTGCGCGCGGGTGATCGGGGGTCGGGCGTTGGGGGTGGCGACGGGGTCGTTCACGAGCGCGCAGTTATCGGAATCGGGGGCGCACCTGGCGGTGGAAACGCTCTCGGGCGCCCGCGATCTGGCCTCGTGGATCGTCGCCTGAGGCGCGCACGGCGGCGGTCGATCCGGACGACCCGAACTTTCGCCGCGAAGCCCCATGCACAGCGTTCGTGCGCCGAGTTGCGGCGCTATGCTCTATCTGAGGGCTGTCGTATGATTCCTCGTTGAATCGGCGTCGCGGGACGCCTAGGCGCGGAGGAGTGAGCGGGCATGAGCGCGAGCAGTTTCGTCGCGTTGTGCGACGGGTTCTATATCAACCAGAAGTTGTCGACGCGGATGGATCTTCCGCTGCGTCGGGACGGCGTGCTGGAGTTGTTCGAGCGTTTGCGGAAGGAGTTCCCGGCGCTGGAGCGGTTCCGCCGGTATGAGGGCGAGCTGGCGCTGGAGTCGGCGGTGCGCGCCGGGGAGCACCGGTGGGTGGCGCTTCGGAAGACGTCGGTGCGATCGGGCGCGGTGCGGCCGGGGTGCGAGGGGGACGCGTCGGCGCTGCATCGCGCGGTGCTGGAGATGGCCCCGATGTACCTGTCGATCAGCCCGTTGGATGTCGAGTCGGTGGAGGTGCTGTACGGGTTCGATCTCGAGGCCGTGGGGAATCACAACGAGATCGTGTACGACGCGTTGTTCGCGAAGACTCCGCTGGCGCGATTGATGGAAGGGACGGATTGGTCGCTGGTTGATTTCCAGCCGTTCTGGTCGATGGGGCTGTCGAAGAAGTGCGATGTGCAGGCGTCGATCGAGATCAAGACTCGCACGGGGTCGCGCGAGGTGCGGACGAGCCGCTACGGCGAGGAGGCGATCAGCGTGTTCGTCACGATGCGTCGCGCGGGCAGCGTGCAGAACATCCGGGAGTTGGGAGAGATCTACGCGAGCCTTACCGAGGAGGCGGAGCGGATCGTGACGGAGCGCGTGGCGCCGCTGGTGCTGACGCCGATCCGTGAGGCGATCGCGTCGAGCAGCGCGTGAGCGCGGCGGGCTGACGCAGGATCAGGGGTTGTTGGGGGGCTGCTGGCGCGGCGGGCGTGGTTGGTCAGCGGTGTGCGGGTTCAGCGGCTCGCGGGAGTACTTGGTGCGGCCCTGTGGCGGTCCGCCTCCACCGCCGCCGCCTCGCGGGCCGCGCGGGGGGCCGCCCGGGCGCGGGCCTCGTGGCCCGCCTCGTCGCGGGCCGGCCATGCGTCGCTTGGTGTCTTCGACGACGTCGCGTGCGCCTTGCTCGGTGAGGGCGCCGTGCTCGCGCTCGTTGAAGAGCAGGTTGCCGATGATGGGGTCGAACTCGTCGCGCACCTGCTTGGCGGACTGCTTTTTGAAGTGCTTGGTCATCCGGACTCGTTCGACTTCGCGGCCGAACTTCATGCGGACGAGATAGACGCGGCCCTGTCCGGTTTCATCGTCTTCGTTGGCGAACCAGATGAATCCGGGCTTGTCGCCGATGGGCGGCTTGATGACGAGGGAGCGTGTCTGAGGTTTCGGCGGGTTGGGTGCTGGTGCGTCGGTCATGAGACGTGCGTTCCTGCTGCGGCGGGTTGTGGGATGGGTTGTTTGGGAGCTTGGGGATAGGTATGGGGTTGGGTTGAGCGTCTGGCT
The DNA here is from genome assembly GCA_964638515.1 of uncultured Phycisphaeraceae bacterium. Classification (GTDB taxonomy): domain Bacteria; phylum Planctomycetota; class Phycisphaerae; order Phycisphaerales; family UBA1924; genus CAYPGJ01. The sequence goes on from CAZWZL010000020.1 coordinate 6,026, forward strand.
CGAGGACCATCGTAGGTATTCGTGGCGCGAAGACGCAACACGGCCGGGAGGAGCAGCACGGTGGCGGCCCAGACGGCGGTGAGCCCGATGGTCATGACGAGTCCGAGGGATCGCACGCCTCGGTGGTCGGCGGTGAGCATGGCGGCGAATCCGATGATGGTGGTGGCCAGGGTGAATGTGATGGCGCGTCCTGCGCCGCCGGCCAATCCGGCGGGCTTGTCGGCGGGCTGCTGGATCCATCGGTGGACGGCGTTGACGCCGGCGGTGACGCCGAGCCCGAGGATGAGGGGCGCGACGATGGTGTTGGCGAAGTTGAGGGGAATCTTGAGGGCGCCGAGGATGGCGAGCAGGACGAGGACGGCGACGCCCACGGGGAGAAGTGCGCAGAGGACGTTGGGTAGGGAGCGGAAGTCGAAGAGGAGTGTTGCGAGGATCGCGAGTGTGGCGAGCAGCGCGGCGTAGATGTTGGCGCGGGTGATGACCTTGGCGGACTGATAGATCTGATTGGTGGGGCCGGTGGCGCCGGGGGCCAGGTTGAGCACGGCGTCCATGAATGGCGCGAGTCGCTCGGGGGCGAGGATGCTGAGGGTCGGGCCGGCGGTTCGCGGGAAGACTCGGAGGAGGAGTGAGCCGTCGGCGCCGAGGAACTGCGCTCGGAGCGATTCGGGGAGCTGCGCGGTGGACGGCGGGCTCGCGGCGCGGAGTTGTTGGATGTGGTGCGCGAGTGATACGCGATCGCGTTGGAACGCGGCGTCGATGGCGGGGAGCGCGGCGTCGGGCGCGTCGGCGAGCGTGCGGGCGGCGGAGGCGAGCGCGGGGTCGGTGTTCTCGTAGCGCTGCGCGAGTTGCGCGGCCGCGGGACGGGGGTCGAGCGGGTCGGCGGTTGGGAGCGGCGTGGGCGGCGCGGGGACATCGCTGAGGATGGATTGCTTGGTTTGGAGTTGATCGGGAAAGAGGACGCCCGCGGAGGAGACGTCGGAGACCTCGGGCAGGGCGCGGAGTTTCTGCGTGAGCGTTCGCGCTTCGTCGGTGGATTTGGCGAGGACGACGGCGTGCCAGACGGATCGCTCATCGTCTGCGGAGAGTCGGCGCTCCCATTGCACGGACTCCGCGGCGTCGGGGAGGAGCTTGAGGAGATCGGTGTCGTAGCGGACGCGGAGCGCGAAGGGGGTGAGCACGAGGAGCAGGAGCGCCCAGATGGCGATGGTGGCGCGGGGGTGACGGTCGATCGCGTTGAGGCGGCCGGACATGAAGGTGCGTGAGACGCCGCCCTTGCGGGCGCGGAGGCGCTTGTCGGGGGAGGGGAGGAGGATGAGCGCGGCGGGGAACGCGGAGAGGGAGAGGAGGGTGCAGAGGATGACGCCGCCGGCGGCGATGAGTCCGAGTTCGGCGACACCGGCGAAGGGGGTGAGGGCGGTGGCGGCGAAGGCGATGGCGGTGGTGATGGCGCCGGTGAGGATTCCGGGACCGACGGCGCGGAAGGAATTGAGGATGGCGCGCGGCATGTGTTCGTGGTCGGGATGGGTGACCTCGAGGCGCGCGATGAGGTGGATGGTCATGTCGGCGCCGAGCCCGACGAGCATGATCATGAAGACGACGGAGAGGACCTGCAGTCGGCCGACGGCGAGGGTCGCCCAGGCGAAGGAGGCGGCGAGGCCGAGGAGGAGGGAGCCGATGATGAGGAGCGGGATGGAGACGCGTCGGTAGACCGCAATCGCGAGGAGGGTGATGCAGAGGGTGGCGAGGATGGAGGCTCGCGTGGCGTCGTTGGTGGAGAGGGTGGTTTCGTCGGCTTCGAGGACGGGGACACCGGTGACGCCGGCGGAGATGGATGCGAACTCGGGCTTGCCTTGAAGCGTGGCGAGATGCGCGCGGACGGCGGCCACGGCGCCCGTTTTGGAGGAGTTGACGGAGGAGCGTGCACCGTCGGCGGCGCGGAGGGAGACGAGCACGAGCGCGAGATTGCCGGAGGGCGTGGTGAGGCGCTGTGTGTTTGGGACGTCGAGGAGGATGGATGGGTTGGAGGCGGCCGGCGCGGAGGCGGCGCGGGCGAGGAGGGTGGTGAGTTCGGCGCGGTCGGAGTCGTTGAGGGGTGTGGGAGAGAGAAGGGGGAGCGCGATGAGGTGCGCCAGTGAGGGCGCGGCGAGGGCGGGAGCGGCGCGTCGGAGCGCGTCGGCCACGGCCTGGACGCGCTCGATGGGCTCGGCCAGGATCAGGCCGGGGGGGGCTTCGGAGGTTGGGAAGCCGGCCGTGACGGCGCTGACGTGACGGGAGTCGGCGCGTAGTCTGTGTTCGAGGGCGTCGAGGAAGGCCGAGATGCGGGGTGAGTGCGGGTCGCCTTGTGTGTCGACGACGATGACGGCGTCGTCCCAGCGGGGATAGTGCTTCTTGAACTCGGCGTATCGGCGTTGCCATGGGAGGGAGGGATCGATGAGCCGATCTCGATCGGACTCGAAGCGGAGATTGAGGGCGGCGTAGGCGGCGGAGAGCAGGGCTACGGCGATGCAGAGGAGGATGGTGGTTCGTGGGCGCGCGGAGATGGCCTTGGCCCATGAGGAGAGCAGGCGTCGTCGGGCGGCGTGGAGGGAGGCGCGGGAGCGCATGGGAGGAGATGGTGGTCGGTGTGGGGGCGGGAGGCAAGGGGCTGAGGGGGA
>CAZWZL010000020.1:8689-54811 GCA_964638515.1 uncultured Phycisphaeraceae bacterium
GTGCGCTGGGGTGTTGGGGGGGGGGGGTGGGTGGGGGGGGCGCGATGGGGTGTTTTGGGTGGGGGGTGGGGGGGGGGGTGCAATGGGGCTGTGGGGGATTGGGGCGGCTGCGTATTCTTGGCGGCGGACGCGAGGGGGGAAGGGCGAAGGGACGAGGCGCATGTCGGATGGCGGCGGGAGCGCAGAGTCGGGATTGCGGACGGAGGCGCCGCACGGGTTGAGCCTGCAACAGCGGGTGTATTTGTGGCTCGCGGGGATCTTCGTGACGTCGCTGCTTGTCGCGGACATCACGGGGAGCAAGTTCTTTCACTTCGGGGAGGTGGGGCTGTTCGGGAGATCGTTCGCGTTGGAGCATTCGGTGGGGATGTTCGCGTTCCCGGTGACGTTTCTGCTGACGGACCTGGTGAATGAGTATTACGGCTCGAAGGGGGCGCGACGGATCACGTTTCTGGGGCTCGGGATGGCGGCGTACGCGTTTGTGCTGATTTACCTGGCGCGGGTGGCGCCTCCGGCGCCGGAGGGGAGGACGTTCGTCTCGGAGGGGAGTTTCGACGCGGTGTTCGCCATGTCGAACCGGCTGTACGTGGCGTCGCTGACGGCGTTTCTTGTGGGCCAGATGTCCGACATCGGGATGTTCTGGGTGTTCAAGAAGCTGACGAAGGGGAAGATGCTGTGGCTGCGCGCGACGGGATCGACGGTGGTTTCGCAGGCGCTTGATTCGCTGACGATCTCGTTCGTGCTCGGATATGGGGCCACGCTGGCGAGCGGAGAGAAGGCGACGACGGCGTTCATTCTGGAGACGGCGGCCAAGGGGTATGGGCTGAAGTTCGCGATCGCGGTGGCGATCACGCCGCTGATCTACGTGGGGCACGGGGTGATGCATCGTTGGTTCGGGCTGCGGCCCGTGCGGCTTGGCTAGAGCGCCCCGTGCGGGGTGTTGGGGGGATTTGATCAAGGAAAATGCCTGGATTGCGTCGGAATGGGGGCGAGACTGATTGATTCACGGGGGCGAGCGCGCGAAGATGGGGGGACGCGGGCCGCGTGCTGGGGGGAAGGGCTTGTGTGAGCAACAAAGGAGTCGCGCGATGAACGTGTTCGTTCGGTCGTGTCGGTGGGCGTCGATGGCGCTGGCGTGCGTGATCGGCGCGTCGGCGTCCGCGCAGGTGATGGTTGCGGTCGAGGACGGGGCGAACGCCATGTCGCTGACGGGCGGGCTGGTGCAGCGGCTGGAGGGCGGGGCGTTTGCGGAGGAGGGGTGTTTTCCGCCTTGCGTGTGCGTCACGCATCATCTCGGGGCGGCGCGCGGGGTGTGGCGGATGATGCCGGCGGCGTCGACGTCGCTGGGGATGTTGGAGTTTCGGGTGGAGGAGGTGGAGTGGATCGTGGGGTGGAACAGTTTCGGGGAGCAGCGGGTGCGCGGGTCCGGCGTGTACCGCGTGTCGAACCCGGCGCTGCTGACGCCGCTGCCGCCGATGCAGCAGCTGACGCTCGACCTGACGATTGACGGTCAGCCCACGAGACGGTTTGACAGCGGGATGCTGATTGCGCCCGCGCCGTTCCCGCGGATTGACGTGACGATCTCGGTGAACCAGATGGTGTGCTACGACACGGCGATTCACGTGAGATCGGGGCCCGTTCCGGCGCGCGAGGTGAGTGTGTATTCGCTGCGCCAGAGCGCGTTCCTGGTGGGGTGCTTCAACGGGTGCACGTGCCCCATTTCGATGCGGCCGGTGGCGGGGACGATGCTGGTTGTGCCGGTGCGCGGGCCGAGCCCGGCGGTGGCGCCGGCGGGGGCCAGGGAGTTTGGCGTGCTGAGCGTGCGCTGGCAGTTTTTGTCGAGCAGCCTCGCGGGCTCGATGAATCATGCGCTCATCACGGGGAGCGGGTTGTGGAGGGTGGGCGCGCCTTCGGCGATTCCGGAGACGATGGAGCGGCTTGTGCTGGACCTGAGGCTGCCCGGGGAGGCGGCGTCGAGGTTTGACAGCGGGGACGTGCTGGTGGCGACGCCGCCGCCGCTGATGGACATGATGATCGCGGAGAACGGGTTCTCGTGTTTCGATCGGGTGTTTCAGGTGCGCGCGGGGCCGTTGCGGGCGAGTGTTGCGCCGGCCGGGAGCGTGGCCGACTGAGAACGGCGCGGCGAGCGCAGGAATGAAAAGCCCCCGTCGAGGCGGGGGCTTTTTTTGATGCGCGGGTTGTTGAGGCGGTTTAGTGGGCGGCGGCGCCGGTGAGTTCGTCGGCGAGCGCGCCGGCGTGGTAGACGTTGCGGAGGGCTTCGATGATGGCGCGGGAGTCGACGGAGACGGCGCGGGAGAGTTGCTCATTGAGGGCGATGTCGGTGGCGAGGGAGTGGAGGTTGCCGTCGAAGACGAGGCCGACGACTTCGCCCTTGATGTTGACGACGGGGCTGCCGGAGTTGCCGCCGATGATGTCGGCGGTGGAGACGAAGTTGAAGGGGGTGGAGAGGTTGAGGGAGGGCTTGGCCTTGATCCAGGACTCGGGGAGCGCGAAGTCGTCCTGGCCTGCGCGTTCGTCGGCGCGCTCGTAGAGGCCGGCGAGCGTGGTGAAGGGCGGGACCTTCATGCCGCCTTCGTCCCAGCCGACGATCGGGCCGAAGGAGAGACGGAGGGTGCCGGTGGCGTCTGGGTAGAGGTCTTCGCCGAAGAGGGCGAACTGGGCCGCGGCGATGCGCGCGTAGGCGTCGCGCTCGACGGCGTCGACGGTGTCTTCGGAGCGCTTGCGGTATTCGCGGAGTTCGGGGTCGAGGGCCTTGGCGAGGGCGATGAGTGGGTCGGAGGAGGCGTCGATGGCCTGCTTGCCGCCGTCGGCGAGGGCCTTGCGGGCGTCGACGTCCTTGAGCTTGGAGTTTCGGACGAGTTCCTCGGCGCGGGCGCGCGGGGACTTGCCGTGGAGGGCTTTCAGGAGGGTGGGGTCTTCGCCGCCCAGCTTCTCGGCGGCCCAGAGGAGGCCCGCTTCGAGCTTGGCGATCTCGAGGTCGTCGTAGATGGGCGCGGTGGAGAGGAGGCGGCTCATGAAGGACTCGAGCGCGGCGTCGGAGAACTCGCGGAGGCGTTCGGCGTTGGGCTTGGGCTTTTCGTCGGCGAGGCGGACGAGGGACTGCGCGATGGAGAAGAGGCGTGAGCCGCCGGACATGGAGGAGAGCACGGTGGAGCGGACGTAGAACTCGCGCTGGGTGTTCATGGCCGCGGCGAGTTCATCCCACGCTGAGGCCCACTGCGACTTCCATGCGGGGTTGTTGTTGACGGCGTCGCGGAGTTTCTTTTCGGCGGCGAGCTTGGCGTTGAAGACGGCGGGATCGAGGAGGCCGGAAAGCTGGCCCGTGTTGCGCTTGCGGCCGTTCTCGACGCCGAGGAGATCGTCGCGGACGATGCGGCTGAACTCGGCGCTTCGGCCGGCGAAGGTCTGGTATTTGATTTCGGAGCGCCAGATTCGTTCGAGCCCGAGGGGGAAGGCCACGTCGCGGAGGAATCGGAGGTGGTCGACGGTGTAGAGGCGTCGGGTGCGAGCGGGGTGGCCGACGACGAAGGTGAGTTCGCCCTCGGTGGCGCCGGCCTTGGACCAGGAGAGGAAGTGCTCGGGCTTGAGGGGCTGGTCGTTCTCGTAGACGCGGAAGAAGGTGACGTCGAGGTTGAAGCGTGGGTATTCGAAGTTGTCGGTGTCTCCGCCGAAGAAGGCGACGGCCTGCTCGGGGGCGAAGACGACGCGGACGTCGTTGAAGCGTCTGTAGGAATAGAGGTGGTATCGGGCGCCGTTGTAGAGGGTGACGATCTGGGCGCGGAGGCCGGACTTGTCCTTGGCTTCCTGCTCGATGGTGGTCATGGCCTTGCGGCGCGCGGCGTTGGCTTCGGCGGGGGACTTGGACGTGGCGGCGGCGGCGTTCACGCGGTCGGTGACGTCTTCGATGGTCCAGAGGACGGAGACTTCCATGTCGGGGACCTTGAGTTCGTCGGCGCGGGTCTTGGCGTAGTAGCCGTCCTTGAGGAGGTCTCGGTCTGCGGAGGAGAGTTTGGCGAGCGCGCCGGAGGCGACGTGATGGTTGGTCATGAGGAGGCCGTCGGCGGAGACGAGGGAGCCCGAGGCGCCCATGCGGACGGCGGACTTCTGGAGGTGTTCGAGCCAAGAGGCTGAGGGCTCGAAGCCGTAGCGCTCTCGGAGGAGTTTGGTGGGTGGGTTGTTGATGAGCCACATGCCTTCGTCCGCGCGGGCCGAGGGTTGGAGAAGGGAAGCGGCGGAGAGTGCGGCGAGGAGAGCGAACGCGGATCGATGGCGGGGCATGGGCTTGGGACTCCGTTGAAAAGATCGAATTCGGCGCGGATCGGCCGAGGGGCAGGGAGAATACCGGGGGGAGGTGGTTGGGGATGCGTCGGATGGGGGTAGACTGTTGGTTCGGCCGCGGCGGGCGTGGTCGAAGAGACAGGGAGTGAACCTCATGCGAGCGGCGGCGATCGGAGCGGCACTGATGATCGGGAGTTTGACGGGTGTGGCGTCGGGGGCCCCGGTGCGGACGGTGGCGTCGTTCGCGGATGCGGCGGCGCGGGCGAACGTGGTGCTGGAGGCGCCGGGGTTCGAGCAGACGCCGGACGAGGTTCGGATGAGCGCGAACGCGGCGATGGCCGAGGCCGAGGCCAGGCTGGGGGACATGGCGGGGCAGGACCCGGCGCAGGCGACGTTCGACAGCACGATCGGGGCGCTGGAGGAGATTCTGTACCCGGTGGTGACGGTGATGAATCGGCTGTGGCTGATGAAGGAGACGTTGCCGTCGGACGAGATGCGGGCGGCCGCGGGGGAGCACGTGACTCGTCTGGAGCAGTGGCTGGTGGGGATGCGGTATCGGGAGGACGTGTATTTGGCGGTGAAGGGGTATGCGGACGCGTATGCCCGAGGTGAGCGGGGCGAGCTGCGCGGCGAAGATCTGAAGCTGTTCAAGGACACGATGCGCGACTACCGGCGCGCGGGTCTCTCGCTGGACAAGCCGACGCGGGACAAGGTGGAGGCCTTGCTCAAGAGGCTCTCGGCGTTGTCGAACGATTTCGGGACGAACATCACCAACGCGCAGCTTGCGCTCCCGTTCAGCGCGGAGCAGCTCCGGGGCGTGCCGGCGGGGTTCCTCGAGCGTGCGAAGCAGGCGGACGGCTCGTACGTGGTTCGCGCGAACGTGACGCCGGACTACATGGTGGTGATGCAGAACGCGGATGAGGAGGCGACGCGCCGGAGCGTGGATGAGGCGCGGATGTCGCTGGCGAAGTCGGAGAACGGGCCGATTCTGGATGAGCTGGCCTCGATCCGGAGCGAGGTCGCGGGGCTGCTCGGGTATGCGTCGTGGGCGGACTATCAGACGGAGCCGAGGATGGCGAAGTCGGAGGCTCGTGCGACGAAGTTTCTGGATGAGCTTCGGGCGGGGCTTCGGCCGAAGTTCGAGGCGGAGATGGCGCGGTTTGCGGCGATGAAGGCTTCGGACACGGGGAGCGCCGGGCCGATCATGTCGTGGGACTGGCGGTATTACGAGAACCAGCTGAAGAAGCGGGAATTCGACGTGGATGCGGAGGCGTTGCGGGTGTTTTTCCCGTACGGGGCGTGCCTCGAGGGGATGTTCGAGATCTACCAGAAGATCTTCGGACTGACGTTTGACGAAGTGGTGAATGATCAGCCCTGGGCGCCGGGCGTGACGCTGCACGTGGTGAGCGACGCGGCGAGCGGCGAGCCCTTGGGGATGTTCTATCTCGACATGTTCCCGCGGAAGGGCAAGTACAACCACTTTGCGCAGTTCGACGTGATCGGCGGCAAGCGATTGAAGGACGGGACGTACATGCGGCCGGTGGCGGCGCTGGTGTGCAATTTCCCGGAGCCCACGGGCGACAAGCCGTCGCTCATGGCGCATCACGAGCTGGAGACGCTGTTCCATGAGTTCGGGCACGCGATGCACACGATTCTCACGCGGGCGGAGCGGTTCCAGTTCGCGGGAACAAACGTGGAGCGCGATTTCGTGGAGGCTCCTTCTCAGATGCTGGAGGCCTGGGTGTGGGACGCGGGCGTGCTTAACCGGTTCGCGGCCGACTATCGCGATCCGACCAAGCGGATCGACGCGGGCGTGCTGGAGCGGATGAAGCAAGCCAAGCTGGCCACGAGCGGCGTGTATTACACGAGGCAGGTGGGCCTGGCCAAGAGCGATCTGGCGATTCACCTCGCGTCGACGCCGGGGGCGGCGCGGGATTGCCAGCAGATCATCAACGGCGTGTTCGGCGAGGTGTTCATCGCCCCTCCGGAGGGCACGCACTTCGGCGCGTATTGGGGACACCTGACGGGGTACGACGCCGGGTACTACGGGTACTCGTGGGCGAAGGCGATTGCGGAGGACATGGCGACGGTGTTCGTGAAGGCGCCGAGGGGATTCATGGACGTGGAGGCGGGGATGCGCCTTCGGAACGAGGTGTACGCGCCGGGCGGTAGCCGAGACGCGGAGGAATCGGTGCGGGTGTTCCTGGGTCGCGAGCGCTCGATCGAGCCGCTGCTGAAGGCGATCGGCGTGAAGGGCGGCCCAACCCCCGGAACAACCCCCGGAACAGCTCCCGGAGCAGCCCCCAGCAAGTGATCGCGGATCGGCGGCGCGGATGCGTGGCACGCCCCACATCGCTCGGTGTGGGGTGTTTTCGTTGTCGAGGCGCGCTGCTCGGGGGCCCGAGGGCGTCGGTATAGTCGGCCCTCGCGGCGAGCGTTTCCCCATCGGCGCGCGGAGCGTCGCCTGAACATCGGTGAGCGGAGCACATGGCAACGGGCATGACGCGCGGATGGGTGATCACGGGCTGCGGCGGCATGCTCGGGCGGGAGTGGGCGGCCCGGGGAGCGCGCGAGGGATGGAGCGACGCGCTGTTTCTGGATCGCGCGGCGTGTGACGTCTCGGACGCGACGAGCGTGGAGCGGGCCATCGGTTCGGGGACGCGCGTGGTGATCAACTGCGCGGCGTACACGGACGTGGATGGGGCGGAGGCGAACGAGGAGGCGGCGACGCGGCTCAACGGCGCGGCGGTGGGTGTGCTGGCGGCGCGGTGCCGGACGATCGGCGCGACGCTGGTGCACTACAGCACGGACTACGTGTTTGACGGTGAGCCGAGCCCCCGCCGGCCGTACGCGGTGGATCATCCTCGAAGTCCGAGGAGCGCGTACGGGCGGAGCAAGGCCGCGGGGGAGGAGCTGCTGGAACGGAGCGGCGCGGAGCGCCTGATGCTGCGGACGTCATGGCTGTACGCGGCGCACGGGAAGAACTTCGTGCGGACGATCGCCAATGCGGCTCGTGAGCGCGACGCGCTGCGCGTGGTGAACGATCAGCGCGGGCGTCCGACGAGTTGCGCGACGCTGGTGGACCTGACGATTCGACTGCTGGGGGTCGGTGCGCGCGGCACGCTGCACGCGTGTGACGACGGGGAGGCGACGTGGTTTGATTTGGCGCGGGCGGTCGCGGGGCGGGTTCGGCCGGCGTGCCGAGTGGAGCCTTGCACGACGGCTGAGTATCCGCGTCCGGCGCGGCGGCCGGCGTACAGCGTGCTTGATCTGGAGTCGACCCGTCGGCTGGTGGGCGCGATCCCGGCGTGGGAGGCGTCGCTGGAGCGGACTCTTGTCGAGATGGGCCTGTGAGGGGAGGGGCGGGTTCGGCCGATGTATGCTCGCCCCCGGAACATGTGGCGGGGCGAGAACCTCGGCGGCGTATCGGTGGAAGGAGTGATGATGCGGACGATTCTGGTGACGGGCGGCGCGGGGTTTATCGGGTCGAACTTCGTGCACTTTGTTCGGAAGCACCGGCCCGGGCTGAAGATCATCAACCTGGACGTGCTGACGTACTCGGGGAATCTTGAGAATCTGGCGTCGCTCGAGGGGGACTCGAATTACGAGTTCGTGAAGGGGGACATCGTGGATCGGGGTGTGGTGGACCCGCTGGTGGCGCGAGTGGACGCGGTGGTGCACTTCGCGGCGGAGAGCCACGTGGATCGGTCGATCCTGGATTCGGGTCCGTTCGTGCGGAGCAACGTGCAGGGGACACAGTCGCTGCTGGACGCGGTGCGGGCTTCGAAGGGCGGGCTGGAGAAGCGGTTCGTGCACGTGAGCACGGACGAGGTGTACGGCTCGCTGCCTCTGGAGCGGAAAGACTTGTTGTTCACGGAGGAGACGCCGCTGGCGCCGAACAGCCCGTATGCGGCGAGCAAGGCGGCGAGCGATTGCTTCGTGCGGGCGGCGCATCACACGTTCGGCATGCCGACGATGATCACGAGATGCTCGAACAACTTCGGGGCGTATCAGTTTCCGGAGAAGGTGATCCCACTGTTCGTGACGAATCTGATGGATGGGAAGAAGGTCCCGCTGTATGGGGACGGTCTGAACGTGCGTGATTGGCTGCACGTGGACGACCACTGCGAGGCCGTGCTGACCGTGCTCGAGAAGGGCGTAGCCGGCGAGGTGTACAACGTCGGGGGGAACAACGAGCGTTCGAACCTGGAGCTCACGAGGCTGATCCTGGAGCTGATGGGGAAGGGTGAGGAATCGATTCAGCGCGTGGCGGACCGTCCGGGGCATGACCGGCGGTATGCGATTGACTCGGGGAAGATCCAGCGTGAGCTTGGGTGGAGGCCGACGCGGAGCGCGTGGCCCGGGGCGATGGAGGAGACGGTGAGCTGGTACCGGGAGAATCGGGCGTGGTGGGAGCGGGTGCGGTCGGGGGCGTACCGGGAGTATTACGAGCGGCAGTACGCGGGGCGGGTGTGAGCCGCGCGGGGTCGGGGCCGGCGGGGACGCGGGCCAAAAAGAACGCCATCCGGCCTTGAGGGTCGGATGGCGGGTGAATCGCGAGATGAGGAGCGAGTCTTAGCGACGACGGCGGCGGGCGCCGGCGAGGCCGGCGATGCCCGCGAGGGCCGCGGCGCCGGGGGCGGGGATCTCGAGATAGATCTCGAGGTTGGCGTTGTTGTCGAAGCCCTGCCCGTTCGGCCCGTAGGCCGAGAGGAGGTAGGAGCCGTCGAACGTCGTTCCGAACTGACCGACGTTGACGCCGCCGAAGAAGAGCCCGCCGACGAGGTTGGAGAACGTGGCGGTAAAGACGAAGCCGTCGGCCGAGAAGCCCTGTCCGGCCTGGGGGAACACCGCGCCACCGCCGCCGAGGATGCCGGTGAGGGTTTCGCCCTGATCGAGCACGATCGTGAAGGAGCCGCCGCCGACGGTGTTGCCGCCGACCATGTTGATCGTTGCGGCGAGCGATGAGAGGAATCCGGTGGGAACGACGGGGTTGCCGTTGATGGCCGCGCCAACGAATGACGTGTCGATGTCGCCCGACACGTTGACGGCGCCGGTGTGAGAAGTGCCACCGAAGGGTCCGCCCGCGTCGGCGGAGACGCTGTTGAAGTCGAAGCGGATGAGATTGATGCCCGCGGACGCGGTGGCGACCAAAGCCAGCCCGGCGAACGTGGCAACGCAAGCAGACGCGAATCGCATGTGACGTGCTCCCAACTTGGCGCGCCCTGATGAGGTTTGGGGCGCGGTCTTCCCTAAACGAACTTCTCTCTCCTCGCTGCCAGCGGCCCTCCGCCGTCTGTCAGCAGGTAGTGCGGGCGTTCCCGCGTTTCTACTGTACTTCTCCGTCCGGGAGCCGCAAGCCCTTTTTGCGCTGTTCGCGCTTTTTTGGGCTGTGGGTCATGGCGACGAGCCCGAACGAGAGCCTATCAGGTGAATCAGCGACGCCGACGAGATGCGAGGCCGAGCATTCCGAGCGTGGCCAGACCGGCCGAGCCCGGGAGGGGGATCGAGACGATCAGGTCAAGGTCGGAGTCGGCGTCGTGGCCCTGGGCGTTGGGGCTGAAGGCGAACTGGAGGAAGGCGCCGAAGAGGGGCTCAGCGGCGGCGAATGCCGAGATGTCGACGCCGGCGAAGCGGTCGATCATTCCGGGAAGGCCGGAGTCGGTGAACAGGCCGGCGAAGGTGAGGCCGTCGATCTTCCAGCCCTGACCGGCCTGGACGGTGACTTTGCCGATGCCGGACACGATGGACGCGGAGTAGCCGCTGCCGTCGGACATCTGGATGTTGAAGAAGCCGCCCATGACGTTGCCGCTGAGCAGTTCGATGCGGCCGGACGCGGTGAGCGTCAGCCCGGGGGTCTTCGTCTGATTGACACCGTTGATGGACACGCCGGCGAGCACGGAGTTGGCGTCCTGGGAGATCGCCAGCGCGCCGGTGTGCGTCAGTCCGCCGAACGCGGACGGATTGTTGACGGCGTTGAGGGACTGCACGGACAGGCTGTTGACGTCGATCGCCGCCACGGTGGTGGCGCTCGCGATGGAGGCCATGCCGGTCAGCACGCCCGCGCACACAAGGCATTCACGGATCACGATGTTCTCTCCTCTCCACGGGACGATTGGCCGTCCCGCGATTCCTTTTCTCACTCCCCCCGCGTCGGCCCCGAGGCCGAAGAACGTATGTCGCGGGTCAGTTGGACGGAATGAGTATGCGTGCGAACAGGGGGGAGTCCAGAGGACTTGAGCTCAAAACAAAGAAAAAGGACGGGCATTGCCCGTCCTTCGGCAGTGAGGCGTGAGTTATAAGACGCGGTCTTGTTTCGATCAGCGTCGACGGCGGATCCCTGCAAGTCCGAGAAGTCCTGCGCCCGCCAGGCCGGCCGAGGTGGGCAGCGGGATCGTGGCAAAGATGTCGATGTCCGCGTCAGCGTCTCTGCCCGCTGCGTTCGGGCTGAACGCGAAGTGCAGGAAGGAGCCGAAGAGCGGCTGCACGGAGAAGAACGGGCTCACGTTGACACCTGCGAACAGCGGGCCGCTGAACAGGCCTTGGAACGTCAGGCCGTCGATGCGGAAGCCCTGACCCGCTTGCGTACGGATGCGGCCGATGCCGGCGACGATGGATGCGGAATACGAAGAGCCATCGACGTTCGTGACGGTGAACGATCCGCCGCTGACGAACCCGCCGGCGAACAGAATGTCGCCCGAGAAGGAGGCCAGCGTCGAGCTCAATGTCTGATTCATGCCATTAAGCAGCACACCCGCCAGAACGCTGTTGGCATCGTGCGACAACAGGAGGCGGCCCGTGTGCGTGGTGCCGCCGAACGCCGAATTCACCCAAGCGCCTCCGCCGGAATCCGTTTGTGCCTGCGATGTAAGACTGTTCACGTCGATCTGCACGGTGAGGGTGGCGAGCGCGGTGGACGACACTCCCGCCAGCGCACCAGCAAACATGAGGATGCGATTCATCGGAAATCTCTTCTTTCTCCTCCGGCGGAACGCCCGTTCTCTCATTCGCGCGAGGCCGGCAACCCTCATTCGCGAAGACACGCACGACGCCGTGCGCAACGGAAGTGAACCCGCAGATAATCTACCGGCCGCTTCGGGGGTGGTCAATTCAATTCACACTTTTTCGGGGGGGACGACCGGCGGATTCGCCGATATCCTTCGCCCAAGACCAACGGCATGGCCGGCTTGGCTCAAAAAGAAAAACCGGCCGGAGCGATGCTCGGACCGGTCGATGTTTCGGGAGATTTTCGGCGAGGCAGGTGATCAGCGGCGACGACGCACGCCAGCCAGACCCGCGAGGCCCAGAGCGGCGAGGCCGCCCGACGTGGGCAACGGGATGGTGGCCCAGATGTCGATGTCGGAGTCAGAGTCGTGTCCACCAGCGTTGGGGCTGAACGCGAAGTTGAGCAGCGAGCCAAAGAGGGGTTGGACTGAGAAGAATGGGCTGACGTCGACGCCGGCGAACAGGGGGCCGCCGAACAGGCCGGCGAACGTGAGGCCGTCGATCTGGAATCCCTGGCCGACCTGAGTATTGACGGAGCCGATGCCGGACACGATTGACGCCGTGTACGAGGAGCCGTCGACGTTGCTCACGGAAAGCGAGCCACCTGAGACAACTCCGCCGACGAGATCGATGATGCCGGAGAACGACGCCAGGGTTGACGAGAGCGTTTGGTTCACGCCGTTGATGAGCACGCCAGCGAGCACGCTGTTCGCGTCGTCAACGAGAACCAGACGGCCCGTGTGGGTCGTGCCGCCGAACGCCGCGTTTACCCAGCCGCCGGCGCCGTCGCCGACCTGCGCCTGCACGGACAACGAGTTCACATCGATCTGCACTTGCGTGATCGCCATCGAGGTCGATGCGCCTGCAATTGCAAGTCCTGCTCCCGCAACCAATACCCGAGCTAGCATGAGATTCGTCTCCTCTCTTCCCGATTCTTCCGCGGCGCCAACCGGCTCCCCGCAGTGTGATTCAAAAGACGCGAGCGGCCTCGACGTCGAGACTCACTCAGGCACTGCACGGAGTTCTTCGCGGAACTCGCTCTCCAACTGAGCCCAGAGTACCCGGATTGGGTGTTGAGTCAATAGGTGGGCCGAGAATTGAACGCTCATTCTTGAGGGAACCATCTCGTGGATTGGATGTCGCGGGCCCGGCGAGCCGGGCTGATTGCCTTTCAGAATCCGAACACACAAGGCCACGAGGCAAAAAAAGGGCGGCGCGAGACATGCGTCTCGCGCCGATAATGGTCCGATAACTGCTTTTCCCGGGATCTGCTACTGAACGGCGGGCGAGGTCATGCGCGAGGGGACTTCTGGGTGGTTGGCTCCGCCTTCTTGAACGAGGCGGGACGCTCGATGGAGGCTTTCGAACGTTCCGGCGTCGGTCCACCAGCCCTCGAGGACGTCGTAGGTGAGCGTGCCACGGCGGAGATACTCGTTGTTGACGTCGGTGATCTCGAGTTCGCCCCGGCCAGAGGGCTTGAGTGTCCGGCAGATCTCGAAGACGTCCGGGTCGTAGAGATAGATGCCGATCACGGCGAGGTCCGAGGGCGGCTGCTTGGGCTTTTCGATGATCTCCGTCACCTTGTCGCGTTCGAGCCGGGCCACGCCAAATCGCTGCGGGTCTTCCACTTTCTTGAGGAGCACCTTGGCGCCCGACGGCTGCGCGAAGAAGTCGGCGACAGCGCGTCGGATGTTCTTTTCGATGATGTTGTCGCCGAGCACGACGCAGATCTTTTCGCCGTCGGCGAAGTCCTCGGCGAGCTTGAGCGCATCGGCGATGCCTCCCTCGCCCTCCTGATAGGTGTAATGGAGGTCTTTGAGGCCGAGGTGCTTGCCGTTGCGGAGCAGCTTGAGGAAGTCGCCGGCGTGTTCGCCGCCGGTGACGATGATGATCTCGTTGATGCCCGCGTTGAGCATGCACTGGATGGGGTAATAGATCATCGGCCGGTCATAGACTGGCAGCAGGTGCTTGTTGGTGACGAGGGTGAGGGGGCGAAGCCTGGTGCCCAGCCCGCCAGCGAGAATGACGCCTTTCATCCGATGCTCCTTCGGGGTACGAACGCGTGATCGATGGCTCACTCGAGGAATCAGCCGCCGGCGAGGGACTCGCGTGCTTTGGCGAGCCGTTCTTTGAATCCGGGCTCGTCCGGGATTCCCGCGCGTAGCGCCGAGTCGAGTCGTTGCATGGCTGAGGCCGCGTCTTCCGGCCGCTCGGCCTCGAGATGCGTTTCGACGAGCCCCAGCAGCAGGTGCGGGTTGCTCGGGTCGGCGGCGAGGCCTCGCCCGAATGCCTGTTCGGCTTCGGGAAGCCGTCCGCCCTTGAGGCGTGCTTCGCCGAGCGTGTGCAGCATGCCGGCGAGCGAGGCTCCTGCAAGGCCCTCGCGCTGGGCCGCGGCCACGGCACGATCGGCCAACGCCTCGGCTTCGGCCGGCGAGCCGCCGGACTTGATGAGCAGGTAGGCGAAGTTATTGAGGGCGGCCGGGTTGTCGGGCAGCGCTTCGAGGGCGATGCGATAGCACCGTTCGGCTTCGCCGAAGTCTCCCAAGAGGTCATAGGTCGTCGCGAGCAGCAGGCCGGCGGCGGCCTTTTCCTGGTGCTCGAGTCCGGCCAGAGCGCGCACGACGGCTTGAAAATCGCTCGAGTCCTTGGTTCGACCTGCGAGATCGAACCACGCTTGGCCGAGCAGCAGGCGGGCCTGCGAATCGGCCATCGCGAAGGAATGGGCCTGTTGGAGCCAGGCTCGGGCGGCGATCGGATTGTGCACGAGCACGCGGCCGACGGCGGCGTACGCGGCGGCCCAATAGGGGTCTTTCTCGGCGCGCGGGCGAAGGAGCGCGTCGGCTTCCGAGATACGTCCCACGATGGCGAGCTGTCGCGCATAGACGATGAGAGGCTGTGGCGCCGAGTCTGCGGCGGCCACGAGTTTGTCCTTCCATCGTTCGAGCGACGCGATAGCTTCGGCGGACCGACCGGCCATGGCTTCGATCTGACCGATGGCGATCTCGGCGTCCGCGGGCGCCTCCAGGGAACGCCGGCGCCATTCGCGCGCCATGGCGAGCGCATTGTCCAGGCGTCCGAGTTCGGCGAGCGTTTCTGCCGCGAGCTTGGCGGCGAGGTCGCTGGTGGGGATTGCGGCGGCGGTGGAGATGGCTTCCTGCTCCACTCTCGCGTTATCGCCGGCGATCTTGAGCATGCGGATGAGCTCGCGCCGAACGATCAACGAGGTTGGATACTGATCGCGGACATTGACGAGTCGCGCCGTGTAGGCGGAGCGGTCGTCGGTTTCCTTGAACGACCGCGCGGCCTCGCTGAGCGCACGGAGCGCGGGGTCGGACTGGTCGATTCCGGCGAGCAGGAGCAAGTCGATCCCGCCGTCGCCCTGGGGCGCCCGGACGAACGACGAGACGCGTTTGATGCCGGGGTGATCCGGGAATGCTCTGGAGGCCGCGTCGACGGCGGCCTGTGCCTCACTCTGGCGGCCCCTTCGCGTCAGCCACGCGGCCCATTCCGCCCAAAGGTCTCCGCTCGCGCCGGAAGCCATGGCCGCTCGAAGCGCTTGCTCGGAACCGGCGTGATCTTCGAGCGCCTCGTAGAACCGAGATGCAAAGATGGCTTTGGCGTCTGCCGGCACGCTGGCCGGGAGCCGCTGGAGAGCTCGCTCGCCGGCGGAACGATCGTTCAGTTGCGCGAAGAGCATCGCGGCGCCGGACAGGGCCGATGGACTCGCGTCAGGAACGGTAAGAAGTTGTTCGAGCGTTGCGCGAGCGTCCTCGGAGCGGCCTTGCTTAGCCTGCACGCCAGCGAGCGCCGCGAGCGCCGTGGAGTCTCCGGATGCGGCGATCGCGCGAAGGTCCTGCTCCGCGTCGCTCCACATGCCCTGTTCCACGAGCAGATCGGCCCTCGCTCGTCTGAGGGACATATCCGGAGCGTTCGTGCTCATGAGCTCCCGAAGCCGCCGACCCGCCTCTTCGGACCGCCCCATCTTCTGCAGCATCGCGACGTGGCGGACCCGGATCATCGGCTGGGAGGGATCGGCCTCGGCGGCGCGGCCGAGCATCTCGGCGGAGCGTTCGTTGTTGGGGGGCGTAACTCGTTGATAGGCCTCGGCAGCCAGCGTCAGCGCGGCCACGTGCTCGGCGTTCGCGCGGAGCACGGGCGCGAGCACGTCGATCGCCCGTGCGGCGCGATCGTCGGTCGGTGAGAATGTCAGGAGTCGGCGCGCTTCGTAGATCCGCCAGGGCAACGACGCTTCGCCGACGATGTTCTTCAGGCGCTCGATCGCGGCGCTGACGGACGGCTCGTTGGACCACGCGCCGCGGGACATGAGCAGGTCGACCTGGGCTGAGGCCTCGGCCGCGTGCGCGATCGCGGCCTGCTGCAGCATCTTCGTTCCTTCCGCATCGCCGATTTCGTCAAGGAAGCTGGCGAGTCGTCGCCCCCATTCGCGTTGAGCCGCGCCGGACGAATTCGCAGCGCCGGCGCGCAAGAGCGCTTTGCCCTCGTCGACGCGCCCCGCGGCGGCCGACCGACGCGCGCTCGCGAGCGCCACATCCGGGTTGTTGGCGTCACGAGACTCGGCGATCGCGATGAGTCGATCCCCGCCGGAAAAACCGCTGGCGCGGGCGAGTTCGGCGAGAAGCAGCAGATCGCCGTCCGACGGCTGCGCTTCGCCTCGGATGACCTCATCGATCGCCGCCTGGGCCTTCGCCGTTTCGCCGAGCGCCGCCAGGAGGCGAGCTTCGAGCGCCGTGGAATCCCCCTTCGCCGACGGCTCCTGCTTGAGCCCGGCTACGAGAGTCTGAGCGTCTCGCTTGAGCGCGTCCGATGCTCTTCCCGACTCGACCATGGAAACGCTGGTGCGCGCCAGCAGCAGGCTGGTGACCAGCCGGTCTCGCCACAGCGTCCACGTGGCGGCCGCCTGCTGGTGCGCATCTTCGATTCGACCGCGTCGGAGGAGGGCATTGATGAGCGACACGCGGACGGTGAGCCAGCGCGGGCGCTCACGGACCAGCGCTTCCCACATCGTGATGGCGCCGTCCGTGTCACCCAGCGCCGCGTACGTTTCGCCCAGAAGCGCCGACGCAACACGATCGCGCCGCGCGTAGGCAAGGGCTTCCGAGAACGCGTCCTTGGCTTCGGCCGTCGAACCGGCGCCGACCGATCGCATCCCGTCGACGATCTTCGACCAGGCCTTGGCGCGCGGCGTCGATCGGGCTCGGAGCTCGGCCTCGCCCTGCTCTGAGCTCTCGCCCGCGGCGACCGCCAGAAACACGGCCCAGCCAAGGGCGTTGTCGGCCTGGTCCTTGGGCGCCTCGAGCACGCCGGATAGAACGGATCGCGCGGCCTCGACGTCTCCGGCGCACCACGCGCGGTCTGCGGCGAGCACGGCGAGCTCGGAGCCGACACCCAGGCCCTGGCCCTTTCCAGCGAGGTACGCGCTCGCCTCCGATTCCATGCCCAGCCGATCGAGAATGCTCACGACGCGATCGATCTGCTCGCCGGAGGTTGTGGGAAGCGTCGTGGCTCGTCGGGCTTCGGCCATGGCTTCTTCGAGCTCATGCAGCGAAGCCAGCACGCTCGCTCTCACGAGGGCGAGGTCCACGTCGTCGCGTCGGCGCTCGGCGGCGGCGTCGACCAGCGCTCGCACGTCCGCCGGCGGGTGATTGGCTTTCAACATGAGATCGACGATCAGCGCCAGCCCCCGGACGTGATCGGGGGCCAGCTCGTGCAGCGCCCGCGCCTGCGCGAGCGCTTCCTCGTTGCGACCCATAAACGCGAGCGTCTCCGCTCGAGCCATCATCGCGACTTCGCTGCCGGGGTTGATCCCGAGGAGGTCCTCGGCGGCTGTCACGCGCTCCCCGGCCAGTCCCGCCTCGCCGAACAGTTCGATCAGCAGTTCGTACGGGCGAGGGTCGCTTTGTGCGAGGAGCGAGGCGGCCTGCGCGAACGAGATGGCCCGACCGATATGTCGACCGTTGGCCAGCGGAACGGCCCGGCGCGACTGCGCGAGCATCAGCAGGACTTCGGGGTTGTCTTGGCGACGGCTGGCGTATTCGTTGAGCCGCTCCATCGCACGTTCGTAGTCACCCGCTTCGAACGCGGCCGTGCCCTCGGCGAGCCCTCGCTCCATGATCCGGCCGACCTGCGCCCGATGCACGACATATGCGCCGCCCGCGGCGGCGCCCACGATGGCGACCGCGCCCAAAAGCACGGCCAACCGCTTCTTGCCTCTCTTCGTCATCGAATCACCCACCGATCATGTGGGCCAGCGTCTTCCAGATGATCCAAAGATCCAAGCGCCAGCCCTGGTGCTGCACATACTCTAGATCGTACCTGATCCACTCTTGAAAATCGGTCTCCGGCGCCCGAGTTCGTCTGACCTGCCACAAGCCTGTCACTCCCGGGCGCACGCTGAGGCGGGCCTCGCGCCACGCCGGGCAGAATTGGTTCTCCCGATCCGGGCTTGGGCGCGGCCCGACCACGCTCATGTGTCCTGCCAGTACGTTGAGAAACTGAGGGAGTTCGTCGAGTTGAAACCGACGGAGCAGTCGTCCGCTGCGGAGCAATCGGGGGTCATTCTCGATGAAGAACTGCGGCCCGTCCGCCTGATTTCGACGCGCAAGTTCGGCCTTCATTGCTTCCGCGTTTCGGCACATCGTCCGGAACTTCAGGCAGGGAAAATCTCGCCCGCCACGAGTCTGGCGCGTGTGGGCAAAGAATACGGGCCTGCCGTCTTCGAGCACGATCGCCGCGATGATGAAGGGGTACAGGGGCAGCGTCGCCAATAACACTCCGAGCGAGAAGACAATGTCGAAGCTCCGCTTGAGCGCGGGCCATCCTGGTCTTCCGGGCAGACGCGGGCGCAGGCGCCATGCCGGGTTGAGCGCCTCGCTCCAGGGGATCGGCCCGGGATGCACATCCGGGCTTTCGTCGCACGCGATGGCCGGGCCCACGATCACGCCGCTGCTGTCGAAACGAGAGCCGGCGCCGAGCCAAGCCGGCCCGATCAGGCGCGCTCCCGGATCCACGCGCGAGGACTCGTGAGCGAACACGCCCGGGGCGAATTCAAAGACGCCGGGGATGGTCGATCCGGGAGTCTTCCAGTGACGGAGGAGCAACCCGAGGTACTCCGTCTCGTCCTTCTGAAGGTCCGCCCGCAGCGCGGCGCCGGGCGCTTCGGCCACGGCGGTTCGATCTCTGGCTTGGCCGCGAACGAGCGCGTCGAGTGCTGGCGCCCGGCGGGGCGATTCGCTCCACAGTGTCGCGGCGCGCGGATTGGCGGTGAGCAGCACGCGTGCGCTCCGACGCAGCGCCGGCCTGTACATGCGACGGATCGCCCGCACGCGGTCGTTGTCGTCAAGCTCGACACGTTCGACGGAGGTCTCGGGCTCCTTGTCCACGATTCGGATGCGCATGATGTCGGGCTTCAGCCACGCTAATCGCTTGGCGACCGTCGCGGGTTCGAAATGCACGAGATCGTCGGGTTCGATCAGCAGGTAGAGCTCGGGCCCTTCCGGCTCGATCGCCTGTCGCTCTCCTCGACGCACGACCTGCACGCCGCGGCCCGCCCACCAACGCTCGTGCAGACCTCGCGCATCCAGACCCCACACGGTCGTTTGATCGTCGGACTGATGCTCCGCCGGAACAGACGTGGCGCCGGCGCGCATGGTCGTCATGCGGAACCTTCGATCATGTCCCCATCGGCGCCGACTCCGCGCCCCGCGCCGATGGCCCGAATGAGCGCGCTCTCTTCGACCGGCGTGGCCGGGGCCAGCGCGGGCTCGCTGGCCGGTCGCTGGTCCGCACGGGATCGCAGCGAGCCGTGACTGACGCTGCGCACGAAGTCGTTTCGGGCGGCTCGATTGAACACGAGTCCGGAGCAGACCGCGTTGAGCGTGGCGAGCCTGGCGAGACAAGCCTTGAGAATCTTGGAATCCTGGCCGCGAGCGAGCATGAGCACCACTCCGTCGGACAGCGCGCACGCGAGATTGCCCTCGATGCTCCCGAGCAAGGGGCCCGTATCGATCACCACGATGTCGTACTCCGCACGTAGCCCCTTGAGCATCGACTCCACTCGATCTCGCGAGACGGCCTGCGCGTCCGCGGCGTCGCCCTGCCCGGCGGGCATCGCCCACACGTCGGGGAACCGCGTGCGGACCACGTGGTTCTTGCCGCGACCCGCTTTCATCGCGTCGAGCAAGCCTGCGGCGTCTCTGAGACCCAGGGACTTGCTGAGGCCTCGCCCGTGGAAATCGGCATCAATCAGCAGTGTGCGATGTCCGGCGGCTGCGAACGACATCCCGAGCGAGAGCGTCAGGCTGGTCTTTCCATCGCCCGGACCGGCGCTCGTGATCGTGTACACCGTGCCGCCCGCGTGCTGTCGAGCGGACTGCAGTTGCAGCATGTTCCTCAGATGGTGCACGCTGGCGGCGGCCAGTTCCTCCTGACTTGCATCGCCCACGGTCAGGTCGGGCAGCGTTCCAAGGAGCGGCGCCGTGACCATGGCGCGCTCGACGTCCTCGATGAACCGGTACTTCGAGGTGAGCAGTCCGAACAGGAACACTCCGCCCACGGCCAATCCCGCGCCGCCCATGCCGCCGGCCGCCGCCAGCGGGATCCTTCGATCCGTGCTGGGCGCCACCGGGAGATCGCCGCGCGAAACGACGGTCACACGACCCGGTCGCTCGCGCCGCTTTTCGAGACGCATGTTGTCCAGCTGGAGGCGGGTCCGCTCCAATTTCTCGCGCGCCTCACGGACCTGATCCTCCAGCGTGCTGATGCTCAGCCGTTTCTGCGCGAGCGCAACCGCCTCCCGATTCACCGTGTCGCGCTGCTCACTGAACTGCGTCCGCATGCCCTCGAGTTGATCGAGCGGCGCCGTGCGAAGATTGACGGTGTCCGTGGCTTTGGCCTCGATCTGCGCGCGGAGCTGCGCCAAGCGAGCCTGCTTCTGAGCTCGGATGGACTCGAGTCGCTGATTGATCTGGCGAACGGTTCGGTGCGCCGGGCCGTAGCGGGTGGAAAGCGATTCCAATTCAGCGACGCCCGCGGCCTCCTGCAGGACTAGCGCTTCGAGCTCGCGATCCGACGCGGACTCGATGAGCGAATCATCGATGTTCGTGGCCTCGCTGCCTCCATCAAGACGGCCGCGCCGCTCGCTGATGGCCGTGCCGAGAATGGAAAGCCTTCGATCCAGATCCGCGATCTCTTCCGCTTTGGTCTGGTGCTGCCGATCGAGCGTCTCCGAACCGGCGCCGTACTCCTGTGTGAGCGAGAGAATCTGTTGCCGCAGGGACGACAGCTGTCGCTGCATCTCCGTCTCAAGCACCTCCAACGTGCGTTCGTCCCGCGTCTGCGCAATCCCTGCCTCTTCGCCGAAGACTTCTTCGTACGAGTCCAGAACCGCGTTTACCGCTCGTTGCGCCACGCGAGGGTTTTCGTGCGAGACCGCGACGCTCACGGTCTGACCCCCGCGCCGGGTCGCCACCTCCAAGCGACGGTCCATGAGCGCCACGCCGGCGTCTCCCGTGGGCCAACCGAGGGAGCGCAACGACGGCTCGCCCCGCGCGCCCGGACGATCGGCGACCGCCCGATCGCGCACTCTTGGGCTCTTGAGGTATTCGGACTGCAGTTGCACGAACGACTCGAAGAGGGGCATCACCTTTTCCGAGTCCCCGAACAGCCGATCATCCGTCGGCGCCACCCGCACAAGGCCGCGGCTCGTGTACACCGGCTCGATCGCGAGCCAGCCGCCTACCGCCCCCGTCATCCCGAGGGCTGCGGCGAGCGGCACGACCAGCCTGTAGCGGCCCCGCAGCTGGCGAAGCACCATCCGAACGGGATTCTCTGGCGGAGCGGCCGCCGGACCGACCTGGCCTTCCAGCAATCTCGCCTCGCCGCCCGTCATGGCTCAACTCCTCGGGCGACCTCGCGCAGCGCCGGCTCCACGGCGCGCACGAATTCGGCCACTACCTCGCGACGCTGGTCTTCGGACATTCGCTCGCCGGTCAGAATCTGCACCTGCGCTGAACCGAGCGTGGCGCTATCGCGGCGTTGTGTCGCTCGCTCCAGATCCGCCATGTCGGGTGTGATCGGCCCGCCCGATCCCGGCAGCACGAAGAAGTTGACCACCGACATTCTCCGGGATGCGCCCTCGCGCGTGAGATCGAATCGATACACGCGCGCATGCGCGAGCTGGCCGAGCAATTGGATCACTTCCGTGGCTGGTTCGCCGCTTTCCTGCCTCCAGCCGTGGGCCGGATAGCACACCGGCGGGTAGTGTCCGGTCATGTCCCGAACGTCGCCGCAGTGCACGATGAGAAGATTGAGGTCCTCGCCCGTCGCGTCGTGCGTGTAGCGCCGTTGCATGAGCTTGTTCGGCCGGAGCAACCGAACGGCCGCGGGCTGCGCTTCGACATCGCGCCCGATCCAATGGCCCACGCGATACGGCACGCGCTCGATGGCGCCGGCCACGCGTTCGAAATACTCCGGCGCGCCGCGCTGCGGAGGAGCATCGACATTCAGGCTTACGAGCGCGCTTCGCAGCCAACCCTCGTGGAGCCGCATGGGGAGCACACGGCTGACAACCGCGACCACGAGCACTCCCGTCGAAAGCGAGCCCGCGATGGCCACGCGACCTATGGAGCCCTTTCGGTGGATCATGACCGTATGCTCCGTGCGGCGGAGAAGGGAGCGACGGGGACCTCCAGCCATCGCAGCGTGGCGAGCACGCCCCAGAGCATGGCCAGCGCCAGCCCGAGCACCGCCCAGCCGCTGACGTCATGAAACAACTCCGCGGCCTCCATGTCGGCATAACCGTACATCAGCACCGTAGGTCCAAGACGCACGACGTTCACCACAAGCGCCACCAGCGGGCTCAACGCGAGAATGAGCAGCCGGACCCAGTTTCGCATGGGTGTTGAGAACACAAACGCGAACGCGACCAGACCCAACGCTGAGACCATTCGCATGCCGTTGCAGGCCTCGGCCACGGCCACGTCATGACCGTTGATCCGCAGCACGTTGCCCGCCACGGTCACGGGCTGCCCGATCAACTCCATGATGAAGTGCGTTACCTGCGCGGTCGCGTCCTGCAACGGAAACGCGATACGGTGACGAATCATGCCGGGGACGGGCATCAAGAACGCCAATGCCGCGAACGCCGGAGCGAACTTCGCCACGAAGTCAGTGCCGAGCACCGTCAGGGCCGCGCCGAACACCATGAGCAGGGCGCCGAAGTGCTGGAAGATCAGGTGACCCTGGCCAAACCCGTACCACGCCAAGGCCCAGCCGCCAACAATCACGGGCGCGCCCCAAACGCTCCATACGGGAGCCGTCATTCGCGCGCGTTCGCGCCGAACCCAGAATAACCAAGCCGCCACCACCGGCGCGAGCATGACGTGCGACTGTTCTTCGTTGGATCGCACCAACTGAACAATGTCGATCCAAATGCCCCAGGTGGCCATGACGGCGAGCGCGCAGAGCAACACCAATGCCACCCCGTCACGGAAACGCCATGCGCGTCGCCTGATCACGTTCTCGATTGCTCCTTGCGGCCGTCCAATCCTTCCATATCCCGAACCACCCCTCGAAGCCCGACGATAGCATCGACCACTTCCGCGCCCGCCTCGACTCGCGCACCCGGGCACACCACGCTCCGGGCTACCACGGCTCCGGCTCCGATCGTGGCGCTGGCCATCACGATCGAGTCTTCCACAAAGGCGCCCGGTCCCACTGATGCGCCGGTCCCTATAACGCGGAATCGAGCTCCGGCGTTCGCGCGCCCTGAGCGAATCCTCCGAATCCCCTCAAAGCCAGCTGCTTCCACCCACCCCGCGGCGCGCTGCCCGGCACGAACAAAGTCCAATCGGGTTCGCAACGGCAACGCCCCCTCACCACCAAACCGAACCGCGAACACGCTCCCTCCGCTCCCTCGAACACGATCGAGCCATTGCTCTTTCATGTCCATGAATCCGACCGCCGGCGCCAGCCCCAACGCCTGACGACGCACGAGATACAGGCCGGCGGGAGCACCATCCGGGTTCACGCCCACTGTCACTGTCGCCCCGGAAGCCGCGTGCGCATCCAGGAGAGCTCCGAGTCCGCAGGAGAGCCACCGGCCGGATTCGCACACAAGAACGCTCGCGTCTGCGTCGATATCTTGCGTGGCGTCTCTCGCGACACCGGCCGGCCCGCGGTACGACCCCGAGTCGATGACCTCACTCACCGTGATCCCGTCGTGCTCTCCCAACTCGGCGGGCGCAGGCGTCTGCCGGTTGTGCGCCACGCGGACCTCCCAGTTCCGTCCCGTCTCGCGCAGGGCGTCGATCCAGAGCCCGAGCACGGTGCGCTCGCGCGTGAGCCACAGGTCGAGCACGCTCACCCCGCTCGCCGAGGTGAGCGGCGAAGACTTCAGGGCGCCCGCGAGCAACACGCAGACGCTCACGCCATCAGCGCTTGTTCCGCTCAACCGTGCCTCACAGACCACGGGAAGCCCGCGAGCGCGTCGAACGGACGCCGCTGTTCGTCGGGAGTCGCCGCGTCATACGCCTTGGTCACGTAGTAGAACAATCCGGCAGGCTCGTGCCCGACGGTCGCGGCGCCGTGCCACAAGGCCGGGGGGATCACCACAACCCCCGGGGCCTTTTCGCCCAGGACGTGCAGCCAGGCCCAACTCTCACCCTCGCGTTGCACACCCACCTTGACGTGCCCCCGGAGGCACATCCAAAAGTCCGTTTGGAACGTGTGGCGATGCCACGCCTTGATCACGCCCGGGTATTGCAGCGAGTAATTCACCTGCCCCTCGGGCTGCATCACGCCCTGGAGCTGATTCATGATGGACCAGCCGCGATCGTCCGCGAAAAGCAACGCGGGCACGAACACCGGCTCACTCTCCGCGAGCGCTACCCTGTGCGCCTCCGCAGCGCCCTCTCGGCAGACGCGCATCTTGCGGACCTCAATCGCCATGCATGCCTCCTGTTCGTCGTCGCGCGGGAACGAGCCCCGCGCGTCCGAGTTCTTCGAGCGCAGCCCGGCCCTTCGCCGCCCACGTTTCCTGCGCGACGCGTGATCGCAGCCGCTCGGGCGCGGCGGGCTCGCGAACGGCCGATTCGATCGCCTCACTGAACGCCTCGGCCCCGCTTGCGACTCGCACGTACCCGTCGTATCGCTTCAGTTCCTCGAACCACGTTGTCACTACCGGACGACCGATCGCGAGATACTCCTTCAGTTTCACAGGATTGCACCCGCGAATCCACTCGCTGTCGTTCCAAGGCATGATCAGCACGTCGCACGCGGCCATGTAGCGGGCCACCTCCTCGTACGGCCTCTGCCCGAAGAACCGCACATTCGGAAGCGCACACCAACCCTCGGGCAGCGAACAGGAGCCGACCATGACGAACTGGACCTGCGGAAGTCGACGAGCCACCTCCACGAACAGTGGCGGATCAAACGTGTGCGAGTCGATGCCTCCCACGAACCCGGCTCGAGGCCGAGCCATCTGCGCCACATCCAGCGGCTGATGGTCGGCCGTCGCGGCCGAGACGAACCGTTCATAGTCGACGCCATGATCGATGTACGCGGCGCGACGACACTGATCCCGTTCTTCGTCGAAGAGCAGCGATGCGCAAAACACGGTGATGTCCGCTTCGCCCTTGAGCCGCCTGTCATACGCTTCGATGGTTGCGGGGTCCACGCCTCGGAACCGCTCGTACCGATCGGTGCGCTGGTACACCACGCCGACTTCGCCCAGCCGCCCCAGCGCCTCCGCGCCCGGTGGGCACGCCACCCACAGCAGCGGATGCCGCATGCCCAGCCGGTGCGCCGCTCGACGCACCATGGCGGGCATCACGCGACGGCGGATGGCGCCGCCGAATCTTCCCGGAACGCTGAAGGGGCTGTACACCCAAAATCCCGGACGAGCCTCCACCAGGCCGCGGCTGAGGCTGTTGAGTTTTCGCCGAACGCGCGTGAGGAACATCCGTCCCTCGCCCACTCGCGGCACGCGCATCCCGATCGAGTTGACGTAGAGCACCGGCGTCACACCGGACATCTCCCGCATCATCTGCATGTCATAGTGGCCGCGATTGTGATACCACCAGTCTTCGCCGCCGAAGCAGATCACACCGTCGAACTCGCGAGCCGGCGAGCTCCGAGGCTGCGCGTTCGCCTCCATCATCCCAAGCGCCTCATCCACCAGCTCCCCGGCTGAACGCTCGCGGGATCGTACGACTTGAGCAATCGGCGCAGCGTCGAGCTGCGATCCATGTGCATCATGTGCCCCGCCCAAATCGTCTCGAACGTGGAGTTGAATGCGAGGAACGACTGCAGAATGTACTGCTCCGTCCAGTATCGTCGCCACCGTTCCACCCAACTCCGCGGGTACTCCGCCGGCAGGAAGATGTCGTGCACATGCACAAACACGCCCGGCTTCACCCGCGGAATAACCTCCAGAAACTCGTATTGAACGTCGCTGCCGATCGCCAGCACGTGCGTGGAATCGATAAACAGGATGTCGCCGCTCTCCAGCGACTCGAACTCTGCCAGCGGCACGTCCTGGACGGCGCTGCGCCGCACCTCCACGCCGCGGCGAGATTGCAGCCACGCGGGCGGATACGGATCAACCGTAAGCAGACTCCACTCTGTCCCGCTCTCCCGCTCGTTCTTCTCCAACGCCTCGAGCGCCAGCAACGTCGAGAAACCCGACCCGATCTCCACGATTCGACGAGGGCGCTCGCGCCGAATGAGGCCGTAGAGCACCTCGGCGTCGACGGATTCGAGGCGCGAGTTTTGCATGTGGTACCGGCCCGGCGAGGGGCTGTGGCGCGACGCCAGCTCATCAAACTCTGCGCCGAACCGCGCGCACAGGTCTTCGAGCATTGTTTCTTGGGCGCTCAGATCAACCCGCACACCGACCATCTCCGAGCGCCCGGTCCAAAGGGCGTCGCGCAGGGCAAGACTGTGCGGAATCGGCTGATAGCAGTCGATCGGCAGCACGTGAAGCCCCAGGCGCTCCCACATGCGAAACAACCGAGGATGGCCGAGCGCGCGCGCCAGGACGTTCGATCGCCCGGGCAGCCGCGCCGCCTCCTTGCTGCCGGCACTCACTCGCTTATCGCCTTCGTTCACGCCCTCACCAGCCTCGCGCCCATCGCCCGTTCATGCTCCCGCAGCGCATCCCGCGTGTCCACCACGAGCTTCGCGTTCGCCGCGATCACGTTCCAGTCAAACGCCGAGTGCGCCGTCGAAACAACCACCGCGTCATACCGCTTCACGTTGTCCGGGGTGATCGCCACGCTGTCCATCTTCAGATCATGCCGGCGCACGCGGGGCGTGTTTGGAACATGCGGATCGGAGTAGTCCACCTCGGCGCCCAGGTCCTCCAGCAACGTGATCAACTCGAACGACGGGCTCTCGCGCGTGTCGTCGATCTCCGCCTTGTACGACAACCCGAGGACCAGAATCCTTGATCCCTTCACCGCCTTGCCCTGATCGTTGAGCGCGAGCGCCGTCCGATCCACCACCCAGTGGGGCATGCGCGTGTTCACCTGCCCGGCCAGCTCGATGAACCGCGTTGTCTCCCCCACCTCCTTCGCCTTCCACGTCAGATAGAACGGATCGATCGGTATGCAGTGGCCGCCGAGCCCGGGGCCCGGAAAAAACGGCATGAACCCGAACGGCTTCGTGCTGGCCGCGCGGATCACTTCCCACACGTCGATGTCCATCTTCGTGAGCACCACCTTCAATTCGTTCACCAGCGCGATGTTCACCGCGCGGAAGATATTCTCCAACAGCTTCGCCGACTCCGCCACTTCCGCGCTCGCCACCGGCACCACCGTCTCCACGCCGCGCCCGTACAGCAGGCACGCGAGTTCCGTCGATCGCTCGTCGCATCCGCCCACAAGCTTGGGCGTCGTGCGCGTGTTGTGCGACTTGCGCCCCGGGTCTTCGCGCTCCGGAGAGAACGCCGCGAAATAATCCTCGCCCAGTTTCATCGACTTGCCGCGATCGCCGGCGGCGCTCAGCATCGCGGGGATCATGTCCTGACGTGTCGTGCCCGGATATGTTGTCGATTCCAGGCACACCAGCTGGCCCGGACGCAGCGTCCTTCCGATGGCCTCCGCGGTCTTCACGATGTACGAGATATCCGGCTCCTGGTGCCGGCCGAGCGGCGTCGGCACGCACACGATCACGGCGTCCGCCTCTCCGAGCCGACCCATGTCCGTCGTCGCGCTAAACCGCGGACTCCCCGAAAGGTCGCGCACCATCTCGTCGCCAAGGTGCTTCAGGTAATTCGTGCCCGAGGCCAGCGCATCGATCTTGGAGGGATCGATGTCAAACCCCAGCACACGAAGACCACCCTGATGCAACGCGTGCGCCAGCGGCAGGCCCACGTATCCAAGGCCGATAATGCCGGCCACGGCCTCGCCCGTCTCCAGCTTCCGTTTCAGCGATTCGAACGCGCCCATGCACGCACCTTCCTTCGTTCTCGGACGCCCCAGCTGGGGGCCATCAGACTACCTGCCATCGATGAACGTACGCACCGCCTTGAGCAGCCCGTCCGACGCGCGCGAACCAATCCGTTCGCCCCCTCGCATCGCCCCGAGCTCATCCAATCGGACCGATAACTCCGCCTCGTCAAACGCCACCGCTACTCGCCCCTGCTCCAGAAACCGCTCCGCCGTGGCCACCTGATGGTCGTTCCGCGTTTCTCGAAGATCGCCCCGTCTCGGCATGACCAGGATGGGCTTGCCCAGCTCCAACGCAGTCAGGATCGACCCCATCCCCGCGTGCGCCACCACTACATCCGCTTCCTGCACGGCCTTCTTGAACTCCTCCGGCGCCAAGAACTCCACCCAACGCGCCTTCCTCGGCTTCCACGAGTCAGGCCCCACCTGCGCGATCACGTCATCGCGCCCACGCAGCTCGGCCCAGGCATCCACGCCCTTGATCAGCCGATCGAACGGCATCTGCGCCCCAACCGTCACCAGAATCACAGCACCGCCCCCTCGAATCGCGCCCCGCCCTCGCGCGCCAAATGCGGCCACTGGGTCAACCACAAGTCGACAAACCGTCCCGCCTTCTCGCCGCTCAGAGAAAGATGCTCTACGTTGGCGATCGAGTCGATCCAGCACACGCGAGCGCCCAGCCACTTCCCCAGGCGCACGGCGAAGAAGCCGGGCGCCGCGCCGGTCGTGATCACCACGTCCGGCCGCTCACGCGCCAGCACCCACAGCACGCCCGCCGCCTGAAGCAGCAACAGAAACTTGTTCCATCGGGTCGCATCCTTCACGACATAGAACCGGGCGCCGCGCGCAATGTCCTCGGCAATATCACTCCGATATGCCTCGCGCACCGTCGCGAACGCCACGTCGCACCCCTCGAACGCCGGGCGAAGCCGCAGGAGCTGCACCCAGTGGCCGCCCCCGGAGGCCACGCACAGCACGCGTTTGCGAATGTCACGGCTCATGCCAAGCCCGCACCCTTCATCACCTCACCCATCGTGATCACGCGCCACCCCTCGCGCTCCGCAAGGTCGAGCAGGTCTCGCGTCACGTCGAGCACAAACGTCGCCCGCTCCTCGGCGTCCGCCCCATCGCGGTCAAAGTCGTGCAGCAGCACCACGCCGCCTCCGGCGCGCCGCACGCGCTCCACAACATCCTCCACGTTCGGCAGCTTCGCCCATGTGTCCCCGCTGTCCACCGTCCACCACCCCACCCGGGCGCCCCGGCGACGAATCGCCATCGCCGTAAACAGCGTCATTTTGCCGTGCGGCGGCCGAAACACGCCGGAGAGCTCCACCCAACGCGCGAGCGTGTCATACCCGCGCGCGATGTCCCTTACCGATGCCCAAGGCCACGTCTTCCATGCGTTCAGGTGAGCGTGCGTGTGACATCCCACGTCATGGCCCGCGGCCTTCACCCGGTCCGCGGTATCCATTGCGCGCTCCGCTCGCGTGCCCAGAAGAAAGAACGTGGCTTTCACGCTGCGCGCCTCAAGCAACCCCAATACCCGCTCAGTCAGAACATCGCTCGGCCCATCGTCGTACGTCAGCGCCACAGCTCCATGCTCCGCACACCACCGGGCCATCCGACGGATGTGCGCGCCTCTCTTCACATGCGGGCAGACATATGCCGCCGCGCATCCCGCCACCGCCACGCCGCCGAGCGCCGCGCCGATCACATCAGCCGCTCCGAAAAGCCCTTGGTCACCACCCACGACTTCACCAGCCCCAGGAAACGCTCGCCCCAGACGTCCGCTCCAGGAAACGCTTCGACAAGCTCGCGCCGCCGCATCAACCGCACTTCGCGCACCAGCTCTCGCGCGCGTTCCGCGTCGGGCTCGGGGCCGCGCCAGCCGCACCGCCGACGCCGAAGCAACGCCACGCGCGCCCGCTGCGGCATCCACTGCCATCCCGGGACATGAAAGTGCGGCTCAATCGGAAACCAGAAATTCGGAGTCTGCACCCAGAACGCCTTCCCGATCCGCGCCACCTCGCCGGCCATCTTCCGCTGATGCTCCAGCGTGAACAGGTGTTCGATCACGGAATTTGAGAACACCACATCGAACGAACCCGCCTCGAACTCCGGCATCCTCGTGGCATCGCCCCGAAGAGGCTCAATGTTCGCGTGTCGTTTCTCCTCGGCCTCGAGATTCAAGAGATGGATCCGAACATCATCCTTGCCGGCCCATCCGCGCTGCTCCCAGAACAACGTTGTCCCGCCCACGTCCAGCAGACGCACCGGCTTGGGCAACGGACCGATCAGCCGCTCGAAGATCGCAAAGCGCTTCGAGCGCAGCTGATTGGAGAGTGAGTTCGAGTCCGTAACGTCCGCGGCTCCACGCAGTCCCTTCATGTCCCGACCGCCTCCTTCACGTGGCTCGCATGATTCCGGCGCGGGTCTTCCCGCCAGCGCGCTCGAGCCTCCCACACCTTCCGCCATTCACCGTCGCGCTCGCCGCGGCGGACAAGCCGCCACGCCAGAGCGCGCGTCAACGCCCACAGGTCGAGCGTGCGCACCCCGAACCATGCCGCTCCGGGGCTCCAGTGCTTTCGCATCAGTCGCGCCTTGGCGCAGAACAACCGCACAACCTTTTCCCATCTCACCCGCTCGGATGCGCCCCCGTAGTGCACGATGGTCGCCGTCGGCGTGAATCTGGGCCGAGCCCCGAGCTCCCGTGCGCGCAGGCACAGGTCCGCCTCTTCCCCGTACATGAAGAACCCCTCATCAAATCCGCCCAGTTTCTCCCACAGATCACGACGAATCAGCAGGAAGCACCCGGTCACGATGTCCACTTCACGCTCGCAGTCCCGCAGCCAGCCAGGCATGGCCTCGCCATTGAACAGCGACGAGCTTTGAAACACCTCGCTGAGCCCCATTCCGCGGCAAAGGCTGCTCCAGAGCGTCATCCGGCGCCACACCGAAGTCGGATCCAGACGCCCATCGCCATCCACGGTTCTCCCGCCCCAGACCCCAGCTGCCTCGCGGCTTCTGGCGAACTCAACGAGAACATCGATCGCCCCGTCGAGCACCAGCGTGTCCGGATTGAGCAGCAGCAGCAATTCGCCGCGAGCTTCAGCGCACGCCACGTTATTCGCGCGGGCGAACCCCAGATTCTCGCCCGATCGCATCAGGCGCACGCCCGGCATCGCAGACGCAATCGCGTCCGCCGAGCCGTCCGTGCTCGCGTTGTCGATCACAATCAGCTCGAACGACCGGGAGCGGGACTGCTCCACCACGGAGCGCAAACACGCGAGCGTCATCTCGCGCGTGTTGAAGGACACCACGATCACGGACACGATCGGCGGCGCGCTCATTCCGGTGTTCCCGACACACGCTTCGCGGAAACGCTCATCCCTTGGCTCGTCCTGATGCCCCGCGGCTCCGTGAGACTGATGAGCAGGCCGACCAGCATGAAACTCAAAAGCAGCGGCGGCCCGTACAGACCCACCGACTGGCTCGCGGTGCCGAGCGCAACCAGCGTCGCGCCCAGTCCGTACAGCACGCCCCTTCGCTCGCGGTCCGCGCCACGCGCCGATCGAACGGCTCGGCGCAGCGCCCCCACGCCCGCACTCACGTACAGCGCGAGGCCGAGGAATCCTCCACTCAACACCACAATGATGTAGTTATTGACGACATCGACGTGCTGTCTGCCGTCGATCTGCTCGCCCCAGTGCTGAGGGATGTTGTTCGCCACGCCGAACAGCGCGTACTCGTGCCAATGCGCCGCGGCCACTTCCATGAGTCGCGTGCGGTACCACGCCGTGCCGCTGTTGAACGCGAGGTAATCCACCAGATTGTAAAAGTGGCGATTGGACGCGAATTCCACAAGCACGCACAACGCCAAGAGCACCCAGAGCGCAGGCCTGATCATCGGCTTTGCGAACGACAGCCCGCCGCAGATCAGCAGCAACACCAGCCCCATCTGCGGACCGCTCGAAAGGCAGGTGAGGGCTCCGATGAGTCCGCACGCAGCCGCGCCCCACCACACGGCTCGCCCGCGCCGACGCACTTCGTAGAGCGAGCCCAGGAGTCCGCACAGAATCACGCCCGTCATGCCCCAGTAGATCGGGTGCGCCGTGCTTCCCTTCGCGCGCATGAACCCCAGTCGGAACTCCTGCCCCTTGTCGATCCAAAGCCACCCGTGATGGGCAAACATCCGATCGTATAGCCCGTTCGTCGTGACCGATTCGAACACGCCCGCGATCATCATCCATCCGGCGCTCACCGCCAGCGGCGCGAACAGCAGTCGGAACTCACGCAGATCGCGCACTCCCATCCTCGCCACGAAGTACATCAGCCAGGTGTCCAGGCCGCGCCCGATCACGTAGTTCATCTGCGCCGAATCGGCGCCGGCAAGCGCGTTCGCCGCGACATCCCACGCCCACCAGCCCATGACCACGCTGTCCACCCAACGCCACTCGGCTCTCGGCAGCCGACCCGCGATGGCGAACCGGACGAACAGGCCCAGCGCGAGGATGCGGGCCACGGACATCTGTGCGGGCCCTACCTTGACGCGCAGATACTCGGGCCAGGCCAGCATCGAAACAACAAGGAGCCCCACCGCGAGTCCCGGCCGAACCCATAAGCCCATCGCCAGGAACAGCAGCGAAACGATCAGTGTCTGCGCCGTCACGCCGAAGCACCCGACTTCCCGCGTGCGCGCCGGGCATCCCGCGCGCGCTCCGCGGCCCGAACCAGCGAGCCGCGCCATCCCCTGGAGACACGCTCGAAGGGCCCCGCGATGTCCAATTCCACGCCGCCCATCCCGGACTTGAATCTGTACACCCCGGGGTTTGATTCCACGTCGATGCCGCCGAGGTCGTACACGCCAAGCCCCGCACGCTTGGCGCGAACCAGCACATGCCACTGCAGGAGGTACGACGCCTTCGTCCGCCGGCCAACGTCGTTCGAGGCGCCCAGCAGATACACCGACGTGTGGCCGAGCTCGCTCCCGATGTGGCCGGCAGCGTCTTCGTGGCCCGACCTGACCAGAGTCACGGCAAAGCGCTCGTGCTCGCTCGACGCGAGCTGGACACGCTCGTGAAACCGCGCGTCCAAGTCCGCAGAGAACCCCTTCCGCGCCGTCACATCACCGAACATCACACAGAACCGATCGAAGAGCGAACCGTCACGCGCTTCCTCGATCTGGAGATTCTCTCGCTCCGCGGCGTTGAGGCAGTTCCGCCACTTCTGCGCCAGCCCGGCCCGTAGAACGCTCTCGTCCGGCGCGAGATCCACCAGAATCGTGCGCCGGGCCTTCGTCGATTCCGCGTGGCAAAACCCTGCCCTCTCGAAGCTCGCCCGGATAGCGTCGCCATCACGCTCCAAACGCGGGCTCGGCGCCACGCGCACCGTCATGCCTTCCTTTCGACCAAATCGCTCCACAAGCCCGCGCAAGCACCACGCAAGCCGCTCCGGAGCCGACCCCTCGAGATCCGACCGATCTACGAGCGGTCCCCCAGTGACGTACGCAAGCCCGCCGCCAACGAGGGGAATCCGCCTGACACGCACGTCCGCCAGCCCGATCAGTCGACCGTGCGACTCGAATCGCACGTGCCGGGATTCGGCCCCAACTCGCGCCGCGCACGCGTGTCCGAACGCCCACGACTGACGATAGGTCATGTCCGCAAAGCGCACCGACTCGCGCTCCCACTCTTCGCGCCCCACGTCCACGACGTCGATCAAGCCGGCGCTCCATTCATGCGCGAAGCAACGCCGCGCGTGCGCGCCCGCGACACCAATCGCCTCCACCACCCCAGCCACGCATACCCGCCCGACAGCGTCAACAGAAACTCAAGTCTCCACATGTCCGGGGACACGGAAAACCGGCCGCACGACCCCGTGCGAAGCGACCGCTCGTCCACGAACTCATGCTCGAGTGTGAACACCCGCGCATAGCCCGCACTGCGCGCGGCCCGAAGCACGTCAGCGCTCCACGCCCCGTGCGGCAACGCCAGATCGTCCGGCGCTTCCCCCAGCAGTAGACCCAGCGCCTCGCGCGAGCCCGAAAGCTCCTCCCACAGGGCCGCGCTCCCCAGCGCCGTGAGGCGCGGGTGCGTTTTGGTGTGCGAACCCCATCGCACGACGCCCGTGCGCGACGCGTCGAGCATTTGCTCCGGCGTCATGAGCCGCTCGGTTCGCTCCGGATGACCCCGCGGCATCTCCCAGCGGGGCTCCGTTCCCGTGTTCTCCGTCACTGCAAACACCGTCAATCGAACCCCATGCCGCGCGCACGCGGGCAACGCGTGTGCCAGCAGGTTGGCAAAGCCGTCGTCTGAAGTCACGCACACGGGACGGCGCCGATCGGGCCGAGTCATCCACATCTCGCTCGGCCACACGCTGCGATCGCTCACCCGCGCCATCTGCCACGCGAACCGATCGGTCTGCTCCGCTCGAACCCCGTGATAACACAGCGCCACCGCGCCACGACGCCCCCATCGACCCATTCCATGCGCCACCCACCAACCCGCTGCAACGCCCAAGTAGCCGAGCCGGATAATGAGCCCTCGATGGCCGTAACTCATGACTCCGCCCGCCCGCCGCGCAGCGGCCGCATGGAGACCGTTCGCACAAACCCCGCCCTCTCGATAGCCCGGAATGACGACCGGTTCCATACCCGCACATCCGTGAACACCCGTCCGCGTCCGTCGAGCGCGTCACGCACCGCCGCTTCGATCAGCGTGCCGATAAGCCCCTTTCCCCGATGCGACGGACATGTCAGCATCGAATACAGCACTCGGTCCGCCGGCTCAAGCGCGACGTACCACCTCGAGATGCACTCGCCTGACTTCGACCAAAGCACCGACGCCGCTTCACCCTCCACGAACGCCACATACATCAGCCCGCCTGCGTTCAACTGCCCCTGTACATATGCCTCCGGCTCAGCGCCCTTCATGGCGCAGATCGCGCGAACAACGCCCTCGCTCGGTGGCTCGTCAACCCCAAAGCGCCGTACGTCCACTCCCCGCCGATTTGTGCGCTCCGCCGACGATCCCTCATAGCGCAACACCACCGTCCGATCCTGAAACAGGCGACGCCACAAACCCCGTGTCGCGCGCTCAAGCGTCTCCCACAGGCCGCGCTCTGCGATCGACGTGCGAACCCTCCGCACCACTCGCGCCGTCACGCTCCTGCTCCCTCGCGCGAGCCCGCCCACTCCCGCACCGCGACTCTCCCCCGCAATCCCTTCCGCCTCATCCGCCGCCACGTTCCCGCCGTCGAACGCAGCTTGTCCTTCAGCGACAGCGCCCGCCACCAGAATCGCCACATCCCAAACCCCTTGAAACTCGGCGTCGGCACGCCCGCCACGCGCGTCGCCCACGTCCGACCAGCCACGGCGCCGCGCCCCCCAAGCAAGTTCGGCTGGCTCTTCGGCAGCAGCGTCGCGTCCTCGCGCTGCAGCACGAGATACCCCGCCTCCGCGGCCTCGCGCACAATCCGCTCCCCCAGCGCTGTGCGCGCCACGATCAACGAACTACCCGCCTCGCCCTCCTCGATCTCCCTATACCACGGGTCCCCCACCGAGATGTCCGCGAACTCACCCGTGTGATCCGGGCACACGTAGCACCGCCACTGCCGATACCGCTGCAAAAACCCCCACGACTCCGCGTACGTGAGGCTCGCCTCGCGCGACTCCCCGCTCGCGTCCTGCCACTTCACCCGCCACATCCCCGGCCAACCATTCCCCCGATATCGCACGCTCTCCACCCGTCCGGGAGTCTCCGGGTCCTCCACGCCCACCTTCTTCATCAACTCCAGCGTCCCCCGCACCGACGGCGCTCCCGCGCAGAAGAACGCGATCGTCACGCCAAGCTTCGCGTCCAGACCGGGACGAATCGTCCGCGCCCGCTGCGCCCCCGCCACATCGCAAGGCTTCCCCACGAACACGAAACTCCCCTGGCCCTCCTCCACCATCCCCAGCCCATCGCACGGGCTCGCCGGCGCGTATCGAGATCCCGTCCGCGCCAGCAGCTCCTCACGCGTGCGGCTCATCACCGTCTCGTTCACGAACGGCGCATGCTCCCGCGCGGCCGTGTGCAGCACGCCCGACATCCCGCCGCGTTCGATGCAGTACAGCGCCAGCGCACTCGCGGCCCCCCCGCTCGAACCCGCCCACCGGATGGCCGCGTCGCCCGCGTGCCCCTCCCACACACGCCGCACCGGCCCCCAACCCGCGATCAGCTCGCGATGCAACGCCGGGTCGCTCCGATCGAACGTGTGCTCCAACGACGCTCCCGGGCACGCCCGCAGCGCCTCCTTCGATCGCGGGTCGCGCCCCTCTCCATGCACCAGCGGCCGCTTGCCCTTCTCCACGTCCTCCACCATCCGGATCTCGTCCGGGCTCAGATACGCGCACACGCCGCACCCGCTGCACAACTGCCGCTCGGCCACGTCGCGAATGCTGAGCACCGGCAATCGCATCACGCCTTCGCCGTTTCCGCCTCGTGCACCGCCGCGCGCAGCAACGGGTGCATCGACGCCTCGCTCCCCAACTCGCGCGTCATCCACTCCATCTCGCGCACCACCTCCTGCGCAGGCCGATCCCACCACCGGCTCCGCCGAATCGTCTCGCACGTGGCCTCATCGAACCGCATGCGAAGCACTTTCGCCGGATTCCCCGCCACGATCGCAAAGTCCGGCACGTCCTTCGTCACCACGGCCCCCGCCCCTACCACCGCGCCCACACCGATCCTCCGGCACCCCGGCGTGATGATCGCCCGCTCCCCAACCCACGCGTCGTCCCCGATCTCCACCGTCCCCGACTCGATCGTGTCCCGCTCCACGAATCCGAGCGCCGCGTTGTAAAAAAACGGGTGCATCGAGAGGCGCCCCACCGGATGGTTCCGCGCAAACACGCGAACGCCATCCGCGATCGACACATACCTCCCAACCACCGTGCCCGCCGGCATCCCGCCCAATACGAAGCACCCCCCACCGTACGAATACGCCCCCACCCGGACCCCGCACCAGCGCGCCATCATTTCCCGTGCCGTCGCCGACCAGAACGGCCCGGCTTCCAACCGCAACGCCAGTCGCAGCGCGCGCCTGCGCAGTCGTCGGATCTCTCCCGCCCGCAGCAGCGCGCCAGAAAGCACGCACCGACGCAACGCGTCTTCCGTGCTCACGCGTTCGCTCCACCATACGCCCGGCGCGCCAGCCCGCGCAGAACCGTCAACGCTCCACGGATCTCGCCCGCCACCCGCGGGAACAGCGCCGCCAAGGCTCCCACCATCATCGCGCTGATGAGCGCGAACCACGCGGCCGCCGCGCCGGGGCTGAACTCCTCCGGCCGCACGTCAATCCCCAGCGCCGCCCCGCACGCCATTAACGCAACCAACGAGGCTCCAAGCGACGCCCGAAGCGCGACCCGCTGCACGCGCCGAAGACGCCACGTCGAAGCCAACAGCGCCACCGATTCACCGACCACGCCCGAGAGAGCCATCCACCAGACATCGACGCCCATAGCCGCCGCCGCAATCACGCCGACGAGCGCGGTCATCCGCCACAGATTGCCCACCACGGCGTTCACCGTATCGCCGCGCGCCATCGCCGCGAGCGTCGGCCCGATCCGCACGATCCGAATCGCGAACATCACACCCAGCAGCCCGATCACCGCGCCAGCGCCCGCAAACTCTCGACCGTACAGGAGCGTGACCAGCCCCGGCCCGAGCAACGCCATCCCCACTCCCGCCATCCCCCCCACCACCGCCAACGCTTCCACGCTCGCTCCCACGCGACGCGCAAACGCCGTCTCATCCCCCTGCGCCCGCGACAGCGGCGGAAGGAACACCGAAGACGCCACCTTCGCCACAAGCATCGTCGGAATCGACGCCAGCCCGAACGCCGCGGCATACAGCCCCAGCGTCTCCTTGCTGTACGCCACGCCGATCACCGCCTGATCCCCCTGCAATATCACGAACATCAACGCGCCGTTCACCATCAGCGGCAATCCGAACCGCCACATGCGTGACGCCATCCCCCGGTCCCACGACCACTGATACCGCATGCCCCCGAACACGTGCGACAATACGCACGCCGCAAAAGTCTGCCCCAGGATCATCCACAGCGCTGCGGAGAAACTCCCCAGCCACCACGCTAGCGGAGCCCCCACCGCCAGCGCCGCCACCTGCGTCCAAACATCCACCTGCACCGTGGGTCCAAATCGCATCTCGCGCTGACGGGCGTACATCCCCAAATGCGTGAAGCCACGGACCACCGGAACCATCGCGATCGCCTGGTACGCCCACAAGGCCTGCGGCGCATCAAACGCCCACGCAGCCCCCCACGACATCACAAACACCAGCGCGCCCGTGACGATGCCCCGCACCGCCTGCAGCACGTGCGCCGTGCCCAGGAAACGCGGGTCTCCACCGTCCTCCGCCTGCACCACCTGACGATCCGTCGCCATCGTGCTCACCGAATCCAGCAGCGTCAACGCCACCCAGAACGTCGCCGCGATGCCCCAGTCCTCCGGGCCCAGCAGCCGCGCGACGACGATGTTCTTCGCCATCGACAGCGCCTGCGCCACGACCTGCCCCGCGCCCAACGCCATCACCCCGCGCGCCACGCCCTTCCGAACGCTCACGCCGCGCACCCCTCCGCTCCGCGACGCACGGCCTCGCACACCTCGCGCATCTGACCCTCGGCCTGCGCCAACACCCCCGGCAACGCCGCCAAGAGACTCTCTCGCACCTGCGCACGGGCCTCGAACGACGCCCACAACGCTTCGACCAACCCCTCCGTGTCCAGAGATCTCGGGTCGGCCACGTGCTCTCCCTGCCCACACGTGTCGAACACGCCGCGGGTCTTGTCGGAGTACGCGATCGCCGCCGTCGGCACACCGGACGAAAGACCCGCGATCGTCGAGTGCATCCGCGTGCCGCAGAACCACGACATCTTCGAGATCAGCCACTTCGCTTCACGCGGGTCCGTCAGAATGGGCGCCGTCACCACCCGGCCCTCGCCCGCGCGCCCCAGACCCGCTCGCAACCGCTCGCACGCGTCGTTGTCCGACTCGTAGTGGCCCTTCGGCGCGATCACGTGCGGCATCAGCATCACCCGCGCATCCGTTCGATCGAGCACGCGCGACACAAACCCTTCCACCGCAGCGCGATAGTCCGCCCGAAGGCCGTACTGCGCGCGCCCTCCATCCTCACTCAGATGAATCAGCCCGGACACATTGAAGCCGATCGTCCTCGCATCCGCTTCCGACAGCCACGCCTTCAGAGTCTCGCCCAG
Organism: uncultured Phycisphaeraceae bacterium; assembly: GCA_964638515.1. GTDB lineage: Bacteria > Planctomycetota > Phycisphaerae > Phycisphaerales > UBA1924 > CAYPGJ01. The sequence goes on from CAZWZL010000020.1 coordinate 47,731, forward strand.
CGGAACGCTCGGCTCGCGCAACCCCAGAAGGAACGCCACGTCCACCCCGCAACGGTGCCGCCCCGATTCGAAGTCCCCGCCCAGAAGATCCTTCAAGATCTCAAAGCTCCTCGCATCGCGCGCCCAGCACATCGCCGACCGACGCACGATCTCCGACGCCATCGCACGCGCCTTTCCGCCCCGGAAAGGCCCGTAGGTCTGCGGCAACAGAATCAACGGCTTGCCCAGCCGGATCGCCATTCGCTTCGGCCATACCACACTCGCCAACCGCCACTCACCGTACAGATCCGTAAAACTGTCCCCGCCGCTGATGTCCAGCAGCGCGTCGCAGTTCAGAAGCACTCGCGCCGCCGGATTACCAAGCCCGCCCACAGCCAGGCTCAGCTCGATCCGCCTCGTCGCCTCCGGGCGATACACCCGCCGCGTGCGTCGCACCCCAAGACGCCGGCACGCGCCCAGCCCCGCCTGCCACTCCGACGGCCAGCCGCGGACACCACGCCCGAAATCAAGAACATGCACCAGCGAGGACGGGTCGTGCTCGAACACCCCGCGAAGCGCCCCAAAACAAAGCGCCGAGACACCGAGATTCCCGGTGTCCGGCGCAGCGCCGGCCAGCACGATCCTCATGCCGGACGACTCAGTCATGCGTGAAAGAGGCCATCAGGGTTGCAATGCGCCGATCGCACGCTCAGCATCCACGCGACGCCCGTTCGCGTCCACAATCACCACCGGAGACGGAGTGCGCCCGCGCAGCACCGTCCCCGTCGATCGCAGATCGCCCGTGCTCACACCCGAGAGCAGGCTGCTCACCGAGCCGCCCGAGGTCGCGTTGATGCCGACCACCGCCGCGGCGTATGAGGTGCTGTCGATGAAGTGGTTGTTGCCGGCCCACGACTGGTCGCCCGATCTCGGAGTCTGACCCGTGGACGTCACGATCAGCTTCTGAAACACGCAGTTGCGGACGTCGAAGTTACGAATGTTCGTCACTTCGCCGACGCCGGCGCCGCCGACAGCGTTATTGCGAATCACCACCGGCCCGCCCAGCATCGTCATGTTCCACCACAGCACATGGTTGGCCGACGGAATCCACTGAGCCGTGAAGTTGGGATCACGAACGTCCACCGCGTAATTCACGAACGCGATGTCCGACCAATCCGGTCCCTTCCGGTGCCCCGTGTACCCGATGTGCCAGCCCTGAGAGATGCAGTCGATCCCGCGAACGTTATAGACGATCACATTATTCCAGGCCGTATCCGAGGCATGTAGTTGCACCACGTCCGCATGGAACCCCGCCTGGGCCTGCGTGCGGATGTCACGCGCCGTGGAATTAATGACCGCTGCGCAGTTCGTGAACGCGTCGTCTCCCGTGGATTCCACCGTCACACCACGCACAAGCGCGGCGCCGATGACGCCGTAACGACCGCCCCGAATGCTCGAGTCCGTCACGAAGATCCCGCCCGGGAATCCGGAAACGGACGCCCACTTGATGTCCGTTACCCGGTCGGGCCCGACCATCTCGCAGCGATCCAGCCACACCTGAGGCGACGCGCCGCTGGAGATCGAATTGCCCAGCCCGACGCCCTGCAGCGTGACGTTCGACACCTTCACCAACGATGCCTTCAGACCGCCCGGACTCGCGCTCGTGATCCGGACATTCTCACGCGTCGCGCCCGGCGCCGCCGTAATCTCCAGCCACCGGTCGCGAACCGCGAGATTCCCGATGTACGCGCCATTCGCGTTATAGCCGGCGCGACCCCAATCGTGCTCACCCTCCAGCAGATACACGCGGCCGCCGCCGGCGTGCCCCCCGTTCGCGCTCGCCAACGCCATCGCCGCACGGAAGATCGATCGGTACGGACGCTCTCGGGTTCCATCATTGCTGACATCGTCGCCCGTCGAGGAAACATAACGCTCGGGCGAAGGTAGCTGACCTCGGGAATTCGCCCAGAACGGCAGAATGCCCAGATCCCTCGGAATACCCACGCGTGGGAACGCGACCGCTCGCACTTCCACGAGTCCGTCCGCAAAGTCTGACGCCCGCAGCGTGGCCCAGTACTCCCACACGCCCGAGTGCGGATTCTCACGCATCTCGCTCACCGCGACCGCCGCCCCGCCGTTGGCCGAGAACTCCACGCGATCGATCCCGTTCATGTGGAACGCGACGACGCCCACGTTGAACTCGCCCGCGATCGTCTGGTGCGGTGGCGTATCAAACCGTGCGATCGCACGCGCATCCGCTCCGCGACCGTTCCCCACGACCACAGCGATCGGCGCCTGCGGCGCCCCGGCGCCGGGGCCGCCGCTCGGAATGAAGGGGCCGCTCATCGGCGGCGGAGGCGCAATCGGTGTCGCCCCGCCACCAGACCCGCCCCCAGATCCGCCCGGCGCGCTCGAGCCACCCGAAGCCGACGCCAACGCTCCACCACCACTCGGCGTGCTACCGCCGCCGCTTCCGCCGCCACCGGCCGGAGGCTGGCCCGTGAGCAGCGCCTGCACCTGCCCGCGCAGCGCCCCCATGTCCAGCGCGCGTCCCGCGCTGCCCATCGCGCTCAGCAGCACGCTCAAGTCGTGCCCCGTCAGCGAAGAGTCGCCGTTCACGTCCGCCGCCTGCACGATCGCGGGCGTCGTGAACTGCGGCGCCATCAACGCGGTCAGCCAGAGCACCACGTCCTCCTGGTCGTTGCGCCCGTCACCATTGAAGTCCGCCCGAGCGTCGAACCAGCCGGCGCTCTGCGCCTCGCGCCACAGCGCGCTCATCGGCAGAGCGCCGTACGCCGCCGCGCCCATGGCCGAGCGAAACGCGCTCAGATCCGACCCGCTCAACACGCCATCCCGATTGAAGTCGAGACGCGCGAACGCTGGCGCGTTCAACGACTGCCGACCGTAGAACCCCCGCATCCATTCCACGACGTCTCGATCGTTTACCACCCCGTCCCCTGTCAAGTCCGCCGGCATCGATCCGCCTTGCCCCCACGCGAGGCCCGAGCCCGCAAGCATCCCTACCGCCAGCACGCCTAGCACACGTCCCGATCGCGCATTCCAAAATCCCATAAGTCCCATACCTCCTTCGCCAGCAAATACGTGACTGGCTTCGGAGGCTCATCGACCGCAATTCGGAGCCGTCGCTGCCAGCGGTGCGAGTTTCCGCTCCTCGGGGTTGACCCGCGAGACGTGCAGCGCCTGCCTCGGGCACGAGGATTCCGGCGGCGCCGTTCCGCCAGAATTCACCGAGATGGGTTGACAGCCGTGAGGTCATTTGGTCGTCCGTCTCGACGTACGAATGCCCGCCGCTTATTCGCGGACCACCCCGCCAAACCCGACATTACCGGTTCGTCCGCTCAAATCCAAAGGGTATTTCTCGGACCACCGGCTCGCGTCTGATCGAACCGGGCTTCGCCCCCGTCGCGCGCACCGCATCGCCGACCTCGCCACTTCATCCGAATGCCCAAGCCCCGATCACAAGCCGAACTGCTCAGTCGATCGCTTCGATCAGGCCGGAGTCAATCTCAAGGCTCACGGCCTGCGCAAGCGCTTCAATCCGCAGCACCAATCGGTCATCCCTGCCCTTGGATTCGATCACGCCCTCAATCCCAGCAAATGGGCCGCTCCGAACCCTCGCAGGCCTCCCCTCTTTGAGGTATGGAAAGGGGTCGAGCCCCGCACCCTGTTCAAGAGCTCGGCGGATTTGCGCCAATTCTCGATCCAGCCTGGCTTGATCGGAGACCTCGACCACTTGGACGACGCGGCGCGTGGAGATCGCGAAGTAGGACGCTTCAAGTGGCCCCTGTGTAAAGACATAGGAGGGAAAGAGCGGCGCGCGTGTCTCCCGGCGGCGGTGGCCGTAGTGCCGCACGTGACGCACCAACGGCAGAAAATGGCGGAAACCCCCCGCTTCCAGCACTGACGCGACCGCTTTCTCTTGGCGGGGCTTGGTACGAAGCACGCGCCATGTGTTATCGGTCGTGCTTTCGACCGACCCCGCTCGCGGAGGGTCAAGGATGGTGAGGCTGGACATCAGACGGGCTCCGAGATCCTGGTCATTCGCCCGTTCCGAGACGACGGGAGAGCCTTCATCGACGGTACGACGTTGATGGCTCCATCCGGGAATATCGGCGTTCCTACGTCGCAGGCTGTGTGCGCGTTCGGGAAAGGTGGGAAACTGCTCCCCCGGAATGAGACCCACCCCAGATTGGCTGGTTTGTCCTTGCTTGGATGTCAAGAAGGGGTATCCTTGCGGGTTGTGATGGAGGAGTGTCGGGACGGGAGTTCGTCCGCGGCTTCGCCGGGAATCTGCGTCTGCGAGAGAGAATGCAAACTCGTATCGGCCTGATGATGATTGGTGTGGCGGCGCTCGGCGCGGTCGCGTCCGCTCGGCCGACGATCGCGGTGCAGACCGTTTTCGATCTGGAAAACACGGTGTTTCTGGACACGCTGCTCCCCGCTTCGATGCAGGAAGCGGCGCGATTCGAGGGGCCGGGGCGCTGGATCTCTCGTCCTCCGGCCGCGATGCAGCAGCCGATTCCGGTTCCTCCTTTGTCGTTTGACTCCACCCGCGGTCCTGGCAATCCGCTCTTCGGGATCGGGGAGCCCGGGTTCCCCACGCTGCCTCCTCCGGGACCTGGCGGTGGCGATCCGAATGGGCCGGGCGGGCCTCAACCCGTGCCGATGCCTACCGGATTCGGGCTGGGCGTGAGCGGGCTGCTGGCCTTGGCCGGCGTGACCCGTCGTCGGCGGGCCTGATTCCACAAATTTGAGGCGACGAAGGGCCACATCGGCGGTGTTGGTGCGCGCGGCGTGGCCGATGGTCGCTTGAACCGGGGGGTCGCATGTACGCGGTGGGTGCGCAACGAGGCGACAACGACGCGGTGGGTGCGCACGGGGGTGGTCGCGATGTCCAAACGAGTGCGCACGGCGGCGGCGGTACGGGGCCTGTCGAAAGCCTCGGGCCGCGCGGGCGCGCACCGAGCACGCCGTTCTCGAATTGCACTCCGCCTACGAATCCCGCTGCGCAGAGACTCCGCGAATCCGGTTGAGCACTACTCGGTATTTGGGGGTTGGGCATGGAATCGAGACTGACGGCTCGTTATGGTCTGAAGGTCGATCGTGCGTGAATCGCCTCGATGAAAGGCGACGCGTGGTCAGAATGAAGGCGCTTGTGCCGGAATGTGCGGAGCGCTTTGATGCGGAGGAGACGGATCATGCGAATGAGGACAATGTTGACGGTGTGCTTCGGTTTTGCCTGCGTGAGTGGCGCGGTTATCGCTCGGCCCACGGTGGTGGTGACGAATCCGGCCGGGACGCTGACGACGGGAGTGGGTGGAGCCACGCAGGGCGACACGGTGGTCGCGGATTCGTGGCTTCGTCGCAACGTGCGTTCCGGCTCGTCGACGGGGATCACAGGTACTTATGCCCGTTCGGGGAACGGTTCGGCGTTCTTCAGCGGTTCGGATGGAAGCAACTCGAAGGGCGACTTTGAGTATTTATTCGGCGACACGACGGGAAAGACGCTGGGGAACATGTCGTCGTTCGGATACGACTGGTACCGAAACGGCTCGAGCACAACGACGGCGCACTTCATGCCGGCCATGCGTCTGTACGTGGACGCGGACGGGGACATGAACACGGCGACGGACCGCGGGTTCCTGATCTTCGAGCAGGTCTATAACGGGCCGACGCTGGCGACGGACACGTGGCACACGACGGACATTTTCAATTTCCACGGCGCCGGGCAGAGCGCGGACCTTTGGCAGCGCCGGTTCTCGCCGGGGACAACGATCGAGCAGTACAACACGGACCTGCAGGAGTGGATCGCGGGCGCGTCGTTCACGGGCGGCCTGGTATTCAGCGGGAATAGTCTCGTGTTCGGATTGTCGTTCGGAATCGGGTCCGGATGGGTGAATTCGTTCGAGGGCGCCGTGGACAATGTGCGTCTGGGCTTCGGCGGGAACGAGACGACGTGGAACTTTGAGCTGGACGGCCCGGTGATTCCGCTGCCGACGAGCGCGGGTCTCTGCGTTGCCGGGCTGGGCGTGATCGGCCTTCGTCGTCGTCGGTGAATTGAGCGAGAGCCAACAGAGCCATGAGACGCCCGGCGTCGCGGGATGCCGGGTGTTTTTATGCGCGGTCAATGGCGCTGGGGCGGTCAAACGTTTGACCGCGATGATGTTCTCATCGCGTCAGCGCTTCTGAGCGTCCATTGTCTCCCGCCAGCCTTCGGCCGGCTGTTCGGGGTTCTCAGACTCAGCCCAAAGGAGGAGTTCGCGCGCGAGGGCGCGGTCGTTGAGGGGGATCAGGATGATCGCGATGGGACCGACGACGGCCCAGAGCATGCCGAAGAGACAGAGGCCGGGCATGAGCAGCGCGAAGGCGAGGCCGAGAGGCAGCGCGGCGCGCGCGGCGAGCCGGCGTTGGTGAGGAAGGCCGCTGAGGACCTGGACGGTGGTGAGCTGGAACTGCACGGCGGTGACCAGCGCGACGATCTGCGCGAGGATGATGCACAGGTAGATCCAGTCGCGCGAGGGGAAGGGGAACGACATCAGGTTGTTGCCGGGCGGGAAGAGGGGGAGCGCGACGACGAGCGTGGCGAGGGTGAGCGGGCCGAGCATGGCGACGAAGAAGGAGAGCGTGGTGCGTTGGCGGAGTGAGCGGGTGTGGCGCGGGCGCGCGTGTGTGAAGATCGCCGCGAGGATCCAGAGCGTTGCGGGGATCGCGGCGAACGCGTTGTACGGATGGGACGGGAGGAGGAGCGTGGCGGTGGCGGGGATGACGAGAAGGAACGTGATGGCGTGGGCTCGATGACGCGCTGCGAGCGTTCGGAGCGCGAGGGCGAGTTGATCTGCGGAGACGTCGGGGAACGGGAGGCTGAGGGCGGGTTGGCCGCACTCGGGGCAGGGCCCTTCCGAGGGAAGCGTGTACTCGCAGGCGGCGCAGCGCGGGCGCGTAAGGGCGCGGGAGTTGGGCGGAGCGGCCATGTTGGCGGCGTCGGCGAGTGCGGCGACTCGGCGTGATGCGGCGGGATCAAGGCGAGATGCGTCGATGAGGATGCAGGCGGCGGCGAGGGTGAGGAGGATGATGGCCGCGG
>CAZWZL010000021.1:0-15232 GCA_964638515.1 uncultured Phycisphaeraceae bacterium
AAGTCGCGGGAGAGCGACATGGCGGTGGTGGAGATCTGAGGGGCGCAAAAGAAGAAGCCGCGACGTCGGTTGCCCGTCGCCGCGGCTCGTCCACAAGCAGAAAACTGATTCAGCCGGCGTAGGGCCGGGTTTGCTCCGTCGCTGAGCCTTCGCTCAGCGCTCGCTGCCGATGCCGCTGGCGGGGCCGGTGGAGGGCGAGAGGATGGTCGGGGGCACCGGGCCGATGGCGTTGCGCAGGGCGTGATGAATGGCCATGTGCGCGGCTCGCTGGCCCTCGGCGACGGCGCGGAGCGCGTTGCCTCGCGCGTGCGAGAGGGCGTGGAAGGCCTGCGGGGGCGCGTTCATGGCCTGGAGTTCCAGTGCGCAGGCGTGGCCGAGCTCGTTGATGCGCATGGCTCCCGCGCGAGCGCGCATGCCGACGGCGTGTGCGCCGGCGCGGGCGGCCGCGATGATCTCGGGGGGCGAGGCGTTCGCGGCGGCGAGCGCCTGGATTTCCTGGATGGTGGCGTGGGCGGCCTGCATCATGTGCTGGCGCGCGGTCATCGCGGCCTGCTGCATGGCTTCGGCGCATTGCTGGACGATGCCGGCGCCGGGGCCGGGGCCCGTGCCGGGCGGGGGCGTGGTCTGAGCGACAGTGGCGGCGGGGGCCATGGTGGCCAGCGCGAGCATTCCGATGCGAAGTGCGGAACGGAGGGACATGCGAATTCTCCAGGGAAAGGGGTCGATCTCTCGAACCGCCGCCGGCGCGACCACCGTGTCGGGAACGGTCTCGGGGCCGCAGGCTGGGGTTGGGCTCCATACCGACGGCCAAGGCCCAACGAACAGGCCCGCCCGGCATTGCCGAGCGGGCCTTGGGATTTCGAATCCGAGCGATCGCGGTCTGGGATCAGACGGCGTTGGCGTGCCCGTTGCGGGTCGCGTCCCGGCGGGAGCCGGGCTCGATGCCGTGATGCCCGAGGGCTCGTGCGATGAGCCCGCCGCGGCTGGAGGCCTGGAGCTTTCTGTGCAGGGACTTCACGTAGTCATGCACGGTGTGGGGGCTTCGGGAGAGCTTTTCGGCGATCTCCTTCACGCTCCATCCGAGGGTGAGATGCTCGAGCACTTCCTGCTCCCGTGGGGTCAGCATCCGGGCGGCGGAGATGGGCTCCGGCCCGAACGCCTTGAACACCCGGTGGGCCACGGCGGGGAGCAATCCCCGCAGCAGCGCGACGTCGTTGGCCGTGAAGGCATCGCCGGCGGGGCGCCCGGCTTCGATGAAGATGACGCGATCGTCGCTGGCTTCGATGTCGACGGGCACGACGCCCGCCAGGACTTCCGGTCGTCCGATGCTCGACCAATGGTGGCCGCCGTCGGAGGTCTGCCAACCCGGGAAGTTGCTCTCGGCGAGGCGAGCGGCCCACGGGCCTGTTGCTTCCCAGCCGAGTCCACGCCCCCCGGCGAATCGCCGCGCGATCACGCCGAGGTGGTTGGATGGGGCGGCGACGCCGACGGCTTCCATTCGCTGGAGCGTGTTTGACGCGCCGACCTGACCGATCGCGACACCGATTTCGGCGCCATCCAGGGCTTCGGAAAGGATCGCGGCGGCGCGATCACACCAATCCTGGGTAGCAATGGCGGGAAGTGCGGCGAGCGCCTCGGCGGCCTCCACGCTTCTCCGAACAACACCTTCCAACACGTCTGTCTGAACCATCATGGCTCCTCTCAATCTTGGAGAAGAGAACTCCCCCGGCTTTGACCCCGGGCTTCCGTAGCCCGGTTGGAGATCAACCCAAACTTACGCCCCCTATCGGGCGGGGTCTAGCCGGTTCTTAGGAATTCTCGCGCAAAAAATGGCCGATAACTTTTGTCGGCTCGCTATCGGGCATCGGAGCGGGATTCCTGCGTCTCAGGCCCGCCCGGAGGGCTCGGCTCGGCGGCCCGAACCTGAATGTCCTGGGCGATTCGCCCGGCCAGCGCTCCGTCTCGTCGCAGGGGGGTGGCCACATCCGACGGGCCCGGGCGGGTGGCGTCTTCGAAGTAGCCGCTTCTTCGGATGGAGACGGCGGAGGGGGCGCGACCCCGGGTGTTGAGGCGTTCGACGATGACGCGGACGCGCGCGATGAGCGGCGCGTTCGCGTGGCGGAAGTCGGCGGGCGGGGCCGTGCCCTCGGCCAGCGGCTCGAAGGAGACGCGCACGCGCCGGCGTTGCGCGTTGAACAGACCTTCCATGGATTCGGAAAACGTGGACTCATCATCGAGGTGCGGCGTCGCGGCGCCGGACGATTGGCGCGCCCAGGTGGTGAGCACTCCCCCGGCGACGTCAACGCGCGCCAGCGCAAAGCCGCGATCGTGCAGTGTGCTGCGCGCCGCGTCGAACACGGCGGCCACGTCGGCGGGCGCGACTTCGAAGGTGGCGTCGTCTCCGGGCAGGTCTCTGGTCCAGATGTCTCCCACGATGGGCGCGGGTGCATCGGCGGGGCGACCCGGAAGAGGGCCCTCTTCGACGAGTTCGCCGCCGGGCAGGGCACGAGGAGAGGCGCGGAAGATGGGCGTGGAGTCGCAGGCGGCCAACAAAGCCAAGAGCGGGACGAGGAATCGCCGTGTTCGCATCGCGCGGCAGCATACCGGGAGGAGGTCGCGGGCACGCGCGGTACCATCGCTCGACCATGCCGAACGCCCCAACCGGAAACGCCGTGGTTGCCCAGTCGGGCGGCCCCACCGCCGTGATCAATCAGTCGCTCGTGGGCGTCGCGCTCGCGGTTCGGGAGAAGGGGGGCGGGGTGATGCCCTCCATCTTCGGGGCTCGTCACGGGGTGCGGGGCATGACGACGGGTCAGTTCGTGGATTTTTCGGGGATTCCGGCGGAGACGCTCGAGGAGGTCGCGCGAACGCCGTCGGCCGCGCTCGGATCGACTCGTGACAAGCCGGACGCGGCGTATTGCGAGCGGATTCTCGCTGGCCTGCGTCAGCGCGACGTGCGGTACTTCTTTTACATCGGAGGGAACGATTCATCGGATACGTGCCGCATCGTTTCGGAGCTGGCGGCGAAGGCGTCGTACGACCTCCGGTGCTTCCACGTGCCCAAGACCATCGACAACGATCTGAAGATGAACGATCACACGCCGGGTTTCGCCTCGGCGGCGCGGTTCGTGGCTGTGGCGTTCATGGGGGACAATCTCGACAACGCGGCGCTGCCGGGGATCAAGATCAACGTGGTGATGGGTCGGCATGCGGGGTTCCTGACGGCAGCGAGCGCGCTGGCGCGTCGGCGCGACGGGGACGGCCCGCATCTGATTTATGTGCCCGAGACGCCGTTCGATCTTGAGGCCTTTGCGCGCGACGTCGGCGCGAGCGTGCAGCGACACGGGCGGTGCCTGATCGCGGTGTCGGAGGGCGTGCAGAATGCGGCGGGGAAGTCGATCGCGGAGGCGCTGACGGAAGGCGGATCGCGCGAACGCGATGCGCACGGGAACATCCAACTCTCGGGCACCGGCGCGCTGGGGGATCTGCTGGCGGAGCATCTGAAGAAGGCGTTGACGCCGGCGGGCGGCAAGCCGCCCAGGGTTCGCGCGGACACGTTCGGGTATATGCAGCGGTACTGGCCGGACGTCTCTCCGGTGGATGCGCGGGAGGCGCGCGAGGTGGGCGCCTTTGCGGTGGAGTGCGCGCTGAAGGGGGAGAAGGGCGGGTCGGTGGCGATCGAGCGGGTGTCCTCCTCGCCCTATTCCTCCAGGCCGAGGCTCGTGGCGCTGGCGGATGTCGCGGCCAAGACGCGTCACATGTCGCCGGAGTTTTTGAAGGGCGCGAACGACGTCACGCCGGCGTTCCTCGAGTATCTGCGGCCGTTGGTGGGGGAGTTGCCGGTGTTTGGAACCCTCTGAAGAGTGCTCGCAAGCAAGGAGGAAGGCCGTGGCATCACAGCTGAGTCGTCGTGACTTTGTGGGGTTGGCGGCGACTGCAGCCGCGCTGCCGGCGCTGACGGGCGCCGCGCTCGGGCAAGCCACGGGTGTGCCCGGCGGCGCTGACGCGTTGGAGCGCGCGGGAGCACGGGAGGGGCCGGTGGTGATCTCTTCACCCAACGGGTTGCGCGCGGTCACACGCGCGAGGGAGTTGTTGCTCGAAGGCGCAGACCCTTTGGACGCCGCGGTTGCGGGAGTGGCGATCAACGAGAACGACCCGGAGGACATGACGGTGGGGCTGGGCGGGCTTCCCGACGAAGAGGGCGTGGTGACTCTGGATGCATCGGTGATGCACGGGTCGACGCATCGTGCTGGCGCGGTGGCGTGCCTGCGGAACATCAAGAACCCGGCGGCCGTGGCTCGGGAGGTGGCGCGCCGGACGGACCACGTGCTGCTGGTGGACGGGGGGGCCCTCACGTTTGCGAGGCGGATGGGCTTCGAGGAGGAGAATCTGCTGACCGACAAGGCTCGACGAGCATGGCTCCGGTGGCGGTCTCGGCTCTCGCCCGTCGATGATTGGCTTCAGGAGGAGGAGTTCGACATCCCGTACCCGCCCGAGCCGCGGGATGACGACGGGGCGCGAGCGCTCGACGGCGCGCACGACGCGGAGTTGGTCGCGGACCTCGAGGATGTGCTGTTCACGTGGGGCACGATCCATCTTGGGGCCCGCACGGCCGGGGGTGACTTCGGCTCCTGCACCACCACCTCGGGGCTGTCGTGGAAGCTGCCCGGGCGTGTCGGGGATTCTCCGATCATCGGCGCCGGGAACTACTGCGACAACGATGTGGGCTCGGCGGGCGGGACGGGGCGCGGGGAGGCGGCCATGCAGATCTGTGCCGCGCGCTTCATCGTGATGCGCATGTCGATGGGCGACCACCCGACCGACGCGTGCCTCGCGGCGCTTCGGATGTCGCTCGACAAGACCCGGGCCAAGAGGCTGTACACGCCCGACGGCAAGCCGGACTTCGATCTGACGGTGTACGCCCTCCGCAAGGACGGCGCGTACGGCTCGGCGTCGATCTGGAATCGGCCCGCGCGCCGCAAGCCCATGCCCACCGATGGGAAGTTTTGCGTGGCGGATGCGGATGGGGCCCGACTCGAGCCCTACGCCTATTTGCTGGAGCGCTGACGCCCCGAACGTTTCGTATTCTCTTTGCCATGCCACGCCTGACCTGCCAGACCGCGGGCGAATCACACGGCCCGGGAATGCTCGCGCTGCTTCATGCGCTTCCGTCGGGCGTCCGCGTTGACACCGAGTTCATCAACGGCGAGCTGCGTCGGCGCCAGGGCGGCTATGGGCGCGGCGCCCGTCAGCGCATCGAGGAAGATTCCGTTGAAGTCCTCGCCGGCGTGCGACAGGGGCGGACCACCGGGGCGCCGGTGGCCCTGATGGTCCGCAATAACGACACGCGCCTGGATGACCCGGTGAAGACGCCTCCGCTCACTCGCCCGCGCCCGGGGCACGCGGACCTGGCGGGAGCGATCAAGTGGCTCACGACCGATTGCCGCAACACGCTCGAGCGCGCGTCGGCCAGGGAGACGGCGGCGCGCACCGCGGCGGGCGCGCTGTCGCGCTGCCTGCTCCGAGAGTTCAACATCCATGCCTTCGCGTTCGTGCGATCGGTCTTCGACGCTTCAACCGCGGCCCAGTGCACGCCGGCAACGTGGGAATCACTGCGCACCGCCCGGGACGCTTCGTCCGTGTATTGCCCTGACGCCGAGGCCACCCTGCGGATGGAGTCGGCGATCCGGCAGGCCAAGATCGATCAGGACACGGTCGGCGGGCGCATCGAGTGTCACGTGTTCGGCTGTCCGATCGGGCTCGGCTCGTGCGCCCATTGGGCCGACAAGTTGGACGCGCGACTCGCGGGGAGCGTGATGTCGATTCAGGCGATCAAGTCCGTCGAGATCGGGATGGGGCGCGAGGTCGCGGGGCGACGCGGCTCCGACGTGCACGACCCCATCCGCTTTGATCGAGCTTCGGCGGATTCGGGCTCGCCCACGCTCGGCTTAGCGCGCGACACGAATAACGCGGGCGGGCTGGAGGGCGGGATGACCAACGGCCAGCCCATCGTGGTCCGCGCGGCCATGAAACCCATCTCCACGCTTCTCAAGGGCCTGCCGTCGATCGATCTTGCGACGCGACAGGCGCAGCAGAGCCAGTATGAGCGGTCCGACGTGTGCGCGGTTTCGGCGTGCTCCGTCGTGGTGGAAAACGTCGCGGCGTTCGAGATCGCGGGCGCGTTCCTCGACAAGTTCGGGGGAGATTCGCTCGAAGAGGTTGCGCAAAACTACCGATCGTTCCTGGAATCGGCCAGGGCGCTCCCTCTGGACCCGCCGGCGCGCGGGCCGATGGCCTGAGTCACTCGGCGCCGCACGCTTCTTGCAGCGCGAGCAATGCGTACGAGGTGATGAGCACCTCGTGATTCTCCATCCAGCGGTCATCGACGCTGCGGAACCTCCCGTCGGGCTCCTGGAGCCCGGCGAGCGCATCGACGAGATCGTTGGCCCAATCGCGCACCCGCCCCTCGGCGTCCTGCTCCGTGAGCGTGACGATGGAATCGCCTCCCCAGGCGCGAAGGGCGCGCGCGGCTGACAGGTAGTAGTAGTACAGCCCGTCCGTGCCCATCGCGGGGTTTTCTTCCATCGTGTAGTGGCGGCGGATCCAGTCGTACGCCGCGAGCACGCGCTCGTCGTCGCGCGCCAGATCCGCGAAGATCAGGCTCTTGAACCCGGCGTAGGTCATCGAGCCGTAGCAGCGCAGACGCGACACCTTCGTGCCGTCGTCGAGAGTCTCCTCGATCATCGCGGCGGCCTCCTCCACCTGCGTCTGGCCGGAGCCGACCTGGTCCTTGTTCACGCTGGTGGCGTAGACGAATCCGCCCTGTTTCGAGCCCGCGGCGTACGGCATGTCGTTTACGCCATCGAGCATCTGGACGCGCGCCAGAAACGTGAGGGCTCGCTGAAACGCCGCGTCCTCTCCCGGCACGCCCGAGTCGTGCAGCCCCTGGAGCATCATGGAGAGATTGGAGAGGTCGGGCCTCCCGTGACGGCCGTAGCCGATGCCGCCGTAGAACGGGTGGCTGCGATCCACGGCCGAGGGCGATTCGGGTGTGGCGTTCGAGAGCGCTGCGATCTCCGACCACTGAAGGCTCCGCAGAAACTCCTGCGCGGCCAGCGCGGCGTCCGCGGCTTCGGGCGTGTTCCAGCGTCCGAGCAAGGAAAGCGCTATGGACGTGTTGTACGAGGGAAGCAGCCGGTCATACACGCCGCCGTCGGGCTGGCGGAACGACAACACGTACGAGACCGCGCGCGCCGCGGCCTCGGCGTTCGGCGCGCCCTTTTCCCGCGCGAGCCCGGTCGCCGCGAGCGCCGAGATGGCCGGGAACTGTGGGCCCTCTCCCGAACTCGGCCAGCCGCCCGTGGTCGAGTCTTGCTGCGCGCGGAGCCAGTCCGCGGCTTTCGCGCGCATGTCGTCCGCCCGCTGGCGGTGCTCGGCGTCCATTCCCGATACGAGGCCGCCGCACAAGATTCCCAGCACGCACGCCAACGCCCAACCGAGCCGGTTCATCGCCATGTTCGCTCGCTTTCGTTGTTCCGTCGCACCATCAGACGCCCGCCCTTGACCGCTGTTCCGATTCGAGAACGATCCCCGCCGCGATGGGCGCGGCCACCTCGATCCGCATCGCGTGCACGCCGAATCTGGCGATCGTGGCGCCGGCGCGCTGCGCATCGGCCCGCTCTCGCGCGGTCCAGCCTCCCTCCGGCCCGACCAGCACGCGAATCCTCGCCGAACCGTCCGGGACGTACCAATCACCGCCGGCATCGGCCACCACCACCCGAACCCCGGGCTCAGGCGCGAGTGCTTCGGCCATGGAAGCGCGTTCGCCGATCTGCAGAAGCCACGCGCGTCCGCATTGCTTGCCGGCTTCGCGCGCCACGCGCTCGAGCCGTGCGAGCTTGGATTCTCGGGGCTCCACCACGCCCCATTCCGTGTCCAACGGGCGCCAGGACGCGGCGCCGATCTCGGCCAAGGCGTCGATCATCTGGTCGACGCGGCCCCCTTTGGGTGTGGCGCTCCAGACTTCGACGCTCGGCTGTACCGTGGGCGCCGTGCGGACTCCCACCACCCGGAGCACGAGCGATCTTCTGGCGTCGACGATCTCGGCGTCGATGACCCGCCCGCGCCCGTCGATCGCCTCCACCCGGGCCCCGAGCGGGAGTCGTTTGACCCGGCGGGCGTGCTCCGCCTCTTCCCCGTCCACGTGCAGCTGGTTTCCGGGCTCGAGCCCTTCCGCAAGCCCTTCGATGAAGATTCGGTGCGTCACGCGTGATGTTCTCGGAACTCCCCGGCTCACTTCGAGAGCCGGCCCTTGAGTATGCGGCGGAGAGGGTCGATCATACGGGACGTAGGGGACGTCATGCCCGAACCGCGCGCCGACAATCCGCCTCCCGCCGAGATGGATCGTTCCATTGACGATCTGCTCGCGGACGCCGCAGCCGACATCGACGGCGACTTCGAGACCGTCGACGGCGTGGTGGATGCGCCCGCGCCCACACCCGAACTTGAGTCGGCGGAGCCGAGCGAGCCCGCCGAGCCGAGCGATCCGGTGGACGTCGAAGCGGCCCTCGAGGACGTGGCTGCGGATCTGGAATCGCTGGCTTCAGAAGCCGAGGCCATCGATGCGCCGGCGCCGATCGAACCGGAGCAGGCCGTCGAGCCTCCGGTTGGGTCGACCACTCCGGACGTCCGCAGCACGGATGAGATCGCCGTTGAAGCAGTTGCGCAGGCCAGCACGCCGCCGAGCGATGGAGTTCCCGATCTTGACGCCGCGCTCGAGCAAGCCGCGGCCGACTTGGACTTTCCGGAAGGTCTGCTCGATGCGCCGGTGGATGGTCACTTCGAATCCGTTCCGGTCGGCGACGCCTCGGCCCACGCGCTGCTCGACGCCGATTTGCAGGAGGCCGAGGTCGCACATGCCTCGAACATGTCGCCCGACGATCTGCCGGCGGGTGATTTCTCCGATGCCGCCGATGTGCCCGCGCCCAAGCCAGCGCCGCCACCGCCACCGGCTCCCGCTGCCAAGCCGGCCCCCACGCTGCCGGCCGTCGTCGTCGCCACGGAGCCCAAGAAGCCCAAGAAACCCAAGAAGTCCAAGGCGCCGGCCACGACCACCGACGTAAGCGTGGCGGCGCGCCGCTCGCCCGTGACGCTGGTGACTTCCTTTGTGTTCGGCGCCCTCGTTGAAATCAACGCGCCCGTTCGCCAGCTCTCGACCGCGACGCGCGATTTTGTGGGAATCATCGCGCTCCTGACCGCGTTCAACGCGGCGGCCGCGTGGCTCGTCTGGCTTCTGCTCGCCGGACGCTGACCCTCCCCCGCGTGCTACGCTCCGCGGCCGTGCCGCGGGACTCCTCGCACACACTGCGCGAACACATCAGTCGCCGTCCGGGTCTGTTCGGCGCGGCGGTCGTCATCCTCGGTGTTCTCGCGGCCAACGCGCTACGCGGCACGTCGGCGCTCGATCGACCCTCGATCTGGCTCTTCGCAGGCGGCGCCGTCGCGGGCCTGTCGATTCTCATGCGTCGAGCACGTTGGAGCGCGACCGCGTTGCTCGCAGCATGTCTCGTCGCCATGGTCGGATGGGCTGCCGCACGATCGCACATGCCCGCGCACGATCATCTCTCCCGACTGCTGGCCGATGGGGATCGCGTGGTGGTCCTGGAGGGAATCGCGCGAACACCGGCGCGCATCCCGGCGCCTTTCGGGCGGGGCCTTCTGGCCCGTTTTGAACATCGGCGTCCGTCTCCCATGTTCGTGCTCGAGGCTCGCAGGCTCTTGGTCAGCGATGACGGCATGCTGCCCTCTCGCGAGCCCGAACGACTCATTCCGGTGCGAGGGCGATTCTGGGTTCACCTGACTGACTCGCCGACCTTGCAAATCACGCCCGGCGCGGCACTGCGCGTCGCCGGCGTGGCCGGCAGCGTCCGAGCGCCGACCAACCCCGGCGAGCGGGACTTCCGCCCCATCGCGCTCGAGGAGGGCTTGGCCGGCCATCTCGAGGTTCCATCCGGCGGCCTGGTCACGCCCATCCAGCATCCGACGGCGCGGGAGCGCATTCGGGGTCGATGGATGGCGTGGCGCGAAGCGTCTCGATCGCAGGCCTCCGCCACGCTTTTTCCGGAGCGATCCGGCTCACCGGGACGGGCGCTGCTGGCCGCGCTGCTCCTGGGCGAGCGGGACGCGGCCATCCGGACCGTTCGCAACTCATTCACGCGCCTTGGGCTCTCCCACCTGCTCGCCATCTCCGGGCTGAACATCGTGGTGCTTGCCGCTGCGCTGACGTTGCTGGTGCGCGCGGCGCTCGTGCTCTTACCGATTCCGCTCGCCATCTCCTGGAGGCTCGAGCCCGCGCTCGTTTCGCTCGCCGTGATCGTCTACCTGATCATCCTTCCCGTGCAGCCGACAATTCTCCGTGCAGGCATCATGACGCTCGCGCTGCTGATCCCCCCCGCCCTCGGACGCCGGCACGATCGCGTGAACACGCTCGGGTGGACGCTCGTGATGATCCTGCTCGCCTGGCCGCACGAGCTCTTCTCGCTGGGACTTCAGCTTTCATTCGGAATCGTGCTCGCGCTGCTCACACTCACGACGCCCCTGCGTGATCGCGTCTTCGGCGCCATCGTCGACCCGGACGTGCTCTCCCCCCCTCGTCGAGCCCTCCGCTCCATGCAAACGGCGTTTGTCGCCGCCACCGTCGCGTGGGTCGTTTCCATTCCCTGCATCGCGCATCACACGGGGATCATGACGCCACTCGCTGTGCCCGCCACGATGCTCGCGGCTCCTCCCGTTTCGCTGCTCTCGGCGTGGGGGTACGTATCGATACTGATCAGCGTCGCGGCGCCGGGCGCGGCTGAGCATCTGGCTCCGCCAATGATCGCCGTTGCCGATCGCATCGCGATGCTGGCGGCGCAGGCGGACGACATCCCCTTCGCCGTGATCCGCGTTCCGCGAGTCTCGGTCTGGCTCGCGCTCGGCGCGCCGCTGGTGGCCGTGTCGTGGCTGCTCGTGCCGCGCGATGCGCTCGCTCGCCCACCGCGCCGGTGGCGGATCGCCCGCGCGCTCGCCTCGACGACCATCGTGGCCTGGGGCGTGGGCGAGCTGCGGCGCCCCCCATTGCGATCCGACGTCGCGCTGCGGGTCGATGCGCTGGATGTCGGAGACGGCTCCTGCCTGCTCCTGCGAGCCGGGCGCGCGGCCGCCCTGTGGGACGCCGGCGGCGGCTCATTCGATCTCGGGGTCCGAGAGATTCCCGACGCCCTGCGCGCGCTGAATGCCCGGAACATCCACGACGTGTTCATCACGCATGCCAACCTCGATCACTTCAACGCGCTCCCGGACCTGCTCGCCTCGAGTCCCATCCAACGCATTCACACGACGCGACATTTCCTGCACGCGGCGCAGAGCCGCCCGGATGGGCCCGAATCGGAGACGCTGCGCCACGCGGCGCTCGCGCACGTCGAAGTCATCGCGCACGTCGCGGGCGATGTGATCTCCATCGGGCCCGCTCGCGTCCGAGTGCTCTGGCCTCCCGCGGACCTCCCGCTCGACACCCCCGACAATGACGCCTCGCTCGTCGCACGCCTGGAGCACGCCGATCTCCCGCCCAGCGCGGGCGCACTGCTCACCGGCGACATCCAGGCCGGCACGCTGCGCGCGCTGCTCACGGACGCACTGAGCCTGCGCGCGCACGTGCTCGAGCTGCCCCACCACGGCAGCGCGGGGTCCATGCCGGCATCCCTCGACTTCGTGCGCGCGGTTCAGCCCGCGCTCGTGCTGCAATCCACGGGGCCTTCAAGGCTCGACGATGATCGCTGGGACCCCGTGCACAGTCCGAGGACTCGCTGGCTCCTCACCGCCCGGTCCGGCGCGCTCTGGGGCGAGATCCTCCGTGATGGCTCGCTCCGCTCCGGCTCGATTCACCCGCCCCGATCGGCGCGCCCGTCGAGCGGCGTCTCGCCCTCTCCACGCACCACCGCGGTTGGATTCGGGAATCCGATGTCCAAAAGGGTCTCCGCGATCTGCTCCGGCGCCACGTACCCCACCGAACCGCGCAACGCCCATCGGACCGTCGGGCCGACCACCACCCCGGCAGGCAAGGCCGCGGGCAGCACGAAGCGCTGCGCGCCCTGACGGCGCAGCGTGGCCTGGGGCGAACGCCTTGCACGGAACACCTCGCGACCGTCGATCGACACCGCATACTCGGCGTCCAGCAGCGGGATCTCCTCAGGGTTCTTGTTCTCCCCCTCCACGACGAAGTGCATCACCACGGCCTCGTCCGTTCGCTCGACCACGCGAGCCTCCACGACCCGCAGTGACGGATCCGTGATCCCGCTGCACCCAACCCCACACACGCTCGCCGCAGCCAGCGCCCAGTATCCCGCTCGCTTCATCCCGGCAGGATACCTCCGTCACCGACCGCCGCGCGTGAGCGCCGGGTCGGCCACGACGCGGATCGGAATGATGGCCTCGGACACAGCCCCGGCCTCGCGATCGCGCATGGTGATCTTGAGGTTGTACGCCCCGATCGAGAGGGTCGAGGGCAGCTCGATCATCTGCACGACAAAGAAATCACGGCGCTTGTTGCGAGAGAAATCGGAGATCGTCTGCTCCGGCCGACGCCAGGCCAGCACCTGATCCGCGTCGTGGTAGAGCGACAACTCCTGCGTCAACTCCACGCGCCAGCCCGCCGTCCCCACGTCGTTCGTCACGGCGCGATGCGCGAAATCCGACAACTCGGCGTACACGATCGCCCGCTGCGACCGGCCCGCCAGCAGCGCGCTCGAGTTCAGCGTCTCGTACCGCCCAAACCCCTCAACCTTCGAGCACAGAAGCGCCGTCTCCACCCGGAAACCCCCGGCGGACGCCCCCCAGCCTGAGCCGCGAGCCGCGGCCAGCCCGGCGTCGGTCTCGCCCGTGGCCGCTCGACGCGCGGCCTCTCGATGCATCTCCGCCCACGCGCGCAGCGCCTCCGCTTCCTCTTCGCCGACGTTTTCGAGCGCCTCCTCCCGGAGCGAGCCCTCGCGCATCGTCTCCAACGCGCCCAACGCGAGCAACGCCCCGGCCCTGCCCTCCCCCGAACGCGCCGATTCCTCGAGGCTCGCCGCGAGCTCAGCGCGAAGTGTTTCTATCCGCTCGTTCAATGACGCTTCCACCGCGCCGCTCGACGGCGCGGGCGCAAGCGTGGCGCTCGCCGACTCGCCCGTCTCGATCGACTCTTCCATGTTGGCGCTCGCCGGCCCGCCTTCGCCGTCGATCACAGCCGCGCCACCGGCCGGGTCAGCGGTGCTCTCACGGTTCGTGCGCGCCTCACCCGGCTCGGACCGCTCGCTCCGCGCCCGGGCAGACTGCGCCGTCACCGCGGCGGCACGCTCGGCCTCGCGCGCTTCGAGCGCCACCTGCAAATCCGCCATGTCCTGCTCAACCTGCGAAACGATGGCGTCGCGTTCCGACGCTCCCTCGGGCGTCACGCCCGCGCCGCCGTTCGTCTTCCCGCCCGCGCCGGATGCCGGCTGCGCGCCTGTCGCGCCCCGTTTCGGCGGATCGGTCCACTGCCCCGCGTCCGATGCCCGTTCCCCCACGCACCCCCCCGCCAACGCCGCCACACACACCACCACGCCGCCGATCGTCCGCTGCTAAACCCGCGCCTCCTGCGATCATTGTGTTACCGTCCCTCGCTCGCGCTCCGCGCGAGCCGGCCCCAGAAGCACTTCATCGTCCCCTTACCCCGCGACGCTTGCAAACCGCGCCGCAAGCACTTCGGCCGCGCGATCCCCCTCGGCCCGTCCGGACTTGCTCTTGGCGTCCCATTCGAGCGCCTCCCCCAGCAACTCCCCCAGACGCAGAGCCCCTCCCCGACGAGCGGCGTCCACCACGCTCGACACGTCTCCCCAGACCCGCACCCGCTTGGCCGCCGAGAAGCCGTTCTCGCCCTGCTCCATCAGCCGAGCGACCGCCGCAGCCTTACGAATCCCGTCCACCTCAGCCCACATCACCCCAACCGCTGATTGCCGCCAAATCCCAATCGCTTCGCGCACCGCCCCGATCGCCGCCTCCGCACGCCCGCTGAGCATCGGCCCCTGCACGGCCCACGGCTCGCCCTCCCCGCTCCGCCCCACCATGGCCTCGACCGTCTCCGCCGACACCGGCTCGCCTTCAGCCCCCGCAACCGCCAGCTTGCCCAACTCCGCGTCGATCCGCCCGAGATCCGGCCCTACGCGCGCCACCAGCGCCTCGGCCGCCGCCCGCGAGAGCGTGGTCCCGTGCCGCTTGGCCATGCGGGCGATCGCCCACGCACTCGCCTGCGCCGGCTTGGGCGGCTCGCACCGTTGAATCTCACCGACCGCCTCAATGAGCCCGTCCAGCTTGCCCTTGTGCCACCGACCCGATCGCAGCACCAGCGTCGCGTGGCTCGAGGGAGACTGGGCATACCGCTCCATCACAGCCCGCATCTCACCCGAAACGGCCTTGTCCGCCTCGTCCAGCACCACCACCTTGTGCCGCATCAGCAGGTCGTAGCTGCGGCACTCGTCCAGCACGTCCGCCAGCTCCGCCTGCTCCCCCGAAAACCGCACGACTTCGATCTCGCCCGCCGCCGCGCGCAGCCCCTCGACAATCTCTCTCGTCCACTCCCCGCGCAAAAACTCGTCCGGGCCCTGGAGCAGCACGATCCGCGCCCCGGGTCCGCTCCCCAGAGCCTCCCCGCCGGCGCCCTTGCTCTTCGACCCGCTCGCGCGTTTCGCCATGCCGCCGAGCATACCGGCGACCTCCAAAAACCACAGGGCCCCGGCGTGAACCGAGGCCCTGTCGTCCCCTTGATGTCGTTCCCCGTGTCCGCTTAGGCCGCGCGACGCGCGAACGAGCGGCCGCTGGAGCGCGAGCCGACCAGACGGAGCCCGCTGGTCGAGGTGCGCTTCGTGCGGCGCGTCGAGCGCTTCGCCGAGGGACGCTTGGCGGAAGTGCGCTTCGCGGAAGCGCGCTTGGCCGTCGACCGCTTGGCCGAGGGCCGCTTCGTCGAGGCGCGCTTGGTGGACGGGCGCTTCGCCGTCGTGCGCTTGGAGGCGGTCCGCTTGGCGGTCGTGCGCTTCGCGGTCGTGCGGCGCTTGGCCGTCTTGCGGCGCTTCGGCGTGCTCTTTCGAGCTGTCGTCCCGGCGCGCTTCGCCGTGGAGCGCTTGGCCGTGCGACGCTTCGCCTTCGTTCGCGTCGTGCCCGTTCGCTTCGTCGTTCGCTTCGT
>CAZWZL010000021.1:15332-52320 GCA_964638515.1 uncultured Phycisphaeraceae bacterium
CGTTCGCTTCGTCGTTCGCTTCGTACTTCGTCGTTTCGTCGTAGCCATCTCGATCTTCTTCCTGCGCGGAACTACCCGTTGGAATGCTCCGTTCGCCCGTGTGTGCCGCGGGCGGAGCGGGCGCCCCGTCCCGCGCGGGGGGCCCGAGGCGACCGGGCCACGCGCCCGTATAACGCCTCTCCGACCCTGCCCATCGGCACAACATCCTCATCACCTAAACTCATCCCCCTCTCTTCCACGCACATTTTTTCTCCGATCCCTCAAGCGCCGCACCTCGAGCACCCCATGACGACCCCTCCCACGCACGCCTGGACCAACGACTCCTGGACTGCGCGCCCCAACGCGCAGCCCATCCCCTACCCCGATCACAACGCCGTGGCGCTCGCCGCGCAAAGTCTCAAAACCCTTCCTCCACTCGTCACCTCGTGGGAGATCGAACGACTCAAATCCCTCATCGCGGACGCGCAGCAGGGCAGGCGATTCCTGCTTCAGGCCGGCGACTGCGCCGAAACGCTCGCCGACTGCAATCCCCACGCCATCACCTCCCGCCTCAAAATCCTCCTGCAGATGTCCCTCGTCATCGTCCACGGCTCGCGCCAACCCGTCATCCGCGTCGGCCGATTCGCGGGCCAGTACGCCAAACCACGCTCCTCCCCCACCGAAACCCGCGCCGGCGCCACCCTCCCCTCCTACTTCGGAGACCTCATCAACCGCGCCGAATTCACCTCACCTTCTCGTATCCCCGACCCATCGCTCCTCCTCGCCGGCTACCACCACGCCGCCATGACCCTCAACTTCATCCGCGCGCTCGTGGACGGCGGCTTCGCGGACCTCCATCACCCCGAGTACTGGGACCTCACCTTCCTCCACAACGCCGCGATGTCGGCCGACCTGCGCGAGCGATATCAGCAGATGTCACGCGAGTTGGCCCACGCGCTGCGCTTCATGGAGGCCCTCGGCGAAACCTCCATTCACGAGCTCAACCGCGTCGAGTTCTTCACGTCCCACGAAGGTCTCAACCTCCACTACGAGTCCGCCCTCACCCGCCGAGTCCCCCGGCGCGACACCCACTACAACCTGTCCGCACACCTGCCCTGGATCGGCGACCGAACGCGCCAGCCCGATCACGCCCACATCGAGTTCTTCCGGGGCGTGGCCAATCCCATCGCCATCAAGCTCGGGCCCTCCGCGACTCCACAAGAAACCCTCGATCTCCTCGAGACGCTCAACCCCGCGAACGAGCCCGGCAAGATCATTCTCATTTCCAGGCTCGGCGCGCCCAACGTGGCCCGTGCCCTCCCCCCGTTGCTCAAGGCCGTCCGCGACGCCCGTCGAGCCGTGCTCTGGGCCTGCGATCCCATGCACGGCAACACCATCACGACGTCCTCCGGCCTGAAGACCCGGTCGTTCGAAGCCATCCTCGCGGAACTCGACGCGACGTTCGAAGCGCACGCGACGGAATCCACGATTCTGGGTGGCGCGCACGTCGAACTCACCGCCGAAGACGTCACCGAGTGCCTGGGCGGCGCCTCGGCGATCACGGAAGCCGATCTGCACCGCAATTACGCCTCACCAACCGACCCCCGTCTCAACTACCAGCAATCGATGGAACTGGCGTTCCGCATCGCCGACCGCATGGGCCGCGCGACCCTCCCAAAGCCCTGACAATCAACTCCGCACTGAAGTCGCCCTGCGTCAGGGCCGATACCGCAGATGACCCGAGCCAATGCGGACGCACGGAAGCGTCTGGCTCGGTGATCCTTGCGGAGACCTGCCCATGTCCTCCGGCGCGCAAACATACGACCTGCCCGGCGTCATACCCTTTCCCTACCCCTCCGATCGTCGCGTCGCCCCCCGAGCTTCCGCCGCCGGCCCAATGCAGGCCGTGCTCTCGAACGGCCGCCAACTCCCGTGGGTCATGAAGCTCGATCTCATTAATGCTTCCAGCTCCGGCCTGTGCGTGACCTCGCCCACGCCGCTCGAGCCGGGCTCCAGACTCTCGCTCCGCATCGACCCCGTCCACGGCAACTGGTGCACCGGAGTGGTCGTGCGCTGCAAGTCCACCTCCCTGGGCCGCCACGAGCTCGGCATCGCGTACGAGATGCGCAAAGCCGCCTGATCGAATCGCGCTCACCTCGCCCCCGCCAACCCTCGCAACCACATCCGCTCGTGCCTCGCAACCCGCGAAGCGCCGATTCCCATGCGCGCTGACACCGCGCGTCGGGTCTGCGGGGGCTCGCCCGGGCTTTCAGGGTCCCAGATCCCCCAACGCAGCCGCACCACCTCCCCGGCCTCGCCGTCAAGCGCCGCCGCGCGCTCCCGCCCCCGTGGCCCCACCGACAGCCAATCCCAACCCACCTCGCGCCAAGCGACGTCCTCCACGCGCACGCCGCGGGCGCGCGCCGCGTGCTCCCGCCCCGGCTCGAGCACGCCGCGCTCCCCAAGCCGCGACAGAGCCCTCGTCACCATCACGGTGGCGCCGCCGGCCAGCCGCGCGCCACGCCCCCCACGGAAAGGATCGAAGGCCAGCGCCGCGCGCACCAACGCCCCACCCAGCGCCTCGTGCGCGAGCCGGGCCCGCTCGCCACTGAGCCGCTCCGCGCCCCCACCCAATCGCTCCTCCAGGTTCCGCACGCCCACAAACGAGATCGATCTCGCCAACGCGCCGGCCAACCACCACGCCCATCGAAGATCAGTCTCGATGCCGTCCAAGGCCGCCGCGCTGGCATTCCCAACGGACAACCCCGCAATCTCCCGCGCCGCTCGCCACCTCAGGAAGCACAGCGCGGCCCCCAGCGCTCGCTCCCGCGATTCCGCCATCGGCCGCTGCGCGCGCGAGCGTTCCACCCACTCCGCCCACTCCTGACCGGCCGGGCCCGCCAACCGCTCGCGAACTACCACCGGCGCCAGCAGCACCTCCCCGGCATCATTTCGTTCAAACATCTCGCTCGCGGCGCACGCCAGATCCAGTCGCCGCAGCCGCTCCAGGCGCCCCGCCAGCACGATCCGATGCACGCTCGCGCGCGATCGGCCGAGCGCCAGCGCGATCTCCCGCGTCTCCATCCCCCTCCCCGCCGCGCGCGCCGCCAGAGCGCGCTCTCGCGCGCGGACGGGACCACGATCCTCGAACCACCTCTCCCCAGACTCCGCTTCCGCCCGCGCCACGATCCGTCGCGCCGTCTCGTGTGCGCGGCCGACCTCCCTCGCGGCACGGCGCGCTGCGCTGCTGCGCGACAACCCCTCTTCCGTCTGTGCACGCCGCGCCCGCCGAACGATGTCCCCGCGCTCCTGCTCGCTCGTCCGCTTCGACGCTCCGTCGATCGTGCGCCGGCCCACCGACTCCTCGAACGCCTTGAGGAACTCCCTTCGAAACGCCAGACCCCGACGTCCGTCCACGATCACCCGATGCCCCACCAGCCCCTCGCGCCGCCAACGTTCGATCGTCTTCCGATTCACCCTCCACCGCGCGCACACCTCCGAGAGCCGCAACGCCCCCTCGCCCAGCTCTTCCATGCGCAAGCCCGCGAGATGCGACAGCCGCTCGATGAGCGCCGACAACTCTCCGGCGAGCGCGCGGCCGACCACCGTCGCATCATCGATCTCGCTCGGGTCCGCACGCAGCCCCGTGATGCGCCGCGCCAGCTCCGCCACGCTGTAGTTCCGCTCCGGATCGATCTCCTTGGCCAGCGCCTCCGCGTTCGCCAGATGACGACGCGCCGTCCCCCCAGGCGCGAACCGCAACTGCGACAGCAGATCATCCAACGCCCCGATGCGAACCCGCGTCAGGCGAGGCATGGCTCGCCCGAGCCCACGTCCGCCCACACCGTCGCGCGCCGTCGATCGATCAACCCCAGCCCGTGCGCCTCGTCGAAAAACCGCTCCACCGCCTCGCGCGCGCCCGCCGTCGACGGATCAAACAACAGCTTGCGCCCCAGATAATCACGCGCCAGATCCTCCGGCCAGCCCCGCTCGCGCGCCCGACCTGTCGCCACACCGTCCAATCGCGCCGCGTTGCGACGCCGCTGACGGTCCAGCAACCGAACCACCGCGCGCATCCGCTCGCTCCCCGCCTCGCTCGCCCGGCACATCCACACCGCGTAGACGAACGGGAGCCCCGTCCACTTCCTCCACGCCTCTCCGAGATCGAGCTGGTGCGGATACCTCTCCGCCGGCGGCGATTGCGACACCACCTTGTCACCGATCAGCAGCATCGCGCTCGGCCACGGATCGGGCGGCGCCGACCCGCCCCCGTGACGCACCACCCCCTCCCGCGCGTCGAACTCCACCACCTCCGCCCGAACCCCGTACACGCGCGCCAGAAGCACTCGCAACAGCGCGGCCGCCGTGTGCGACTCCGCATCCACGTACACGCGCGTGATCTCCTCAATGGCGCACGCGGAGTACAACCGCACCGTGAGCGTCGGTCCGTCACACCCGATCATCCCGCAGGGCAGCAACGCCAACGCTTCTCCGCTGCGCTGCGCATCGATCAACGAGACGAGACCCGCCTCCACGCGCCCGTTCGAAAGCAGATCGATCAACCGCGCCGGCGCCGCGCGATCCAGCGCCAGCCCCTCGAGCTTCTCCAGACCCTCAATCAGGGGCAGGGTGTTGAGATAGGAAACGCAGCCCAACCGAACCTCGCGCGTTTCTGTCTCGCTTCTGCTCATGCCCCGCGCTCCCTCACGCCGACTCCATGCGCATCAAAACGTCCGGCAGGTGCCTCGAAAACGCTCCACGCGTCATCACCTCATCCGCCCCGGCGTCCCGCGCAGCCTGCAACGCCTCCCGCTCCACGTGCGGCCCAAACGCGACAATCCGCACCCGTCGGGCCTCCCCCCCTTGTGGCGAATCGTTTGACCCACCACCGCCCGTAGTGGATGGCCGCGCTCCCCCCGCACACTCCCGCGACACCCGGATGATCTCCATGGCCAGCGCGATATCGCCCGCAAGGTCCACCACCACCGACGTCACCGGTGAGTCCTCAAACCGCTCTCGAACCATCTCTACGGACCGTACCGGACGAGCCGACAACCCAACCGCCTCCGCCGTCGATTTGATGCGGGTCGCCCAGACCAAGTCCGACGGGAAGTACGCTATCATCGCCCCTTCCGTCTCTGGGTGACTTCCCAGTGACGCCCGGCTGACGCAACGATCACCGTGATCGCTGCAACCGCCGCTCGCACGTTTCAAGCATAGGTGTGAACGCCTCCGATGGCACACTCCCCCTCTTCGGCCACCATCGTCGCCCCGACCTCTCGGACGCATGACGGGTTCCAGACCAGCCGGGTCTTCGACGAACTCGGGATGCACAGAGATCCCAACAACGTCTATCTCCAAACCATCGACGCCGTTCTCACGGCCGCGGAGATCATCGATCTCCCCCACTACCTCCAGCTCATCCTCGCCCAACCCAAGAACGAAACCATGGCGCATTTCCCCGTCAAGATGGACGACGGGTCCTACGCGCTCTTCAAGGGATACCGGGTCCAGCACAACAACGCCCTCGGCCCCTACAAGGGCGGGCTCCGATTCCACGAGCACGTCTCGCTCGATGACGTCAAGGCCCTCGCGCTGCTCATGACCATGAAATGCTCCCTCGTCCGCGTGCCCTTCGGCGGCGGCAAGGGCGGCGTCAAGTGCGACCCCCACAAGCTCTCGCGCGACGAACTCATGCGCGTCACCCGCCGATTCGCCGTCGCCATCGCCCCGATGATCGGGCCCGACGTTGACATCCCCGCGCCCGACGTCGGCACCAACGCCCAGATCATGGCCTGGTTTGCCGACACCTACGCGCAGATCTCGCCCTCCGTTCCCGACGGCCTCGCCGTCGTGACCGGAAAACCCGTCGAGATCGGCGGCTCGCTCGGCCGCGAAAAAGCCACCGGGCAGGGCGTCGTCGACGTGCTCGTCGAGATGCTCCCCGAACTCAAGATCGACTTCGCCAAGGCCACCGCAAGCGTGCTCGGCTACGGCAACGTCGGCTCGTGGGCCGCACGGCTCGCCGCACAGAAGGGCTGCCGCATCATCGCCGTCATGGATCACACCGGCGCGCTCCGAAACGATCACGGCTTCGACACCGAAGCCCTGGCGGAATACGTCGGCCGCCACGGCGGCATCGCGGGCTTCGAAAAGGCCCACAGCACCTCCGGCGCCAGCGGCGCCAAGAACCCCGGGCTCGGCGGCACGCCCATCTCCGCCAAGGAGTTCTACGAGACGAAGGTCGACATCTTCATCCCGGCCGCGCTCGAGCAGATGATCACCGAGCAGAACGCCGACTGGATCAACGCCCGCGTCATCGCCGAGGGCGCCAACGCCCCCACCACGCCCGCCGGCGAACGAAAGCTGCTCTCCAAAGGCGTTGAGATCCTCCCCGCCATCCTCTGCAACTCCGGCGGCGTCACCGTCTCCTACTTCGAGTGGGTGCAGAACAAGTCGCACATCACGTGGGACCTCGAACGGGTCGACGCCGAGCTCAACCGGCACATGGTCCTCGCGGCACGACGCACCAAGCTCGCACGCCAGCGCTACGAGGTCGACATGCGCACCGCCGCCTACATCGCATCCCTCGAGACCATCGGCAAGGTCTACACCACCCGCGGTATCTTCCCCTAATCCCCGCACCCCAGACTGGGAACGGCGTCGAGGGCGGCCCCTTCCGCCTTTTTTTGTGGTTCTCACCTCGCGATCGGGCTGCTCTGGGCTACACTTTCCGGAGACGCGAGTCCTCAAAGCGAACTCGCCACAAGGGAAGGAAACACGTCCATGCGCACCAGCGCCCTCGTCGTCGCCGCCGCCGCACTGCTGAGCGCCACCGCGCTCGCCGTCACACCAGGATTCACGGAGTCCTTCCTGCTCGCGGGCAACACCGGCGGCTTCACCGGCGGCTCCAGCGCCGGCACCATCTACTCCAACCCCGGCTCCGGCGGCGTCCACGGCGCCAACGACGGCTATCTCAACATGGCCAACGACCGGCTCGGGTTTCTCGGGGGGTACAACAACAACCCCGAGTACATCGGCGACTGGACCGCCGCCACCGGGATCTCCTTCTACCTCAACGATTTCGGGGCCTTCAACAACGTGGAAGTCCACGTCGGGCTCGGGCGCGCCAACGACAATTTCTGGCTCTACAACACGGGCTTCCGCCCCGTCTCCAACACCTGGACACAGTTCACGGTCGACCTCACCAACCTCAACACATCCCAGTGGACGCGCATCCGGGGCAGCGGAACGCTCCTCGATGCGATCACCAACGCCGACCGAATTCTCTTCCGACACGATCTCCCCCCACTCACGCAATCTCCCAACGCGATCATCGGAGACTTCGCGATCGACGAGATCGTGATCCTGCCCACGCCAGGCCCGTTGGCCCTGCTACTCGCCGCAGCAGCCATCCCCGCCCGACGCCGGCGCTGATCAGCCCCTTCCCAATGCTCCCACACCCCGGCCAACCGCAAACAGGCGGCAGCACGCGGCCTTTTGCGCTTTTTGCTTGGTCCGAAAACAGCCGCGCCGTACACTCGTCCCCTCGTTTCCCCGCGCCCCCAAACACGCCCAGAGACTCTCGCCCATGCTCGGCGCGCTCGCGGCCGTCATCGCCGCCACTCTAGCCCAACCCTTCATCCCACCCGGCGCTCCGCCGGGCACGCCCTTTTTGCTCCCCTCACCCGACATCAGCCCCGCCGCCGGATGCATTACTTCCGCGGAGCGAAACCTCGTGCGCCTCGCGATTCAGCACTACACGCGACTCAATCCGAGCCTCCTCCCGGAGGCCGTCGAGCCGCGTCCGTTTCCCATCTTTCCGCAAGCGGGGCGTCTCGGCCGCGATCTGGTCCTCATGAACCTGGTCGATCTCAACCCCGCAATCGCCGTTGCCGACGACGCCAACTGCGACACACTCACCTTCGACGGGCACACGGGCATCGACGTCGCGCTTCGATCCTTCGCCGAGCAAGGACCCGCATCCTCCCCCGAGGGCGTCCCCGTGTTCGCCCCGCTCGCGGGCGCCGTGATCTTCGCCGCGGACTCCCGCCCCGATCGCAACACCCACTGCGCCGGCGACGCCAACGCCCTGGTCATCGATCACGCCGACGGACAGCGCACCTACTACTGGCATCTCAAGCGCGCATCGCTCCGCCACGCCGTGGGCGATCGTGTCCGCGCCGGCGAACAGATCGGCCTCACCGGCTCCAGCGGGTGCAGCGCGTGGCCTCACCTGCACTTCGAAGCCGAGGTCCTCGGCGTGATGCGCGAACCCACCTCCGGCATGTGCCTCTCTCCGCCCCCGCTCTTCCTCGCGCCCCCGGCGTTCGACACGGATTTCCGCGTGCTCGACCGCGCAGTCACTCCGCTGCCTCTCTTCGCGCACACCCCGCCCGCCGCATTCCCCCGCGCGCGCCACATCGCGCTCTCCGATCCCGGCGTCACCTCGTGGATCACGGTGCAAAACCTGCGATCAGAATCCGCCGCGCTCCACCAGCTGATCCGGCCCAACGGCTCGCTCGCGCAGCAGTCCGATCTCATTCCGCTCGACAACCCCGACGAGCGAATGCCGTCACTCCATGCTCGCTGGCCCATCTCCGCGCTCGAGGGCACGTCCGGCACGTGGCGTTCACGCTGGTTCATCAACGCGCAGCTCATCGCCGACATCCCCTTCGAAGTGCTCGCGACGCCGAGCGCGACGTTCAATCGACCTCCGAGTCCCATCGCCGCGCTCTTGGCGCCGCGCCACCCAGCGCCCGAAGATGCCATCGTGTGCTTCGTCGAGTCCAGCCCCACGCTCGAAGACCCCGATCACGACCTCGTCCGATTCCAGTACGTCTGGTACGTCGACAACGTCGAGACCCGACGTATCACCTCGTACGCCCGCTCCGACATGCTGCCCGCCCACTCCGCAACCGCTGCTCAGACCGTCCGCTGCGTCGTCACGCCGCGCGACCAAACCTCGACGGGCCCATCCGCCACCATCTCCGTCGCCGTCCACTCGCGATGCCCCGCCGACGCCGACGGTGATCGCGCCGTCACCTTTACCGACCTCAACGCCGTGCTGTCTGACTTCTCCCGATATTCCCCGATCCCACCCCTGGCCGGCGATCTCAACCGCGACGGCTGGGCCAACTTTCTGGACCTCAACATCCTCCTCTCCTCCTTCGGCCAGCCATGCGCCCCGTAGCGTCCCCAGCGTGATCACGCCCCGCGCCCGTTTTTCATTGAATCACGCTCATCCGAGTGGTACGGTGCATGGCGCGCTCACGCGCCAAAACGCCGCCGTTTCATCGCGGCCCAACCTTTGGGGTGGCTCATGATCCGTCGTTGTTTCCAGATCCTCCTCCTCGCACTTCCAAGCCTCGCCGTCTCGGGCCCCAACTGGGTGGAGCCCGCGGCCGGCGCCGGCTCCTCCATCCCCACCGCCAACAAGCCCAACGGCATCGGCCCGCTCCAGTCCATCGGCGGCACGCTCGAAGGCTCCGTCGACGGCAAACCCCTCCCCGACTTCGAAGACGTCTACGAGATCTTCATCGCCGATCCGATCAACTTCCGCGCGCGAACCTTCACCACCATCGACGGCGGCTCCGCAACCTTCAATACCACGCTCTTCCTCTTCGACCCCGCCGGCCAGGGCCTGCTCGCCAACAACGACGCGTTCCCGGGCGAACTCGGCTCGCAACTCCTCCCAATGTCCGACGACGGCACCGGCGTCGTCATCAACATCCCGGGCATCTACTACCTCGCCATCTGCGGCGTTGGCAACCAACCGCTCTCACCCGGCGGCCCAATCTTCCAGTTCGGATCTCCCTTCGAAATCTCCGGCCCGGACGGCCCCGGCGGCCCACTCCCCCTCTCCAGCTGGCAAGGCCCCGGCGAGGCCGGCGAGTACGTCATCCACCTCGAAGGCGTCCAATTCGTCCCGCGCGCCGAGCCCGGCCTCGTCGAAAACTTCCCGGGCCATTCCATCGGCGGATGGGGCGGCGGAACCGCCGGCGGCGCCGTCTACGACAACCCGGGCGCCGACGGCGCTTCAGGCCCCACCGACGGATACCTCCGCATCACCCAGCCCATCAGCGCATTCTTCGGCGCCGCGGAGTTCGCCAGCACCTACGCCGCAAACTATCTCACCAACGGCGTCGGCGGCATCGTCGTGCATCTCAACGACATCAACACGTTCGACAATTTCGAGATGCACCTCGGACTCGGCGTCCCCTTCCAGAACTTCTGGACCTATGACGGCCCGCTCCTCCCCGCCAACAACTCGTGGTCCCGACACTTCGTCCGCATCCATCCGCTCAACCCCGCCCACTGGTCGCAGGTCATCGGATTCGGCACACTGCAGGACGCCCTCGCCAACAGCACCACCCTGCTCCTCCGCCACGATCGCCCCCCCTACTCCCAATTCCCCGACCCCATCGCGGGCGATCTCGGCATCGACCGCATCATCCTCACCCCCATCTGCCCGGGCGACACCAACGGCGACAACATCGTCAACTTCGCCGACCTCAACAACGTCCTCTCCAACTTCGGCCAACTGGGAATCGGCCTCCCCGGCGACGTCAACAACGACGGCATCGTCAACTTCAACGACCTCAACACCGTGCTCTCCTTCTTCGCACAATCCTGCCCGGTCTAGACCAACCCCGCGCGGTACCATCACCGCGCCATGCCCGACATCGTCAAATCCACCCTTCTCGTCGGACTCGAGATCCACGTCGAGCTCGCCACGCGCTCCAAGATGTTCTCACGCGCCCCGAACCCCGCGCACCCGGACTTCGACGACGCCGAGCCCAACACCCTCATCGACCCCGTCGTCCTCGGCCTCCCAGGCGCCCTCCCCGTCATCAACAGGCAAGCCGTCGAACTCGCCGCCACCGTCGGCCTCGCCCTCGGCTGCTCCATCGCCCCCTCCACGAAGTGGGACCGCAAGAACTACTTCTACCCCGACCTCCCCAAGGCCTATCAGATCTCCCAGTATGACCTCCCTCTCTGCTTCGACGGCGCCATCGACCTCCCCATCGGCGAACCTCACTCCGTCAGCGGCGAGCCCGCCATCAAACGCATCGGCATCATCCGCGCCCACCTCGAAGAGGACGCCGGCAAGCTCCTCCACGAAGCCCCGGGCGGCCGCGCCATCCCCTTCTCCATCGTCGACTACAACCGCGCCGGCGTCCCCCTCCTCGAAATCGTCACCCAGCCCGACTTCCGCACCGCCGATGAAGTCGTCCGCTTCGCGCAAGCCCTCCGCCGACTCTGCCGCTGGCTCGACGCCACCGAAGGCGTCATGCAGAAAGGCCACATGCGCTTCGAGCCCAACATCAACCTCCACCTCGAACTCTCCGACGGCACGCTCGTCAAGACGCCCGTCGTCGAGATCAAGAACCTCAACTCGTTCAAGGCCCTGAAGGGCGCCATCGAATTCGAAGCCGCAGAACAGCCCAACCGCTGGCGCAAGGACGGGCGCGTGATGGGCGCCGGCGCCAAGCGCACCCGAGGCTGGGACGACGTCAACATGCGCACCGTCGAGCAGCGCGAAAAGGAAGACGCCCACGAGTACCGCTACTTCCCCGACCCCGATCTCCTCCCCGTCTCTCTCAACGAAGACACCCGCCAACGCCTCGCCTCCTCCCTCCCCGAACTCCCTCACACCCGCGAACGCCGTCACCGCGACGCCTACGGCCTCGCCCCCAAAGACGCCGCGGCCCTCAACGACGAACGCGCGCTCTCCGACTTCTTCGAAGCCTGCACCGACGCCATCGCCGCCCACGCCGTCATCCGCGAGGCCGCCGCAAAGAAAGCCGCCAACGTCCTCCTCCAGTCCGCAGCCAAACGCGCCAACGAACGCAACACCCGCCCCGACCTCCTCGGGCCAACACCCGCACAGATCGCCTCCCTCGTCCTCCTCCGCGACGCCAACAAGCTCTCCTCCGGCGCCGCCGACGAGATCTTCGGCCTCCTCTGCGACGCCGCGCGCGACGCCGACCCGGAAGCCCTCGCCGCCCAGCACAACCTCCTCCAGATCTCCGACGCCTCCTCCATGAACATCTGGGTCGACGAGGTCCTGAGCGACCCCGCCAACGCCAAGTCCGTCGACGCCTACAAGGGCGGAAAAACCACCGCCATCGGCGCCCTCGTCGGCGCGCTCATGAAGCGCTCCAAAGGCCAGGCCGATCCCAAGGCCGCCAAAGACCTCCTCGAACAACGCCTCGCCCCCTGACACTCAAAACTCACGCGCTTTCTAAAAAAAACTCCCGCACACGCGCCGCTATCCCCGCGCGCTCACGCTTGCCCATTGGAACAACAACAACAACCGACCACCTCGGCCGACAACCTCCAACAGGCCGACAACTCACACGACACAACCCCCAACCCGCGGCACGGGCCGACACACATCGTCCGTGCCGCTTTCTGTCACACACTCACCCCAGATCCCCCGCGTTCCCCGCGGCTCACGAAATACTCCACATCGCGCGCCGGTTCACATTCAGAACCACGCTCGCCCTTCTGACACCTCGTCCGCCGAGAGCCCGTGCTCGTGCACCCCTCGCGGCCGACGAACCCTCGTGCAGAAGGAACCTCCCGATGAGCCTCAACAACGTTCGATCTCTCCTCGCCGCCATGCCCGCGATCCTCGCGCTCGCCCCGGCCAACGCATCCATCATCACTTCCGTCAACACCGG
Organism: uncultured Phycisphaeraceae bacterium; assembly: GCA_964638515.1. Taxonomy (GTDB): domain Bacteria; phylum Planctomycetota; class Phycisphaerae; order Phycisphaerales; family UBA1924; genus CAYPGJ01. Next base: position 28,001 of record CAZWZL010000021.1, read on the forward strand.
CCCCGGCGGCGGCGGACTCACCGTCACCGCCGGTTCCGTCTCCACTCCCAACCCCGGCAACTACCCCAACTCCCTCAGCACCCCCAACTTCCTCTCCTACTCCGAAACATGGACCAGCGCCGCCGTCGGCAGCGCCAACTTCTCCAACATCCAGGGCGCACCCACCGAATACCGCACCACCCTCAACATCACCAACAACACCGGCCTCACCATGACCGGCTACACCATCTACGTCGGCTCCGGAACCATCGCCCAGCCCTCCTTCCTCAACTGGTTCCTCCTCCACGATCACAACATCTTCCCAACTACCTCCTCCGCCGGCGGAACCTTCACCATGCCCGGCGCCACCAACAGCCTCGGCAACTTCATCGTCTGGTCCGGACTCAACGTCGCCCAAGGCTCGTCCTTCTCTCTCAACTTCAACCTCGTCCTCCCCCTCACCGGCAACTTCGGCCAGTGGAGCATCACCCAGCAACCCACACTCGTCCCCTCCCCGGCGCCGCTCGCCCTCACCTCCCTCGCGCTCCTCCTCAACGCGCCGCGCCGACGACGAAACTAAGCCCCGGAATCCTTCCCCGCGCTCTCGATCACTCTCCCCCACGATGACGCGTTCGTCGGCGCCCCGTCCAGCAGTATCACCCGCGTCGTCACCGCGCCCTCGCGCCCCGTCCGATGCACCGAGTACGCCAGCGTCCGACCGTCCGGCAGCGCCATCCGCTGATCCGTCGGCGATCGTCCCGCCTCGCCCATGGCATACGTCACGCCATACCCACCAAACAACAACGCTCCCGCCACAACCAGCGCGCGCTTTTTCCGCCGCAGCACGTGCTTCGCCGCTCCCCGCACAACCCCACGAGCCGAACCCGCGCGTCCCATGTCCTCTCTTCGGATTCCACCCGCCCCCCATTCCACACTCCCACGCCCGTGCCGCCCCGCCTCCCCCTCACTCCGGCTCACTCGCCCAACCCGTTGTCCCGCACGCCGCCCGAATTCCAATGACAAAGGGGGGCGATTCGCCCCCCCTGTCCGCCGCGCTCTCCTCCGATCGCGCGCGTTAAGCCCGCCTGCGCCCGCGCCGGGCGCCGGTGATAACCACGCCCAGAGCCCCCCCGATCGCCCCGCCCGGCGCCGGCACGAGCACATCCCGCACGTACTCCTCGGCCGCCTCGTGCATCAACTCGTCCATCCCCCGGTTGTAGACGAACCAGATGTTCTCGCTTGGCGCGAGCCCCGTCGCGCGGAGCGACAATCTCAGCAGGTAGATCCCGTCTGCTTCCGGGCCCGTCGGGGCATCCAGCATGACGTCGAGGTGATCGTCAAAGCCGCCCCCGGGGATGGTCAGGTCAAACCCGCTCACCACGCCCCCCGGTGTCGTCGCCGACGTCACGCTCAACGGTCCGAATCCGAGCGAGATGGTGTACGTGGAAAGCGTGTCGAAGTGGCCGGCGACGCTGTCCCACACGCGCACCGCGTCCGTGATCCAGAATCCCCACTGATCGCCCGGAGTGAACGCGCCATCAAGCGCGCGGAAGCCGGGAGCGTCCGCAAAGTTCGGTTCGCCGGGGATCGCCTCGCCGAACTCGGCCAGAAAAACCCGCTCGTTCTCCGAGACGACCACACCGGTCGCGTCGTCGTAAGAGCCCGTGCGGAGCACACCCGACGACACATCGGGCAGCAGAAGAACGTCGAAGCCCTCGTGCGCGAACACCGATGCGCCCAGCGCAATGCCCACAACTCCCGACATCAACAACGACTTGTTCAGCGTTTTCATTGCCTTTGGCTCTCTCTCTGTGTAAGGGGCCGCTCACGCGCGGCCCGGTCGAAAAATCCCGATCACACGCCGGCGCCGAACGCGCCGAGCACGATGTTCAAATCCAGAAAGTTCACGACGCCGTCGCGGTTCACGTCTCCGCCAAGCCACTGACCCGCAACACCGAACGACGACAGCACGCTGTTGAGATCGACAAAGTCCACCCGCCCATCCCCGTTCGTGTCCCCGGGCTGTAGGGGCGGCAGCACGCGCGCCCGCACGAACGCCTCGCCGGCGCTCATCGCGCCCTGCGAAGCATTCTGGTTGAACAGCAGGTAGTACGGCCGGCTCGTCGCCACGCCCGCGTTATGGAACAACTCCATCTCCAGCAGGTACACCCCGTCCGAAACCGACGACGCCGAGCCCTGCTGCAGCAGCATGCCGAGATGCTTGTGCCACTGCCCGCCCGAACTCACCGACAGCGTGAAGCCCGCGACGAACCCCGCGCCCGACACGCGCGATGAGGGCCCGCTGCTGATCTGCATCACCTCGCCCTCCGTGGGCGCGAACGCCGACCCGCCCCAGCGCCAAAGCCGATCCCGGATGTTGAACCCGATGGCCGAGCCGCCCGGGAACGTTCCCGGCTCGCAGTCGTACCCCGGATTGCTCGAGAACGAGGGAACCCCCTGCGCCCCCAGCGTCACGCCGATCAGCCGCTGCTCGACGAACGTGCCCTGCGACACGATCCCCCCGCCCGTCACAATCCTCCCCGATTGCACCGCGAGGATCACGTCCCCCGTGTGCACCTGCCTCGAGAGCGCCGGCGATGCAAGCACCACCGACGCCAGTGCCAATGCCGAATACCGTTGCATGTTGTCTCTCCTCAGTTCGCCCAAGCACACAGCAGCCCTACTCCCACACCGACGGATCAAACGAATTCGCCGCCGCGTCCGTGTAGACCTCCCGGAACGTCGCGCTGATGGAATGTCCGTCCAGAAACGTCACGTTCGATCTCGCCTCCCAGCTTCCTTTCGCCCCGCCGTGCTGGTGCGACTCGATCTCGTTCGCCGCCAGCCTCGCCGACGCGTCCGGCAACCCGGGAACGCTCCAGTTCTCCACATGCGGGTGATCCGCCGCGGCGAACTCGCCCTCTTCCGCCATCTCCAGGAACTGCACGATCTTGCTCGGCATCCGAACCCGGTCCAGCTTCCGAACCGGCTCATCCGGCGCAAACCCCGTCAGAAAGTTGTTCACGCCATACGACGACCGCCGAAACACGTCCTCCGTCGGCGGAACCGGCAGGCCTCGCCCGCCGTCCTCCTCCGGCCAGTGAGGGCTGTCATCCGCCGCACACCGCCGCGCCAGCGGCGAGCCGTACGTCTCCGCGAGCATCGTGATCCACGACCCCTGCTCGTTCGAGATTCCCGACCCGCCGTGGCCCAGCCCGACGTCGATCAACTCGCCGTCATGATCCATCGTCCACGCCAGCGACGCCGTCTGCAGCGTCTTCATGTTCGCAAGGCACGCCGCCCGACGCGACTCCTTCCGCGCCGCCGAGAGCGTCGGCAGCAGAATGCCCGCCAGCAACGCGATCACCGCAATGACAACCAGAAGCTCCACGACCGAAAACGCGCGTCGACGCATGGCAGACCTCGTCCCGCCACGCGACAGCGTCGCGCAGCGGACTACCCGATGTGATGATGGAACGGCTCGCGCTCAGCCCGCCAGGCCCGCGGCCTCAAGAGCGCACAACGTCTCGCGTCAGGCGCGATCCGTCGGCGGCCCCCGCGCCAGCGACGCCCCAACCGCAAACGTCAGGCACGCTCGCCCCGTTCGCTCAGGCGCCCGCGTCGCAACACGCAATGCCGCCGACACGCTCGGGCGCGTCAGGTCCAGCACGCCGGCATAGCCCCCGGCCTGGATCTTCTGGCACACCGCGCACCCGTCCGGAAAATGCCTCGAGGGCCCATCAGGCCGCTCGGGCGAAAACGGCTCCCCATCCCCGGATTCCACTCCCGTCTCGCCGCCAACGAGCCCCGCGGCACAGCCGTGCTCGCCCGTCTCGAACGCGAGACCCAGAGAGTGCGTCAACGGCGCCGAGACGCCAAACAGCAACGAAAGCACGCCGGCCCAAACAAACACCCACGCACGCGCCACCTCCGCGCTGCGCCGTCCACCCGCCCGCTGTCGTCGTCCCTGCGCCACTTCAAGGCACTCTATTCCACGACCGATGCCCGTCAAGCATTTCCTAGCCCAATTCCTGGAGCCCCTCCTGCACCCTCCCCACCCCCACATACTCCACCTCAACCCCCCGCACGCTTCCCTGCCCCCTTGGCCCAACCACCCTCCGATACCCCAGCCGCACCGCCTCCCGCACCCTTGCCTCCATCTGGCTCACCGCGCGCACCTCGCCGCCGAGCCCCACCTCGCCCACCACCGCCGTCCCCTTCCCCAAGGCCCGCTTGAACTGCGCCCCCGCAATCGCCAACGCAAGCGCCAAGTCCGCCGCGGGCTCCACCACGCGCACCCCGCCCACCGCCGACGCGAACACGTCCCGGTCCGACAACCGCAACCCCCCGTGCTGCTCCAACACCGCGATCAGCATCGCCACGCGGCTCGCATCCACCCCCGACGTCTTCCGCTTCACCACCCCCGGAAACCCCGTCGCCGTGAGCGCCTGCACCTCCACCAGCAGACACCGCGACCCCGTCATGACAGGACACACCACGCTCCCGGGCGCCGGCTTCTCACCCGCAGCGAGCGCCCCAGCCCCGTCCTTCACCTCGCGCAAACCCTCCCCCGTCATCTCAAAGAGCCCCACCTCCAGCGTCGTCCCGAACCGGTTCTTCACCGCGCGCACCACGCGATGCGCGTGATGCCGGTCACCCTCGAAGTACAGCACCGCATCCACCAGGTGCTCCAGCAACCTCGGCCCCGCCAGCGCCCCATCCTTCGTCACGTGCCCCACCAGCACGATCGCCACCCCGCTCACCTTCGCCAGGTACACCAGCTCCGTGCAACATCTCCTCAACTGCGCAATCGACCCCGGCGACGCATCCAGGTCCGCCTTGTAGATCATCTGGATCGAATCAATCACCACCACGCTCGGCCGCACGCGCCGCACCTGCTCCACGATCCGCGCCAGATTCGTGTCCGCCAACGCCCACAACTCGCGCGACGCCTCGCCCGCGCCCGCCCCGACTCTCCCCGCGCGCAAACGAACCTGCTCCGCGCTCTCCTCGCTGCTCACATACAGCACGCGCACGCCGCTACCCGCCATCTTCGACGCGGCCTGCAGCATCAACGTCGACTTCCCGATCCCCGGATCACCACCGATCAACACCGCCGACCCCGCGACAAGCCCGCCCCCCAACACCCGATCCAGCTCCCCGATGCCCGTCGAAACCCGTAACGCCTCCGGCGTCCCCACGGCGTCCGCGATCGGCCGCGCCTCCGGCGCCTCGTGCTTTCCGGGCGCCCCCTCTTCCGCCAGCGCGCCCGCGTCCCAGCCCGCGGCCAACCCCTGCTGCGGATCCCGCGCCGCCGAGGAATCCACCCGATGCTCCTCGAGCGAATCCCACGCGCTGCAGTCCGGGCACTTGCCCATCCACCGGTGCTGCACACCCCCGCAACTCCGACAGACATAGGCAACCTTCGTCTTCGCCACGCCTTCAGACTATCCACCCCCGTTCCCGGCCGCGCGCCCTCGCGCCGGTACACTCGCTCCCGCTCATGCCCTCGCGCGACGACGCCATCCGAACCCTCAAGACCCACGCCGAGACCCTCTCCCTCCTCGGCGTCGACCACCTCCCACTGCCGCTCCGCGCGCGCGCGCCCGACGTCGATCCGCCCCACGAAAGCGAGGAGCAGGACGCTCCCCGTGCGCACGAATCGCAGAACTCGCCACACTTGACTTTCGACGTGGACAGGGCTCGAGCGCACAACCGCGAACGTCTGGACCACCTCCATGCGCGCCACGACGGTGAGTGCCCCCATTGCACCTCCGTCACCAGCCACACCAGAACCGTCTTCGGCGAAGGCGATCCCGCCGCACGCCTCATGTTTGTGGGAGAGGCGCCCGGCGCCGAGGAGGACAAAGCCGGCCGCCCCTTCGTCGGCCGCTCCGGGCAACTCCTCGACAAGATGATTACCGCCATGGGGTTACGCCGAGAGGACGTCTACATCGCCAACGTCCTCAAAGCCCGCCCGCCCAACAACGCCACCCCGACCCCCGACGAAGCCGACAAATGTGGGCGGTACCTGCGCGAACAGATCGACATCATCCGCCCCGAAGTCATCGTCTGCCTTGGCCTCCCCGCCACCCATTTCCTCCTCGACACCAAAGCCTCGCTTTCCTCGATGCGAAGCCGCTGGCACGAGTTCACACCGTCGAGCGGCGCGGCGCCCATCCCGGTGATGCCGACGTTTCACCCTGCATTTCTGCTCAGGCAGTACACGGACGAGAATCGGCGAAAGGTCTGGTCCGATCTGCAAAAGGCCATGGAGCGGCTTGGACCGACGCGGGGCTAGGGGGATCACCGGGAATTGGGCTTTTTGCGCGGAGTCGTGCAACTCTCCGGGTGGTTTCGCCAAACAAGAGGGCGGCGATGCGACAATCGTCACGAGCCTGAGCGACAAAGACTCGCGGGATCGTGACGGGATTGAAAACGTCGCGCGTCAATGTGAGGCGGAGAAAGAAAGCCAACCCCCACGAGGCCTGGCGTTCTTGCGGAGCACGCGGGACGCCGGGCTTTTTTCCAACCTCATTGAGGACTTGGAGGCGGCGCCTGCTCGCCGGCGCCGAAGTCGAGCGGCGTTTCGGGGGGAAGTCGCTTGATGGCGACGGTGTCCGAGTCCCTGATGCGTCCGTCTTCTCGGGAGTATCGGACCTCGAACGTGATCTCAACGGCGTCGTTCACCGCGATGCCTCGGAGCAACGCATGATCGGAGATGGCGAAGGGCATGGCCATCGCGCGCATGCCGACGGGGTGCTCGTTGATGTTGGCTCGGAAGTCCGGGATGGCCTCGTGGCGGACGCGGAGTTCGGAGCGGACGTCGCCGGCGATGGGGAGCGTGAGCACGCGGCCTCGCACGGTGTAGCGCGCGACGGGGTCCGGGCTTGCCTGTTCAGGCTTCTTCTTGGCGCACGCGGGCGTCAGGAGCATTGCGACGCTCAGGATCGCGGCGAGTGCGGCCCGCATGGCGGTCAGGCCACGGAGAGAAACTTGGCGACCTTGCGGAGATCGGGGGCGATCTGTGGGAAGAAGGTGAGGGACCACGTCTCGCCCTGCTCGGCCCGTGCGATGAGGGCCGACTTCTCGCGGGACTCCCAGGGGCGTCCGCCGCGAGAACGCACGATGAGGTTCTTCATGCGGGTGTGGTGGCCCTTCTTGAGCGCGCGCTTGATGTCGGGGTCGAGGCGCATCAGGCGCAGCACGGTCTGGGTGTCGTCCGTGGTGTGCGGGGCCTTGGCGACGGTGATCTTGACCGTCTGACCGGGCTTGAGGGCGTTGACGTCGAGAGGCTTGGCCATGGCGGATCGCGCTCCGAATCGATGCTGAGGCGTTGGTGCTCGTTTCCTGGCGGGGTCCCCACCCGCGCCCTCCCGGAGTCGGGAAGGGGGGAGAGTGTAGCAGGGCGTCGCCCGGCGTCTACGGGCGATCGGGCGGGGGGCTACAGTAGGCCCTTATGAGCGACGAAGGACCGATCGGTGATGGGGGACAGACTCCGGCCTGGCCCCCTTTTGACCCCAAGGCGGCCCACCATCTCAAGCCCCGACTCCGCGCGGTTCGGGGGTTCGGGATGCAGCAGGGCGAGCAGACCCTGCTGGGGCTGGCGGACGCCCGTCAGATTTCGGACAAGATCGTGGTGACGACCCCGGCGGCGCAGACGATTCTGCCCCACATGACGGGGGAGCACGAGGTCGGCGAGATCGTTCGTCGGGTGAACGAGTCGCTTTCCGGCCCTCAGTTCGCGAACGTGCAGGTCGAGAAGCTGACGGAGCCCGTGCTGCAGCAGTTCGTCGCGCAGCTGGACGACGCGGGGTTGCTGGAAGGGCCGACGTTTGACCGGATCCTTGAGCAGGTGCGTGAGGATTTCGATCGATCATCGCAGCTGCCTCCCAGCGTGACGGCCAACTTCGCCGACAGCCTGGTGATTGAGGAGCTGGGACAGGAGGCGACGGACGAGCAGAAGGGGGAGCTTGGCCCGACCAAGATGCGGACCGTCTTCGAGAAGTGGATCGGGGATGCGCTGGAGAAGGCGAAGGACCCGAGTTTCGACACGCTTCCGAAGGCGATCGTGGCGCCGCACCTGGATTACGCGCGGGGCTGGCCGAATTACGCGCACGCGTACGGGCGATGCCGCGTGGTGGATCGACCGGATCGGGTGATCATTCTCGGCACGAATCACTTCGGGTTCGGCACGGGTGTTGTGGGCAGCGACAAGGGGTTCGAGACGCCGCTGGGCGTCAGTCCGATCGACCAACGATTCGTGGACGCGCTGAAAGCGGGGCTGGGCGAGGAGCATTCACGCCGGCTGTTCGAGCACCGGTACGACCATGAGCGTGAACATTCGATTGAGCTGCATGCGGCGTGGGTGCAGCATGTGTTCGGGCCGGGGCCGGCGGACGTCGAGGGTGAGCAGATCCCGGTGTTCGCGGCTTTGGTGCACGACCCGGTGGCGAAGAACGGGGATTCCTACGACGGAAACGGGCTTGGTCTCACGGCGTTCGTTGACGCTGTGAAGGCGGCGATGCGCGAGGTGGGCGGGAAGACGCTGGTGGTGGCGTCGGCCGATTTGAGCCACGTCGGGCCGCAGTTCGGGGACCAGTCGCCGCTGGGTGGGGACGAGCAGAGCAACCCGGCGGGGGTGGCGGCGCGCAACAAGGCGATCGAGCATGACCGTCGGATGCTGGAGTTTCTGACGAAGAACAAGCCCGGAGACATGCTTGCTGCGATGACATGGCAGAAGAACCCGACTCGATGGTGCAGCATCGGCAATCTTCTGGCGACGATGCGGATCGTGGAGCCGAAGGAGTTCCGCCTGCTGCAGTACACGGCGGCCATGGATCAGCAGGGCATGGGGATGGTGAGCAGCTGCGCTGCCGCGATGTTCTGAGGCCGGCTTGAACGTGCGCGCGATCATCGCGGTGGCCGCTGCGGCTGCGCTCGGCGCGCTGGGGGTGGCGGCTTGGCTGGCGTGGCGGCGCGGGCGGACCATTGACGCCGGGGCGCTCGGCCGGCTGAGCCCGCCCACGTTGGCGGTGGCCGCGTTATCGAGCCTGGGCGTGGCGTATCACGCGGCGGCGCACGGGCTTGGATTGGGAACGCTCAAGGCGCCGATGTGGATCGCCGCGCTGGTGGGACTCACGGCCACGGCGCTTGCGGTGCTGCTGGACGCGGTCGAGCGTCGCTCGGACGCGCGGCACGACGGGGAGGATCGGACGTGATCGCGGTGGTGCAACGGGTGAGTCGAGCGCGAGTGTGGGTGGAGCGCGGTGAGGGCGCCGGCCACGACGTGTCGATCGGTCGCGGGATTGTGGCCTTGGTTTGCGCAGAGACGGGCGACGCGGAGGCAGAAGCGGTTTGGGTGGCGGACAAGATCGCAAACCTTCGCATCTTCGAGGACGAAGCGGGCAAGATGAACGTGTCGGCTGTGGCGCTGGAGCCGCGAGGCGAGGCGCTGGTGATCAGTCAGTTCACGCTCGCCGGGGACGTGCGCAAGGGGCATCGTCCGAGCTTCGTGCGCGCAGCGGCGCCGGAGATCGGGCGCCGGCTCGTGGAGCGCGTGGCGTCGCGCGTGCGGGACACGCACGGATTGCGGGTGCGCGAGGGGATTTTCGGGGGCGAGATGCGCGTGGAGCTGGTCAATGAGGGGCCGGTGACGATCGTGATCGAGCGGCGGGCGAACGACACGGGCGATTGATCACGTGGCACGCTGGCGCCAGCCCTGCGCGATGGGCATTCGACGGCCTGAGCCGAAGGCGATCGAGGAGACCTTGAGCCCGACCGCGGCCTGCTTGCGTTTGAATTCGGAGATGTCGATGAGGCGTGCGATGCGTTCGATGGTGGACGGATCGAGGCGCGTTTCGTGCGCGATGCGCACGAGAGACTGTCGTTGCTCGACGTATCGCTCCACGATCTCGTCGACCACGTCGTAAGGCGGAAGGGTGTCCTGGTCGGTCTGATCGGGCCTGAGTTCCGCCGAGGGGGGCTTGGTGAGGGTGTCTGGCGGGATGGGGGGCGTCTTGAAGCCGCACGTGGCGTGGTGCTCGTTGACCCAGCGAGAGAGGCGGTAGACCTGCGCTTTGGTGATGTCGGAGATGACGGCGAGCCCGCCGTTCATATCGCCGTAGAGCGTGCAGTAGCCGACGGCGAGCTCGGACTTGTTGCCCGTGGTGAGCAGCAATGCGCCGGTGCGGTTGGAAAGGGCCATGAGCAGCAGTCCGCGCGTACGGGACTGCACGTTCTCCATGGCGAGGTCTGGCGCCTCGGGGTTCGGTGGCGGAACACCGAGTGATACGAATGATTCGGCGAGCGTGGCTTCGGCGGCATCGTGAACCTTGGCAATGGGAGCGATGGCGCGTTGCAGGGCGAGAGCGTCGCAGAGTGCGTGCGCGTCGGCGAGCGAGCCTTGGGATGAGAATCGGCTCGGCATGGCCACGGCAAGGACGCTTTGCGGGCCGAGGGCTGCGGCGGCGATGCACGCGGTGAGGGCGGAGTCGATGCCGCCCGAGACACCCAATACGACGCGTGCGAATCCGGTCTTTCGGCAGTAGTCCCGCACGCCGAGAACGAGCGCGTTCCAGAGCAGGTGTTCGGGGGCGAGCGCGTCGATGGGATCCGGCGCGCTGGGCAGCGTGCTCCATTGCGCCCGATCATCCGGCAGATCGAGCAGGAGTGTGTGATCTGCAAAGACCTGCGCGGCCACGAGGCGCGCGCCGGTGTGCGCGGCCGCATCGGGGACGTAGACAGCCGTGAGGCCATCGAAGATGAGGTCGTCGTTGCCTCCGAGTTGATTGAGCGCGGCGACGGCGAGATTGTGCGTCGCCGCGTGCGATTGCAGGAGCCGTCGGTGCGCGTGGCCCTTGCCGAGGACGAAGGGCGAGGCGGAGGGGTTCAGGAGGATGTCGGCCCCGGCGCGCGCGGCGTTGGCCACGGGGTCGGGCTTTCCGGCGTATCGCGCGAGCGCGCCGGCGTCGGCGCCTCGCCAGAGATCCTCGCACACGGTGAGCCCGACGCGCATGCCGCGGATGGAGACCACGACCGTTTCGTCGGCGGCCCGGAAATAGCGATCTTCGTCGAAGACGTCGTAGGTGGGCAGGAGTTGCTTTCGATAGATCGCCTCGACGCGGCCGTCGTGCAGCAGGAGCAGGGCGTTGGCGATTGAGGCGTCGTCGTTGAGCCAGGGGCAGCCGATCACCACGGGGAGCTTGGGCGCGATGGCGGCGAGCGAGCGGGCGGAGTGCATGGCTTCGGCGACGAAGCCTTCGTGGAGCAGAAGGTCTTTGGGTGGGTAGCCGACCACGGAGAGTTCGGGCGTGGCGAGAAGGTGAGCTCCCGCGCCGGCCGCGTGTTCGATCGCTTCGGCGATGCGCGTTGCGTTCGCCTGCAGATCGCCGACGGTCGGGTTGATGGGGGCGAGTGCGAGCCTCACGGGATGAGAGTGTACGAGGGTGCGAAGAGGGTGGAGGGGCGACGACGTACACTCCGGGGACGAAGGGCGATGAGGAGCACACTGATGATTTCGAAGCGATGGGCGGGGGTGTGGGCGGGGACGATTTGCGGGCTGGCCGCGGCGCAAACGCCGCTCGTGCCGCTTCGATGGACGCCCGAGCCTGAGAAGAGCGCCACGTATGACGTTTCGGTGACGCTGAACGTGGAACAGCGGGAGGACGAGGGGGAGTCGCGGGCTGTGGAGCTGCGTCAGGATGCTCGTGTGTCGGTGTGGGTCGAACAGCTGGGCGAAGACGGGAGCGCATCGTTGCTGGGGCGCATGTCGGGCGTGCGATTGTTCTGGAGGGATCGGGACCGGCAAGGATCGTGGGGGGGGGTTGGAGAGGAGCCGAAGAGTGACGTCGATCGCGCGTTGGCGGCGATCGGTGGAGCCGCGACGTCGAGCGGTCTGCGGGTGACCATTGACGCGGCGGGGGCCATCACGGGGTTCTCCGGATTGGATGGCGTGCGCGACGCGTTCGAGGGACAGACGGCGGTCGATGAGAGCGTGCTGGGGATGCTCGATTCGGTGGCGCTGGGATCGAGGCTCGCGCCGGTGTTTCAGGGAGACTCTGCCGGCGTTGGGGACGCGTTGGCGGGCGCGGGGGCTCGGAGAGTGGGTTCCGAGTGGAAGACGACGGAGCGCGTGGGCATGGGAAGCGCGGGCACTCTGGAGATCACCACGACGTGGGCGCTGCGGGAGGTGGTGGATGGCGTGGCCGTGATCGAGGGAGTGTCGAGCGTTTCGGCGCTGCCGCCGGACCCGGCGTCCCCGGGCTCGCCGATGGTGCGTGTGGAGAAGGGTGAGGGGACGGCTCGAGCGGAATGGGATCTTGGGGCGGGAGCGCTGCGCGCGCACGAGACTCGACAGGCGCTCACGATGGTGTGGACGTTGGGCGATCTGTCGTTGCGGCAGGAGCAGGCGTCCACGTCGACGCTTCGCCGGGCTTTGGAGGAGTGAGAGGGGCGTGGCGGCCTGCGATCAGCGAACGCGGCCCGAGCCAGAGAACGGTGATCGGCGCGAGCGAGGCCAGAGCGATGGCTTCGATGGCGCTGAGCGTGAGCACGAGGCGGGCCATGGTTTCGGCGGAGAAGTCAGCGGGCAGGAGCACGATGCCCGCTTCTCGCAGGCCGAGCATGCCGACGGGGGACACGGAGCCGATGAGAAAGTAGGCCAGGGCGCAGAGGGCGGCGCGTGCGGCGGGGAGGGGTGCGCCGAAGATGTGCGCGGCGATGGCGAATCTCGCGGCGTGCACGGCGATGTCGGCGACTTTGGTGATCGCGAGCGCGGAGCACACGGCGGGGTGGCGCGTGACGCGCCAGGCGCCGAGCGAGAGCTTGGCGAGCCAGGGTGTGCGTTGGGCCAGGCGAGAGAGCGCGACCCCGATCGCGATGCATGCGATGATGGCGATGGCGGCGAGCGCGCCCCAGATCGCGTCGATGCGCGGGCGGAGCAGGGTGACGAGGATCAGCGGGAGGAACGTGGCGAGCGAGAGCGCGGAGAATGCGGCGAGCCACGCGAGCAGATCGCGAAAGGGCATGTGATCCCGACGGCGATGGATGGCGACACGGACGAGGGCGCCGAGCTTGAAGGGGAGGTAGGCGAGAAACGAGGCGAGCGTGTTGACCGCGATGACGTCGGCGAGTCGAAGCCGGTGTACCGGCCTCGAAGTGATCCAGAACGCGAGTCCGTTGATGGCGGCGGAGACCGCGGTGAGGATGAAGAGGGCGGCGATGAGCTCGGCATCGGCGTCGCGGAGGCGTTGGAGCTCGGCGCGCGTGTCCGGGGAGAACGCGAGGGATACGCACCACACGAGCAGGGCGATGCCGATGGCGAAGCCGAGGATCTGGGCGGTCAGGCGGAGCGGGGTGAGCCTGCGCGGGCGTTCGAGGAGGCCGAGCGGCCCATGGGGCGTCTGAAGACCCTTGGCGGCGGAGGACTCATGATCGGTGATTGCCGTGGGCGGATTCGGCATGTGGGCGGATGGTACAGCGGGGTTGGCGGGCGGCCGGGGTGATGCGCCTCACTGCGCGCGGCTTGGTCGTCGGGCATTGACCAGAGGGTTTGTTGGGGGGATCAGTTCGCTGCGCGCACGCCCGGATGTGCCGGCGGGGCGGCGGACTGGTCGGCGTCGCAGCTCCAGACGATGCGCGGCACGGAACCGAAGAATGATTCAAACACGTTGGACTTCCGCTCGGCGCCCCAGATGTCCACGACCGGATCTGAATCCGCATGGACGTGGACGATCCAGGGCATGGCGTCGTCGGGGACGTGTTCGAGCCGGACGGCGCGCACGCGTTGCGTGTGCGTGCGATCGAGGCCGTCGGCGATTCGCAGGATTGCGGAGAGCGCCATGACGAGGCCGCGGTCCTCACGGGAGAGCACCGCCATGGCTTCGTGGCGCGGCTTGGGCGGCGAGCCGCGGTGGTATCGCGCTACGGCCGCGACGATCTCGAGCTCTCGACGGGAGAACCCGGGCATGTCGGAATGGATGATGAGGTGGTGGGAATGGAGATGGTGGCGGGCGTAGTTGATGTGGTAGCCGCAGTCGTGCAGGATGGCCGCGGCCTCGAGGAGCGTGCGGGACTCCTCGCTTATCCAAGGGCGGAGCGGCGCGGCGACGTGGTTGGCGAGCTGGTCGAACAGCGAGAGCGCCAGCTCGGCGACGTGAGAGCAGTGCCGGCGGTCGTACCGACAGCTCGAAGCGAAGTCGCGCACGGCATTGGCGCGGGCCCGTCCGGCGTCTTCGGCGTGCACGGGGGCGAAATGCTCGCCGATCATGGATCGGATGATCCCGTCGCGAATACCGCCGTCGTTGACCCGAAGTCGATCGACCCGCAGGCGCTTGAGCACTTCGAGGACGATCGCGGCGCCGGCGACGATGATGTCGGCTCGCTGGGACGAAAGGCCGGGGACGGCGCGGCGCTCGGACTCTGTCATTCGGCGCAGACGCTTGAGGATTCGTTTGACGTCCTCGCGCGTGAGGTCGTAGCCGCGGGCTCCGGCGGACACGGACGCTACGCCGCGTTCTTCGCACATGGCGATTTTGGCGATGGCCTCGAACGTGCCTCCGGAGCCGATGAGCAGTTGTGGCTCATGGGCGGATCGGGGCAGCCGGTCGCGCAGCGTTCGGCGGATGTGCCTGCGGAGTTCGTGATGGCGATCGCCCGCAACGGCCTCCGGCCCTCCGAACTGTTCGGTGAGCCGGACCGCGCCGAAGGGGATGGCGGCGATCTCCTCGATGACGCCCTGCGCGCTGAGCACGATCTCGGTGCTTCCGCCACCGACGTCGGCCACGGCCGCGGGAAGGGATCGAAGGTCAAACGCGCGTGATGCGCTGAGAAAGGCGAGGCGCGCCTCGTGTTCGGCGGAAATGACATCGACGGGGAGGCCGGCGCGCTGTCGCACGAGAGAGAGGAACTCGGCGCGATTCGAAGCATCCCGGACCGCCGCGGTGGCGACGATGCGAATGCGCGACGCGAGGTAACCCTCTGCGATGCGGCGCATATGCGCGATCGTGGTGGCCGCGGCGTCGATGGCGTCGGGCGCGAGCGCGCCGGTCGAGGCCAGGCCCCGCCCGAGGCGCGATGTTTCCTTTTCGTCGTCGAGAATCCGGTAATTCCCGTCGCTGTAGGCTTCGGCGATGATGAGGCGCACCGTGTTGGTGCCGACATCGATGGCGGCGACTCGCCAGGGCGCGGGCGGCTCGACTGCACCGCGTTGGTGGTCGATCGACGTGGGCGGCACGTCCGGCCTGGCTGCGCCGTTATGAGGAGTTGCGCGCCGAGTTGGAGGCGCCGGCTCGGGGGCCCGAGGCGCCAGCTGCTGCATGCGCTCCATCAGGACGGGGCGCAGCTCCGCGAGGCGCTCGACGGCCGCGGCGCTCCGATCATCACGCTGTGACTCAAATCGGAGCGAGAGGGCTTCGAGCCCGGTGCGAAGCGCGAGATCGGCGTCCTGGGGCAGGTCGGTCAGCGCCTCGTTCACACGGGCGAGCGCCTCGTGACTGTCGTTCGCTCCTCCGAGGGAATCCTGAAGCCTGGCGAGCGCATCGAGCGTCGGCTCGACGTCGGCAAGAACAGGGCTCAACACTTCGATGGTGTAACGGAGTCGCTTGGCCACGAGTCGGAGCGCGTGCAGTCGCTCGAAATCGCGGAGGTCTTCGTCGCACGCGGCGGTGAATTCGCGGGCGGCTTCGGCCAGTCGCTCGGCGGCGAAGGGCGCGAAGGAGCGTCCGACTCCGCGGCCCTCGAGGCTTGAGAGCAGGCGGCGCGCGGCTCTCCGAAGGTCATCCCGCCCACCCTGACGGACCTGCGCTCGCAGCGCCTTGCGGGCGGAAGCGGCCCGTTTCTCCGCGAGATCCATGACGTGGCGCACGCCCAACGATTCCTCGGCTTCAGCCCTTGGCAGCACGCGCGAGAGCATGGCGATGAGCACGTCCGCGTCACGGGCGGCGCCCGCCGATCGGCGCAAACGACGAAGACAGCGGCGCACCGATCGCGCCTTCTTCTCGGGAAGCACGGGGGCCAGCGTTTGCAGGGCCGCGGCGGCTCGACGGGTGGCGACCCGCAGCTTGTGCACGCCGGCGATGGATGTGTCGCCCTTGGCGATGGCGGCGTCGATACGGCGAATCGCGACGCGGAATCTCGGCCTCAGCACGATGGCGGCCGCGCTCCGAACCTCGGCGTACGCCAGAGCCGAGGTCTCCGTTGGCGAGTCGGCGCTGGCGGAGGAATCGCGCATCCAGCAAGCATCGTAGAGGCGTGGTGCGGGGTTGAGGCGGGCATCGATATCGGACGCGGAAAACTCGATCGAGATGATCGAAATGGCGGCGCCTTGTGTGCTGCTGCGGCATGCCTCAAAAACAGCCCGCCGCGCAGAGCGGATTCCGCGGGTGCGGTCCGGGTCGCGCGGCGGGCGTGTCTCTCCGAGCCCGCTCCTCCGGCGGGCGATCAAGACGCGATCAGCTTGCCGGCGGCAGCGGGCAAGCGGTGCCGAAGCTCGACAGCACGTTGTTCAAGTCGGCGAAGTTCACGATGAAGTCGTCATTGGTGTCGCCCGGGCAACGCGGGCAGAACGGGGGAAGGATGTACGGGTACCACTTGAATTTGAAGAACGCGCTGCGTCCGGGCTGCTGCTGGAACTGCTGCAGTCCCACCGGGGGAAGTCCGGGCGCGATCGGCTCGGCGAACACCTGGCCGTCCTGCACCAAGAAGAGTCCGAGCATCCACATCTGCCCGGGGATGCAGAGCAGGCGCGGGTCAAACCCGTGCGGCACGCGGATCTTCTGGTAGACGTCAAAGACCTGATTCGGCGGGATGTTGCCCGGCCCTGCGAATCCGAAGGGCTGGGCCAAGCCCGTGTCGGGCGGGCTCACCGTCGGACCAGCGGCCGCGGCGTAGACCTCAAAGAACGCGTTCACTTGCCCTTGAATTGCGGCCTGCTGAATCGGTTGGAACGGGTCATAGCCGGGGACGTTCGGCGGAAGACCGCGCCAAATGGGGCGGGCGCCGAACGAGAGCCCCGCGGGCACGGCGCCAGCCGCCACGGCGATGCTCGGCAGTGGAGGCACTGCGCACGCGCAGGCCTGGTTCGGAAGAAGCGGCATGGGGTTGCTCTGGAAGAGCGGCTGTCCGTCCTGCCTGAAGTAGCGGACGATGAGGCACTCGAAGTTGGGATTGGTCGGATCCTGGAACCAGTCGATAACGATGCAGCAGACGATTGGCGGGTCCGGTGGCGGCGGCGGCGGTGTTTGAGGCGGCGGGGCGCCGCAGGCGTAGGCGGCGGAGGTCAGCGCTCCGAACGCCAAGATTCCGGCGGCCAATGAACGGGTCAGGGCTCGCATGGGCGATCTCCTTGTCGCAGAAGGCAACGGAGCCGGCCCCAACAAATGCAAGCCGACAATTGCTCACCCGCGCTACACACGAGGCAGGGGCCGTCGCCTGTACAGTGCTCTTGGACTTTGCCCAGCGTACCGCGAAACATCCCCTTACTCAAGGGGGAAATCGCGTATTCAGGGGAACCATAGTTCGGCCAAATCCCGAACGAGGTTGCCATGGAATGGGGCCTCCCGCGCGGTAGCGTGTGTCGCAACGGGAGGATGGCGATGGCAAATCGATTGGGCTGGATCGCGGTGGCATCGACGTGCGCGTTCCTTTGCTGGACCACGTTGGCCCAGTCGCAAGTTCGAGCGAACAGGCGTGAGGGCTCCACGTGGGGCATTCGAGCCTCGGCCATGTTGGAACGGCTCAGTTCAGAAGACGCGGCGGCGCCGCGCAGCGATGAAGCACGAGACACGCTGCTTGCTTCAGCCGAAGCGGCGATGGGCGGACGCGCGGGCTCGCTCGTGGACTCGGCTCTGGCACTTCGTCTTGCTTTGCAGCTCGGACCGCTGACGGCGGCCGAGCGGCGCGAGGCCGTGAGCGCCGTTCGGGCGTGCCCTGAGGCCGGCGCGGAATTCGTGTTCGGGATGCACGAGAGGGACGATGCGGGCTCGGCGTGGCGATTGTTCGTTCGATTGGTGAGAGAACGGGGTGGAGAGGTGGAGCGGCAGGGCGCGCTGGGCGGGGCCGTGGCGCTGGTGCATGAGCGGGGCTTTGAGTTCCGGTGCAATGAGAACACGGCCAGTTCGCCGGACCCGCTGGCGATTTTCGACTACTACGCGGGCGCGGGACGGACGCTGGTGTTTCGGCCGTCGGAACTGCCGCTGGAATTGCTGACGCGCGTCGTGGACACGACCGCGGATGTGGAAGACATGCGGTGGGCGACGTCGCGTCATCCGCAGGCGCGCGATGTGGGGCAGCGTTTTCATGATGTAACGTACGACCGGAACCACCTTGCCACGGGACAGGACAAGCGCGTGACAGTCGAGGGCTTCACGCTGCGCAACATTCAGAAGCACGGCGGAGTGTGCGCGGATCAGGCGTACTACGCGTGCGGCGTCGGCAAGGCCTTGGGCGTGCCGACCTCGTATGTCACGGCACAGGGAGCGGAAGCCTCGCACGCCTGGGTGGGGTATTTCCGCATGAGGGGTCGCGAGGGCGAGTGGGATTTCAAGGAGGGACGGTACGACGCCTATCAGAACGTGCGCGGATGGACGATGGACCCGCAAACGGGCGTCCAATTGTCCGACGGAGCGCTGGCGATCACCGCGACGTTGTTCGGCACGACCGCGGAGCAGCGACGTAGCGCCACGGCCTGGGCCGATGCGTCGCGCGCCTTGGGTGTGGCGGGCGGCGATTCGGCAACGCGCCTGGCGTGGCTCGAGCACGGCGTGAACGCGTGCGCCGGTGCGCGCGCGATATGGGATGAGCTGGCGGCGTGCGGAACGCAGCAATCGCTGACATCGGCGCAGGCGGCCCGGTGGATCGAGACCGTGCGGCGCACGTTCGGCCCTTCGCAGCCCGACTTTCTGTTCGACATTGCGGCCTCGCTGCTCGCGGGCGTAGAGGATGCGCGCGAGCGCGCGAGCGCGTGGGAGCGTGTGACGCGCGATTTCGCGCGCCGGCCAGATCTGCTGAGCGCGGCGTTGATGGGTGTGGGGATGGCGCTCGAAAAGCAGGGCCAACCGGATCGCGCCATGGTGGTGTACCAGGACATCATCACGAAATACACCAAGGACGGGCTCGCGATCGGCCACGCGCTCCTGCGCTCGGACGCGATTCTCACTGAACGCGGGCGGGACGACGAAGCGGTGCGCATGTATGAGCTCGCGTGGCGTCGGCTGCCCAGACCGGACTTCGCCGTGTTCTTCTGGCCCGGCTCGGCGTGGTTCAAGGTCGGCGGCCTCTATGCGAGCCGATTGGAGCAAGCCGGCCGATCGCACGAGGCGCGGCGCGTGCTCGCGGAGATCGGGGTGGCGCCTCGATAGCCGTGATTCGCCTGCTTTTTCGGACGATCGGGACTGTGGGCGCGGCCCTCTCGCTCGGCCCATCGAGAAGGCCGCGCCGAATCGAAGGCATTATCGGGCGTCGCCGTTGGGCGCGAATTCGGGGGCCTGTTACCGCCGATGAAACGGTGGGGCGCGAGACGGACCAAACCTCATGATGGCGAGGGCATCGATCATTGTGTCGGCGGACGGCTGCGAAGCCCGCTTGTGCATCGCCGCAGGCGCGACGCCGGCGGAGCTGTCGGGCGAGTCGCTGGCGAAATTGGCGCGCGAGGCCGGGCTGCCGCACGATGAGGAGATGGAGCGCCGACTCGGCGCGCTGCGTGAGCGGTATCTGTCTTCCGGCGGTATGCCGTTGGAGGAGGCGTTTGCGTGGGGTGAACCGCCGCAGCACGGACGTGACTGCCAACTTGAATGGGAGCCTGGGCTTGACCCGACCGCGCGACCGTTGATCGCGGATCAGGGCGATGGTCGCACAAACCACCACGCGGGACGGCGCTATGTGTGGGTGCGTGCGGGACAACGGGTGGGACGCTTTCAGCCTGCCACGGAAGGAACACCCGGCCGATCGGTTCGCGGCGAGGATCTCCCCGCGCGTTCGGGCAACGCGTGCTCCGTCGGGCTCGACGAGACGCTCCAGACCGACTCCGAGGGCCATGTGGCATCGCTCGTGGATGGTGCGCTGCAACTCAACGGCGTGCGCGTCACGGTCAGTGAATCGCTCGTCATCAAGGGGTTTGTCGACTTTGAGACGGGCGACATCGAGTTTCCCGGCACGGTTGAGATCAGCGACGGTGTTCGCGATCAGTTCGTCGTGCGCGCGCAAGGCGACATCACGATCGGTGGGCTGATCGAATCCGCCACGGTGGAAACCGAGGGCGCATTGCTCTGCCGCGGTGGTATGGCGGGCAAGGGTGAGGGACGTTTGCGGATCAAGGGCCATGCCGAGCTCGCGTTCCTCGACCATGTGCAAGGCGAGATCGGCGGCTCGCTTACGGTGCGCCGGGAGATTCGGAGCTGCGAGTTGCTCGTGCACGGTGATCTGCTTTGCGATCGCGCGGCCGTGCTCGCCGGTCGAGTATCGGTTCGGGGCGTGGCGCGGATCGGCGTGATCGGCTCGAGCGCGTTCACCCCGACGATCGTCGAACTGGGGCTCCTGGAGCCCGCCGCAACGCTGGAGATCGAGCAGATTGAAACGGTGCAGGAGTGCCGCGTCGAGCGAGAGAACCTGCTGAACAAAGAGAAGCAGATCCGCGCCAAGGGCGTCCTCAGCCCGTCCGCGCAGCAGACGCTGCGGACCATCATGACGGCGGTGCAGGAGTGGGATCAACGGATTCAGGAGGCCGAGCAGACGCGTCTGCGCCTCGAGCAGGAGCGTCGCTCGAGGGTGACGGTGGAGATGCACGTGACGCAGATGGTGCATCCAGGCGCGTGCCTGCGTATCGCCGGCGCCGAATTCCACTTTCACAAGCCCATCAAGGGGCCGCTTCGCTTCGGCTGGGACGAGCAGCACGTGCCCAGGTATCGCGTCGCCGATGGAGCGTGGAGGCCGCTGTCGGAGATCACGTCGGCCCGCCGGCTGGCGGCGTGAGGCTCGCCGTGGTTCGATTGAGTCATGAAAAAACCCGCGACATGGGTCGCGGGCTCGCGTGGCTTAGCACTGCTCGAGGCGCTGCGTTCAGGCGGAACGACGACGACGCATGGTGAGCAGGAACAACCCGGCCGTTCCCAGACCCGCGCCTGTGGGGAGCGGGATGCAAACCGAATTGAACACCAGGTCGTCCATGCTGTAGGTCTCGGCGATGGCGGAGTGCGGCCCGGCCGTGATCTCGACGCAATCGAACGCCATATCTGAGGTGAAGCCCCAGAACGCCGACGAGGTTGTGGGAGCGATCGTCCCCGCGAACACCACACCGCCGCCAAGCGTGAGCGTGATATTGAGATCGAGGCCGTGGCCCGGCCCGCCGGGGCTGAGGTCCCACGTTCCACCGAAGGCCGTGGCCGTGCAAGCAAAGTGCCACTTCGTGGATTCGCCGCCCGATCCGGTGAGACGGTCATTCCATTTATCGGCGCCCGAAGCTGAGCCGACCGTTCCGCCGATGGAGCCGACCGTTGACGTCACCGAGAGGCCGTTGCCCGCCTGCGTCAGCACGTTTCCGGTGAACGTCTCTGTGTGCCACGAAACGACCGCCGCGGACCAGCCCGCGAAGTCGGCGTCGTACACCGTAATCGTGGCGGCGTGGCCCGCTGCGGCCATCGCGCACCCGACACCTGCCATGAGTGCCCTGTTGAATCGCATGGAACCCATCTCCTTCTCGTTCTACTTCCTCCGGGCACTGAGACACCCAACAGTGAGCGCCGCTTATACAAGTGCCCATGTTCAAGAAGGTACTTGATTTGGGTGGCCGAAAATAGAGTCGACGCGCCAGAACATTGGTGCTTTCACCTGAATCTTGGCATACCGATCAGCGTCCGAACGAAAACGCCCCAGCCGTGAGGCCGGGGCGAATCGTGCGTTTGTGTTTCAGGCGGGACAAGCCCGCTTGCTGGGCTTACCAGCCGCCGCGATCGCGGCCACCGCCGCCACCGCCGCCACCAAAGCCGCCGCGGCCACCGCCGCCGCCGCCGCCGCCGAAGCCGCCGCGACGACCGCCGCCACCGCCGCCGCCACCGAAGCCGCCGCGGCCACCGCCGCCGCCGCCGCCCGCTTCACGGGGGCGAGCCTCGTTCACGACGAGCGCGCGGCCGCCGCAATCGGCGCCGTTCATCGCGGTGATCGCGTTGTCCGCCGCCGACGGGTCGGACATCTCGACGAAGCCGAAGCCGCGGGGGCGGCCGGTCTCGCGATCCATCACGATGTTGGCGGACGCGACTTCACCGTGCTCCTCGAACATCTCGCGGAGCTGGTCGTCGTTCACGGAGAAAGGGAGGTTACCGACGTAAATCTTCTTCACGCTGCAGAATCCTGAAACCCGAGAGGCTGAGTCATGAGGCAGAACCGGTGCTGATGCTCGGGTTTCGGATATCCGCGTCGGTCTGACAAGGCGTGGAGCACGAACGGCTCCGAGGAATCCGCCAAGTGGGGGGAGTGTAGCCGACCCCAACCCCCGGTCAAGACCCCCCTGAGCCCGCCACGTTGAATTGACACTTCGGGATCGCGCAGCCCGAGGTCGGCGGGAGGCCGCCGAAGGCGCCCGGCGCCGGGATGGGAGCCGGGGTGATCCGGGGCGGGCAGGGGTAGAGGCGGGCGGGCGTCACCCAGCCGCCCCCCGGTGCGCGTGTCCTAAGTCGTTATGGGATTTCGGGTTCTGAGGTGTCACGGGCTGGCGGCATCCATCGCTTCCTAGGGCATGACGCCGCTGATCGTGCTCCTGGTGGTCTTGGGCGGGATCGGCGGGCTGGTGTTTGTGCTGAAAGAGCTGGGGCGGGGAAAGCAGGGAAACGGTCGCCGCCCTTCCGGGGAGGGGGCCGGGGAGGGGGACCCGAAGCACCCATTGCCCTATCAGCGGAAGGACTACCTGCTGTCGGCCGGCGAGCGGGCGTTCCTCGGGGCGCTCGACATGGCCGCGGGGAGTGAGGCGCGAGTCTTCGCGAAGGTGCGGCTGGCGGACCTGGTGTGGATGGGGAAGGGCGTCGCCGGGCGGATGGGACACCAGAACCGCGTGAACATGAAGCACGTGGATTTCGTGGTGTGCGAGGCGAAAACGCTGCGGCCTTGGGTTGCGGTGGAGCTGGATGACTCCTCGCACGAGCGTGCGGATCGCAAGGCGCGGGATGTGTTCGTGGATAATGCGCTGCGAGCGGCGGGGCTGCCGCTGGTGCGCGTGCGGACGCGGGGGAGCGGGTATTCGGTGGAGGAACTGCGGAGGGAATTGCGGGGGGCGGTGGAAAGGGCATCTCTGAGCAAGAGCGCTGCCGCCTCGGGTGAACTGGAAATGGTGAGGCGGGGAGAAAGGTGAGGCACGCGAGCGGGGCGCATCACGCGCGAGACGCCCGCCGACGATCCTGCACGGGACGTGGGACCCGGTGTGCCCGTACGAGGGGACGACGGGGTATTTGCAGAAGATGCTGGTGAACGCGGAACGGGTGGAGGTGGTGGGAATCGTGCGCGGCGGGCACAACTTGCATGTGGGGGAGGCGGGGGAGGTGGTGAAGAGGGTGAGGAGGGGACAAGACAAGTGGCAGATCATGCTCTACAGCAAGAGCATTGCACGACTACACCTCTTCAGATGCATCCTTTGACCGTTCTGGACCAAGAACGTCGATTATTGAAACTCTTTGAGTCGCCCTGATATGTGTTTGAAGTAGGCGAAATTGGTGACCGCGGCGCAGGCCCTCAAACACTGCTTGCCAGTTGCCTCTAGTAATCACATCGCTGTACTGCCAAGGGGGCCGTCCAAAGTGCTCGTCTAACTCATTTATGAACCTCGCGCACGCCCTTATGCACCCGTCCACCTCGCCCGACAGAAGCGGAGTCACCTTTTCATCAATTTCGAAGTGCGCTTCGTCGCCACGATGAGCCAAGAAGTTATGTCGATACTCTCTGATTTGTTTTAGATCGACAACCAACGCATCGACTTTCGTGCTCCACGCTTCGTCCGCCAGCCACTTCTTTACGATTGCTCCGAAACTCACGGTCGACTTGCCCGAAACTCTCGGAGGATCAACCGTGCGTGCTAGCGAGAGAATCGTCTTGTCTACTATTGCGACACGAATCGCAGTAAACAGGTCTCGTCCAAACGTTTCGATTTCGGCATGATACTTTAACCAGTTGTCAATTAGCTGAGAATGCAATTGCCAGTAGTAGTGCGCATCAATCACATCGCGCCGGACGACGTTCAGTCGCCGCTCCAGCTCTTGCGTCATTTCCGGCTTCATTCAACCCCGCCTGATCGAACTACCACTCCGGGCCGCCGGTGTAGCGGCCGTAGACGTCGGCCATGGCCTGGACCATTTCGCCGAGGG
>CAZWZL010000022.1:0-33291 GCA_964638515.1 uncultured Phycisphaeraceae bacterium
AAAGTCCGCGCGCGCCTGCTTGCACTCCACGATCAGCGTGAACGGCCGACGCTTCTCCCCCTTCCGCGCCGGCCTCGCCCCGTCCGAATACCCGGCCACGTCCGCCCTCCATCTCGGGATCGGGCACGCCACCTCGGTTCCCACGGCACAGCACCCCAGGGATCGCAGGAACGCGATCGCGCTGTGTTTCAGGACGTGGTGATCGGGGCTCTCCATCTCGGGTTCCAGCGGGCGCGGCGCCCCCGTCCGAGAGTGTACGGGCCCGCGTCGCCGAAACCCCCGTCCACGACCCGCCGCCCGCACAACCGAAACTTCGGCGCTCTCCCTCCCTCGCACACGCTGGCTTGGCGCCGGCGCGTTTCGGAGAGTTGAGGTGTTCCACGAAGAACGCCCGACGGCGACAGCATCGCCGCGGTGAGGAGCACGGAGCATGCGTCAGCGGTTGATCTGGAACTCGATGGTCGCAGCGGCGGGGCTCGCCCTGGCCGGCTCGACAAGCGCCGGCATCGTCTACGGCTCGGCCGTCGAGAACGCGACGCAGGGATTCCGAAAGGACGGCAAGGCCATCTCGGCCGATCGGTCCAACCCGCTCAACGCGCTGGGAGCTCCCCAGAACAACAACACGGTCAACTTCTTCGCCCTGGGATTCGGTGGTTCGATCACGATCTCCTTCGGCGTGGACTTCACCGAGAAGGTGTGGATCACGGAAACGACGTACGGGAATCCGTCGTCGCACCCCGAGGCCGCGGAGATCTTCGTGGGTGTCGGCTCGTCATGGGATTCGGCGACGTACTTCTCGCTCGGCATGCTGTCGAACGCGCAGGACGGGGCGCCGATCTCATTGACGGGGGCGGATGCGCTCTCCGGCGTCAGCGTCTACCGCTTCCTCCGCATCGAGGACCGCACCAGCCCGCTCGTCCACGCGTCGTCAGCCGACGGGTTCGACGTGGACGGCGTGGGCGCGATCGCGGTGCCGGGGCCCGCGGCCGCGTCCCTCCTCGCGCTCGCCACGCTTGTGCGAGGGCGCCGGAAGGCGCGCAGTGGTGACTCGCTACCGCTCTGACCTGCTCTGTCGGTTTCGTGTGTGACTCTGCCGGACGGGCGATCGTCGCCCGGGGCCGGATTCCTCTCGCGGCGTGTGGCCGCGGACATCTCAAAGGAGTGTGGCATGCGTCAGTGGATGTTCAGCGTCGGTGGTTTGATCGTGTTGTCGGGCGTCGCTTCCGCGGCCGTGAGCGGCGTGACGGGTCAGGGGCAGCTGATCGCTCCCCCTCCCGTCGCCAACTTCCCCGCGCTGACCGGCCCGCTGGCCGACGTGTGGAACGAGCAGACCAACGTCACGCTCCCCGCCAGCGGCATCCTGGTCGACATGCTGGTCAACGGCGGCTTCATGTCCTCCAACGCGCCCACCCCCGGCGTCGTCACCGGAATCGTCGACAGCCACTTCATCCACTTCACCGCCGGCTCCGTGTCGCAGGCCGCCGGACAGGTCACCTTCAGCGCGCCGATCCTGGCCGTCATCTACAGCGACGTCTGGCTGGACCAGTCCGATTTCCTCGGCGCCTTCGGCACCACCTACCCCACCGGCCAGCCCTTCCGCGGCATGAACAACCTCGGGATCGTCGTCGCCAACGGCAACGTTCTCGACTTCAACTTCGCGGACTTCTCGGGCGCCGTGGAAATCGAGCAGGTCCGGGTGCTGACGCGGGCCATCCCGGCCCCGGGAGCCGCGGCCCTGGCGGCGGTGGGTGGCCTGATGATGGCCCGTCGGCGTCGCTGACGCGGGCGGATGGTCGGGCCATCGACCCCGCTCCTCTGGGGAGCGGGGTCGTGCTCGTCCCTCACGTCCTCACCGGATCGGCAATTTTCTTTTCGGCAGTTGCGCCGGAATCCGCACGCGTTTCCGCTGACCTCCCTGTGGTCGGCGGGATGTGCCCCCGGCAGATGGTCGGCTCACAGTTGTTCATAGGAGTGTGCGATGAACGGGTTGAACAAGGGTTGGATGAGTGTGGCAATCGTGTTGATGGGGGCCGGCTCGGCCCACGCCGCCGTGACGAGCGTTTCGGGCGCAGCAACGCTGGGGGCCCCTCCCCCGGTGGCCAGCGTCCCCAACATCATCAGCCCCAACGCGCAAGTGTGGGATGAGCAGCAGAACGTCACGCTGCCCGGCGGCGGCCTGCTCGTCGACATGCTCGTCAACGGCGGCTTCATGACCTCGACGTCGCCCACCCCCGGCGTGGCCGTGGGGCTGGTGGACAGCCACTTCATCCACTTCTCCGCCGTGCCCAACCAGGGCGCCATCGGATCCGTCACGTTCAACGCGCCGATCTACGCCGTGATCTACTCGATCAACAACCTCGACAACTCCGACCCCGTGCTCGGCTCCTTCGGCACCGTGTACCCGACCGGATGGTCCGGGCGGGATCTCTCGGCCCAGAGCGTGCTCACGGCCAGCGGCAACGTGCTGAACTTCAACTTCTTTGAGCCCGGTGGCGGCGCGCTCCGCATCGAGCAGGTGCGTGTGCTCACGCAGGTGCCGGCGCCCGGCGCCGCGGCCCTGGCCGGCTTGGCCGCTCTCGTCGCCACGCGACGAAGACGGTAATCCGCCGCTCGCCACCGAACGAAACCACTGACCCGGCTGGGCTCCGCGGCGATCAACGTCGCGGGGCCCTCCGCGCTGCGCCGTCACTTCCCCACGATGCTCAGCATCCGCTCGAGCGTCTCGCGCGCCGTCTCAAGATGCGCGGGCGACCCTTCCCGGTCGAGAAACGCCGGAACCGTCGCGGCGGTCAGCGCCCGGCGAACGTTGCCCAGCGTGCCGTAGTCATCGTCACACGCCAGCCCGATCGCCTTGCGCGCCTTGGCGAACAGCGAAACCAACTTGATGCCTTCCAGCAGCGGCCGGCCGTCCGGCGCCACCCGCCCCCACTGCATCCGCTCGAGGTACACGGCGTCCTCCACCCAATGTCCCGGCTGCACCTCCGCAAGATCGAGCAGCACACAGCCGCCACCCCCCCACACCGATCCCTCCTCGCGCCGCATCGCGTTCCCGGGATGCAGGTCGCCGTGGCGCCAGGTCTCGATCGCCCGAGCGTTCCAGATCAGCAGCAGACGAGGCAGGACGCGCTGCGTGTGCTTGAGCAGATCGTTCCACTTCGCGTTGTGCGGGATGCGTGAATCCTTCACCGCGTGCCGCGCGCGATCGATCAACGCGCCCCAATCCACTTCGCCGGCGCGCGCCGCGCCCGCATCGATCGGAAACGCCTCCCCCGCGTGCTTCTGGAACGACGCGCACGCCGCACACAATTCCGCGAACACCTCACGGTGCATCGCCACGCTGAGCGGGTCCCCCGGCAAGCGCTCGAGCACCAGCCACGCCAGGTCATAGCCGCCGATCTCAAGCCCGTGCGCCGCGACGCGAGGCGTCGGCGCGCTGGTACGGGACAGCGAGCTCGTGAATCGGTGCTCCACCGGACCCACCGGAAGCTTCACCACCACGTCGCGCGGCCCATCGTCGAACGCGAACTGCGCATACCCCGTGGCCGCGCCGCCCCGCTGCCAGTCCGCCCGAAACCACTCGATCTCCGAAAGCCTCCCCGCGCACGCCTCCCGCATCACGGGCGCGAGTGCGCTCGCGAGCTGCGCGGGGCCCTGCGCTGTCGGCGTCGGCTCACTCATCCGATTCCTCGACTCCCTAAGGTCGCGCCTGTCCGTTCGGGCGGCGCAGCCTAGCCGATCCACCACCCCGACGCGCCCGGCGGCAATGGCCTACGCTGGGCAGCGTGCGCCGCCCCAACTACGACATCCTGGCGGTCGATCTCGACGGGACCCTGCTCGATCCCCGAGGCCGAGTGACCGAGCGAACCATCCGCGCCGTGCGCGCCGCGCGCGAAGCCGGGATGGAAGTCGTCATCTGCACCGGCCGCGGTCTCATCGAATCGCGCCACGCTATCGAAGCGATCGAAGCTCGGACGCTCCCGCAAGGCTGGCCCGTCGCCCCGATCGTCGTCGCGGGCGGCGCCATGGTCGCCGACGCCGTGTCCGGAAGAACGCTGCACCGCTGGCCGCTCGCACCGTCCATCGTCGAACGCGTGGTCCTCCGTTTCGCCGAGGCACGCGTCGCCACCATGGTGCTGAAGGACCCGCACGAGGCCGGGTTCGATTACCTCATCGTCGACACCGGCGTCCTCGATCCCGTCAATCTCTGGTGGTTCGAAAAGATGGGCGTCCGTCGAAAACACGTCGCCTCGCTCGAGCAGGACGAGCACCCCGAGCACACCGTCCGCGTCGGATTCGCCGCCGCCACCGGTGACATGTACGCGCTCGGCCGCGAGATCATGCAGGAGTTCGAGGGCGAGACCACCATGCATCACTTCGCGGCCGTCTCCGGCAAGGCCATGGACCGGCGCGACAAGCAGGCCGCCGGCGACGCGGCCCGGGAGACCATCGCGGGAGGAGGAGGCGTCGACTTCGTGAAGGACAAACCCGGCGCCGCGAGCGATGCGCACGACGTCGAAGCCAGGGACGAGTCCATCCACATCCTCGAAGTCTTCGATCGGAGCGTGAGCAAGTGGACCGCCATCGAGTGGCTCGCGCGATCCCGCGCCGTCGATCCGGCCCGCGTCGCCGCCATCGGCGACGAAATCAACGACCTCGCCATGATCCGGGGCGCAGGGCTCGGCATCGCCATGACCAACGCCATCCCGGCCGTCCGCAAGGCCGCGCACCGAATCGCCCCCTCCAACGAGGAAGATGGCGTCGCCTGCGCGATCGACTGCATCCTGAACGGCGAGTGGTAGCCCCCGCAGCCCCATGCACACCCTCACCGAACTCCGATCCATGCTCGAAGCGCGCGGGCTCGCGCCCCGAAAATCGCTCGGCCAGAACTTCCTCATCGACGCCAACCTCGCCGCCAAACTCCTCGACGCTTCCGGCGTCGGGCCCGACGACGTCGTCCTCGAAGTCGGCCCGGGCGCCGGCGCGCTCACCCAAGGGCTCCTCGAACGCGGTTGCCTCGTGATCGCCTGCGAACTCGACAGGGGCATGTGCGATCTCCTCACCGATCGTTTCGACGATGCGATCCGTCAAAACAGCCTCGTGCTCATCAACGACGACTGCCTCGCCACCAAGCGCACGCTCTCCCCCAAACTCATCGAGGCGCTCCGAGGACGCCCCTTCCGGCTCGTCGCCAATCTCCCCTATCAAGCCGCCTCGCCCCTCATGGCCCTCCTCGCCTCCGAGCACCACCCAAGACTCGCGACGGATCGCGCCCCATGCCTCGGCCAATTCGTCACCATTCAGCGCGAAGTCGCCGATCGTCTCACGGCCTCCCACGGCTCAAAGTCCTTCGGCCCGCTCACCGTCATGGTCCGCGCCTTCGCCGACATCACCCGAATCGCCGTCCTCCCCCCGGAGTGTTTCTGGCCCCGACCCGAAGTCACCAGCGCCATGATCGCCATCACGCCCCGCCCAACCCCGGTCACGACCGACGCAGCATCGCTTGGCCGCCTCTGCCACCTCCTCTTCACGCAGCGCCGCAAGAAAATCGGCTCCGTTCTGAAACCCGCCCCCCCGGGCGGGTGGCCCCCCGGCGTCTCCCCGGATGCCCGCGCCGAGGACCTGTCCATCGAACAACTGGCCTGCCTCGCCGGCCGTCTGCCCGAATAACGCGGGTTCTCCCGCCCCGGCCCCGACCCAATGCTCGACAATTCCCCTTTTGTCTGGGGGACGCGCGGGTAGACTGAACCCACTCAGTGCGCGCCCTCGCGAGCTGGCGCTCGTGGGCGGGGTGCGCCTTCGCTCCATCGCTCCGCCTCGGCGCGGAGGAAGGGAATCGCCGCATGTCCACGCCTCGCACTCTCGCGCTGCTCCTCGCCGCCGCGATGTTCGGCCCCGCGCTCGCGCACGATGAAGCGCAGCCCCCGACCGCCGGCGACGTCGTCCGCTACGACCATCACCGCATCGTCCGCGTCCAGCTCGACTCCGCCGAGCAGCTCGCGCGGATGCTCGAGATCTCCGACGACTTCTGGGGCTGCGAAGCGCGCATCGGCGCCCCCCTCGAATTCCGCGTGCCCCCCGATCGCATGCCCGCGCTCGACGAGTCCGGCCTGCGCTACGAACTCGTGCACGACAACCTCCAGGCCATCATTGACGCCGAGCGCGAACGTCTCGCGCGCGCCCCCGAGGTCGGCGAAGACGGCGTCAACTACTTCGCCGACTTCCGCGACTACAACACCACCTCCGCCTACATCGACACCCTCGTCGCGCTCAACCCCGCCATCGCCTCACGATTCTCCGCCGGCACGTCCATCGAAAACCGCGACATCTTCGGCATCCGCATCACCGGCCCCGGCGCCATCGGCTCAAAGCCGGGCCTCCACATCCAGTCCATCCAGCACGCGCGCGAATGGGCCGTCCTCCCCGTCACCATGTGGGCCGCCGATCAGCTCATCCGCCAATACGGCGTCGATCCCGTCATCACCGATCTCGTCAACAGCGTCGAGTTCCACATCATCCCAATCTTCAACCCCGACGGATACGTGCACACGTGGGGCCCAGACCGCAACTGGCGCAAGAACCGGCGCAACAACGGCGGTGGCTCCTTCGGCGTCGACCCCAACCGAAACTGGTCCGTCGGCTGGGGTGGCTCGGGCTCCAGCGGCACCCCATCCAGCGAGTCCTACAGAGGCACCGCGCCATTCTCCGAACCAGAAACCTCGGACGTCTCCAACTACATCCTCGCCCGCCCCCACATGCGCGGCCTCCTCGACTTCCACGCAAACGCACAGCTCATCCTTCTCCCCTGGGGCTACACGCTCGATCCCTCGCCCATCCACGGCGAGCACGTCGCACTCGGGGAGGGAATGGCCGCGGCCATTCAATCCGTCAACAACGTCTACTACGAGCCCGGCCCCTCCGGCGTCGTCCTCTATCTCTCCGCAGGAAACGTCCGCGACTGGACCTACGGCGAAGCCGACGCCTACCCCGCCACCATCGAAGTCCGCAACACCGGCCAGGGCTTCTTCGTCACCCCCAACACCATCGCGCCGACCAACGCCGAGAACTTCAAGGCCATCCTCCACAAGGCACAGTGGGTCAAGAACACCAAGACGCTCCGATTCGACAACGCGATCGCGCCGCCCATGTGGGTCAACGCAAACGCGCCCACGAACATGGCCGTCAAGGCGTGGTCCATCCCCGGCCCCTCCTCGCTCGATTCCTCCTCCGTCAATCTCCGGTGGCGACGGGGCACGTCCGGCGCGTTCAACACCCTCTCCCTCACGGGCGGCGCCAACGACACCTTCACCGGCTCGCTTCCCGCCATGTCCTGCGGCGGAGGCGTCATCCAGTACTACTACGAAGCCCAATCCACCTCGGCCGAACTGAACACCTGGCCAGCCGACGCGCCAACAAGCTTCTTCACCGTCCCCATCGGCACGGTCACGCCCGTCTTCTCCGACAACTTCACCACCAACTTGTCCTGGACGGTCGGCGCCACCGGCGACACCGCCACCGCCGGGATCTGGACGCGCGTCGACCCCGTCTCCAACGGTGTCCAGCCCGAGAACGACAACCCGCTCGGCTCCGGAACCATGTGCTACATCACGCAGCAGACATCCTCGTCCACACCGCGCACCAACGACGTCGACGGCGGGCCAACCTCCCTCTCCTCGCCCATCTTCAACGGAACCGGCGACGGCGATCTCTACCTCACTTATTTCCGCTGGTTCTCCAACAACCTCGGCGCCAACCGCCATCAGGCCACCGACAACCTCACCGTCCTCGTCTCCAACGACGGCGGCGCCTCCTGGTCCACCATCGAGACTTTCAACGACAACGAGGGCAAGTGGACATTCAATTCCGTCAACCTCACCTCCATCCTCACGCCCACCGCCATCATGCGCGTCAAGTTCGTCGCACGAGACTCCTCGCCCGACTCCACGGTCGAGGCCGGCGTCGATGACGTCAACATCTTCCGAATGGTGTGCGATTCCATCCCCGGCGACATCAACGGCGACGGCGTCGTCAACTTCGCCGACCTCAACATCCTCCTCTCCAACTTCAGCCAGTCCGGCGCCGGCATCCCCGGCGACATCAACGGCGACGGCGTCGTCAACTTCACCGACCTCAACATCCTCCTCTCCAATTTCGGTCAGGGCGCCTGACCCTCGCACCAGCCTCTGACGACGCCCCGCGCGCCCCCCAACGGGGGTGTGCGGGGCGTCGCTCTTTCGCTATTCTCCGATTCCTCACGACCGCGCCCTCCGCGCGGCGCCAACCGCAGGAGTGCGCCATCTCATGAGCACCACCGGCCCCAACGACGGACGCCCAAAGGACACCTCAAGAACCGTCCGCGACGCCGAGTTCGAACGGCAGACCGAAGCCGCGCTCAAACGCGGGCCCGGCGCGCCCTTCAAGATGTCCCACCCCCCCGGCCTCTTCCTCCTCTTCTTCGTCGAGATGTGGGAGCGCTTCTCCTATTACGGAATGCGCGCCATCCTCGTCCTCTATCTCGTCAACGCGCTCCAGCCCGAGCCCGTCAAGGGCGTCTTCACCGACTCGCTCATCAACCCCGGCCGCGGATGGACCGAAGCCCAGGCCTACAAGCTCTACGGCCTCTACACAGGCCTCGCCTACCTCCTCCCCATCCTCGGAGGATTCCTCGCCGACAAAATCCTCGGCACACACCGCTCCATGCTCCTCGGCTCCGTGACCATCGCGCTCGGCCA
Source organism: uncultured Phycisphaeraceae bacterium (assembly GCA_964638515.1). Lineage (GTDB taxonomy): Bacteria > Planctomycetota > Phycisphaerae > Phycisphaerales > UBA1924 > CAYPGJ01. The sequence continues at coordinate 8,730 of CAZWZL010000022.1, forward strand.
CGTCGTGCTCGCCATCTCCGGCTTCGGCGAGATGGCCCACAACCAGCTCGGCATGGCCACCTTCGTCGGCGGGCTCGCCCTCATCATCCTCGGCACCGGCTACTTCAAGCCCACCGTCTCCGTCATGGTCGGCCAGCTCTATCCCCCGGGTGATCCACGAAGAGACGGCGCATTCTCCATCTTCTACATGGGCATCAACCTCGGCGCGTTCATCTGCGCCTTTGTCTGCGGCACGCTCGGCGAACAGGTCGGCTGGCACTGGGGCTTCGGCTCCGCCGCCGTCGGCATGCTCGCGGGCATGTTCCTCTACCTCTGGGGCAAGCAGCGATACCTCGCCGGCATCGGCGATCCCCCCTCCGGAAAGCGCAACGTCGTCCTTCCCCTCTTCGTCGGCACCTGCGTCATCTCCGCCCTCGTCGGATGGGCCTACTTCGAAGGCGTGTTCGGAGCCGTGGCCGACGGGTTCTCGAAGGCCATGACCAACGGCGCCTTCGCCGTCGGTGTCACCTACGTCCTCCCCGTCGCCATCTTCGCGGCGATCGCGTGGTTCATCGGCATCCAACGCCCCGGCGACAAGGGGCCCGTCTTCTGCATCTTCACGTTCATCTTCTTCAACGCCTTCTTCTGGCTCGCCTTCGAACAGGCCGGCTCCACCCTCAACGTCTTCGCGCAGCAATCCACCGATCGCCACATCCTCGGCTGGGAAATGCCCGCCTCCTGGTTCCAGTCCTTCAACGCCGGATTCATCATCCTCTTCGCCCCCGTCTTCGCGGCGCTCTGGGGCTGGTTGGGACGGCGCAACATGAACCCGTCACAGCCCCTCAAGATCTCCTACGGACTCATCCTCCTCGGGCTCGGATACCTCTTCATGGTCTTCGCCGCCGAGCAGGCCGCCACCGGCGTCAAGGTCGGCATGTACTGGCTCACCGCCACCTACTTCCTCCACACCATGGGCGAACTCTGCCTCTCGCCCACGGGCCTCTCCTTCGTGACGAAGGCCGCCCCCGCGCGCTTCGTCTCCTTCCTCATGGGCATGTGGTTCCTCTCCTCCTTCGTCGCCAATTACGGCGGCGGACTCGTCGCCGCACAGGTCACACGCATCGAAAGCGGCGAACTCGTCCTCTGGTGGTCGCACTGGTTCGAGCCCGGCTCTCGCGCCCCCTTCTTCATGCTCTTCGTCTTCTCCTCCATCGGCGCCGGAATCGTCATCTTCGCCTTCTACCCGCTCCTCAAACGACTCCTCCACGGCCGCGGCTGATCCTCATCACCCCATGACACCCCCCACAGGGCGAGCCACTCGGCTCGCCCTTTTTTTTCCTCTCCCTTCTCCCCACCGGGGGCGAGGGAGAAGCTGTCGCGACGACGTTTCGTCGGTGCGACGGATGAGGGGCTCCTTACTTCCCCGCGCCGTATGGCGCAAACAACTCAGCTCCCCCTTCCACTCCCGCAAGCCGCGTCCTCGCGGCGCGTGGGAGAGGACCGAGGTGAGGGCTATCGCATCGCTCCCCTCTCTCGCATCGATTCTGCGCCCACCCGCCCGTGACTTCGCAACGCGCTATGCCCTTCTGTCTTCCCCGGTGCCTGATGCCTGATGCCGAGTGCCCCTCAGATTCCCCCCGCAATCATCCCCGCCACCCGCGCATTGCTCACGGCCAGCGCCTCATTCGCCCTGAGCGTCCTCCCCCCCGACACCTCACGCAACGCCGCCAACACCGCCGGCGTCACCGCGCGCCCACTCACCCCCTTCTCGCGCGCCATCTGCTCCGCTCTTCCCAACCACCCCTCCCACTCGCCACGTTCAACCGCGACATCTTCCGGGGGAGGATTCACCACCACCACCCCGCGCCCCGTCCGCGCCAACTCATCCCGCACATACGCGCTCAACGCCTTCGCATCATCAAACCGCCCATCCACCCCCGCCCCGCTCTCGCGCAAGTAGAACGCCGGAAACGCGTCCGTCCTCCACCCCACCACCGGCACGCCGAGCGTCTCCAGCGCCTCGCGCGTGCTCACCACATCCAGGATCGCCTTCACCCCGCTGCACACCACGCACACCGGAAACCGCGCGAGCGCGAGCAGATCTGCGCTCACATCCAGCGGATCATCCGCGCCCCGCCTCCAGTGCAATCCGCCGAGCCCTCCCGTCGCGAACACGCGCACACCCGCGCTCGCGGCGATCTCCATCGTCGCGCTCACCGTCGTCGCGCCCGTCTCCCTCTGTGCCAGCGCCAATCCCAGGTTCGACGTGTTCAACTTTGCCACGCGCCCGACACCCCGAACCATCGCGCGAATCTCGTCCTCATGCATCCCCACCACCGCGCGCCCCCCGATCACCCCCACCACCGCGCCCCGCGCCGAACCCCCGCTCCCCTCCTCCACCGCCCGCTCCATCTCCCGCCACAAACCCTCCGCGCGATCGCTCGGCACCCCGTGCGCCAACAACGTCGTCTCCAACGCCACAACCCGACCCGCCATCCGTCGTTCAACCCGCATGGGCGCAGACTCTACCGGCCCGACGCCGCAACCCGAGCCGCGACGCCCGGTTTGCTCCCCACACCCTTTGTGGCGAAACTCCCTCCCCTCAAGGAGACCCAGATGCGCCGACTCGCCGCCCTTGTTCTCGCCGCCTTCACCGCCGCGTGTCACGCGCAACCCGCCAAGCCCCCCACAACGCCTCCCGGCCCGGCGGCAATCGCCGCAATGGCGCCCTCACCACTGCCCGGCCTTGCGTACGACGGCCCCCTCTTCACCCGCGCCGACGGACAGCCCTCAACGTACGACTCCCAGATCCCGACGCTCACCCAGATCCTCGGATACGAGCCCGGCAATCGCGCCGCATCGCACGCCGAGATCGAACGCATCGTCAAGGCCTACGACGGCAAAGGCGCCGGCGGCGCCGCACGCGCCAAGCTCTTCACCCACGGCCAGACGTGGGAAGGCCGCACGCTCTATCACCTCGCGATCACCTCTCCCGAGAATCTCGCGCGCCTCGACGAGATCCAGCAGGATATCCAGCGCCTCTACGACCAGCGCAAGACCTCCCGCGCCGACGCCGACCGCATCGAAAAAGCAATCCCCGCCGTCGCGTGGATGGCCTACTCCATCCACGGCAACGAGACCTCCGGCTCCGACGCCGCGATCAACCTCGCCCACCACCTCGTCGCCTCCACCGACCCCGACACGCTCGAACTGCTCAAGAACCTCGTCATCATCATCGATCCGTGCATGAACCCCGACGGACGCGATCGGTTCCTCAAGACCCTCGCCGAGCACCGCGCCGCGAGCCCCAACGTCGACGATCAATCCCTCCTGCACGACGGATACTGGCCCTTCGGCCGCACCAACCACTACCACTTCGATCTCAATCGCGACTGGATCTTCGCAACCCAACCCGAGACCCGAGGCCGCTTGCAGGCCGTCAAGCGCTGGCGCCCCCAGCTCTTCGTCGACGCGCATGAGATGTGGTCGCAGGACACCTTCCTCTTCTCCCCGCCGCGCGAGCCCAACAACCCCTTCCACACGCCGAGAATCAAGCAGCGCCTCGAACAGTTTGCGCTCGGAAAGGCCAAGGCCTTCGACGCGCTCGGCTGGCGCTACTACACCGGCGAATGGAACGAGGGCTGGTACCCCGGCTATTCCGACGCATGGGCCGCGTTCAACGGCGCGATCCCCATCCTCTACGAACAGGCCCGGTACGGCGAAGACGCCGTGCGACTGCAGTCCGGCGCCCTCGCGCCCTACCGCGAGGCCGTGCACAAGCAGGCCGCCGCGTCCATGGCCGATCTCCGCACGCTGTCCGCGAACCGCGCCGACATCCTCAAGGAATACGCCGCCGAACGCCGCACGACCATCTCCGACGAGGGCCCGCTCGCCGATCGCGCGTGGATCATCCCCGTCCCCGCCGACCCCGCACGCCGCAACACCGACCGGCTCGCCCGATTCCTCGACTGGGCCGACCACGAAGGCATCGAGGTCGGCGTGACCACACGCCCCGCGAAACTGCAGCGCGCCGTCGACTCCTTCGGTCGCGTGCTGCCCGACGACGCCGAGCCCGCGCCCATCGGCTCCATCGTCATCCCCGCGCGCCAACCCTCCGCGTATCTCGTCGCAACGCTCTTCCAGCGCGACCCGCGCATGTCCGACGACTACCTCCGTGAAGAACGCCGCGAAATCCTGCGCGAAGGCTCCTCGCGCCTCTACGACACCACCGCCTGGTCCATCCCCCATCTCTTCGATCTGCCCGCCGTCGAACTCGACGCCGACGCGCTCCGCGACGTCTACACCCTCACGCCCGCGCGCGACGCGCTCGCCGCCCTCACACCCCCGCACGCCGACACCCCCCCGCCCGCCGCGAGCGCACTGGGATGGTCGATCCCCGGCGCCTCGGACGCCTCGCTCGCCGCCGCGGCCCGCCTCATGGAGCGGGGCGTGCGCCTTCGTATCGCCACGAAACAGCGCACCCGACAAGGAGATGCGCTCGTTTCGGGAACACTCTTCATCCTGCCGAGCGACAACCCACAAATCTCTGGAACACTCCCCCAAACCCTCGTCGAAGTCTGTGCCCCGCTTGGACTTACGGCCACCCCGGTCGACACCGGCTTCGCACCCGGCGCCGAGATGCCCGACTTCGGGTCCGAACACTTCCCCCTCCTCACCGCCCCCAGAATCGCCATTCTTTCCCGAGGCCGCATCGGCCCCAACGGCATGGGGGAGGCCTGGTTCTTCATCGATCAACGCCTCGGCCTTCGCGCCACGCTGCTGAATTCCGAGAATCTCCGCGCCGCCGACCTGCGCCGGTACAACGTCATCGTCGCGCCGTCCTCATGGGGAGGCGACCTTCGCGCCTCCTCGGACGCGCTCAAGGCGTGGATCAGCGCGGGCGGGACGTTCATCGCGCTCGGATCATCCGCGAGCGGGCTGACTTCCAGCGAAGAGACGCCGGGCCTGTCGTCGGTGCGAACACTGGAGAATTCGCTTGCAGATCTCGACGCGTACGAGCAGGTCATCTTGCGCGAGTTCGTCGGGCGGCAGAGTGATGTTTGCATTGACGGGCTCTTTGACGATCACGTCTCCGCGTCGGTGGTGTATCCGTGGACCGATGCGCCGGACCGCCCCTCGAAGGAGGAACGCAAGCGGCGCGATGACTGGCAATCATCCTTCATGCCCTCGGGCGTGGTGCTCGCGGCGCGCTCCGATGATCGCCACTGGCTCACGCTCGGGTGCGCCCCGGAGTTCCCCGTGCTGTTCACGGGCGAAACGGTGCTGATGGCCAAGCCCCCCGCGCACGCCGCGGTGCGTTTCGGCGTGTTCGAGAACGCTCCCGAGCCCTCCAAACCGGAGAAGGAAGCGAACGAGGATTCGAAGGACAAGTCCAAGCCCGACGATACGTCGAAAAAGCCCCGCGCCGGATGGGCGATGCTCCCTCCCGGGCAGCAACTCCGTTTGCGCGTGGCCGGGCTGCTCTGGCCCGAGGCTTCGCACCGTCTGGCGAACTCCGCGTTCGTGACGCGCGAGTCGGTGGGCGCAGGTCAGATCATCCTGTTCGCGTCCGACCCCGTGTTCCGCGCCGCCACGCTGGGATCGGGTCGCGTGTTCCTCAACGCGGTGGTGTACGGCCCGGGGCTGGGCGCGCGCGAGCCGATCATCCCCTGACGGATCCGGCGGGCTTCAGTGGCGATCGATCTGGACCTTCTCGATCTGACGCTCGCCGATCCAGACCTTCTCGTTGCTCTCGATATCCACGAGCTCGAGATTGACCTGGAAGTACTGCACGCGCACGTTGCCGGCACGGCTGACCTGCACGTTCTCGCCGACCCGCCCGATCAGCATCATGTCGGCGCCGAGCTCGTAAGCCATCCTCTTGACGGTTTCGGGCCGGCTCCACTCGGCGCTCTCGGCCCGCTCATCGCGAACCTCGCCTCGCTCCGTCCGCATGGCCACCACCCGCACCCGTCCGCTGTTGACGAGCGCCCGCTCGAACTGCTTGGTGAAGAGCAGCGTGTCGATGTAGTCGCTCGTGTCATTGCGCACCGTGCCGACGATCACCACGGGACGCTTGCCCGAGTGCTCCTCGCGCCAGCCCTCGATCCACCCCGCCCGGAGCGCATCGTCGATCATGGTCTCCGCCACCTCGCGCGCATCGTCGTCGCTGAACCGATACGACAGGTCAACGGCCTGACGCGGATCGCCCCGGTGCACCTCGCGCGTGGGTGTGCAACCCCACGAACCAGCGCCAACGAGGGAAACCACACCGATCGCCCGCACCATGCCCCGCAACACTGCTCGATCCATGCCCTCTTCCTTCCGTTCCCGGCAGTTGGCGTTTTTCAATCCCAGAACCATCCGACGGCTGTCGCCAGCCCGTGTTCCGCTGCTTCGACAACGAAGTCCTCACCGTACACCACTCGCCCGCCCTCCGTTTCCCACTCCATGCGCACCCTGGCCCGACCCGCCGGTACGCGAACCATGCCCACAAAAGCCCGTCCGGGGAGCAGTTCCCAGCACCGAAGATCGGCCCGCTCCGTGGCCAGGAGCAACGCGAGCCCCCCCAACGCCACCGCCCACTGGGCGCCGTCGCCCCCGCTCCGCTCCGCGGCGTAGCTCCCGATGCCGATGGCCGCGCTCTTCGCGCCGGCGCGCACGAGCGTGCGCAGATAAATGAGCGGGAGCTGCCTGCGGTGGTTCTCCGCGGCGACGCGCCCCATCTCCTCGATCAGCCCCAGCCGCGCGACGGTCCGGCTCCCATCCGCGTCCACCACGGCCCGCACACCCGACGCCACGCTCTTGTCCCATCTCACGACCGGGAGCTCGGCGTACACGGGCACGCCCGCGATCACCAAGGGCGGAATCCGCACCGGCTCCTTCCGCGGGCCGCGCCCTGCGAACGCAACCACAAGCACATCCATTTCGGCCGCCGGGGGCGCGGTCGCTGCGCCGGCGTGCTCGATCAGCGCCGGATCGACGGCGCCGACCACAGCACGCTGCGCCCCCGCGATCTGCGCCAGGCGGCGCGCGGCCACGCGTGCGGACTCCGAGTCCCCATCATGGAGAAACGCGACCGCGCTGAGGTACAGCCCGAGCGGAGACTCGACAAACTCCCCGCCCGTGTCCGCCGCCAGACCGCTGATGCCCGTGACGGCCTGCCCGGCGCTGAGACCGGCCGCCTCTTCCGAGGCCGGGCGCAGCTTGAGGTACTCGTCCCGGAGAACATTCGCCTTGATCGCCATGCGTCGCGCTTCGACCGTGGCGCCGCCCTGGATGCGGCCGACCTCCAGCTGGGCGAGCATCTTGAGCACATTGAGGTACATGTCCTCGTACGGCTCGCCGAGATAGGCGCGGGCGGAATCGTTGAGGAGCAACGCCGCGGCCACGTCGCCCGCGCTCTCCTTGCGGCGTTCATCCATGCGTCGCTCAGCCTGTTCCCACCAATGCAGCGCACCATCCGGGTCGTGACTCGAGAGCGCCGCGGAGCCGCGATCCAGCAACCAGAGCAACTGGTCCTTTTCCCCGTACAGGCGCCGCGTTTCCGGATGATCCAGCGCCTCCGCGGCCTCCTGGTACCGGCCCCGGGCCTGATAGTCCGCGAGCGCATGCCGGTGTCGATCGAAGGCCGTTTCGCAACCGGTCAAGACGACCATGGCCATCGGCGCGATCGCGCGCCAAGCCCAACGAGCGTCGATACGACGCCGCGTTCGTCCGCGCCTTGAGGTTGCACGTAGCCTCATCGCCTCCTCAGACGCTCACCGCGGCTGGGGTGTTCCGTTGGCGCGCGCGTCGGGATCACTTCTTGAGCGGATGAGAGAAGGACCATTCGAACCCGAAGGGGTCCTCCGCTACGGCGTATCGGTCGCCCCAGAACTGGTCGGTCGGCGGATCGATCTCCTTTGCCCCCGCGGCGACGGCCTTGTGGAAGGCCGCGTCGCAATCGGGCACGCACTGGTGCAGCCGGACGGGCACGCCGCCCAGCGCCTTCGGATCCCGCTTCTTGCCGCCGCCGAACTCCGGAAAGTCATCGCAGATGTACACAACCGAGCCGGCGATCAGGACCTCAGCGTGCAGCAGGCGCTTGCCGCCGTCTTCACGGATCCGATCGTGGATCTCCTTCGCGTCGAACGCCTTGATGTAGAAATCGATCGCGGCGTCAGCGCCGTTGACGGTGAGATGCGGGCGGATTCCGGGGCCGACGTTGCTCATGCGCTCCTCCTGACCGCCGCGGACGGCGATGGTCGCATCCTACCCGCGCTGGGGTGGTGGCGGCCGGTCGGCCAGCGGCATGACGACCACGGCGTTCACGGGGGCGGGGCACACCGACGCGCACACCCCGCAGCCCGTGCAGGCGTCTTCCCGGATCTTCGGTTTGCCTTCGCGCACCTCAATGGCGCCCTCAACCGGGCAGCGTTCCGAACAGACCGTGCAGAACGTCCCCGTGTGCGCGAGGCACGCCATGGTCTGGATCCACGCGACGCCCATCTTCCGAGGCTGCTCGGCGCGCAGCACGCGCGGCTCACACGCGGTGATGCACGGCGTGTCCGCGCACATCACGCAGGGAGCGTGGTGCGGGTCGATCATGGGCGTGCCCGCGGCCTCGCGGAACTTCGCCGGCGCGAGGACGATCGCGCTGACGGGGCACGCCGTGATGCACTCCCCGCAGCGCGTGCATCCGGCCAGGAACGACCGCTCGTCCACCGCGCCCGGCGGACGATGCACGGGGAGGCTGAATCGCCGGCCTGTTGGAGCGCCGGTGATCGCGTCAGCCTTGCCCAGACCGCCCATCCCGGCGCCGGCCGCTTCGACGAATCTCGACGCGGCGTCGGCTGCGCGCCCCAGAAGCCGGCCGCGCAGCAGATCCCGGCGGGAAAGTTGAGGCTCGTCGCTCATGCGCGCGGGTCCGTCACGGCGCCGAGGCGGGACGCACGCCGTCCGGCACATCGGGCACGTTAAACGTAGGCGCGAGCTGATCGAATTCCGCGCCCGGGGCGTGGCATTGCACGCAGTTGGTGCGCGAGAGGTGATCGGGCCGCCAGCCGTCGTACCCGTGCTCGCCGTGGCAGGCGACGCAGTTGGTCCGCATGAAGGTGGTGTGGGGCATGACGGGCGGGGCTCCGGCCCAGGCGCGCGTGCCGCCGTAAGCGCTCGGGCGCAGGCCGACAAAGCTGTTCAGCGCCTCGCGCTCTCCGTCGAGGAACTGGCCCTGATCTTCCACGTGGCACTGGAGGCAGTTGGTCAGGTAGGTGTGCGAGACCATGCGGGCGACCTTGTCCCCGGCCGTGATGCCGCTCGCGTGGCACGCCCGACAGGTCTGCAGATTCATGTCGACCGTCGTGTGCGGGATGACCGGCGGGGCGCCCTCGAAGGCGCGCAGCATCGCGCGCGCCTCCATCGATCGGACCCGGGCCGCGAACTTGTCCGGCACGGCGACCGGATTGGCGCGCGACTCGGGAACCACGACGGGCGCGGGGTTGACCAGCCGCCACGGGAGCGCCGTGGTCTCGGGCTTGTACGCGCCGCGGGGCGGCCCGGGCGGAGCGATCATGCCGCTGACCGCGGGCTTGGGAGCGTGCGGCCCTCCGATCGCCGCGAACGCGGCGCCGAACGCCAACAACGCGGCCGCGGCCTCCCCAACGAGCAGCGCCCGCCTTCGGAATCTGGATCGTGCTGCGTGCATGAAGGGCCTCCTATGCCTTTCGGATCACGGCGACCGCGCACTTCTTGTAGTCGGGCTGCTTCGAGTAGGGGTCGACCGCGTCGAGCGTGACGCGGTTGATGAGCCGCGTCTCGTCGAAGAACGGCACGAACACCTCCCCGCGCTTGGGATCCCCTCGCCCGCCGATCCACGCGGGAAGATCCATCTCGCCGCGCCGACTCTTGAGCGTGACGATGTCGCCCGAGCGCACGCCCATGGCCGCGGCGTCCTCCCGGTTCAGCTCGACGTACGCCTTGGGGACGGCACGGTGCAGCTGCGGGATGCGGCGCGTCATGGTGCCGCTGTGCCAGTGCTCGAGCACTCGCCCGGTGCAAAGCCAGAACGGGAATTCCTTGTCCGGCATCTCGGGCGGGAACTCGTGGGGGCGGAACCAGATGAGCGCCTTGTCGTCCTTGGTGACGGAGTGATAGAACTGGAAGTCCTTGCCCTTGGCCACGTACGGGTCGTCAAAGCCGGCGAAGCGCCAGCGGGTCTCGCGCCAGGATCCGTCCTGCTGCTGCACGACGGGCCAGCGCAGGCCTCGGGCCTTGACGTACTCGCTGTACGGCGCGAGGTCCTTGTGCTTCATCCGGGTGAACGCGCGGTACTCCTCGAACAGCCGTTCGTCGACGTTGATGTCGTAGTAGCGCTCCCACTCCCAGATGGGCGCGGGCGTTCCGTCGTCGCCCTTCATCTCGAACAGCCATGCGCCGTCGCGCCCCTTCATGCCCTCGAAGCCCATGTCGTGAAGACGCTTGGAGACCGCGATGATCTGCCAGCAATCGTCGCGCGCGTCGCCCGGGGGCGCGACCATCTTGAACCAGTGCTGCGTGCGCCGCTCGCTGTTGCCGTACATCCCGTTCTTCTCCACCCACATGGCGGAGGGGAGGATGAGGTCGGCCAGCGCGGTGGTGGCGGTGGGATAGACGTCCGACACGATGAGGAACTTGTCCTCGAGCCCCTTCTTGGCGTCGAAGAGCTTGTGGAGATTGGGGAGCGTTTGGCCGGGGTTCGTGACCTGCACCCAGAGGGTCTTGATGTCGCCGCCCTTGTCGGTGGGAGCGCAGAACTTCTCGAACATCGCCACGGTGTGGTACCCGGGCTTGGCGTTGATGCGTCCCTCGGGAAGATTCCAGAATTCCTCGGCGTGCTTGCGGTGATCCGGGTTCGCGACCACGCGCCCGCCGGGGAGCAGGTGGCAGAGCGTGCCGACCTCGCGCACCGTGCCGCACGCGCTGGGCTGGCCGGTGAGGCTGGTCGCCGCGTCGCCGGGCTTGCCGAAGTGGCCCGAGAGCAGGTGCACGCCGTGCACGAGGCAGTTGATGGCCGTGCCTCTCGTGTGCTGGTTCATGCCCATGCACCAGAGGCTGTTGATACGGATGTCGCGCCGCCCGAAGAGCTCGCCCAACAGGCGGATCTTCTCGGCGGGCACTCCGGAGAGCTCTTCGACCCGCTCGGGCGTGTATTCCGCCACGGCGCTCTGGAACTCCTCGAAGGTCATCGGCGCGCCGAGCATGTCGGGCGCGGTGTTCTCGTCGGGCTTGGGGCCGAGCTTGCGGAACGAGCAGTGCGCCTCGACGAACGCGCGATCCACGGTTCCGTTGGACACGAGCAGGCGCATGATGCCGTTGGCGATCGCGAGATCCCCGTGCGGCTTGAAGAGCAGGACGTGGTCGGCGTGATCGCTCGTGCGCGTGCGCCGTGTGGTCAGGTCGATGACGGTGACCTTCTCGCCGCGCGAACGACGGTCGATCAGGCGTGAAAAGATCACCGGGTGCATCTCGGCCATGTTGTTGCCCCACATGATGGCCACGTCGCAATGGTCGAGGTCGTCGTAGACGCCCGGCGGCTCGTCCACGCCGAAGGTGGAGAGAAAGCCGGTCACGGCGGAGGACATGCAGAGGCGGGGATTGCCGTCGAGATGGTTGTTGGAGAGCCCGCCCTTCATGAACTTGTTGGCGGCGCAGCCCTCTCCGATGGTCCACTGACCGCTGCCGTACATGGCGAAGGCCTTGGGGTCGTCGGAGATGCGCCTGGCGATGATGTCGATGGCCTCGTCCCACGAAATGGGGACCATGCGGCCGTCGCGCCGGAGCATGGGGGTGGTGAGCCGGTCCTTGCCGTAGAGCGCGAGCCCGACGTGGTAGCCCTTGACGCAGAGCAGGCCCTTGTTCACCTCGGCCTTCTGATCGCCCTGGATGGCGACGACACGCCCGTTCTCGGTGCCCACCATGACGTGACAGCCGGTGCCGCAGAAGCGGCACGGGGCCTTGTTCCAGCGCAACGACGAACCCTCACCGGGCGTGGAGCTGAGGACGTGGAGCGACAAGCCTGACGATTCCCCGGCCGCGGCCGCGGTCGCCGCCGCCATGGCGCTGGCCTTCACGAACGTTCTGCGATCAACAGTTGTCATCGGAGTCCTCCTGCTCGGCGCGCGTCTCTTCCAATCCCACGAACGTCAGGTGCACTTCTTCGACCCCGTCGATGGCGTGGAGGTCGTCCCAGAGGGCTCGGTCTTCGTCCACACCCCCGGTTTCCGCCACCAGCGCAACCCGTTGTCCGAAGCGCTGCCCCAGCGTGAGGCGCGAATCCTGCTCGATACGCTCGATGGCGCGCAACGCGTCCCCCTCGATGGAACTCAACGTCACGACCAGTCCGCTGATCGCCATGGGTTGATCTCTGAATCTCGACTGGCGAGTGTGCGCTTCGCGCGCCCGCACGTGCGCGCCATCGTACAATAAGATACATTACTCCGAAGTACGATGCGCCGCACGTCAGGACTCGTTCATGCCGGCCAAACGCGAGCCCGAAACCAGCGCCTTCGATCACCCCCGTTCCTGGGTCGGCGTTCTGCTGCCCTTGGGCTTTGTCGCTGTGGCGGTGGGCTTGCTTGCCTCGCCTCCGCTCGTGCACATCCCGCTGGGCGAGCCCGCGGTGGTGGATCGCGCGGCGTTGGTCGTCGCCCCGCATCGAGTCGCGCTTCCCGACCCTCCACGCACGCTCGTCGGAGGCGTCGAAGAAAACTGCAACGCCTGCCACCAGATCTTCCAATCCTCACACGCCAGCGGAGAATCGCTCAGTTATCACCAGGACATCACGCTCTCGCACGGGCTTAACAACCGCTGCCTGAACTGCCACGACCCGCAAGACCGCGAGCGCCTCACCCTGCGCGATGGCGCGACCGTGTCCTTCGCCCAAACGCCCCAACTCTGCTCGCAGTGCCACGGCACGGTGTATCGAGACTGGCAGCGCGGCACGCACGGCAAGACGCTCGGCTCATGGATCACGGGCTCCGAAGCTCAGCACCGCTTGAACTGCAACGATTGCCATGACCCGCACTCCCCTCGGTACGAATCGATGGCGCCGCTCCCCGCGCCCAACACGCTTCGGATGGGCGAGCAGCACTCCGACCCCCACCACACGCCTTCCGGGGCTCGCGAGAGCCCGCTGCAGCGGTGGCTGCGCGACAAGAAGAGCAATCCCGACGCAACCCCGGGCATAGCTGGAGGCCATCCATGAGCGATGTCCGAATCTGGAACGGACCATCCGCCCCGCCCGGGGGCACGACGGATCCCGCGACGGACTTTTCGCGGCGCAGCTTTCTGCGAACAGGCGCTGCCGCGGTGGGCGGGATGGCGGCGCTGGCGGCCGCGCTCAGCCCCCTGCGTGAGCTTGCCTCCGAAGACATCCCGAATCTCGATCAGTTCCTGCAGAAGCACTACAAGGAAATGACGCCCGAAGAGATGGAGCGGGCGCTGGAGCGCATCCGCAACGAGGTGGAAGCGCGGTTCGATGTGCGTCCGCATCTCCGTGACGTCAAGCCCATGGCGGGCGTCGAGTTCGTGTACGCGTTGAATCTCTCGCGCTGCATCGGGTGCCGCAAGTGCGTGCACGCGTGCGTGGCCGAGAACAACCAGTCGCGCAGCCCCGAGGTCCAATACATCCGCGTGATCGAGATGCCGCGCGGCACGATGGACGTCGAAAAGGGCAACCACCACTACGACCACCCCACGGTTCCGGACGAGTCCCATTTCTACCTCCCGGTGCAGTGCCACCAGTGCGCGAACCCGCCGTGCGTCAAGGTCTGCCCCGTCGAGGCCACCTGGCAGGAGCCCGACGGCATCACCGTCGTCGACTACGACTGGTGCATCGGCTGCCGGTACTGCGAAGCCGCGTGCCCCTACTGGGCCCGACGCTTCAATTTCGCCAAGCCGACGCTGCCGGCGGACCAGCTGAACCCGAACATGGCGTACCTCTCCAATCGCCCGCGTGAGAAGGGCGTCATGGAGAAATGCCACTTCTGCCTGCATCGAACGCGCGAGGGGCGCATGCCCGCGTGCGTCGAGATCTGCCCGACCGGCGCCCGCAAGTTCGGCAACGTGCTCGACCCCTCATCCGAAGTGTCCGAGATCCTCCGCACGAAGCGCGTTTTCGTTCTGAAGGAAGAGGTCGGAACGCTCCCCCGGTTCTTCTACTACTTCGATGAGCGATACCCCAACTCGCTCGACCCCGAGGCGCTCGCGATCGCCCATCGACTTCGTGAGGAGGAGGGCGGCGACTACGGCTGCCTGCCCGGCGCCGCCGGGCCGCGCAAGGACTTCATCGCCGCAGCCACGCCCGCACGCTGGACGGAGGCCCGCGCGTGAAGACCTATCTCACGTTCCTCACCCGCTGCTTCCGCCTCTCGTTTGTGGGAGACCGCCGCTACTACGCGTGGATGTTCCTGCTGACCGTCGTTGCGCTGCTGGGCATCAACGCCTACTGCAAGCAGCTTGTGCAGGGCTTGGCCACGACCGGCATGACCGATCAGGTCTCCTGGGGCTTCTACATCGCCAACTTCACCTTCCTCGTCGGCATGGCCGCCGCGGCCGTGATGCTCGTCATCCCCGTCTACGTCTACCGAAACCGCGATCTCCACGACCTGGTCATCTTCGGCGAGCTCTTTGCCGTCGCGGCGATCGTCATGGCCATGCTCTTCGTCACGGTGGACCTCGGGCGCCCGGACCGCTTTCACCACCTGCTGATGCGGTTCAACTTCCCCATGTCCATGCTCACGTGGGACGTGCTCGTGCTCAACGGGTATCTGCTGCTCAACCTGCACATCTGCGGGTATCTCATCTACTGCTCCTATCGCCGACGCAAGCCCGGCAAGCTCTTCTACATCCCGTTCGTGTTCATCGCGATCGTGTGGGCCATCAGCATCCACACCGTCACGGCGTTCCTCTACAGCGGGCTGGGAGGCCGGCCCTTCTGGAACTCGGCCGTCGTGGCGCCGAGATTCCTGGCCTCCGCGTTCGCCGCCGGCCCCGCCTTCCTCATCCTGACGCTCTCCGTGCTTCGCCGGTTCACCGAGTACAACGTGCCCCAGGGCGCGTTCATGACGCTCCGGAACATCGTCACCGTCGCCCTGACCATCAACATGTTCCTGCTCGGCTCCGAAGCCTTCACCGAGTTCTACACGGACTCGGCGCACGGCGCGTCCGCCCGCTACCTCTTCCTCGGCCTGCACGGGAACACCGCGCTCGTCCCGTGGATCTGGACCGCCATCGGGCTCAATCTCGTCGCCATGACGCTGCTCTATCTCCCGTTCAGCCGGCGCCTGCCCGTGCTGCAGGCGTGCTGCGTGCTGCTCATCGTCGGCATCTGGATCGAAAAAGGCATGGGGATGATCATCCCGGCGTTCGTGCCCACTCCGCTCGGAGAGATCGTCGAGTACATCCCCACGCTCAACGAGACGCTCGTCACGCTGGGCATCTGGGCCTTCGGTCTGCTCATCTACACGATCCTTGTACGCATCACCGTGCCCGTGCTCGCAGGTCGCCTGACGCACGATCAGCACTTCGACGTGGCTCGGGCCTACCGGTCACCATCCCGAAAGGAGCAACGCGATGCCGCTCCCGTCGCCTGAGGCCGCGCAGCAATCGCTCCGCGAGCACCTGGTCTCCAAAGCGATCGAGGCCCGGGCCAGGCGCCCTGATGGAATCGACCGAGATGGCATGCTGCGCTTGCTCGAAGATCGCACGATCGTGCGCTATCCGCTCGGCGTGCGATTCGATGTCGAGCCGCTGCGCCCGGGCGAGTTCGCCTGCCTTCAAGCGCTCGGCGATCGCCCCTCCGACGGCTTTGTGCTGTTCATCCACCCGATGTTTGAAAACGTCGACGAGTTGCTCCCCTTGCTGATCGCGTACTACATTCCGAGCGTGAACTACGGTGATGTGGCCTCGCACGTCGAGGCTGAGCTGTTCGGCGCCTCGCTACTCGCGCTCGATCAGGAGGAGTATTACCGGATACTCTGTTCGGTCGCGGATTCCACGCTCGAGAACCACGAACACTGCTCCCACCCCCTTGCATGAGCGGAGCCTCTCGCATGCCTAAACGCGCCGCCGCAAAGCCATCCGCCAAGCCCCGCAATCCGACGACGCCAACCAAGCCCGCGGGCGTGCCGGCCACGTTCAAGGAGTTCATCGCGCGCTACCCGGAGCTGGGGCGCGCCCACGAGCGCGTGGCCTCGACCGTGGAAGCGGCGGGCCCGCTCGACGCGAAGACCCTCGCCCTCGTGAAAATCGGCATCTGCATCGGCGCAGGGCTCGAGTCCGCCATGCGCAGCCACGTGCGCCGCGCCATGCAACACGGCGCCACCCAGCAGGAGATCGAACAGGCCGTGCTTTTGGCCATGAACACCGTCGGTTTCCCGCGAACCGTGGCCGCATGGGCCTGGGCCAACGAGCAGTTCCGGCGAGGAGCGTGATCCTCACCACACGAATGCCATGACCGCGCTCTCGCCCCAACCCGCTTCGCTCAGCCCCGGCTCGCCCGGGCACGACTCCCGCGTGCGCCTTCGTGTGCTCCGCCCGCATACTCGTGAGGAGGCCCGCGCCATCAACGGCGCGCCCCCGCCCGCGCCGCCGGAAATCCGCGCCATGCGCCGCATGGTCGATTCGCACGGCCGCACCATCCGTGATCTCCGCCTCTCCCTCACGGATCGCTGCAACTTCCGCTGCGTGTACTGCATGGAGCCCGACGTTCGATTCGCTCCACGTGACAACCTGCTCAGTGCGGACGAGTTGGTGCGATTGGCGCTCGTCGCGGAATCCCTGGGCGTCCGGAAGATCCGGCTGACCGGCGGTGAGCCGACCATGAACCCCGATCTGCTCCAGATCATCGGTGAGATCCGGCGGCGCAGCGCGCTGGAAATCGCGATCATCACGAACGGCTGGCGCGTGTCGCGTGACGACCTCCGCGCGTGGAAGCGGGCGGGGCTCGATCGGGTCACGATCAGCATCGACACGCTGCGGTCGGATCGCTTCGCCGCGATCACGCGCTCGCCCGCTTCGCCGGACGACGTGATCGCCGCGGCGGAATGGGCGGTGGCCGAAGGGCTCACGCCCGTGAAGCTCAACGCCGTGCTCATCCGCGGGCACAACGAGGACGAGGCCGCGGACCTGGCCGCGCTCGCCCGACGCCTGAACGCCGAGATGCGGTTCATCGAGTACATGCCCCTGGACTCGGCCCATTCGTGGAACGCGTCGCGCATGGTCCCCGCTTCGGAGACGCGCAGAGCGATCGAGAGGCGTTTCCCGCTCGTCGCGCTCGATCACGACGACCCGTCCCGCACCGCGCGCGTGTTCCGCTTCGCCGACGGCGCGCCGGGCCGCGTCGGCTTCATCGCCCCAGTCACGAGCCCGTTCTGCGGCGCCTGCAACCGTCTGCGCATCACCGCGGACGGCCAGGTCCGCCCATGCCTCTTCAGCACCCGAGAGTGGGATGTCCGCGCCCCGCTGCGCTCGGGCGCTTCTGACGAGCAGCTCGCCGAGTTGCTGATCGACGCCACCTGGACCAAGCAGCCCGGCCACGGGATCTCGGCCGCCAACTTCGAGCAGCCCGATCGACCCATGTCCGCCATCGGCGGATAGCCCAACCCGTTTTCTCGTCCCGTCGTTGCGCCATGCTCACCTCCACAGCCATCGCGCTCACTCTCTGCTTTCTCGCCGTGGCGATCCTGTACTCCAGCGTGGGTCACGGCGGCGCCTCCGGGTATCTCGCCGCGATGACGCTCCTGGCGATTGACACACCCCTCATGCGCCCCGTGGCGCTCAGTCTCAACGTGCTCGTCGCCTCCATCGCCACCGCGCAGTTCCTCCGCGCCGGACACTTTCGGTGGGCGCTCTTCTGGCCCTTCGCGCTCGCATCCGTGCCCGCGGCCGCGCTCGGCGGCGCCATCACGCTGCCCGCGCACATCTATCGACCCATCATCGGCGCCGTGCTGCTCTTCTCGGCGTGGCGGCTCGCGGCCACTTCATGGAAACCGCGCCAAGCCCCCGATCCAAGCGATTGCAACGTGGCTGCCGCGATGGACGCCGCGCCACCCCATCGAGCGGTGGCGCTCGGAGTGGGCGCCGCCCTCGGCCTGCTCTCCGGCCTGACCGGCACCGGCGGCGGCATCTTCCTCAGCCCACTGCTGCTCCTCACCGGTTGGGCCGACGCCAAGAAGACCGCCGCCGTCTCGGGCGCGTTCATCCTGTTCAACTCCGTGGCCGGGCTGATCGGATACTTCACAAAGCACACGCCACCCGACGGGCTGTTCCCGTGGATCGGGCCCTGGACCGCCGTGGCCATCGTCGGCGGCTCGATCGGCTCCTACTTCGGCGCGCAGCGACTCCCTTCCCCAACGCTCAAACGCCTGCTCGCGGCCGTGCTGCTCGTCGCGGGCGTGAAACTGATCGCGCTCTAACGGCACGTGTGACGGAAGGATCGCTTCACGGCGTGCTCGAAAAGAACGTCTCGACCACCGGCGGCTCGGCCAGCAGGCCGCGCCAGCGCGCCAGCATCGCCTTCATCGTCGGATCGTTCGCCACCCGCTCCTGATCGCGCTCGTACGCGACTCGATCGCCATACGACACGACCTCGATAAACCGGTGATCGTCGTGCTGGTCTTGCAGCAGGCAAAGGGTTATACCCCCCGGAGACTGATAGAACGGGATCGCTTCTCGAAGGAACTCGAAGAACTCATCCCGGCGCCCCGGCGCCACTCGGATGCGCAGGTGCAATTCCACGCCCGTTGGAGTCGTCATGCGCTCACTCCGCCCACACCGGCGCCTTCCAGATCGGCACGTCTCGCTTCATCTCGTCGATGAACTCACCCATAGCAACCAGCCCCTCGGCCCGGTGCGCCGACCACACGATCAGCCGGAACGACGCCTCTCCCACCCCGACGTAGCCGCGGCTGTGCCACACGTCCACTCCCAACACTCCGTGCCGCTCGATCGTCCGCTCCGCGAGCGCGTGCAGCGAGCGCGTGGCCATCGGCTCATACGCCGAGTACTCGAGCCCCTTCAACGCTCGACCCTCTTCCTCTCCCCGCACCACGCCCTCAAAGCACACCACGGCGCCGGCGCCCGCCGCTCCTCGCGTCACCACGGGCAACGCTCCATCCACGATCCGCACCGACACGCTCATCCGCCCCCCACCAGCGCGATCAGCGCCACCTCGTCCCCCTCGCGAACGACCCCCTCGCTCCGGGCGAACGCCTGATTCACGGCCAATCGCGCTCCCCTGCTCATCTCTTGCAACGCGGGATACTGCCCCCCGAGCGCGCCCAGCACCTCCCCGGCGGTGGCGCCATCCGGCGCCGTCACCTCCACCCGATCCCTCCCCACTGCGCTGGCCGCGGGGCCGAACAAGAGCACTTCCACTCGCATCCCCATACTCTACGGCTTCCGCAGGAGACAGACGTGGGATTTCGAGGCCAGGAGTTCGCGTTCGCATCGCCGAACGAGGCGGTGCGCGCCCTGCAATCCCGCGTTTCCCGAGTGACCGCCGAACCGTGCCCCCTCAGCCAGGCGCGCGGTCGCGTGCTCGCCTCCGATGTCCGCCTCGACCGCGACTCGCCCCCCTTCGACCACTCCGCGATGGACGGCTACGCCGTGCGACTGGCCGACCTTGCGCACACGCCACTGCCCGTCGTGGGCGAGTGCCGCATCGGCCGCGAACCGCCCGCGCTTCCATCCTCGCCCGCCGCTGTCCGCATCGTCACCGGCGCCGGCGTCCCCCCCAACGCCGAACTGATCATCAAGCGCGAGGATGTCGACGAACAATCCCACCAGGGCGCCATCGTCGTCTCTGCCGCTGCCCTGTCAGCCGCGAAGCACGGCGATCACATCCGACGGCGCGCCGAAAACGCCGCCGCCGGCTCACTCCTGCTTTCCACCGGCTCCATGCTCAACGCCACCGCGCTCTCGGCCCTGGCCGCAGCGGGAGCGCACGAGCCGTTGGTTTCCGCGCGGGTCCGCATCGCCCTCCTCACCACCGGCGATGAACTGGTGGACGTTCACTCCACGCCCTCCCCGTGGCAGATCCGCAACAGCAACGCGCCCGCACTGGCCGCAATTCTCAATTCCCGGGCATGGCTCCACCTCGCCTCGCACGCGCACGTCCCCGACGACGCCGACGCGCTCACCAACGCCCTCGCCGCGTCGCTCGAGTCATCCGACTCCGTCATCCTCACCGGCGGCGTCTCCATGGGCCATCGCGACCACGTCCGCGACAGCGTGCAACGCCTCGGCGCCTCCCTCCTCTTTCACGGCCTTCCCCAGCGCCCCGGCAAACCCATGCTCGCCGCACTCTCGCCCGCCGGCCAGCCCATCTTTGCGCTCCCCGGCAATCCGCTCTCCGCCATGATCACCGCTATTCGCATCGCCATTCCCGCCTTGGCCACGTGCGCCGGCATGGCGTCACTCCAACTCCCACCGCGCGTGCGCCTCACGTCGCCAATCAACAAGCCGCTCAGCCTCTGGTGGCACCGACTCGTCCGCCTCACCGATGCGGGCGACGCCGAACTCGTGGATTCCCAAGGCTCAGGCGACCTGATCGCCGCCGCGCAATCTGACGGCTTCATCGAACTCCCGCCCAACACCTCCCCCACCCCCGAGGATCTTCTCCCCTATTACCCGTGGCCTTATTGATCGACCCCGCCCCGCGCCCCCCCAATCATCCCCCATGACCCAACCCACGCCCCATCTCTCTCACGCACTCCCCGACGGCCGCGCCGCCATGGTCGATGTCGGTGAGAAACCCGTCTCCGCGCGCTCGGCCACGGCCGAAGCGATCGTCCGCATCTCCCCAGCCCTCGAGCAACGCATCCGCGAGAATTCCCTCTCCAAAGGCTCGCTTCTCGAAGTCGCGCGCCTCGCTGGAATCCAGGCCGCCAAGCGCACCGACGAACTCATCCCGCTCTGCCACTCCCTCCCCCTCGACGCCGTCGATCTCACCGCCACGCTCGAGCCCGGGCTCGTCCGCCTCCGCGCCACCGCCCGCACCCACGCCCGCACCGGCGTCGAAATGGAAGCGCTCACCGCCGTCGCCGTCGCAGCGCTCACCGTGATCGATATGGGCAAG
The DNA here is from genome assembly GCA_964638515.1 of uncultured Phycisphaeraceae bacterium. Lineage (GTDB taxonomy): Bacteria > Planctomycetota > Phycisphaerae > Phycisphaerales > UBA1924 > CAYPGJ01. Next base: position 29,806 of record CAZWZL010000022.1, read on the forward strand.
GCTGTCGACAAATCCATGATCATCGAAGGCCTCCGCGTCCTCGAAAAGCACGGCGGGCGCAGCGGCTCCTACACAGCGCCCAACACCCCATGACCACACCCTCCCCACCCATCCGCGCCGCCGTTCTCACCGTCAGCGACCGCTGCTCGCGCGCCGAGACCACCGACACCTCCGGACCCGCGCTCGTCGATCTCCTCCGCGCGCGCCTGCACGCCGACGTCGTCCAAACGCGCTGTCTGCCCGACGAATGCGCCCAGCTCGCCTCCTGCTTTCGTGAGTGGGCCGAAGCCTCTCCGACTATCGACCTCGTCGTGAGCACCGGCGGCACAGGCCTCGCGCCCCGCGACATCACTCCCGAAGCCGCGCGCAGCGTCTTTCATCGAGAGCACCCCGCCCTCATGGAGCTCGCGCGCCTGCGGTGCCTCCCCAAGACCCCTCGCGCCTTCCTTTCACGAGGCGTCGCCGGCACGATCCACCGCACGCTCATCCTCACCCTCCCCGGCTCGCCCCGAGGCGCCGTCGAGAACCTCGAAGCCATCCTCGACATCCTCCCGCACGCCATCGAAACCCTCCGGGGAGACGTGCAGGACGACGGCCGACCCTCCGCGCGCTCCACCACCGGCAAGGTCATCACCCACACCGATTGACCGGCCTCACCCCCGCGCCATCTCGAGCGTTCGCTCCTTCGTCACGCGCACACGCACGCTCTTGAACGAGGGCGTCTTCGACTCCGCATCGACGCGGCTCGGCGCCAACACGTTCGCCTCCGGGTAGTACATCGCCGCGTTCCCCGCGCGAATCTCCACCGCGCGCACCGTGATGCCGCGCATCTCACCGATCTCGCTCCGCACCGTCACCACGTCCCCAACGCCCAGCCCCGCGCGCTCGATGTCCCCCTCGTTCATCAGGATCACGTCGCGCCGCGTCTGCCCCCGATACACGTCCTCCTCCTCGTACACCACCGTGTTGAACTGCCCCTCCGACCGGATCGTCATCAGCGTAATCGCCCCCTCCCCGCTCCCTCCCGCCCGCTCCGGAATCGGCGGCGCATGGAATCTCGCCTTCCCCGTCGCCGTCCCGAACACCGGCGCGTGGCGCGTCCGCCCCTCCACCGCAAACTCCTTCTTCGTCACATCCATCGTGCCGATCGCCTCATACCCCGGCACGATCGCCGCGATCGCCGCGCGGATGTTCGCGTGCTCTTCCAGCGCGCCGAAGTCCACCGGCTCGCTCCCCAGCACGCGCGCCGCGAGCCCCGCGATCACGCGCACCTCCCCCATCGGGCCCTCATGGCGCGCCGGCCCGCCCTCGGACATCCGAACAAAGCTGAACATCGATTCCTGCGTCGTGGCCTGCTCCTCCTCATCCCGCGCGCGCACCGGCAGGATCAGCGACTCCTTCCCGCGCCCGTGCGCGTGCCCCGTGTTCAGCGTCGTGCTCAGGAACACCGTCATCCCGATCTGCCGCAACGCACGCCCCGCCCCGACCGAATCCGGGCACGACCCGTACAGGTTGCCCCCCAGGTGCAGCGCAAACCGCACGCGCCCCGCTCCCGATCGCTCAACGCAAGCCAGCGTGTCCAATCCCTCCGTCGTCGGAAGCCGCACGCCGAACCGATCCTCGATCGCGCGGAACACCTTCTGCTTCAACTCCGGCGTGGCCCCCATCGACCCCACGCCCTGCACGTTCGAGTGCCCCCGCAGCGGCAGCAGCCCCGCCGACGCCCGCCCCACCATCCCACGCATGAGCGCGACGTTCGCGATCATCCGAACGTTGTCCACCCCGTGCGCATGGTGCGTGATCCCCATCGTCCAGCACAGCACCGCGTGCTTCGCCCCACCATACAACCCCGCCACGCGCTCGATCTCGCCCCGCGGCACCCCCGACCCGCGCTCGATCTCCTCCCACATCATCCCAGACGCCTTGTCCCGGAACGCCTCCCAACCCTCCGTGTGCGCCCCGATGAACGCCCCGTCCACCGCCCCGCGCTCCAGCAGCGACTTCGCCACGCCGTACAGAAACGCCATGTCCCCGCCGATGTGGGGCATCACGTACACGTCCGACACACGCGATCCGAACAACATGCTCCGCCAGTCCGACGGGACCTTGAACCGGACAAGCCCCACCTCGCGCAACGGGTTCACGATCACCACCACGCCACCCCGCCGCCGCACCTCCATCAGCGTCCGCATCAATCTCGGGTGATTCGACGCCGGATTCCCCCCCAAGACCATCACGAAATCGCACGCGTCAAGATCCTCCAGCGTCACCGTCGCCGTGCCCGAACCGATCGCGCTCCCCAGCCCCACCCCCGAGGCCTGATGGCAGAAGTACGAGCAGTTGTTCACGTTGTTCGTGCCGAACATCCGCGCCACGATCTGCAGCAGGAACGCCGCTTCGTTCGACGATCGGCCGCTGAAGTAGAAAAACGTCTCTTCCGGAGGCGCGCCCCGCATCGCGCCCGCCGCCCGATCCAGCGCCTCCTCCCACGAGATCGCCCGATATCCCGTATCCCCAACCCCCGCGTACATCGGCGAAGTGATTCGCCCCGCCGCCTCCAACTCACGTGAACTCAATCGCTCCAACCGATCAAACCCGAACTCCTCGAAGAACCCATCCCGGATCTTCCCCGCCATGTCCGCGGCCATCGCCTGCACCGACTTCTTGCACACCTCCGGAAACCGCCCCGCCTCGTTCCGCATCCCCCCCTGCTGCCCACCCATCCCAAGCGCGCACGTCTTGCACGCGTTCCGCGACCGCAGCGCCCCCCACATCCGACGCACTCCCCCCACGCGCCGCGCCGTGCGCAGCGTGTACCAGATCGAATGCCACCCGCCCGCGCTCCTCGGTACGCCGCTCATCCCCGCGAGTCTACCCACGCGCCTCCCCCCGCCCCGCACGCGTCATAGCATGCTCCAGGCGCGCCCCAACATGCCCACCACCCAACACATCCAGCCCGTCGTCCTCGTCGGCGGCGCCAGCCGACGCTTCGGCCGCGACAAACTCCGCGAGCCCTGGCAAGGCGCACCGCTCCTGCAAAGACCCATCGCCGCGCTCCGCGCCGTCTTCGGCCCGTGCGTCGCCCTCGTCGGCCAATGCCACCCCGACCTCCTCCCCATCGCCGACGGCGTCATCCCCGACACCCACCCAGGCGCCGGCCCCATCGGCGGCGTCATCTCCGCGCTCTCCCACGCCCGCACGCCCATCTTCGTACTCGCGGGCGACATGCCCGACATCGATCCCGACACCATCCTCGAAGTCCTCCGCGCCGCAGAGCTATCCACCGCCGCGCTCGCCGTGATGGCCCACTCCGACAGCCTCCATCCCTGCGTGGCGCTCTACCGCGAACCGGCGCTGCCCATCCTCGAAGCTCGGCTCGCGCAACAACGCCGATCACTCCATGACGCGTTCACGCCCGGACAACTCCACGCCGTGCTGTGCCGCGCCGAGCCGCTCCGAAACGTCAACACGCCTGAAGACGCCGGC
>CAZWZL010000022.1:33301-43026 GCA_964638515.1 uncultured Phycisphaeraceae bacterium
CGCATGGAACCGCGCCGCACAAATGCATAAAAAAACCGCTCGGCTTGCCGCCAAGGCGGTTTCTGCACTCGAAGCGGAGAGGGGGGGATTCGAACCCCCGATACGGTTACCCGTATACAGCATTTCCAGTGCTGCTCCTTCAGCCGCTCGGACACCTCTCCGGAGAAGGGCCGCACAGTGTATCGACGCTGCCCCGAAGCGTCTCCGACCCCGCTTCCTATCCTCCTCCCACGTGCCCCGAAGACCCCGAAACCAGCGCCCCGACCTCAACGGCCTCCTCCTCGTCGACAAGCCCGTCGGTCCTTCCTCCGCCTCCGTCTGCGCTCGCGTCCGCCGTCACACCCAAGGCGCCAAGGTCGGTCACGCCGGCACGCTCGATCCCCTCGCCTCCGGACTCCTCCTCCTCGCCCTCGGGCGCGCCACCCGCGCACTCCCCCACCTCACCATCCTCGACAAGCGCTACACCGCCGACGTCGACCTCTCCGCTTTCACCTCCACCGACGACCGCGAAGGCGCCCCCGAACCCGTAGCCGTCGCAACTCCGCCCACTCTCGACCAGGTCCGCGCCGCATGCGACGCCCTCACCGGAAACATCCTCCAGGCACCGCCCGCCTTCAGCGCCGTCCACGTCCAAGGCCAGCGCGCCTACCGACTCGCGCGCCAAGGCGCCGCCCCAACCCTCGCCCCACGCCCCGTCATCATCCACTCCATCATTATCCTCAGTTACTCCTTCCCACTCCTCACGCTTGACGTCCACTCCGGCAAGGGCGTCTACATCCGCTCCATCGCCCGCGACCTCGGCCGCGCCCTCCACACCGGCGGCCACCTCGCCGCGCTCCGCCGCACCGCCATCGGCGAGTTCTCCATCACCAACGCCCTGTCCCTCGACCAGCTCCCCACACCCCTCCTCCCCCAACACCTCCTCGAACCACCACTCGCACCGAACGAGACTGAGTAACCCCTCCCTCCGCAAGCCTCGAAGAGGCGCAGCGCGGGGGAGGTGGCTCGGCAACAGCCGAGCCGGAGGGGGGCTCTTCTTGCCTCACCGGAGCCGCGCCCGCGAGGACGCGATGCCGCGCTCTGGGCGTTCGACCATTCAACACACCGCGCCCACCGTTTCTTGGCCCCTCCTAGCCGCGGAGCGGCGCACCCGTGCGCTCCTCTAAAACCCCCCCTCCGCCAGCCACTCACTCGCCTTCTCCTCCAGCGCCCCCGCGATCCCCACCAGCGACTCCAAACTCGGCAGGTGCGCCCCTCTCTCAATGCTCGACAACTGGCTCACGCTCAACCCCGCCGCATCCCCCAGCTCCTTCAGCGTCCAGCCCCGCTCCGTCCGCGCCACCCGCACATGCTTCCCGATCACCCGCCTCAACCGATCCTGCGGCCGGCCCCCAAGTTCAAATCGCTCCGCCGCGCTCTTGAGCACCCCTCGCAACTCCTCCACGCTGAACGGCTTCGACAGGTAATCGAACACCTCCTGCTTGAACGTCTGCCGCATCGTTTCCAGCGACGGGTACCCCGTCACCACCACCACGCAGAGCCGGGGCCAGCGCTCGCGCACCACCTCCAGCACCTCCTCACCGCTCTCGCGCCCCATCTTCATGTCCAAGAGCAGCACGTCAGGCAAGCGCTCCGCACACATGCCGTAGCACTCCTCCGGCGTCCCCGCCGTGCGCACCTCGTGCCCCTCGTGCTCGAGCACGTCCCGGATGTGCTCGCGAAAGTCCGCGTCGTCGTCCAGCGCGACGATCGACAACGCAGGGGCCTCGTTCACCCCGCCACGCTCGCTCATGCCAGACGCTCCTGTCCTCCCCCTGCAACTCCCGAATCCTCTCCGGCCGACGCCTCCCCTTCAACCGGCAGCATCACCTCGAACACCGCGCCCCCTCGCGCCCCGCCCCGCCCCGCATTCCGCGCCAGCATCACCCCGCCGTGCTCCCGCACGATCCCCTCCGACACGGCCAGCCCCAACCCCGTCCCCCGCGCATCGAGCCTCGTGCTCGCAAACGGCTCGAACAACCTCGGCAGAATCCCGGGATCAATCCCCGGCCCCTCGTCCTCCACCTTCACGCTCACCCACCGCGAACCCTCACGCTCCATCTCCTCCGCGCTCACCCGCACCACGCCCCCCTCCATCTCCCCCATCGCATCCACCGCGTTCCGCAACAGATTCACAAACACCTGGTGCAGCCGATCCGCGTCCCCGATCGCTTCCACCCCCTCCCCAACTCCGTTCTCCATCACCACGCCCGCGGCCTCGCGATCCAGGCTCACAAGCTCCCACGCCTCCTCAACCACCCCGCGCAATCCCACCCGCGCCTTCCCCCCCGGCCGCGCCCGCGCAAAGTCCAACAAGCTCTCGCTCAACCGCTCCAATCGCTCAACCACCCGCAACATCAGCGCCGCCTTGTCCGGCGCAATCGCGCTCCCCGGCTCGCGCGCCAGCCGTTCCACCTGCCCCTTCAGCACCGCCAGCGGCGTGTTCAACTCGTGCGCGATCCCCGCGCTCATCACACCCAGGCTCGCTAATCGATCCTGATCCGCCAAATTCCGCTTCGCCGTCTCGAGCAGATGGTTCTTCCGCTTCAGCTCCATCGCCACCACTTCCAACTGATCCAGCGCCTCCGCCAGCGCCGCCTCCTGCCTCCGCAACTTCACGATGGACTCATTCCGCGATCGCATGATCTCCCCCAGCTCATCCCGGGGCATCTCCCGCTCCGCAATCAACTCCGCCCCTCGTCTCCCCGCCTGCACCGCGCGATCCGCCTCCAGCAATCTCCCGATCGGCCCGTACACCTGCCTCGGCAGCACGAATACCTCCAGCGTCAGCGCGATCAGCACATACACCCCAACCACCGACGCCGCGACCAGCACATACACGCCCGTCACCGCGCGCCGCGCCGCCGGCAATCGCGCATCCACCACCAGAAAATCACCCGTCGAAGCGTCCCACCGCACGATCCGCGCGCCCTCATCCGCCCGCCACCGAGCCACGTCCTCGCCCGCCCCATCCCGCGCCGCCCAGGCCGTCCCCGGATCAATCCCCAGCCCCGCCGCAGATCCCACCCGAAATTCCACACCCTCAATCCCCGCGCCCACGCTCCGAGGCGCCTCCCGCGCCAGCAATCGCATCGCCAGCCGCGCCTCGTGCTCCTCCGCCTCCCGCACCACCCCCCGCACAGCCGGACGCACCGCAAGCAGCAGAATCCCGGCCAGCGTCACCGAAAAAGCCGTGTGCAGCAGCACCAGCTTCTTTCGGATCCGCATCGTGCTCAGGAGCGCCCGACGACGCGCCTCGCCCCGACCGCCCTCGTCCTCGCGTTCCGGATTCACCCCCACATCCTCACTCCCCCCTCACCACCGGGCAACCCGACCCCGGATTTCGCCGATATCCACCCCATGAGGGCCCCGCCCAGATTCCGCGCCTACATCCCCGCCGCCGTCGTCGCCCTCTCTCCCATCGCCCTCTTCTGGTCCAGCATCCCCCAAGGATCGCGCTACGCCCTGCTCGTCTCCGCCATCGGCATCTTCGCGCTGCTCTTCGTGATCGTCCGCTCCTCCCGCAGAACCAAGCCCCTCATCCGCCAAACGCTCGCCGAGGCCGACGCCATCCGGCGCGACCGCTATCTTCTCCTCGACTCGCTGCCGCACCGGAGCCCCACGCCATCGCACACCTTGTCCATCACGACACCATCCCCGACTCACGACACGCCCTCCTCGTCGTGACCGGCTCCACGCTCTGCGCCGAACACCTCGACCGCCCCATCGCCTACGCCCTCGCGCAGCGCATCCGCGAATCACTCCCCACCTCCGCCCCGCTCGCGCCCATCGTCTGCTCCGACATCTGGTGGCTCAACAACGACGAACTCGCCGCGCAACCCACCATCTCCCTCGGCTCGCCCGACTCCAACGCGCTCTCCGCGTTCCTCGCCCGCCGTCTCCCCTCCGCCTTTGCCATCGACGGCGTCCTCAACGTCCTCCTCGATCCCGAGTTCCCCGAGCCCCACGCCTGCGTCTTCGGCGCCACGCCGGAATCCACCGCCGCCGCCGCCGAAATGTTCACACAGCGCCACCTCCCCCTCTTCCTCAACGCCGCGCTCGTTCGCGCCTGATCGGCCCTCACTTCCCGACGCAGAACGTCGCGAAGATCCGCCCGATCACGTCGTCCGGGCTGATCCTCCCCGACACCTCCCCGATCGCATCCAGTGCGCCCCGGAGCCCATCGGCCACGAATTCGGGCCGCTCCAGCGCGCGCTCGCCCGCCGCGTTACGCAACGCTTCTCCAAGCCTCGCCACGCTCTCCTCGATCGCCCGACGATGCCTCGGCAGCACGCCCCGCTCCGCATCACCCGCCCAAGCCTCGACCGCATCCCGAATCGCCCGACGCAGCGCGCCCACGTTCCACCCATCCAGCGCGCACACCGCCAGCTCCTCGTCTCCCTTCCCACTCACATCCGCCTTCGTCCGTACCCGCAACACGCGCGCATCCCGCCGAACCGCGCCCTCCACGCCAAACTCCCCCTCCGGTGAGCACACCACCAGCACCTCCGCGCCCGCTAGTGCCTCGCGCGCACTCACCTGCGCCGCCCGATCCGCCGCGCCCGCCGCGTGCGCGTCCAGCCCCGGCAAATCGAGCAGCATCGCGCGCGCGCGAACGCCCCCGATCCCCGCCCCAAGGTCCATCTCCTCCTCCAGCACATCGCGCGTCGTGCCCGCCACGTCCGACACCAACGCCCGACCCCTCCCCAGCAACGCGTTGAACAGCGTGCTCTTTCCCGCGTTCGGCCGCCCCACCAGCGCCACGCGCGCCAGCCCTTCCCGCGCCTCCCCCGTCGCCCGCTCCTCAACGATCGCGCGCATCTCCTCGATCAGGCCCTCAAGCCGCGCCCGGCAATCCGGCGCGCCGATCGCCACCACATCCTCCTGATCCGTAAAGTCGATCCCCGCCTCGACCAACGCCAGGCACGCCGCGATCCGCTCCGCCCAATCGCGATACCTCGCTCCCGTCTCGCCCGAAAGCAATCGCTCCGCCGCCATCGCCTCCGCGTCCGAACGCGCCGCGATCAGCATCCCCACACCCTCAGCCTGCTCCGCGCTCATCTTCCCGTGCAGAAACGCCCGCGCCGTGAACTCCCCAGCCCCGGCCGGACGCAACCCCTCCACCCGCACGAGCGCCCCGATCACCTCGCGCACGAGATGCTGATTCCCCACCATCACGATCTCGGCCGTGTCCTCACCCGTGTACGACGCGGGCGCCCACGCGCGAACGATCAGGCACGGACAGTCCCACCCCTCCGCAACCCGCAACCGCCGTGCTCCCACACGCGCTCGCCCCGACGCCCCCCGCGAAAGGTCCGCGATCCCCAAGCACCCCATCGCTCGCGCCACGTCCGGGCCCGACACGCGCACGACCGCGCGCGCGCCGCTCACGCCCGCCGTCGCCAACGCCACGATCGTGTCGCCCGTCCGCATCGAGCCTCCCCCCCGAACGCCGCGCGCTTCACCGCTTCGGCGGACGCTTCGCCGCGGGCCCCCCGCCGCCCGCGCGACGCGCCCCGCCCTTCGCCGCCGCGCCGCTCTGGGCCGACCGCTTCAGCGCCTCGTTCTGCACCCGCTTCCAGAACCCCTCCGGCCCGCCCCCGCCCTTCTGCTTCGTCATGTCCAGCGTGTCGATGTGCGACCGGATCCACCGACTCTCAAGAATGCCCAGCGAGGAGTTCGTGATGAAATACAGCGAGAGCCCCGACGGCGCGTTGAAGATCGTCAGCGGGAACAGCACCACCATCATGATCTTCATCATCTTCTGCTGCGTCTGCTGCTCCGGCGTCAACGCCGTGGTCGGCGGGGGCGTCAGGTACTTCTGCTGCACGAAGAACACGACCCCGAGAATGATCGGAAGAATGTTGAACCCGTGCAGCGGACCCATCAACGACGACAACAGCGGGATGTGCACCGGGCTCGAGAACGGAATGAAGTGATCCGGCGCCGCGAGGTCCGACAGGAACTCCCAACGCCCCCCCGACACGGCCTGGAACACGCCGAAGAACGCCGCGTCATGCCGCAGCTCGAACGCGAAATACAGCATCGCGTACAGCGCGATCCACACCGGCGTCTGCAGGAACATCGGCAGGCACCCCAGCATGCCCGTGAACGACACCCCCTCCTCCCGCATCAGCTTGCCCATCTCCTGCTGGAGACGCTTGGGGTCGTCCTTGAACTTCTCCTGCAACGCCTTCTGCTTGGGCGCGAGCGCCCCCATCTGCTTCGAGAACCGCGCGATGCCGATCTGCGATCGACGCGTCACAGGGTGCAGAATCGTCCGCACCACCAGCACCAGCATCATGATCGCCAGCGCCCAATCAAACACGAGATACCCGTGCACCGCGCGAAGGAACCAGATCAGCGGGTGCGTCAGCCACTCGAACGTGCACATCGCGCACATCCCGCCGATGTTGTACACCACGATGTCGCTCAGCCCCAACGCCTTCTGCGCCGGGTTCCCGTCGAGCAGACTCGGCAGCATCGGCCCCGCGTACGCCCCGAACGACAAATCCAGCACGCCCCCCGCCGGCGCCTCCATCGCCTTACTGGTGAACTGCGCCACCAGCGCGCCGCCACCCACCGACGATCCCACCACCACGCCGTGCACCCGGGACACCAGCTCGAATCGCTTGTCGATCGCTCCACCGCCCGCCGCGCTCGCCGGATCAACCAGCGGATGCACGATGAACGCGAAATACCGGTTCGTCATCGCAAACCACACCGGCTCCTGACCCTCGTTCGAAGCCGGCGGCCACAACGCCTCGTTCTTGTCCGCCCGCTTCACCGCGTCCGTGCGCGACATCAACGTGCGATCCGCGTGCACGAACTGGCGCGATGGGTCCTGCCGCGCCGTCAGCAGGTGCCCCCACCGAAAACGCCGGACATCCATCGGAAACCCGGTGAGATCCTCCGGAAGGTCCACCGGCCCGTACTGATACCACACCACCCGCATCGCGCGCCCGCTCAGGTTGTGCAGACGCTGCGTCACCCGGATGTCCAGCGACCCGTCCGCAAGCTCGTACGCTCGCTCGATCCGCGCGACGACCGCCCCGCTCTCATCCTCGATCAACGCCTCAAACGAGCCCGCCCCCGTCTCTTGCCACAGCGAACGGCCGTTCGACACCCGAAGGTCAACGAACTGCGCCTCGCCATCCCCGATCGTGATCTCCGCGCCAACCGCCGCCAGCGACGCCACCGTCTGCGTCGCCCCCGCTCCATTCACGGCCTTCACCACGCGCTGCTGCACCGGATACGGCGTGCCCGACCCAACCTCCGTCTCGTACTGCGAAAGCGTGATCGCCTCGACGCCCGCCCCGTACGTCGTGAACTCCACCAGCGCCCGATGCTGGCCGTCCGTGAGCGATCCCAGCGGCGTCAGCGAATTCGGCGCATCCCACGCCCGCGCACGCAACCCGCGCGCCGGCGCGCCCGCCGTCATCTCCGGAACACTCGCCCCCGCGGCGCCCGCAGACGCCTCCGCAGGCGAGGCCGGGGCCGAGCCCGGAGAGGTTTCCGGGGTGGAATCCGGGGGCAATTCCGGGGGCAATTCCGGGGGCAATTCCGGGGGCGGGGCTGTCGCCGCAACAGGTTCCGGCTCGGCCTGCGCCGCCGCGCCAACCGCCGCCGCGCCGCCCTCCCTCGCGCGCTGAGGCTCCGATGCGGCGGCGACTCCCGACCTCGCCGCGCCGGGCGTCTCAGAAGTGGCCGGAGTCGCGGCCACCGGCGCCGACGCGTTCGGGCTCGGCTTCGACCCCCGCAGCACCGCCAGCGACACAAGCAAACCACCAACCACCACGAACACCGTGAGGGCGACCCGAACCACCCGATTCTGCTTCTGCACCGCCATGCGTCAGGAAACCCTCCCGCCCGCGCGTGCGACGCGCGGACATCGCTCTCGAATCAAAGGCGAACACAGTACCACCCCCCGCCCCGACGCGCCTCGCCCCCGACAGCCCGAGCATTCACCCCACCTTCCCCCGCCACACCCGCACCCCGGTCCACCGACGCCCGCGCAAAGCAAGAGCCCGGGGATTGCCGTCCCCGGGCCTGTGTGTCAGTGCGGTCGCAGCCGCGGATCAGTTCGGCGGCAGCGACTGGTACTCGGCGATGCCCTCGCCGAGCGCGGAGAGGTCCTGGCCGGAGGTGGCGCCGTCGCGTGTCACGTCGGCCGGGCTCGCGAGCCACGTCGCCATGTCGGAGAGGCCGAGGGTGTTGCTGCCGTCAAGATCGAAGAGGTCCAGCAGCGTGTCCTCGCACTTGAAGCGGATCGAGAACGTGTATGTGTAGCTGGCTACCGGGGGCGTGCCGTCCACGCTGACGCACTTGAGAAGCCCCGGCGTCGATCTGATCTGGAATTGCTTGCCCACGGGCCACTTTCCGCCATCCCTACGCCTGATTTCGATGGCGTTGTCCAGCTCGCCCGGGCTGTTCACTCCGACGGCGTAGTAGTCGTTCAGCACGTTCTCCCAGTTACCGCCTCCCAAGGGCCGCTGCTCGATGGTCACAGGAGGAACCGACCTCGCATCGGATGGAGAGAAGTGAACCGGTTCGAAGATGACCGGCCCGTAATGGTGCAGCACGACCACCTCGACGGGAGACTCGGCATAGTGCTCCAACTGCTGACAGGTCGGGTCCTCGATGATGATGTTCGGCGGAATCCCCGCGGAAACGGTCTGTCCGCTCGTCGGCTCGCACGCGCCGCCGTGAAGGTTGAAGCGCGCCAGGCCGGCGCTCCCGTCGCCGAGTAGTGACGGCAGGTCAGGGTAGAGCGCGTTCGTGAGCGTGCGCGAACCGACGGCGATCTCCGCGCCCTGGGCCCATTGGGCGAGCCCGTCGGCCTGATTGAAAATGATCCGGCCGCGCAGCCCGTTGGCCGGGAGCACGATGTCGGGCCCCTGCACGCCGTCGAGGAACGAGCCGTCGACGAGGAACGTCGGAACCAGGAATTGTCCGGGCGGCTGGAACCGGTTGAAGTCGTCGACGCCGCCGCTGAGGTCGACGTAGCCATCAAGGTCTCCGTTGATGCGGACTCGAGCTTCGAAGATGCCGCTCTCACTCCCGATCCGTTCGGCGATCAGCCAGCCCTTGAAGTGGCCGCCTCCGGTGAAGCCGGATTCGGTCGTGCACTGCAGCAGGCGGATCTTCTTCCTCGTGCCGGGCGGCGTGGCGAGAAAGCCGGGCTCGATCGGCGAGTAGATGACGCCCGCCTTGATCTCGTCGATGTCGCCCTTGGTCCAGATGCGCCCGATATTCTGCTGTCCGGACTGACCGATGGCGCCTCGGACTTCGAGGCGACCGATGCTGACGCCCGCGCCCTGCGCCTGCAATTGTGCATGGAGATTGCCGAGGACCACCAAATCGGCAATGGACTCCTTGACAACGACAGGTGTGCCCGCACCTGTAATGGGATCTACCCAGCCGAGATTGCCGCCGACAATGAGCGCCCCGACTCTCGTCACGCCGACGAATCGCAACTCACCGACGGCGTACGACCCAGGCGTTTCAGCAGTGACTGTGACATTTGCGCCAAATTGATCGGTCTCGTTCTCCCCCAACGTTCCGATGTATGAGATTGGCGGGTTGCCCTCAAGTCGGAGCGTGATCTGCGGCTTCTTCTGTCCTCCGGGGCTCTGGATGTAGACTTCGTCGAATCGCAGGTTGCTGGATGTGCTGGTCAACGTGAC
>CAZWZL010000022.1:43126-46625 GCA_964638515.1 uncultured Phycisphaeraceae bacterium
CCACCCCAGGAGCACGACCGCCGTTCCCCCGGGACTTGGAATCACTGCTGCAATCCGAACACCATTCGTGCTGAAAATGTCCCACGCAGGCGTCCAATACAGCGCATCATTGCCTGCGCTGCGGAAGTCAGACAGTTTGCGAAGCCTCGCGCCACCAGACGGGTTGAGGTCCTCAAACCACTCCGACTCGCTCCCCGACGCGTCGAACAATCCCCAAGGCGCCGAGACGTTCACGTACGACCCCACAGCGCGCGGCGCGTTGTTGCCCATGAAGAGCGTGCCCGCGCTGGTCTGTCCGCCTTGGCTCGGCGGGCCGGAGATCAACTGCGTGTCCTGCCCGCCCGGGTGGAGCCAATACCCCGGCTGGTTCTCGCCGTGGCGGTTGGGGTCGAAGTACACGGCCTTGGTCCACTCATCGACACTGGGAATCCAATACAGCGCGCCATCGCTGCGCCGCGCCTGGTCCGTGAGCGTGCCGTTGGGGAGTTGGCCGAAGGTGGAGGTGTCGTAAGCGCCGGTGGCGAAATCAGCGGCCGTGGCGACGCCCGCGGGCTTGGCGCCGTTATGGAGCCAGTTGCAATACTGCGCGACGTAACGCCATGTGGCCTGCGCGGCATAGTCCGCGGGCGCGGCGAGGATGTACGAGCCGCCGATGCGGATGACGCCGTTGCTGGTGAACCCCGGCGCATTCTGCTCGCTGGGTGGCACGAAGGGCGCGGCCGCGCGGACGAAGTTGAACCACTGGCCGTAGGTGACTTCGGTCGTGGCGATGCGGTACTCGTAGTTGACAGCGCCGAGGGAGTACGGCGCGAGGTTGGTCGGATTGACGCCCACGGCCGGCGCGTTGCCCGCGTGCGTGATCGTCGAGAAGGTATGGCCGTTGAGGCCGGAGGTGAGTATGGGGGAACCGGAGGCGGCGTGCATGCATGCGCCGGCGACAACGAAACGAACAAACCAACGCGGGCTCGCGTTGCTTCGCTCACGACTCGGCGCTCTCTCGCACACACGCATCGCGACTCCCCGCAAGAAGGCCCGAAAACCAACTGATTCGCCCGACACCTGTACGCTCAGAACCTACCGCGCGGTTGCACGGGTTCAAGTGGCAAGGTGCGATTCCTCGTTTCTGTGTCCGAGCGACCGGCGCAGCCCCCACACACTCAATCACGCACGTTGGTACGTCACCCCGCCCCGCCCTTTACCGCCCCTCGTACAACCGATCCCCCAGCCAGTCGCTCAGCTCGGCCGTGGCCTTGATCCGCTCCGCCGTCTTTGCCACGTCGTATTCCACGCGCACGAACTCGAACTTCAGCGTGCCCCCCTCCGCGTGCATCAGCACGTACGACGCACGCGGGTCATGATCGCGCGGCTGCCCCACCGAGCCCACGTTCACCACGGCCTTCTCGTGCGCGTTCACCACGTACGTCGAGTCCGTCAACTCTTCCGGCGCGTAGAAGTCCGGCTCGTCCGTGAACACCCCCGGCACGTGCGTGTGGCCCACCACCGCCACCCGCTCCACGCGATCGAACACTTGCTTCATCTTGTCCAGGTTCGCCGTCGCGTCGTCGGGGAAGATGTACTCATTGATCGGCCGCCTCGGCGAGCCGTGCACCGCGAGCACAGGCGATCCCCCCTGGTCCGGACTGTGCACCACCCGCACCCGCAGCCGCCCGAGAAACTCCCACCGACGAGCGCGAGCCTCGCTGTCAGGCTCGCGGTCAAACTGCTCGCGCGTCCAGTACGCCGCGGACGCCGCCGCCGGATTGAAATTCGTCGGCTCGTACAGCACGCCGAAATCGTGGTTGCCCATCAGCGACCACTCGCACTTCTCCGCGACGAGGTCCACGCACGCCAGCGGCTCCGGCCCATACCCGATGATGTCCCCGAGGCACACCACCCGCGACACGCCCCGAGACTCCGCGTCCGCCAGCACCGTGCGCAGCGCCTCCGCGTTGCCGTGAATGTCGCTGATAACCGCCGTCGTGGGCACGTCCGCTCCGTTTCTGCGCGCTGTCCAACCCGTTTCCCGCTCCCAGCCACAGCCCGGGGCGACGAATCGCCGATGCTAAGGCTCCCATCCCCGGGGAGCAACGCGCTCTCCTCTACCCCAACCGGCCCCTATCATCTCCCCCTCCGATAACCCTGACCCCAACGATCCAGACCCAATCGCTCATCACCAAACACCCTTCCAAGGACCACGCGATGCCCGCCGCTCCCGTCCAGTATCAACGCACCCGCGAAATGACCATCGACGAGCTCCTGCTCGAAAACCGCATCGTCTTCCTCATCGGGGAGATCAACCAGGCCTCCGCCGCCCGGGTCATGATGCAGATGCTCTACCTCGAAAACCAGCGCCGCGGGCAGGACATCAACCTCTACATCAACTCCCCCGGCGGAGCCGTCGACGACACCCTCGCCATCTACGACACCATGCGCTTCCTCTCCTCGCAGGTCGCCACCTACTGCATGGGCCGCGCGTACTCCGGCGCCGCCCTCCTCCTCACCGCCGGCGCCAAGGGCAAGCGATTCATCCTCCCCCACGCCAAGGTCATGATCCACCAGCCCTACGGCGGCGTCACCGGCCAGGCCGAGGACATTCGCATCCAGGCCGAGCAGATCATCAAATCCAAGCGCGAGCTCACCGACATCATCTCCCGCCACACCGGCCGAACCCACGACGAGGTCAAGCGCGACTCCGAACGAGATCGCTACTTCTCGGCCATGGAAGCCAAGGAGTACGGGCTCGTCGACGAGGTCCTCGAGCAGTCCAAGGAAACCAACCCCGCCCCCGCCGCCTGAACCAATCGGGAACAACACCCATGAGCAACCTCGTCCCCATCGTCATCGAAAAATCCGGCCGCGGCGAACGCGCCTACGACATCTACTCCCGCCTCCTCAAGGACCGCATCATCTTCCTCGCCGGCCCCGTCGACGACGACTCCGCAAACCTCATCGTCGCCCAGATGCTCTTCCTCGCCAACGAAGACGCCAAGTCCGACATCCACCTCTACGTCAACTCCCCCGGCGGCTCCGTCACCGCGGGCCTCGGCATCCTCGACACCATGCGCTTCGTCCTCCCCGACATCGCCACCTACATCATCGGGCAGGCCGCCTCCATGGCCTCCCTCCTCGCCTGCTCCGGCGCCAAGGGCAAGCGATTCGCCCTCCCCAACGCCCGCAATCTCATGCACCAGCCCCTCCTCTCCGGCGTGCTTGAGGGACAGGCCACCGACCTCGAAATCGAGGCCCGCGAGATGCTCCGGCTCCGTGAACGGCTCTACAAGGTCTACGCCGACGCCACCGGCCAGGACATCAAGCGCATCGAGACCGACTGCGACCGGAACAAGTGGCTCGACGACAAGGAGATGGACAAGCGTCTCGCCGCCGTCACGCCTTTGGAGATCACGCCCGCATTACGCGCAAAAGCCCGGCGGCTGTTTGCGGAAGCGCTCGAAACGCCCGGCGGCCTCAAGAAGGGGATCTCGCACCACGATTTGACGCC
>CAZWZL010000023.1:0-45717 GCA_964638515.1 uncultured Phycisphaeraceae bacterium
TGTCGTAGGCGTTGACGGCGCCGACGGTGTTCACGTCGAACGCGGTCCGACAGCCGTCGAGCGCGGCGAACTCCATCACGAACGGGACCACGGGCGGCTGCCCCTCCACATCGAGGCAGCGCACGAGACTGGGTCGCAGCGAGATTCGGTAGTGGTCGTCGCGCGAGAACGTGCTGACAGGATATGTGCTCGACTGGGGATACGGCAGATGTTCGAGGAGCTGTCTGAGAAGGAGTCTGCGGGTGCTCGCGCGGATTTGGGTGGCGGCGAGACGGGGCGGTACGTGGGAACGAGGGAAGCAGAGGCGGGCGGGAGGGAAGGCCCCACGAGGGAACGAGGATCTGAAGAAGCAGCCCCCTCCGGTTCACGCTGCGCGTGAACCACCTCCCCCGCGCCTTCGGTGGAGGGAGGGGTTGATCACGGCGCGCGTGTGCATGGATCAACGACGGCGTTTGGCGCGGGAGAGCGCGGCGAGCGTGAGGAGCGCGGCGGGCGCGGGGGAGGGGATGTGGGCGAGGCCTTGGGTGGCGAAACCGACGCCGGCACCGGTGATGGGCGCGACGAGGGCGTGTGCGCCGGTGGCGGGGTCGATGGTGTAGAGGGACGAGCCGACGTGTGAGGCGTAGAGGAGTTGCTGCTGGGTGTCGAAGGTGAGGCCTCGCCAGATGGCGGACGGGAGCGCGACGCCGGGGAGCTGGGTGGCGCTCGCGTTGTTCTGATCGATGATGATGATGGTGGAGTGTGATGCGGCGAGGCCGTAGAGGGTGTCGGTGCGCGGGTCGTAGGCGAGACCTTCGACGTCGGCGAAGCCGCCGCTGATCTGGCCGATGAGCGAGATGCCGCCGGAGGGGACGCCGTCGGTGGAGACGTTGTAGGAGTAGAGCGCGTTGGTGAGGTTGTCGGTGAAGAAGAGGGTTTGTGATGCGGGGCGGAAGGCGAGGCCGTTTGGGTTGTCTGTTCCGGTGCTGGTGATGGGTGTGATGGCCGCGGTGGAGGCGTTGACGGAGTAGATGAACTGTGTGGAGAGGTTTCCGCCAACTCCCCAGAGACGTCCGGTGCTTGGATCGGCGGCGAGGCCCCGGAGGGAGAACTGGGCGGCGGGCGCGGGGATGACGGGGCCGATGACGGTAGCGGCGGCGGTGGATTGATTGATGTCGATGATGACGTCGCTGACGACTTCGCTGCCGAAGAGAATTGCGGCGTGCGTGTGCGCGGCGAGCGCGAGTTGGAGCGCGACGAGGGCCGTGGTCTTCATGCTGTGGGTCTCCCAAAGAAGCCGTGCTGTTCGGCTCGGACTGTGCTACCGATCACGGTACTGGAAGGCTCGCGGGTGAATCAAGGGGTTTGGGCGCGATGGGAGCGGCCACGGGCGATTGGCGCTCGTGGTGCGTGAAGATTTCGTTGTGTATGTGGGGCGCGGGGTGGCGCTAGGCGAAGGCCTTGATGGCCTTTGGCTCGGAGTCGGCGATGGTGAAGAGGCGGTCGAGTCGGGAGAGCTTGAGGATGGAGAGGATGTCGGGCTTGAGGTTGACGAGGATGAACTTGCCCTTGGCTTCCTTGCAGGCTTTGTGGAGGGTGATGAGGGCGCCGAGGCCGACGGAGGTGATCATGGTGACGTCGGTGAGGTCTACGAGGATGCGGTGGTTGGCGCGCTGTGCGGCGGCGATGAGTTCGGCCTGGAGGATTGGGGATTCGCGTTGGGCGATGTTGTTGCAGGTGACGCGAGCGCGGGCGTAGTGCTGGGCGCCGGGCGCTGGCGAGAGGAGCTCGGTGGTGAGGAAGGCGGCCTCGGTGGTCATCGTGAGGGCCATGATACGGGGAACGGGGACGGGCGCGGAGCGCTCAAGGCGTGTTGGGATCGATCGATGGGGGCGAGTTGAAGGGGATGGGTTTGCCCTGGGAGTTGATGGAGACGAGCGTGATGGTGGCGTGGGTGACGGGGACGTTCTGGTTGGTGCGGTATCGCTCGGCCTCTACCTCGACGCGGATGGTGACGGAGGTGGTTCCGGTGCGTTGGGTGGTGGTGTAGAAGCGGACGATGTCACCGAGATGGACGGGGGCGGTGAAATCGACTCGGTCGATGGAGGCGGTGACCCATCGGTGTGGGCCGTGGCGACGGGCTTCGACGAACCCGGCCTGATCGATGTAGCCGAGGATGACGCCGCCGAAGATGGTGCCGTAGGAGTTGGTGTCCTTGGGCATGGTGACGACCTGGAGGGCGAGCCGGCGGGGGTGATCGGTCATGGGTGAATGGTACGGAAGGGCGGGCGGGGTGTCGGGCGTAGACTGGCGTCGTGCATGAGGCGTTTTCCAAGCGGCGGTATCTGATTCCGTTCCGGGCGAGTCTGCTGCCGCAGATTTTTACGGACACGCTGGTGATCGGCGCGGGGGTTGCGGGGTTGCGCGCGGCGGTGTCGGCGGGTGAGGGGGGGTGTGAGGCGATCGTGCTGGCGAAAGGGGAGCTGGGGCTGTCGAACACGGCGTGGGCGCAGGGGGGGATTGCCGCGGTGATCGGGGAGGGAGACAACATCGGGGCGCACGTGCGTGACACGATCGAGGCGGGCGCGGGGCTGTGTGATGAGGCGGTGGTGCGCGAGGTGGCGGGGCTTGGGGGAGAGCGTGTTCGCGAGTTGATGTCGTGGGGGATGCGGGTGGACACGGACGCGCGCGGGGTGGGGGCGCTCGGGCTGGCGGGGGGGCACTCGGGGAAGCGGATCGTGCTTGCGGTTGGGGATGCGACGGGGCGGGAGTTGGCGCGAGTGCTGCTGGAGCGGGCGCGGGGGACGAAGGGCGTTCGCGTGTTCGAGAGGTGCTTTGCGCTGGATTTGATTACGGCGGGAGAGGGAGAGGGGGCGAGTTGCGTCGGGGCGATCACGCATCACCCGCGGTATGGGCTGCAGGTGATCTGGGCGAAGGCGACGGTGCTGGCAAGCGGCGGCGCTGGCGCGTTGTGGCGTGAGACGACGAACCCGAGGGTGGCGACGGCGGACGGCGTGGCGATGGCGTGGCGCGCGGGGGCGGGCGTGGCGGACATGGCGTTCATGCAGTTTCACCCGACGGCGCTGTATGTGGCGGGCGCGTCGCGCGCGCTCATCAGCGAGGCGGTGCGTGGCGAGGGGGCAACGCTGGTGGACCGGAGCGGGCGGCGGTTCATGGTTGGGGAGCATGAGCGGGCGGAATTGGCGGCAAGGGATGTGGTGAGCCGAGCGATCGTGCGGCACATGGCGAGGGAGGGCTCGTCGAACGTGTGGCTGGATGCTCGTGGCGTGTCGGGGTTTGCGTCGCGGTTTCCGGGGATCGCGAAGACGTTGGAGGGGGTTGGGCTGGACGCCACGAAGGATTTGATTCCGGTGCAGCCGGCGGCGCACTACATGGTTGGCGGGGTGGCGGTTGATTCGGAGGGTCGGACGAGTGTGCCGGGGCTGTACGCGGTGGGCGAGGCGAGCTGCACGGGGCTGCACGGGGCGAATCGGCTGGCGAGCAACTCGCTGCTGGAGGGGCTGGTGTACGGCGCGGTGGTGGGCGGGGTTTCTGCGGAGATGAAGGGGACGACGAACGGATGGGGCGTGTCGGGCGCGCGGACGCCGATGCAGGTGATCTCGGACATCCCGATTTCGGATCGGGGCGATCTGGACCTGGGAGATGTGCGGTCGAGCGTGCGATCGGCGATGTGGCGGAATGTGGGGGTTGAGCGGAGCGGGGCGAAGTTGCGCGACGTGGTTGAGATGGTGGACTTCTGGGGGCGGTACACACTGGACAAGATCTTTGATGAGCCGGCGGGTTGGGAGGCTCAGAACATGCTTTGGGGGGCGTGGCTCGCGGCGCGCTCGGCGCTTTGGCGGGAAGAGAGCCGTGGATGTCACGCGCGGACGGAGTTTGTGGGGGCGAGCGAGGCGTTTGCGGTGCACGATGTGTGGCGGAAGGGCATTGAGGGAGTGGAGCGGCGCGCGAGCCTGGGTGGGAGCGCGCGGGAGGCCGCGGCGTGAAGCGGGGGTTCGCGGCGCTGAGTGCGTTGGTGGTGGTGTTGATCTGCGCGGGATGCGAGGAGCGGGTGGTTCGGGTGAGCGGCGGGTTGACGGGGGTGTCGGGCGCGGAGGGCGGGCTGCAGACGCAGCGGGCCGTGCTGAGTGAGAGCGAGAAGGAGCGCGCGTTTGCGCGGGCGAACAACCCGATGGGGTACCCGCCTCCGGAGGAAGTTGCGGGGACGGCGGAGATCCGGGACCTGCGCTGGGCGGAGGCTGACGGGACGGTGCGCGTGGTCTCGCGGAACCCGCGCGAGTTGCTGTATCAGTTGCAGCGGGCGTTGCGGGATGAGGACGGCGCGTTGCTGGAGCGTGAATTGCTGGCGGCGCGGACGAAGCAGGCGTACCGGAGCGCCGGGAAGGATGAGGGCGAGGCGGCGGCGTTTCTGCTGAAGCACCGCGAGGACCTGTTGATCCTGTTCCAGCAGTTTCCGATGGGCGAGTTGACGCCGGGGGTGTTCGCGCAGCCGATGGACACGAATCGGTTTTATGTGGAGGTGGAGAAGGGGATGCGGGACGGGATGGGTCGGCTGCTGCGGTTTCGGGGGATCGAGTGGGAGTATGAGGCGGACGCGTGCCGGCTGGTGAAAGTGTGGTAGGAGGACGTCGTGGATGATCGGAGCGCGGCGGCGCGATCGGAGACGATGCGGCGGGTGAAGTCGCGGGGGACGAGTTGCGAGGCGGCGCTGGGGGTGGAGCTGAAGCGGCGGGGGCTGCGGTGGTCGAGGGGGAAGCGGGCGGACGGGGTGGCGGGGAAGCCGGACTTCGTGTTCTGGCGTGCGCGCGTTGCGGTGTTCGTGGATGGATGTTTCTGGCACGGGTGCGAGGAGCACTGCCGCGTGCCGAGGGGGAACAGGGCGTATTGGGAGAGGAAGATCGCGCGGAACACGGAGCGGGACGCGCGGGTGCGGCGGGAGCTACGGGCGGCGGGGTGGCGCGTGGTACGGGTGTGGGAGCACG
The DNA here is from genome assembly GCA_964638515.1 of uncultured Phycisphaeraceae bacterium. Taxonomy (GTDB): domain Bacteria; phylum Planctomycetota; class Phycisphaerae; order Phycisphaerales; family UBA1924; genus CAYPGJ01. Next base: position 4,983 of record CAZWZL010000023.1, read on the forward strand.
CCGTTGTGAGGAGCGTGGCGCGGTGCGGGGCGAGGGTGGAGAGGGTGGTGAGGGAGGCGGAGGCGGTGGGGGGACGCGCGTAGAATGGTGGTCATGAGCCAGGAGTCAGCGGTCGAGCGGGTGACGATTCGGACGCTCAAGCGGATGGCGGCGCGGGGGGAGCCGTTCGCGTGCCTGACGTGTTATGACGCAACGACGGCGCGGTGGCTGGAGGCCGCGGGGGTGCACGTGCTGCTGGTGGGCGACACGGCGGCGGAGGTGGTGCTGGGATTTGACAGCACGATCCACATGCCGCTGGACGTTGCGGTGGCGTTGACGGCGGGGGTGAAGCGCGGGGCGCCGAGCCGGCTGGTGATGGCGGACATGCCGTTCATGTCGTATCAGGCCGGGGAGGACGAGGCGGTGCGGAACGCGGGCCGATTCCTGACGGAGGGGCTTGCGGATGTGGTGAAGGTGGAGGCGGACGCGTCGATGGCGCCGCTGGTGCGGCGGATGACTCGTGCGGGGATTGCGGTGTGCGGGCACGTGGGGAGTCGGCCGCAGACGGTTCGGGTGACGGGCGGCTACGCCAGCGCCGGGAGGACGCCTTCGGAGGCTGAGGAGATCGTGCGGGATGCTCGGGCGTTGGAAGAGGCGGGCGCGGTGTGTCTGCTGGTGGAGGCCGTGCCCTGTGAGGTGGCGGATCGGGTGGTTCGTGAGACGAGCGTGCCGGTGATCGGGATCGGGGCGGGGGCGGGGGTGCACGGGCAGATCCTGGTGCTGCACGACCTGATCGGGATGACGCGTTGGCAGCCGGGGTTTGCGGAGCCGGTGGCGCGAGTTGGGGAGGCGATCCGTGGCGCGGCGGAGGAGTGGGTGAAGAAGGTGGCGGCGCGGCGGGCAAGCGAGTTTCGGTTTGAGATGAAACGCGAGGGGGCGAAGTCGGTTTAGAAGGACGTGCGGTTGAGCGGCTGGCGCGTGTGGGGCGCGGCCGGAAGGACTAAGGAGCGCGCGGCATGCGACGGATCGTGACGGTGGCGCCTTCGCTGGTGGTGTGTGGGGCTGTGGGGCTTGCGGTGTGGGGCGCGCCGCGGGTGGTTCGGGACGCGATGCGGGCGCGCGTGGAGGGGCGGGTCACGCTTGCGCAGCAGCGGCTTGACGGTGACGATGTTCTGGAGCGGTTGAACCGCGCGGTGGCGGACATCGCTGAGGCGGTGGGGCCGAGCGTTGTGCACATCGACGCGGTGGCTGGTGGTCGTCGGAGCGCGTTTTCAGCCGGGGCGGGTTGGGTGTACGACGAGGTTGGGCACGTGGTGACGAACGCGCACGTGGTTCGGGGCGCGGAGGAGTTGCGAGTGCAATTCTGGGATGGGAGCAGCGCGCGGGCGGTGTTCATTGGAGAGGATCAGGCGACGGACATCGCGGTGCTGCGCACGGAGGCGGGCACGAGCGTGATTCCGGCGCGGCGCGCGAAGGGCTCGGTGGTGCGCGTGGGGGAGCGGGTGTTTGCGTTCGGTTCGCCGTTCGGGTTCAAGTTCTCGATGAGCGAGGGGATTGTGTCGGGGGTCGGCCGTTTTGCGCGTGGTGTGACGGGGCCGGGCGGGTATACGAATTTTCTGCAGACGGACGCCGCGGTGAACCCGGGGAATTCGGGCGGGCCGCTGATTGACATCCGGGGTCGCGTGATCGGTATGAACACAGCGATCGTGACGGGGGACAATCTGGACGGGAGTGTGGAGGCGAAGAGCCAGAGCGCGGGCGTCGGGTTTGCGATTCCGGTGGAGACGATTGAGTCGGTGGTGGAGCAGATTGTTTCGAAGGGCGTGGTGCTGCGCGGTTTTCTCGGCGTTGGGGGCCTGGAACGTGTGGGGAGTGAGGAATTGGTGCGGTATGGCGTGAGCGGGGGCGGCGAGTTTCGGGGGATGGGCCTGCTGGTTGGAAACGTCGTCGCGGGTGAAGCGGCGGCCAAGGCGGGCGTGCGCGAGGGGGACGTCATTACACATGTTGCGGGCGAGCGCGTGCTGAACACCTGGGTGTTGCAGTCGAAGGTGGGCTCGAAGCGGCCGGGGGATGCGCTTCGGATGACGCTGTGGCGCGAGGGGAAGACGGTGGAGACGGAGGTTCGCCTGGGGGCGGCGGCGTTTGATGGTCGGGGGCAGTTGCGGGCGGTGGATGCGGATGCGTACGTCGCGGAGCGTCGCGGGAAGGGGGTTCCGGAAGAGGAGCGCGTGGCGCGGCTGCTGGCGCGGATGGGGATTGCGGATGTGGCGGCGGCGGAAGCGGGAGTGCGACTGATGCTGGTGCGCGGCGGGTCTTCGGCGCACGAGCAGGGCTTCCGTACGGGGCAGGTGGTTCGGAAGGTGAACGGCTCTGCGGTGGTGAGCGCGGCGGAGTTTTATCGCGCTGTCGGCGCTGCGGGAGAGGCGTGCGAGATGGATGTTGAGGAGTCGGAGGGTGTGGTGCGGCTTCGCTTGCGGGTGGGCGACTGATGACTATCAGTTGTGGGTTGGCGCATCGTGCGGGGGTGACGAGATGCGCGTGACCCTGATCTGCGAGAGGTGTTCCGGGGCGCGATAGACGCGGTGCGTGGCCGGGGTGAAATCGGATTCCTTCGCCAGGAAGATGTTGTCGACGTACTTTTGGGGATTGCGATCGATGAGGGGGAACCAGGTGGACTGGATCTGGATCTGCAGACGGTGGCCCTTCTTGAAGGTGTGGAGGACGTCCTGGAGGGGGACGGTGACGCGCGTCGGTTCGTTGGGCGAGAATGGCTCGGGCTTGGAGTAGGAGTTTCGGAAGCGGCCACGGAACGCCTCGGAGCGGACCATCATGTGGAAGTTGCCCATGGCTGAGTGCTTCGGTGTGAATTCATGATTGGGCGCGTCGGGGGGGAAGACGTCGATGAGCTTGACGACCCAATCTGCGTCGGACTGCGACGTTGAGACGATGAGGTCGGCCACGACGGGGCCGGCGAGCGTGATGTCCTCTTCGAGCGGCGGGGTTTGGTAGACGAGAACGTCGGGCCGGCGCGCGGCGAATCGTTGGTCGTCGGTCATGTACTCGCGCGTCATGCCGGTGGCGACGTTTTCGATGAACGGCACGGGCTTGGCGGGATCTGAGAGGAATTCGTCGAATCGCGAGGGCGCGTCGGCGGGCGCATCGAACGAGAGCGCGGAGGCCGGGTGGAGAAAGAGTGATGCCGGGGTGGCGTCGGCGGGAGGCCATTGGTCGAACGTGCGCCATGTGTTGGCGCCGGTATTGAACACGGTGGCTTCGGCGATGTCGGGCGGCGGAGCGTCCTTCAGGTGGTGGAGGAAAAAGGGGAGTTCGATGGCTTCGCGGTACCAGAGGGACGTCTTCTGGTCGAAGGAGATGGAGCCGAGGTGGTCGCCGGCGGAGCGCGACCATCCGCCGTGGAACCACGGGCCCATGACGATCCTGTTGGAGACGGTGGGGTTCTGCGTCTCGATGGCCTGGTAGGTGGCCCATGCGCCGTATAGATCCTCGGCGTCGAAGAGTCCGCCGACGACGAGTGAGGCGGGCGCGGTGCGCTTGAGGTGCGGGAGGATGTTTCGTGACTGCCAGAAGTCGTCGTAGTTGGGGTGTTCGAGGATTTCCATCCAGAAGGGAACGTTGTCCTTGAAGTGGAGATCGTTGACGTTTGAGAGCAGGCCGAGATCGAGGAAGAACTGGTAACCGTCGGGGGTCTTGTGATCGAAACGGGGCGGGGACTCGGGAGTGGGTTCGGGGCGCGGCCGGCCGAAGGATGCAAAGAAGTTGAAGTTGTGGGGCAGGAAGAAGGCGCCGTGGTGAAAGAAGTCGTCGAACCACCAGTCGGCGATGGGGGCTTGTGGGGAGACGGCCTTGAGCGCGGGGTGCGCGTCGATCATGCCGGCTGAGGCGTAGAAGCCGGGGTAGGAGATGCCCCACATTCCGACTCGGCCGTTGTTGTTCGGGATGTTGGCGAGGAGCCATTCGATGGCGTCGAAGGTGTCGGAGGACTCATCGATGTCCGTGGGGGATTGCTTTGCGTTGTTGTGCGGGCGCATGTTGATGAATTCGCCCTCGGACATGTAGCGGCCTCGGACGTCCTGGAAGACGAAGATGAATCCGGCTTCGTCGAAGGAGCGGTTTGGGCCGAGGGATGGTCGGTATGCGTCGGGGCCGTATGGACGGCAGGAGTATGGGGTGCGGACGAGGAGGATGGGGTAGGTGGTGGAGGCGTCGCGCGGCGCGTAGATGGAGGTGAAGAGGCCGACGCCGTCGCGCATGGGGACGAGGGTTTCGGTCTTCTGGTAATGCCGTTTGGTGTAGGTGGCGGGAGAGGAGGAGAGGGCTTCTCGGTTGGAATAGGCGGAGAGGGACCTGGTGGGGGCGGCGCAGGAAATGAGTAAGGGCGCGAGGAGGAGGGGGAATGCGCGCAGGATGTGCTTGGTCATGCGGGGAATGTACCCGCGGTCGGTCAGGGTGCGGGGCTTTTCGCGGGCGGGGCGCCTGCCGTGGTGTTCCGGGACGGCGCGGGCGTCGGACGGTTGAGGCGCTCGGGGGCGTTGAGTTGCCTTAGCAGGTCTCGCGCGATGTCGCTGATGGAGAAGAGCGCGCGTCGATCGAGTTCGGCGATGTCCTTCTCGAGGCGAATGGCAACTTCGAGCGCGGCGTTGTGATCAAACGCGGACGCATGCAGCACCGCTTGGGCGTCCACACCGTTTCGGAGGGCGTCGAGCCCGCGTATCCAGGGATCGCCCGGGAACCGCTGCTCGAAGAACCGCTTGGCTTCGTCGATGTCCTGGTACCCCGAGCCGGGGCCGTCGGTGACGCTCCAGACTGCTGCGATGGCGAGCCAGAATGCGGTTTCGAAGGACGGCTCGCCGGAGGGCAATCGGCTTTCGTGAAGCCGGTCACGCAGTCCGCGCGTGCGCGTGGCGTTGGTGAAAAGCACGATGCCGGGACGCTCGACCTCTGCCTTCTTCCACGCGTCGTCCAAGAGGTACATTTCGGCGATGCCCCTGGGCGGGTTGGTTTGAAGCATGTTCTCCAAGAGTCGGCGGTAGTCGTCGGCGACTTCGTCCAGCATGACCTTTCGTCGGTCCTCGATCGCGAGGCGGCGGCGGTCTTCCTCGCCGAGCGCTCGGAGGTGCGCGGCGATTGCGGCGCCCGTGATGATGGAGATCAATGCGAGAGCTGCGGTGCCGGCGAGTCCGGGTCGGCGTCGGGTCCAGAGGGCGAATCGCCTTCGGGGGCCGAGATTCATGGAGGGAACGGGTCGCTTCTCGAGCCAGCAGGTGAGTTCTTCGGCCAGTTCCGCGGCGGAGCCGTATCGCTGCTCCGGCGCGGTCCGCAGGGCTCGGAGGAGGATGTGGCGGAGGGTCGGGTCCAGCTCGACAGCGGCCATTTTGAGACTGTCCGGGGTTTCGCCTTTCGACGCCTGTATGTGCGAGTTGGTGAGTTCTTCGGGCGTGGCGCCGAAGGGGGGCCTTCCGACGAGGAGCCAGATGAGGATGCCGGCGATGGCGAAGATGTCGGCGGGCGGGCCCACGGCGCCAAGGCGTGAGGAGAACTGCTCGGGGGCCATGAACGCGAGCGTTCCGGCCTTGTCATCGACTCCGGACTCGGGCGAGCTACCGGATTGATCTCGCATGGCGACGCCGAAGTCGGTGATTCGGGGGTTGCCTGCGGCGTCGATGAGCACGTTCCCGGGCTTGAGATCTCGATGCACGAGGCCGGCGGCGTGCGCGGCCTGTACGCCACGGGCGATGCGCGCGGCGAGCATCACGGCTTCGCGGTTCGTGAGTCGCGCGGGCCGACGACGCACGAACTCCTGCAGGTTGGGGCCTTCGACATATTCGTAGACGACGAAGTCTTCCGTGGAGGCCTCGGTGGCGCGCGCGATGACGCGGACGACGTTGGGATGGTCGACGCGGCGCGCTTTGGTGGCTTCATCGGCGAGGCGGTATCGGAGGCCGGCGTTCTCGGGATCGTCGGCGAGAACCTTGATTGCGACGAGCGCGGGGCGATCGTCGTCGGAGAGCAGCCGGTCGTGCGCGAGGTAGACCTCGCCGAAGGCGCCGCGGCCCAGGAGTTTCTGGAGCACATACTGCGGTCGCACGTCGGGGAGGAGCGGGCCGAAGTCGCAGGGGAGTTTTCCGGCGTATCGGGAGACGGCTCGTTTCGGGGCCGCTGCGGTGTGGAGGGCGTGTCCCAGCATCGCGGCTTCGCGGATGGCGGGCTCGAGGTTCGGGAACTGCAGCACGAGCAGCTCGACGGTTTGCTCGGTTGGCGCGGAATTTCCGGCGAGCGATCGGAGGGCCATGTCGATGGCAGAATCGAGCGCGACGGTCATCTGCTCGAGCGCGGGGATGGCCTGGAGGTAGGTTTCGAGGGAGGCGCCGAGCCCTCGTTCGAGACGGGCCCGTCCGTCGGTCTCGATGATGGCCGCGAGCGCTTCTTCGGAGCAGGGGCCTTGGAGTTTGAGCAGTTCGGGGAATGGGCGGTCGCCCGCCAGGGCATGAATGCGAGGATTGAGCGTGGCGAAGATCGGATCGTGGTTGTTGAGCATCCCGGCGGTTTCCGTTCCTATCGGAGAGATTCGCTGAGCGCGGCTCGGATTCGCTCCCATCTTTTCCGCACTCTCTCGGCGGGGATGTCGAGGTACTCCGCGGCGTCGGAGTGTCGGCGGCCGGCGAGCCAGAACCAGAGGATCTGTCGATCGATCGGGTTTTCGAGCGCGTCGAACGCGCGATCGAGCACCTGATCGACTGCTGCCTCGTCGTGCGCTCCTCCCTGGTTCTCACGCAGCCGGTTGATCATGGCGCGGGCGATCTCGCCGTCCGCGCTCTCGGCGCGTTCGAGTCGCTGCACGATTCTGACCTTGTCGATCACCGCGTTTTCGGCGATGCGGACGACGAGCGCGAGCAGTTGTTCCTCGGTGGCTGAGTCGAACTCGCGCTTCTGGACGTAGTTATCAAATCTCCGGAGCACGGTGGAGAGGATGTCCTGCGAATCGAAGATGCGACGCATGCGCGGGCCGAGCTTTCCGGCGATGCGCCGGCGGATGCGTGGTCCATAACGCAGTGCGAACTCGGCGGCGGCTTCTCGGTCTCCCGCGCGCAATCGGCACAGGAGTCGCTGGCTGTCCTGATCGAGGGACGGATTCTGGCTCGGGTGGGGCGCGGGCAAAACCGTGTGCTCTTCTGTCACACGAACGGGCCGCGAATCGCTTGGAGAGATAGAAGGCGCCGAGGTCACGTTTGACGAATCGGCGGAGGTGGATTCCGGCACATCACCAGGAGGTTTCTGATGCCGCTCGACGTCGTCGCGTTGTCCCATTGTCCAATCGTTCATGAGGTTTGGCCGGGGCATTGTCCGCGGGATTCCCGGCTTATCAAGGGGCGATCCTTGAAACGCACTATTGCGGCGCTTGCGCTGGGGATTCTTGGGTCTGCCGGGTCTTTCGCGTGGCCGATCGGCCTTCTCACCTCAGGGAGCGAGGCGGGCCTTGCCTCAATGGTGGCGATGGATCGGGGTGATTCATCCGCGGCAGGAATCTCGCCATCGGACTGCTATCGTGCGTGGATCGCGTACACGATTTGCACGCTCAGCAACCCGAATCCGGAGGAGTGCGAGCGGCCGGATTGTTCGACTGGGGATGATGGCGTGATTGAGATGCTCCGGCTCATGGCGGAAGCGCGAAGGGCGTCGTTGGTCGAGGCGACCGGCACGTGAGGTAGGCACGGCCGGCCGTTCGATAGGTCTTTGTTTGGACGTTGGCGCTGTTGGGTGGGCCCGGTGGGGCTGCGCGGTGACATTTTTGTTGGGGGGGTGGGTCACGGTCCGTGCCTGGTGATCGCTTACAGGGTGAGCGCGTGGCGCAACGGGTTGTGCGCGCCCGTACGAGGAGGCACGGATGGCGACTCGGAAAGAAGCCAAGCGGAGGTCGGCGTCGGATGACTCCGGGGCCATGGAGGATTCGTGGCGGGCTGCCTTTGCGCTGCGGCTGAAGCGGGCGATTGGCGAACAAACGATTGCGGACTTTGCCCGATTGATCGACTGGCATCCGGAGACAGTCCGTCGGTACCTGGCTGGGGACACTCGTCCTCCGGCGGAGTTTCTGGCCAAGATCTGCCAATCGCTCGACATTTCACCGGATTGGCTGCTGCTGGGGAACGGGCCGATGCTGCGGCGTGAGCGGGATGCGACGGCGCTCGATGCGGCGTCGCTTGGTCAAGTGCTGGAGCAGCTGCAGGAGTTCATCGAATCTCCTCGGCCCAGGATGGACGGCGGGAAGCCGAGGTCATCTCATCCCTCGGCCAAGAGCGCATGATCGCGAATGTCGATTGAGCGGTACATCGACTGCTGAGAAGCGATGGCGATTGTCTCCATGTTCCGGCGAGCGACTTCACCCGGATTGCGGGGAACCGCTCTTTCCCCTCGCCGGCGTGGCGCTTCAATCGCCCGTCGCGCGGCGAGATTTCGGCTCGCTTGTGTTTTTGGTCCCGGGAAGCGCGGGATCGGCGGCGTTTGTCGCGACGCTCGAGATTCCGATGCGTGCTTGTTTCCCATAGGGGTGTCCGCGCTCACCGATTGATGCGGTGCGTTTTCTGCTGCGGGCTCGCGGCTTGCCTGCCGGCCGCGCGTTCGCGCGGACTCTCCTGCGTCTTGTGGATGGAATCGATCAGGACTAGCGCATCGTTGGTGCGCGCCGGAGCATCGCGAGTGCGCGTTGACGACATCACGATTCGGCGCGAAACGCCGGCTCCGCCTATACTGCACGCGCGTCCGGGACACGAGCGTTTCGCCTTTGGGTTTGGTGGTGGGACACCGTCGCCGGAGCGATGATTGCAGACCAAGAATCTCATTCAGGGCGCCTGGGTCAACGCGGATGGCGGCGCGACGCTGGAGGTGGTGAACCCGGCCACGGACGAGGTGGTCGCCCGGGTTCCGAGCTGCGGTGGAGAGGAGACGGGGCGGGCCATTGACGCGGCGCATGGGGCGTGGGAGTCGTGGCGAACACGGACGGCAGGCGATCGTGGCGCGCTGATCGGGCGGCTCGCGGGGCTGATGCGGCGCGATGCGGATCGGCTGGCGGGGCTCATGACGGCGGAGCAGGGGAAGCCGCTGAGCGAGGCCAAGGGGGAGATTGCGTATGGCGCGTCGTTCCTTGATTGGGCCGGTGAGGAAGCCAAGCGTGTGTACGGGGAGATGATTCCCGCTTCGGCGCCGAACAAGCGGATTCTGGTCTTGCGTCAGCCGGTGGGGGTGTGCGCGATCATCACGCCCTGGAATTTTCCGTCGGCCATGATCACACGCAAGCTCGGGCCGGCTTTGGCGTCGGGGTGCACGGTGGTGATCAAGCCGGCGGAGGAAACGCCGCTCTCGGCGCTTGCGCTGGGCGAACTGGCTTTGGAGGCGGGCATTCCTGGAGGTGTGGTGAACATCGTGACGGGCGATCCGCGTGAGATCGGCGGACGGATCATGGCGGATCGTCGCGTGCGAAAGCTGTCGTTCACGGGGTCGACCGAGGTGGGTCGGCTGCTCATGCGGCAGGCATCGTCGAATCTGTTGCGGCTGTCTTTGGAGCTGGGGGGCCATGCGCCGTTCATCGTGTTCGATGACGCGGACGTGGACGCCGCGATTCGAGCGGCCGTGGCGTGCAAGTTCCGCAACGCGGGGCAGACGTGCATCTGCGCCAACCGTTTCTATGTGCAGTCGGGCGTGTACGACGCGTTCGTACGGGGGTTTGGGGCGGCGGTATCGGCGCTGCGTGTCGGTCTCGGGACGGATGAGGGCGTGCACGTCGGGCCGCTGATCAATGACGAGGCTGTTGAGAAGGTGGAGCGTCACGTGGCGGACGCGTGCGCGAAGGGCGGGAGGGTGTTGGTGGGCGGTGCACGCGTGCGGCTCAAGGGAATGGCGGATCGGTTCTACGCTCCTACATTGATCGAGGGGATGACCGACCGGATGCTGCTTCATTCGGAGGAGACGTTCGGGCCGGTGGCGCCGGTGCGTCGGTTCGAGAGTGAGGATGAGGTTGTGGGGTGGGCGAATGATTCGGAGTACGGGCTGGCCGCGTACTTCTTCACGAGCGATGCTTCGCGGCTGATGCGAGTGGCGGAGCGTCTGGAGTATGGGATTGTGGGCGCGAACGACGGCGGGCCGTCCACGGCGCAGGCGCCGTTCGGCGGCGTGAAGCAGTCCGGATTCGGGCGCGAGGGCGGCCGGTATGCCATGGACGAGTATTCCCAGGTGAAGTACGTGTCGTGGGGCGTGTAGGTCGGAGTCGAGGCGACGGGCGCGCGGCGAGTTGCGGCGGGCCGGGAGAACGGGCATGTCCAGTTCGTCGGAATTGATCAAGCGGCGTGAGCGCGTGGTGAGCGCGGGTGTCGGGCGCGTCTCGGGCATGACGGCGGCCAGCGCGAGCGGCGCGACGATCATCGACGCGGACGGGAGGGAGTGCATCGATTTCGGCGGGGGCATCGGCGTGATGAACGTGGGGCATTGCGACGCGGGTGTGGTGGAGGCGATTCGGCGCCAGGCCGGGGAGCTGCTTCATGCGTGCATCCACGTGGCGACCTATGAGCCGTACGTCGCGCTGTGCGAGAAGCTCGTGGAGTTGTTGCCGCACGGCGGCCCGACGAAGGCGATGCTCGTCAACACGGGGGCCGAGGCGGTTGAGAACGCGATCAAGATCGCGCGCCAGGCGACGGGGCGTTCGGGGGTGATCTGTTTCACGGGCGCGTTTCACGGGCGGACGCTGCTGTGCGCGACGCTCACGTCCAAGGTGGATTACAAGAAGGGGTGCGGCCCGTTCGTGTCTGACGTGTATCGGCTGCCGTACCCGCGGCGCGAGCCCGAGGAGGAGATGAGTGAGGTTGAGGTTGCGGATCGTGAGCTGGCGCGATTGCGTCAGGCCATGAAGGACACGGCGGCGCCGGGGTCGATCGCGGCCGTCATCATCGAGCTGGTGCAGGGCGAGGGCGGGTTCCATGTGGCGCCTCGGCGTTATGTCGAGGGTTTGCGGGAGCTGTGTGACGCGCACGGCATCGTGCTGATCTTCGATGAGGTTCAGTCGGGGTTCGGGCGGACGGGCGCTTGGGGGGCGTTCGAGCATTTCGGCGTGATTCCGGATCTGTCGACGTGGGCCAAGTCGATGGGGGGCGGGCTTCCGATTTCGAGCGTGGTCGGGAAGGCGTCGATCATGGATCGCGCAGCGCCCGGCACGCTGGGGGGCACGTTCGGGGGCAATCCTGTTTCGTGCGCGGCGGCGTTGGCCACGATTCGCGCGATGGAGACGGGAGGCATGCTCGAGCGGGCGCGGACGATCGGGCAGGCCATCCGCGCGCGGCTGGAGGGCGCAGCGCAGCGGATTCCGGCGATCACGGACGTTCGCGGTCTTGGCGCGATGATGGCGATCGAACTGCACGAGGATGGCGATGTATCGAAGCCTGGCGCGGACATCGTGAAGGGCGTCGTCGAGACTTGCCTCGCGCAGGGTTTGGTGGTTCTTCCTGCGGGCGTGCTCGGGAACGTGATACGCGTTCTGTGCCCGCTTGCGATCACCGATGCGCAGCTTGTGCGCGGTTTGGGTATCCTTGAGAAAGCACTGGAGCGGCACGCGTTGCCGGAAGCAGGCTCGCGGATGAGCGCGAGCTCACAGAGAGGTTGATTCACGCATGCGTCCGTTCGCGATCGCCGGACTTCAGCTGAGTATTTCGGGTCGACGCTCCAACGTCGCGCACATCACGGACCGGATCGAGATGCTGATGCATCTGTATCCGTGGGTGCAGATGGTGGTGATGAGCGAGCTCGCGACGTTCGGGGGATGGACCGGGAATGCCATGCCGGTTCCGAACGAGATCGAGGATATGTACCGTGAACTGGCGGCGCGTCACAAGATCTGGCTGATTCCCGGGTCGCTGTACGAGAAGACGGCGGAGGGCGTGTACAACATGTCGCCGGTGATCAATCCGGAGGGCGAGATCATCGCGCGCTATCGCAAGATGTTCCCGTTCATGCCGTATGAGACGGGCGTGCGGTCCGGGAATGAGTTCTGCGTGTTTGACGTGCCCGACGTCGGGCGCTTCGGATTGAGCATCTGCTACGACATGTGGTTTCCGGAGACGTCGCGGACGCTGGCGGTGATGGGGGCCGAGGTGATTCTGCATCCGACGCTGACGCCCAGCATCGACCGGGAGGTGGAGCTTTCGATCGCGCGCGCGACCGCGGCCACGAACCAGTGCTTCGTGGTGGACGTCAACGGGGTCGGTGATGGCGGGAACGGGCGATCTATTCTGGTGGCGCCGACGGGGGATGTGCTCTACGAAGCGACGGGCAACGAGGAGATGATGCCCATCGAGCTTGATCTGGAGCGCGTGCAGCGAACCAGAGAGGTTGGGCTGAAGGGGCTTGGTCAGCCGCTTAAGAGCTTCAGAGATCGGGTTGTCGATTTTGATGTGTATCGGCGGGACTCCGGGATGGACGCGTATCTGAAGCGGCTGGGGCCGCTCGAGAAGATGGCGCGGGGCTCCCGTGCGGGCATTTCCACGGAGCACCCGGGGGCAATCGCTCCGCCGACGGGCTTGCCGCCCCCGTCGGCGATACTTCCATCGACCCCAGCCGGAGGCCAGGCTGCGCATCTTGGCGCGCCGCCCGGCGCCCACCCGTGAGCGCAGCCGGCGTTGGCGATCGCGGCAAGGGCTCGCGCAAGTACAGCGCGCCGCAGCTACGCATGGACAGCTGGAACGAGTTGCAGCTGCGAGCCACGTGGTTGAAGGAGTTCTCACGATCCGGGCGCGACCTGAGCGAGCCGAAGGAACTGGTCGCGCTCAGCCTCGGCGTGCTTCGAACGCTTGAGTTTTACTGGGCGTTTCCGGGCGGCGCGAGGATGGAGCGACTGGCGCGATTGTTCGAGCGCGGTGAGTACGGGGATCTCGCGTCGGAGGTGAGCGATGTGGCGCGGCTGCTGGTGGGCGACGCGTATCGCGATCGGGGGGGAGCCACCCTGACGCGCTCGGGGACGACGGATCGCGGCGAGGAGTACGATCGGCGCGAGGCTGTTCGCACGGGTAAGCCGTACTTCGAAGTGCTAATTGTCGATGGGGTCGACGCGTACGACCGCGCGGAGATTCGGGACGGACTGGCCGCGTGCCGGCGAGATTCCGATGAGGCTGTGTATGACGTGGTGACCGTGCCCAGCCTTGAGGACGCGATCATCGCGGTGCAGTTCAACCCGACGATCCAGGCCGTGTTCCTTCGGTACAACTGCGCGTTCTCGTCTCAGAACCGCCACCCGGCGCTGCAACGGTATCTGGATGCGCTGCAGAGCCATCCGATGCCGGTTTCGTTCGGGCTTGAGCGGAGCATGGCGCTCGGGGAGGCGTTGCGTCGGCTGCGTCCTGAGCTTGATCTGTACCTCGTGACGGACACGCCGCTCGAATCGGTGGCGGGAAATCTCGGCACGAACTTCCGGCGGGCGTTCTACCGGCTCGAGCAGTACATGGAGCAGCACCTGACGATTCTGAAGGGGCTGCGGGCTCGGTTTGAGGCGCCGTTCTTCGATGCGCTCCGTCGCTACAGCGCGAAGCCCACGGGCGTGTTTCACGCGCTGCCGATTGCGCGGGGCAAGTCGATGGCCAACTCGCATTGGGCGCGCGATCTGCTGGAGTTCTACGGGCCGAACATCTTTCTTGCGGAGACGTCCGCGACGAGCGGCGGGCTGGATTCGCTGCTGCAGCCCAGGGGGCCGATCAAGCGCGCGCAGGACGCGGCGGCGCGGGCGTTCGGCGCGCGTGAGTCGTTCTTCGTCACCAACGGCACGTCCACGGCGAACAAGATCGTGCTTCAGGCGCTCATCCAGCCCGGGGACATCGTGCTGATCGATCGTGACTGCCACAAGTCGCACCACTACGCCATGGTGCTCGCGGGCGCGATGCCGGTGTACCTGGATTCCTATCCGCTCGCGCCGTACGCGATGTACGGGGCGGTGCCGCTCCGGGAGATCGAGGAGCGGTTGCTCGAGCTCAAGGCGGCGGGCAAGCTGGACCGGGTCAGGATGCTGCTGCTGACCAACTGCACGTTTGACGGGATCACGTACGACCCGGAAGTGGTGATGCGGCGGGTGCTGGCGATCAAGCCTGACATGATCTTCCTGTGGGATGAGGCGTGGTTTGCGTTTGCGCGGTTCAATCCGATGCTTCGCCGGCGCACCGCGATGGACGCGGCGGCGCGGCTTCGGACCGAGCTTCGGAGCGAGGCGTATCGCGCGTCGTACGCCGCCAAGGCCGCGCTGGGGCCGGATGCGATTCGGGACATGCCGGACCCGGACCTGTCCAGGGTGCGTGTGTATGCCACGCAGTCGACGCACAAGACGCTCACGGCGCTGCGTCAGGGGTCGATGATCCACGTGTTCGACGAGGACTTCGAGCAGAAGGCGAGCGGGACGTTCGACGAGGCGTTCATGACGCACACGTCCACGTCGCCCAACTACCAGATTGTCGCGTCGCTCGATGTCGGCCGTCGGCAGATGGAGTTGGAGGGGTATGAGCTGATCGAGCGCACGATCGGTCTGGCGATGACGTTGCGGGAGCGAGTCCGGGAGCACCCGCTCATCAACGGCTTTTTCTCCGTGTTGCGACCGGCGGACATGATTCCGGAGGAGTTTCGGCCGTCGGGGCTGGAGTACTACTACCACTCCGAGCACGGGTGGGGCCCGATGGACAAGGCCTGGCGCATGGACGAGTTCACGCTCGATCCGACGCGTGTCACACTGCAGATCGCCGCGACGGGACTGAACGGAGATCAGTTCCGGCACTTGCTCATCGACCAGCACGACATTCAGATCAACAAGACTTCCCGCAACACGGCGTTGTTCATGGCGAACATCGGCACGGCGCGCGGGGACATCGCGTACCTGATCGAGGTGCTGGCGAAGATCGGCGCAGGCGTGAAGGACCGGCTGGTGACGGAGAGCAGCGCGGGGCTGGCGCGTCATGCCGCGGACGTGGATGCGCTGCTGACCAGTCCCCCACTGCCGAACTTCAGCCGGTTCCACCGCGCGTTTCAACCGGATGACTCCGGAACGCCGGAGGGCGACTTGCGGAAGGCGTATTTCCATGCGTACGACGAGGCCAATCTGGACTGGCTCCAGATCACGCCGAAGACGCTCGCGGCGATTCGTGACGGGCGCGAGTATGTCTCAGCCTCGTTCGTGACTCCGTACCCGCCCGGGTTCCCGCTGCTCGTGCCAGGGCAGGTGGTGAGCGAGGAGATCATTTCATTTTTGCTGGCGATCGACGTCAAGGAGATTCACGGGCATCACCCGGCGTATGGATTCCGGGTGTTCACGGCGCCGGCGCTTGATCGCGCCGCGCGAACGTCGGGGCGCTCACGAATACAGGAGAAAGGATAAGCCTATGGGTGTTGGAAGACAGGACGGACGCATGGTTGCGCCTTCGGGCAGCGATCTCTCGGCGAAGCCTCTGAGCTCGGATCGGCCGGTTCGGCAGCGGCGCAGAAAGCTCAAGGGCGTTTCCGACATTCGGCGGTTCTTCCATCGGAACACCGAGCCGATCTACTTTGTCAGCGCGACCAACTTCAACCTGATCGGCATGGATGAGTGGATTCGGAACTTCAATTTCATCTGCGCGATCGACTGCTTCGACGGCATGCACCCGCACGTGTACGTGCCGCCCGAGCGGGCGCACGCGCCGTTCGAATCGATCGAGGACATCAATAACTACCTCTTGAGTCATCCCGACGTGCTCGATCTGATTGAGCAACGCGGCCCGGGCGGGAAGGCGGTCTTTCTGATGTTTGACGAGGAGACCGAGCGGCTGTGCGAGCAGGCCGGGCTCACGGTGTGCTTCCCCCCGGCGAAGCTTCGGACGAAGATCGACGACAAGGTGGAGACGACGCGGATCGCCAAGCAGGCGGGGGTGGCGTGCGTCCCGAACGTGCTGGCCAAGGTGACGGATTACGCGTCGCTGCGGAGAGTGTCGCGCCGGCTGGGAGAGGACCTTGTGGTGCAGACGGCGTTCGGCGATTCCGGGCACACCACGTACTTCATCTCGAACGAGCGGGATTTTCGGAAGCACGAGCAGGACATTGTCTCGGCGCCCGAAGTCAAGATCATGAAGAAGATCCGGTGCCGCGGCTCTGCGCTCGAGGCCTGTGTGACGCGCCACGGCACGATCGTGGGCCCGCTGATGACGGAGCTTGTGGGCTTCCCCGAGCTGACGCCGTACAAGGGCGGCTGGTGCGGGAACGAGGTGTTCGCGGGCGCGTTCAAGGCGCATACGCGGCGCAACGCGCGAAAGTCGGCCGTGGCGTTCGGGGAGGAGCTGCGCAAGAAGGGGTACCGCGGCTACTTCGAGCTCGATTTTCTGACCGATCTGGACACGGGCAAGGTGTATCTCGGGGAGTGCAACCCGCGGATCACCGGCGCGAGTTCCATGACGAACCTGTCGGCCTTTGCGCACGCCGATGCTCCGCTTTTCATTTTCCACCTGCTGGAGTGGATGGGAGCGAGCTACGAGCTTGATGTCGACGAGCTGAACGAGCGCTGGGCCAACCCGGACAACATCGACAGCTGGAGCCAGCTGGTCATCAAGCACACGAAGGACTCGGTGGCCCGGATCACCGATGCGCCGAGCTCGGGCATCTGGGAGCTCGACGACGACCGCCAGATCCGCTACGTACGGCCCCAGACGCATCGGAGAACGGTGCACACGGAGAACCGCGCGTTCTTTCTCCGCATCGCGGGGCGGGGCGACTACCTGTACGAGGGCGCGGACCTGGGCATCCTGGTGAGCCCGGGGCGATTCATGGACGAAGAGTTCAATCTGACGGACCGCGCGAAGAAGTGGATCAAGGGCATCCGGTCGCAGTATTCGTCGATTCCGCTCGCCGTCGGCGAGGGCGTGGACAAGGCCCATGAGCACGGGTTCAAGCTGCTGTAAGTCATGCACGCAGCTCCAACCCTTGATCTCGAACTTACGTTCCGAGCCATCAGCGAAGCTGAGCCTGGACCGAAACTCCGCGTCATCTTCGAGTCGAGCTGGCCGTCGTATCACCGGTGGCTTTCTCGGCGATCGGACGCCGGGCCGTCGGCCGCGGCGTGTGCGTCACAGCTGCGCTTTCACATGCCCGAGTTGGCGGCCACCTATGACGGCTTGGTGGAGCTGGTGGGCGGGGGCGAGGCGCAGGCGAGATTTCTCTCGCTGTACGCGCCCACGCCCATCATCCGCGCGTGCTCGCAGGCGGTGTGCGAGAGCGATCACGGCCCGGTGCTCGTTCGAAACTACGACCATGCGCCGCATCTGTGTGACGGCGTTGCGCTCGCGACCCGCTGGGGCGGGGTCGGCGTGCACGGGCTCTCAGACTGTCTCTGGGGCGTTCTCGACGGGGTGAATGACGCGGGGCTGGTGGTTGCGCTGGCGTTCGGGGGTCGGAAGGTGGTCGGGCTTGGATTCAGCGCATCCCTAGTGGTGCGCTATCTGCTTCAGACATGCTCGTGCGTGCGCGACGCGCTGCACGCGCTCGCCAGACTGCCTGTGTACATGTCGTACAACTTTTCGCTTCTGGATCGATCGGGCGAGCGAGTCACGGCCTATACGTCGCCCGATCGGCCTGCGGTGTTCGAGGCCGTGGATGTTTCCACCAACCACCAACTCGGCGTCGAGTGGCCCGAGTACGCGCGGTTTACTCAGACGATCGAGCGCTTCGCGCATCTTTCGGGGATGGCGGGGCACCGACCCCGGCTTGGGCCGATGATTGACGCGTTTCTCCGCCCGCCCTTGTTCCGTTACGACTATCGGCGTGGCTCCGGCACGCTGTACACCGTCGCGTATGACCCCCGCTCCATGGACATCTCGCTGTACTGGCATGGGCTCAGCACGGTGTTCGCTCCCTTTGATCCGAACCCCGCGCGGGTGCACGTGAAGTACATCAGCGCCTGAGCGGCGGCCCCGTCAGAAACCGGCGACTCGTTCGATGACCCAGAACATGGCCACGCTTCCGACCAGATAGGGCGGGAGCCAGCCGAGCGACGACATGATGCTCGGGCGAGCTCGCTTGATGAGGATCACGGCGCCCATCACAAGGGCGATGAACGCGAGCTGCCCCGCCTCGACGCCCAGGTTGAAGAAGAGCAGCGAGACCACGATTGAACCTTCGGGAAGGCCCGTCTCGCTCAGCGCTCCCGCGAAACCGAGGCCGTGCAGGAGTCCGAAGATGAAGGCCACGATCCAGGGCGCCCGCTCCGTGAGGCCCCGACGGCCGGCGCGGCTGTGCAGAATCTCTGAGGCCACGAACACGATGCTCAACGCGATGCAGGCCTCGACCGGAGGGCCGGGCACGTGCACGACGCCGAGCGACGCGAGCGCGAGTGTGATGGAGTGTGCGATCGTGAACGCGGTCACGGCGCCGACGAGTCGCTTGCCGCCGCGCACGAGCAGCAAGAGGGCCAGCACGAAGAGCAGGTGATCGACGCCGAGCAGGATGTGGTCGACGCCGAGCGCGCCGTAGGTCCAGGCGGATTCCCACCATGGGGGTGAGGCCTTCACGAGCATAGAGGGGCTCGTGGGCATGAGTCGCGCGATCTGGGTGACGCCGTCAAGGCGTTCGATGCGCACGAGCACGTCGGTGAGCATCGTTGAGAGGCCGTCGATGTGGATCGTCGAACCGACGAGCCCGTTGGGTTCGCGTATGGTCCAGCGTTCGACGTACGTGGTTCCGGCGAACACGCCGCGCGGCTCGCTGATGTTCTGGGCCGACTCTGGAAGCCGGACGTAAATGCCCAGCCTCAGATCGTCTCCCCGCGCCGGCACTTTCCACAGGACACTGAAGGTGTCGGGGGCAGTCTGGCGGAGTTCAAGATAGGCGGGGCGGAGTTCGTGCGCGATCGCGTTCGGCGCGAGCGCCCACAGGATCGGCAGCAGCAGCCAAAGCGGCAACATCGGCTTCGAGCGTTTCACGATCCACCGTTCCCTCTGATCGCGTCCGGCCACTCGACCGTGACTCGGTACTTCGCGAGCAGGCCGGCGTACAGCGCCTCTACCATCTTCAATCGGCGCGCGTTTTCCCAGTCGCCGCGGACTCGGTCACGGATCTCGTCCAGCGGCGGCATGCGGCCTTCCACCCGATCGTCCACGATGACGAGGTGCGCGCCGAAGCCAGACGCGATGGGGCCTTGCCACTCGCCGGGCTGCAGCCCGGTGATGACTGCGGCGAACGTGGGGCCGAACTGGGCGGCGATCTCGGTCATGGAGCGGCTCACGTGGGCGTGTTCCAGCATCGTGGGATCGCCCAGCGGGCTCGGGTCCGTTGACGGATCGGCGCGGAGCTCGCGCAGGAGATTCTCGGCATCGGCCTGGATGGATTCTCCTCGTCGTTCCGCGTTGAGGTAGATGTGGCGGAATGTCCACCGCGGCTCGAGCCGAAACACGCTGCTGTGCTCCGACAGATACGTTTCAAGATCCTGGTCGGTCGGCTCGGCCTGTGCGCCGACATCCTCAGCGACAAAGTCGAACTTCTGGCGCATCCGACGTCGAATGATGGTGTCATCGCGGTCGAGGCCCATCGCCATTCCCTCGCGGTAGGCCACTTCCTCGCGGATGTAATCTTCGACGATGCCCTCCAGTTCGTTGGGGGTGGGCGGGCGTTGCCAGGTTCGGGCGAACAGCGTCGCCAGGTGTTCGATCCTGACGGCCGAGATCACGATCTCGCGATGGTTGGGCGTGGCCCCGGAGTCGGACGGCCGGAACATGGCGAAGACGACGGCGCCGAGGAGGGCGAAATGCAGTAGCGGTTCCTTGAGCCATCGCTTCATCGAGTTTCTCATTGTGAGGTGCGGAGTCGGCGCGTATTCCGGAGCATTCGGCTTTCGCCCGGCGCTTCTTTGGATCTCGCTTGGGACATCGATTCAGCCGCCGTGACGGCCGGCTCGATTCTCCCGGGATTCTCGCGAGCCGTGCTGATCGATGATACCGTGGGCCCGCGGCCCGGCCCGCGGGCGGGGAGCCGACCGGCGGCGAGCCGTTCGGCCACTCGGCGGGGTTTCTGACCAAAGCGGGCGACGCGATTCGAACGCGCGACATTCAGCTTGGAAGGCTGACGCTCTACCCCTGAGCTACGCCCGCGCAGAGGCTTCGCGCACAGTCTAGCGGGGTCGCCATCACGGCGCGCCGGGCGGCGCTCAAGGGGAGGGCTGCGGGGCCATCCCCCGGGCAGCGCAAACAAATCTCAAACTCGGTTAGCCCCCCGGGCATGGATGTCGCACTGGAGGATATGCGGCATGCGATGTCGCGGGAAGTGATCGGGTCAGCGAACGTTGCGAAGGAGCCTCAAATGGCGATCGCCAAGCTGGGTTGGATGCGTGGGGCGGTGACAGGTGTGTTGACGGCGGCGGCTTCGGGCGCGTTGGCGGGCCCGTTGGCGCCCCCCGCCGGGCCGATCTCCTCGACCTATCGGACGCTCGCCGAGGTGGAGCCGAGACTCCCGATCAATGAAACGACCGCTCCGGGAACAGCAACAGAGGTGTTCCGGATCGCCTTCAGCGGCTCGTATTTCCTGACTGGGGACATCGTTGTGCCTTCGGGAAAGAGCGGGATCGTGGTGGCGGCGCCGAACGTGACGATCGACATGCGCGGTTTCACGATCCGAGGCGAGGCCGGGAGCGTGCATGGGATCACGGACGTTGCGGGCGCGACGCGGATGCACGTTCATGATGGTCACTTTGAAGGGCTCGGGAGCATCGGGCTGTTTGGGAACTTCGCGCTCGGATCGATCTACCGGAATCTGACGGCCACGGGGTGCGTCACTCGTGGGCTTCAGTTGGCCTCGAACTCCGTCGGAGAAAACCTCACGGCCGCTCAATGCGGCCAAGGAATAGTGACGAACGCCAACGTGTCGCTCGTGGGGAGCACGGCGACGTCCAGCACGAGCGTCGGGTTCCTCTTGGGAGAGGGGAGCATCGCGGAGCGGTGCATGGCGGCAGGCAATGCGACAACCGGTTTTCGGCTCTTGGGACGGGCGAGGATCACCAGGAGCGTGGCGAGATCCAACTCGGGTGATGGGTTCTCACTGAGTTCCTACAGCCAGGCGGTCGAGTGCCATGCCGCGAATAATCAGGGGCATGGGTTTCACTTGAACGCGTCGGTGAGTACGGAGTCGGGCGCGGTGCTGCGGCGAAGTGTGGCGACGGACAACTCCCTCGCCGGTATTCGAGCCTCGGGAGGGCGGGCGCTGATCGACGAGAACGTGTCGCGCAACAACACCACGGGCATCGACGTGCCGGGGGCCTTGGGTCAGCCGAGCACGGTGACCCGCAACATCTGCGGCTTCAACACGACGAACTACGTGATTGGCGCCAACCAACGCGTGGCGCCGATCGTGCAACCAACGCTCAGCGGCGCCATCAATGGCAATACGGGGGGCACGGCGTTCTCGACGGACTCGATGGCAAACATCGCTGAGTGAGCGGGTTCGGGCGGCGTGGGCGAGGGCGCGGAACCCCCGCGCCCGCCGTTCGCGAAGCCGGAGACGACACGAACAGCAGAGGAGATCGACGAGATGCGAAGCGATGTCAAGAAGATGCTTGTCGCGATAGCGGGCCTGATAGCTGGCGGGAGCGCGTGGGCGCAGCCGAGCCAGGCGCACGCCACGAACAAGTGGTCGTGGGGTGAGAACGTGGGGCACATGAACTGGCGGGACGCCGGCGCCCCCGTGGGCTCGGGCGGACTCCGGGTGCACACGAACTTCCTGTCGGGGAAGGTGTGGTGCGAGAACACCGGCTGGCTGGACCTGGGCGACGCCACCCCGTCCGCGGGCTCGACGTACCTGAACGTCGAGGGGGACGACTACGGCGTGAACGTGGACGGCTCGGGCATGCTGTTTGGGATGGCTTGGGGCGAGAACGTCGGCTGGGTGAACTTCCTGGGCGGCGCGCTGGCCAGCCCGGCGAACCCGGCGCGGATCGAGGGAGAACGGTTGCGCGGATACGCGTGGGGAGAAAACGTCGGGTGGATCAACCTCGACGATGCGCAGCTGTTCGTGGGAATCATCCCAGCTCCCTGCCCCGGCGATACCAACGGGGATATGCGCGTGGATTTCGCAGACCTGAACAACGTGCTGAGCTTGTTCGGGCAGCCCACGACGCCGGGAGTCGGGGCCGATCTGAATGGGGACGGGCTCGTGAACTTCACGGACCTGAACATCGTGCTCGGGTTTTTCGGTTCGGTGTGTTGACCCGCGAATGTGTGACGGAGGAGAGAGGTAGCCCGCGGGCGTCGACCTGAGAGTGCGGTGCGATGCTGGAGCGGCCGCGGTTTCTTCGCACGACATCGCGGTCGTTTCGCTCTTTGCGAGCGGTGAAAGGGTGGGCGGTCTCGGCTCGGGTAGCGGGGTGTCCGGACCGACCCACGAAGGGAATCCGCTGGGGCAACGACATTCGCAGGTGGGCGTGCGCACCGACCGCGACCCACCAGCTGAGGCTCCCGGTCCGCGGCTGCCCGTCTACGGCGACGAGACGGGCTACGTCGGCGGGACTCGGCTGCACGTGGACGCGATGACCGGCGAGATCGTGGCACGGCGCAACACAGCATGTGGCGCGTGTTCGACTGATTCTGGATGCTGCACGTCATGGATGACACCGAGCGGGATCGGTTCGATCGCCCCCCTGCTCACGGTGTTCGCATCGCCGGCGGTGGTGAGCTCCGCAAGCGGCCTGGCCCTGTGGGGGTGGCGTGCGGGCACACGCCCGAAGCGTCGCTCGTTTTTCAGGGCGTTGCGGACCGGGCCTTGATCGCGCGGTCATATGCGACCACACACAGCGCGATGGGCGCGAAGGCCTTCTCGCCCGCGAGCTGCGACACTTCACGGAGGTTCGCGCATTTTCCGGCGTCGATGTCCTGCCGAAGGTCGACGATGGTATTGTCGACGACCTGGATCATCGATGCCAGAATCTGGTGCTCCTCCGTGTTCCGCGGGGAGTACTTGGCGATGAACGGGAGGTTGAGCGGCAGGTCGATCCACCATCGCCCCTCCGCCCTTCGCAGCATCAGCCCGACGCCGAACGCGGGCTTGGAATCAATCAGCACCGCCGCGAGATCGTCCGCGACCACGGCCGTGGAGACGCGTCCGCGCGCGTCCCGGATGGCGGCGAACGGATCGGCGAGCAGCGAGCGGATGGACGCGTTGGAGAAGTTGGGGGCCTGTGAACCGCCGGCCTGCGCAGCGCGTTGGGCTCCGGCCAGGGCCCCGACGATGCCGCCCGAGGCGGGCTGCCCGCGCAGAGACTCCACTTCGGAGGGAAAGCGTTGCTGGATCGTCGCAGCGAGCGAATCGAGCGAGTCGAAGAGGTCCGCGAGAGCATCGAGCACGAGGCGCAGGTCGGAGTTCTCGGCGTAAATCAGTGACGGGATCAGGTCCGGACGCCCACGCTCGACCGCAGAGAACACGGACGCCACAAGGGCGTCGGGGGAGTCGGCCGGGAGCGGCTTGGGCTTGCGGAGCTCCCGAGTCGTGAGCGCGACCGCCAGCCCCAGCAGCACCGCGGCAACGCCGACCATCGCACCCGCGAACAGCCATCGCGATGAGGATGCGGCCGCAGGTTGGCTCGGCGAGGGTGTCGGCATCGTGGCGCCTGAGGGCATGGAAACTGATCCTAGCGAGGCGGCGTTGCGGCCGGCTCTATACTTGCGGGATGCGGGTTCACGTGAACGGCGAGACCATGGACTTCGCGGGTGAGCGGCTCAGCGTTTCGGAACTTCTGGAATTGCTTGAGGCCCGGGGCACGCGCGTAGGGTGGGCGTGCGCGGTGGAGGTCAACCGGCGTGTGGCGCCAAGGCGGGAACACGGGGAAACGTTCGTCGGGGAGGGAGACACGGTGGAGATCGTGACGTTGGTGGGAGGCGGTTGAAGGAGAGGCAAGAGATGACGGCGACGATGGAAACGGCTCGTTGGCGGATCGGCGGGCGGGAGATGACCAGCCGCCTGATCGTTGGAACGGGCAAGTATCGCGATTATGGTGCGATGGAGGCGGCCCTCGAGACGAGTGGCGCGGAAGTGGTGACGGTGGCCGTGCGCCGGGAGCGGCTCGTCAACGAGAAAGGCGAGAGCCTTCTGGACCACTTGGACCTGGATCGGTACACCGTGCTGCCGAACACCGCGGGCTGCTTCAGCGCTGATGACGCGGTGCGCGTGGCGCGACTGGGACGAGAGCTGCTGGAACAGCTGGAGAATCCGGGCGCGAGGTGGGTCAAACTCGAAGTGCTGGGAGACCGCAAGACGCTGCTGCCCGATCCGGGCGGAACGCTCGATGCGTGCCGCGAGCTCGTCAAGGACGGATTCGAGGTGCTGTGCTACACGAGCGACGATCCGATCGCGGCGGTGCGGCTGAAAGAAGCCGGCGCCGCGAGCGTGATGCCAGCGGGATCGCCGATCGGCTCGGGCCAGGGAATTCTCAACCCGGCCAACATCGTGCTCTGTCTCGAACTCCTAAAGGAGGGTGACGCGGCCTATCCGGTCGTGGTCGATGCCGGGGTCGGCACGGCGAGCGACGTCGCGGTGGCGATGGAGCTGGGCGCCGACGGCGTGCTGCTCAACACCGGCATCGCGCACGCGAAGGATGCCGTGCGGATGGCCGGGGCGATGCGCAAGGCCTGCGAAGCGGGGCGGGACGCCTATCTTGCTGGGCGGATCGCGCGGAAGAAGTATGCGAGTGCGAGCAGTCCCTGGGAGGGAGTGATCGCGTACATCCCCGGTGAGTGAGTCAGCGTCGACGATGCGCGGAGAAGATCAAACCGGCGGCCGCGAGCAAGGCTGCGCCGCCCGGGGCCGGCGTCGAACCCGGCCCCAGCAGAGACGCGCCGACCACGCCCTCGATCCACGGAATGAGAGGGGCAAGGTTCAGCGCATAGGCCATAGATCCCGGGATGGTGCGCCCAAACGGGGATGTACCGACGGCCACGCCGATCAGGCGCAGTGAACCGTCCGCGAACGGCAGGAACATCCCGCCCCCGGAATCGTTGGACGCGTACGAGGATTCGAATACGAGTGATTCGGGGCCGCTGAGATCAAACCGTGCGCCCAAGAGGGAGTTGAAAACGCCGACGAGAACGTTTTCTCCCCAAGTTTCGCGGGCCGGACCGGTCCAATCCCATCCGCCCCCCGGGAGGGGCGCACCGTTGGTGCGACCCATGCCCGCGAGCACGACGGCCGTGTTGGCGACCAGAGCCGCGGTCTCGAGGCGCGGGTCGTTCGTCGGCGAGGACGTGTTCCCGGTAATGGGAGCGGGGAGCATGGCGAGCCCGTGCCAGCCCGGAAGGTCATCAATCACCCGTATGAGCTGCAAGTCCTCGGAGACATGGCGAACGACGAGGTCGCTCGTATAGGAGATACCCTGCATCGTGAGCGCGCCTGGCGCGACGCCGCCGACATGGCGTGCGGAAACCAGCCAGCGCGAGGAAATCGGGATCGCCGAGGATCCGTTCCACGAGCCGACGTACCCGTGCTCGGGTCGGGTCAGCGAGGGGCCGGCCACGATGAGGGCGTGCGCGGCGGGGCCGGCAGCCAATGACACGGCGGTAGCGAGGGCGTTTCGCGCATTGACGGGCATCCGATCTCCTCCGTGTCAAGAGCGGGGAAGAAATCGGCGCAGCCGCGGGATCGAATGAGCGGTGCGAAGGGAGCGTGCGGCGAGCTGGTGGGATTGTGCGGGCGGTGGGGTCAGGCCGGACGGACACCCCGATTGAGTTGGTCCACGCGTTCCTGCTCACGTTTTCGGACCGATTCGAGCGTAAGGCGGGGGATCTTCCAGCGTGGCTCGTCGTCCGTGGCCGAGGCGCAATGCTCCTGCACGCAGCGGTAGAGCAGCTTGAAGGCGTCCCTCGGGCGGCGCATCTGATCGAGCGCGTCGATGAGATCCTGGCGCGAGACGTCATCCTCGAACATGTCACGGAGCGCGACGGACGAGGCCGAGGGTTTCAGGCAGGCGTTGAGGCGCGCGCTGCACAGGTCGTACAGCGTGACGCCGGTCCACGCGAGTCGGTCCACGAGATTCTGCTTGTCGAGCCGGGCTTCCTGGAAGAACGCGGCCGATTCACGGTAGAGCGCGAAGCGGAGCTCGATGGGGAGGAGGAGCTTGATCCCGAAGCCGTCCATCTGCAGGAACTTGTTGTTGAGCATGGGCCACACGAGAGCGCGCATACGGTCCGGATCACCCCCCACGAGCGTGGGCTCGTCCACACGGTCGACGACGATGATGCACGCGCCGCATCCGAGCGTTGACAGGCAGCGACGCAATCGGCGGAACATCTCGAACCGGCGATCATCTCCCTCGGCGAGCGGGAGCGAGGAGGGGTCTCGGGCCTCCTGGGGAAGCAGCGCCAACGAGTCGGCGAGCGATTCTCGGGATCGGTTGAGCACCCGCACCTGCGCCAGGCAGCGTCGGGCTGTGCGGAGGAGCGACCATCGATCGAGCACGAGTCGGCGGAACACGACGAACGCGCAGATCGCGAGGGCCAGCGCGAGGGCGCCCGACCACACCTGCAGCGTCAGCCGTTGCGTGCCCAGTTCGAGCCAGAGGGCGAGCACGAGCAGTGGCAATGCCCAAACGAG
This sequence comes from uncultured Phycisphaeraceae bacterium, assembly GCA_964638515.1. GTDB lineage: Bacteria > Planctomycetota > Phycisphaerae > Phycisphaerales > UBA1924 > CAYPGJ01. The sequence goes on from CAZWZL010000023.1 coordinate 31,572, forward strand.
CACCGCGGCTACGGACCAGATCGCGGCGGAACGGTCCCCCGGTGCGCCCATCAGCCGGCGAAGAGCGCGGGTTCGGGCGGGTGCACGGGACGAGGCGTCGTAGACGGCCTGGATCGTGAGCAGGTCGGTCTTCACGTCCTCGGGCAATCGGCGGAGGTCTTTTCGACGGTTCCTGAGAAACCCGGCCGTGGGGTTATCCGAGTCGGGGTCGTTCAGGATCGCGTCGGTCACGTCTGTTGCTGCGGTGATCAGCACACCGTCCATGTGATCGACCAGACGAATGGACTTGAACGGGTCATCCTTGCCGGCGCGAGCGCGCGAGGCCAAGCGATCCAGGTACGGATTGAGGTCGTCGTATGGAATGAGCAGCACGCGCCGATCGTCGCGTGTCGCGTTGCGTTGCTCGATGAGGCGCTCGATCTGCAGGCGTATCGCTGTCTTGCCCGATCCCTTCTCGCCGCAGACGATGGAGGTGGTGGGGCGGTCGAGGTCGCCGAGGATCTTCTCGAAGTCGGGGTGAAAGGCCGCGGTCTCGGCGAGCAGAAACACCGGGTCCTGTCGCGCCTCTTCCGCCCGGAACGGGTCCTCCGAAAGGGACCAGTGATCGAAGAATCGAGTGACGTTCATGTGATTGACCGTTGAAACCAAAGGGGGACGAGAATCGATGCTTCTTCAGTGATCGGCGGGCTGCCCGAGCAGAGGGGAGATTTCGCGAAGCATCCGGTCGAGTGTGGCACGGTCGCGGGCCTCCAGATTGAGTCGCAGGAGCGGCTCCGTGTTGGACTTGCGGACATTGCACCACCAGCCCTCGCGCTCAAACGCGTCGATCGTTACACCGTCCAGCTCGTCGATCGTGGCCCCGGAGTGCTTTTGCTTCAGTGCGTTGATGGCGCCGTCCTTGTCCTCGATGCGGAAGTTCTGCTCGCCCGATTGCGGGTATTTCGCCACGCCGTCGATGATCGTGGACAGCGGCGAGTCGATCGACGAGAGGGCTGTCAGCACCGCGGCCATGGCGATTGCGCCCGAATCGGCGTTGAAGTTGTCTCGAAAATAAAAGTGGCCCGAGAGTTCACCCGCAAACACACCGTTCGATTCGGCGAGCAGCTTCTTCATGAAGACGTGGCCCACGCGAGAGCGCAGCGGCTTGCCGCCCCCGGCCCGAATCGCCTCCTCCACGGCTTTCGAGGATCGCAGATCGTAAATGACAGCGGCGCCGGGAGATTTTCGAAGGAACCCCGCCGCAAGCCACGCAGTGAGATGGTCGCAGCCGATGGGCCGGCCCTGTTCGTCTATCACGATGCATCGATCGGCATCGCCATCGAAGCAGAGTCCGCAGTCTGCCTTCTCTCTCACGACAGATTTCTGGAGCTCCGCGATGGCGGACGGAAGCATGGGATTGGGTTCGTGGACGAACTCACCTCGAGCGTTCTCGAAGTTCATCTCGAGGAGATCAAGCCCTTCGACGAGGGGCGCGCCCTGCCGGCCGAATATCTTCGGAATCATGGTTCCCGCCATGCCGTTGGATGCGTCGATGACGACACGGAGCTTTCGCGTCCCGGGCTGATAGAAGCCTCGGACGTGTGAGACATAGGCATCCCACAGATCGCGCGATTCCCGGGAGCCGGGCCCTTTCGCCCCCGGAGCGTGCAGCGTCTCCTCGTCGGACGCTCGGGCGGCCAGCGCGCGAATGTCTGAAAGCCCCGTGTCCTGACCGACGGGTTTGGCCCCCATGGCCGAGACTTTGAATCCGTTGTACTGCGGCGGATTGTGCGACGCGGTGGTCATGACGGCCCCGGCGGCGCTCAGGTGGTTTACGGCAAAGTAGGTGAAGGGCGTGTCGACCAGCCCCACGTCGATGACGTTCACGCCTGTCGCGTTGATGCCGGAAATCAGCGCATCCGCCATCGCGGGGCTGGTCTTCCGCATATCTCGCCCCACTACGATGGGCTTGCCCTGGGCGCCCGGACGCCCTGCGAGATAGACGGCGGCGCCTTCACCGATGCGGCGGGCCATCTCCGGAGAGAGCGGATCTGGGCAGGTGGCCCGGATGTCGTAGGCCTTGAAGACTTTCTCGAGCATGACCGCGGGGTTCCTCTGCGCGTGGGTCGATTGCGGTTGGGACGCGCCTCAGGATACCTGAGGGACGATCGCGAGTCAGATGTTCACGATGCGGTTGGTGGCGGCATCCTCGATCGGTACGCCGGGCGGAATGGCGCGGAGAAACGCGCGGCCGTAGCCCTTCGAGGCGATGCGCGAGTCGAGAACAACCACCCGGCCGGAATCGGTGGAGGATCGAACGAGCCGGCCGAAGCCCTGCTTGAAACGGAGCACGGCGCGAGGGAGTGATTCCTCAAAAAAAGGATCACCGCCCTGCTCGGCGATGCGATCGAGTCGCGCTTGTGTGAGCGGCCGGTCCGGGGGCTCGAAGGGAAGACGGGTGATGATGACATTGCGGAGGGCTCCGCCACGGACATCCACTCCCTGCCAGAACGACGCCGCGCCAAAGAGCACCGCCGAGCCGGATTCCCGGAACGCGTCGAGGATGGCCGTGCGCGAGCCGTCGCGCGCCTGCGTCAGGACGGTGAGGCCGGCGTCCTCGAGCCGGGGCGCGGCGAGGCGCGCGGCCTTGTGCAGCGTGTCAAACGAGGTGAACAGCACGAACGCGCCGCCCCGAGTCTCTCCGGCGTGATGCACGATCGCGGTGGTGAGGCGATTGAGGTACTCAGCATCGCGCGGATCTGGCATGGAGGAATCGACGTAGACCCGCACCAGTCGCGTGAAGTCGTACGGCGACCCGAGCGCGAGAGCATCAGCGTCCTCACAGCCCAATCGGGACCTCGCGTGATCGAACGCGCAGGATGCGCCCTCCCCGGCGGTGGCCAGCGTCGCCGAGGTGAGCACGACCGAAGCCCCGGATTCGAAGAGCCGCTCACGCAGGACCGGCGCAAGGTCGATGGGCGCACAGGCCAGCGTCGCGCGAACGCCGTGCGCAGTACGTGTTGCGTCGGCCCAGTACACGTTCCCCTCGAGCGACTGGGACACGAGCGTCTCTGCGTCGTCCGCGATCGCCCCTGCCCGCTCGGCGTATGCATTGAGCTCCAGCCGGTCCTCGTCGCGTTCGACGGTGTCACGCAGCCGGCGCAGGCGCACCGCAAGGTCGGCGAACGCTGGCGTGATCGGGTTCCCCAGTGCCTTCGGCTCGGCGATGCGATACGACACGGGCGGCGGACTCCCATCGGTCTGGCCGGGAAAGGCGCGAGCCGGCGTCGGCTGGAGCGCCAGCAGGTGATCGAAGAACAGGCGAGCGGCTTCATCCGCCGCATGGACGAGCCGGATGGCGTCCGTCGCTTTCTCGCCGAGCGTGAGCGCTAGCGAGGGGAGGAACCCTCGGTCGCCGCGCTCTTGGTGCAGTGTGGTGAGGAGGCGTCGGACTCGCGTTTCCGAGAGAGATCGCCCGAAATACTCCGAGGCCACGTCCTCGATGGCGTGCGCCTCGTCAAGGACCACATGATCGTATTCGGGCAGGAACCCGACCCCTCTCGCACGCATCGCCAGGTCGGCGAAGAACAGCGCGTGATTGCAAATCAGCAGGTCGGATCGCTCCATCTCGCGCCGGGCGTTCTGAAAGAAACATTTGTCGTAGGTCGGGCACTTCCGCCCCATGCAATTCGCAACATCAGATTGGGTTCTCTCCCACACCGCCGGTCGTTCCAGCACCGGCAGCGTCGAAAGCGTTCCATCTTCGGTCTGGTAGGCCCAGTCCTCGATTTGGTGCAGCGACCGCTTGGACGGTGCGTCGGAGAACAACCGATCCTGCCGCTCCGATGCGAGCCGGAGCCTGCGGATCGAAAGGTAGTTGCCTCGTCCCTTCACGAGCGAAGCGCGGAACGACACGTCGAGCGGCGCCAATGACTCACGCAGCGTGGGCACATCGCGCGCAAGCACCTGCTCCTGCAGCGCGATGGTGTGGGTCGCCACGATCACTCGTTCACCATGGTTGACAATTCGGTCGATGGCCGGGACCAGGTACGCGTACGACTTGCCCACACCCGCCCCGGCCTCGACGAGGAGCGCACCGCGTCGCTCCATCGCTTCGGCGATGGCCTGGGCCATGCGCTGCTGCTGGGGACGAGGGTCAAAGGCCTCGCGCAGGCGCTGCGCGATCGGTCCGTCGGGCGCGAGCGTGGCTGGGCCTATGGCTGGCATCGGCCCGCATCCTAGAGGGCTCAGACATCCGTGCGCGGCGCCGCATCGCCCGAGGACCGCGCGCGAACACCCAGCGGCGCGCGTGCCGGCTCGCCGGGACGACGGGGATAGATTCGGGGGGTTTCGCGCCGCTTCTCCAGCACCACGACTCGGCCCGTGGGGGTCTCGATTACCCCAGCCACGGCAAGGTGGAGCGCGTGCAACGCGGCCTTGGACTCCGCCAACTCCTCCTCGGCTTTCTGACCCTTCGTTAGAAGCAGGAGCGACCCCACCTTCGCCAACGGAGCGCACAACTCCGCGACCACCGCCAGGTGGCCCACGGCCCGCGCGAGCACGGCGTCATACAGCGCGCGATGTTGCTCCCGGTCATGCCCGAGCATCTCGGCGCGCTCGCTGATCACTTGAACATTGCCCAGACCGAGCGCCTCGGCCGCCGCTTGTAGGAACCGGGCCTTCTTGCCCGTGGCCTCGATGAGCGTGAACCGCACCTCAGGCAGAACGATGGCCAGCGGGAGGCCCGGCACCCCCCCACCACTGCCGACGTCCGCGACTCGGGCATCCGGCGGAAGCTCGCTGAGGAACTGCACCAGGGCAAGAGCGTCGAGAACGTGTCGTTCCCAGGCTTCATCCGGCGTCCGGATGGCCGTGAGATTGAAACGGGTGTTCGTTTCCAGCAGCATGGCAAGGAACCGCCCGAGCCGAACGAGGTCCTCGGGCTCAAACTCGACGCCGAGGGACGCCGCCCCCTCGAAAAACGAGGCGGGAGGAACCAGCGGCTCGATATCCTTGAGCGGCGGCAACTCGGGCGGGTTGGCAGGCGGCTTGGTCATCAGAATCTCGAGGAGGCAGACGACGATGCGACGGACGAGGGTATACGCGGGAGCGACGGTCGTGGCGGCGATGGCGATCCTGAGCGGCATCAAGCTGCAGCCGTCCTGGGCACAGAGCGACGGATCGATGGATCGGGCGTACATCAGCCGGATGCTGGACGGGCTGCACGACGCAGCGTCGAAGGCCGACGGAGAGCAGTACTTCTCGTACTTTGCCGATGGGGCCGTGTTCCTGGGCACGCAGGGAGACGAGCGGTGGGCGATGCGAGAGTTTCGAGAGTACGCGATGCCGAGGTTTGCGGAGGGCAAAGGCTGGACGTACGCCTCGCGCACACGGCACATCTATCTGAACGACGCGGGGAACGCCGGGTGGTTCGACGAGATCCTGGAGAACCAGAAGTACGGGATCTGCCGCGGCTCGGGCGCCGTGGTGAAAGAGGGATTCGAGTGGAAGATCGTGCAGTACAACCTGACGGTGCCGATCCCCAACGATCTGCTGCCGCAGGTGGTCGAGATGATCCGGGCGCACGACGAGGCGGAGGTTGAACGGATACGGGAGTTTCGTCGCAAGCTTTCCGAGCAGGAAAAAAGTGCGCCGACGAACCCCGGCTCCGAACAGTGAACGGGATCAGTCCTCGCTGGTGTCGGCGCCGAACTCGAACGAACGACGGGCCAATCGGCGATTGGGTCGCGCCGCGACGGACACGATCAGCCCGACCGCAAGATAGGACGAGAGCAGGCTCGAACCGCCGTAGGAAACGAACGGCAACGTGAGCCCGATGATGGGCAGCACGCCGAGGCTCATTCCTACGTTAATGATGATTTGCGTGGCGAACGTCGCGGCGATCCCGACGATGATGAGCCGTCCGAAGGGGTCGTTGGTGCGCGCGGCCGCGATGGATGCCGAGAGCAGCCAGGTGAACGCGAGAGCGAGCACGGCCAGCCCGCCGGCGAGCCCGAATCGGTTGACGATCACCGCGAAGATCATGTCGTTGTGCGCCTCGGGGAGGTCATTGAGGTCGATCAGCACTCGGGAGTGCTCCGCGGGGAGTCCGGCGGCGCCTCCCGCGCCGGCCAGCGTCATCGACTTGATGGACTGGAACTGCGACGAGTCCCGCAGCGTGAGATCGCCCTGCGTTTGACGAACCAGCGCCACGATGCGCTCCTTCTGGTGGGGCATGAGGAACGGATAGGCGGCGGGCGCAAGCGCAGCGCCAAGCACGACCACGGCCAGCACATGTCGCATTTTCGCCCCCGCGGCGATCAGCATCGCAAACAGGGCGGGCACAAAGAGCGACGCCATGCCCAGATCCGGCTCGAGCATCACGAGCACCACCGGCACACCGGTGATCAGCGCGGGGGGGATGAATCCGATGAAGCGACGGTGATTGCTCCGAAATCGGAGATACTGCGCCAGAACGATCACCACGCAGATCTTTGCAAACTCGCTGGGTTGGAGGTTAATCGGCCCAAGGTCGATCCAGGCGCGCGCTCCGTTGCGAGGCGTGACGATGGAGGCGGGGACTCCGGGGACGAGCAGAAACACGAGCAAACCGAGCGCGAGACCGTAGAGAAACCACGAGATCGCCATGAGCACTCGAAAGTGAACGCCGGCGGCGACGAGCCCCAGAAGCAGCCCCGCCGCGAGAAACGCCATCTGTCGGGTGGCGAGCGGGCTGAGCCCCTCGTGCGGGCCGGACGCCACATCAATGGCGTAGATTCCGATGGCCGAGAGCGCGAGCGAAGCGAGCACGAGCGCCCATGCTTCGCCTCGGGCTCGCAGGATCGACTTCATCGCGGCGCGAATCATCATTCCGCAACTCCGGCCGCGCGAGGCGCCGCACGAGGCAGGTATCCCTCGTCAACCAGCGCTCGGACGATCTGATTACAGATGGGCCCGGACACACGCCCGCCGCTGCCCGCATACTCCATGATCACCGCGATGGCGTACTGCGGTCCGCCCCCGGTTGGCGAGGCCATCACGACAAACCACGAATGATCACCCGCTCGAATCGTCTGGGGAGGAAGAGGCCCATCGTCGTCAGGATCGATGATCAGGTCGGGCGCTTCAGCCGTCCCTGTCTTGCCGACGATGTCGACGCCCGGCGTGTTGAAGATCGGCTCCCGACCCCATTGCTCATCTCCGGGCAAGAACGCGCCGGTGCCGAGTCGATCATTGACCGAAAGCCGAAGTCCTTCCTGTGCCTGTCGCACGGCTTCGGGTTCGAGTCGAAGATCCTGGGCCACGGCGAGCGCGTCGGAATTGATTCGGGGAACGAGCCGCAGTCCGTTCCGCGCGATCGTGGCGAAGGCGTCCGCAGCGTGCAGGGGCGTCCACGCGATGGGCCCCTGTCCGATCCCCATGTGAATAGCGTCGGACGCCGTTACCTCGCCGCCGGAAACCGGGCCAAGAAACCCGCCGGACTCCGGTCCCACTCCGAGTCCCCACGTGCCCCCGATGCCGAACTTGCGCGCCCATTCCACGATGCGCTCCGGCCCCATCGATCGCGCGAGGTTGTAGAAGAAAATGTTGCAAGACACGCCAAGCGCTTGCGGCGCCAGCATCGGCTGGCCGAGCTGCGCGGTGTGGGTCGTGCCGAACTGCTTGTAGATCCAGCATCGGAACGCGTCGGGTTTGTCAGGGTACAAGTGGCCCGTGCACTCCACCGAACGATCCAGCGACCATGCCCCGGACGTCGCCGCGGCCGCGAGCCACGGAGCCTTGATGATCGAGCCCGGCGGATAGGGCGCCCCGATGGCGCGATTCACCCACGGATGATCGAGCGCGTTCTCGAAGATCGCGCGAGGGTCGCGCTCCAGATCCTCCCTGGTGAACGATGGCGTCGTCACCATGGCCAGAATGTGCCCTGTCTGAACATCCAGCACCACCGCTGCGCCGTTGATGGGCGTGTTCAACGGCAGGGGGAGCGGATTCGTCGGACTGACGTGCCACGGCTGGAGGCGAGCCAATCCGAGTTCCGGGCTCATCAACGCCTGCACCCTGGCCTGAAGCTCGATGTCGAGCGTGAGACGGAGGTCGCGCCCCATCGTCGGCGGGGTTTCCTCGCGCTCTCCGGTGTCGAGATGAAGCACCGCCCGACCCCGGAGGCCACGGAGCGACGATTCATGGCCCCGCTCCACGCCGGCCTGGCCGATGGAGTCGCCCTCACGATAATGACCCGGATCGACCACGCCGGTGGCCGGATCGATGAACGGTCGAGCGTCGAGATCCTCGGCGAACACCCGGTGGCGCATCCATCCGATGACGTGCGTGGCCACCCCACGAACCTCGACAGCGACGGGCTGATCCGATCGCAAGTCTCTCGGAAACCCGTCGCGCGGCGCCTCGATGCGCATCGTTTCGAATGGGTACTCCCGAGCGCCCGAGTCGATGATGTGCAGGCCCGGCAAGATCTCCGCAAGTCCGCGAATCGTGAACGCCGTGTGGTCGTCCACTCCCCGGAGCACCACGTGGGCCGTGCGCTGCTCGCGCAGAGGCCGAGCGACGTCCCCAAGCGGCACCGCGACCGGCTCGCCCGTGCGAGCAAGAAGCTCTCGCTCTCGGCGCTCTCTGGCGCGAGACCAGACATGCGAGGTAAGCCGCTGCACCTCGGCCATCACGTCGGCCCGACGCTGCTCGATCTCATCGCGCGCCACGCCCGCGGCTCGCGCCAGCGCGTCCCACGCCGCGTCCATCTCGCGTTCCTCGACCGTGACGCGGTCCGCGATCGCTCGCTCGCGCTCCTCCGCTGACAACAGACGCCACTCGGGACCCATCGCCCGGCGCGCGGCCCGCGCGGCGTCACGGAAGGCCCGTTCCCCGGTGATGACGTCGTAGTCCACGGCAACGTCGAACGACGGGCGGTCTTGCGCGAGCACCCGTCCCTTGCGGTCGAGTACCCTCCCTCGGGGCGCGGGCGTCCATCGTTCACGCAGCAGCGCCTGCTCAGCCCGCGCCCGCCACTCCGCTCCTTGGGCAATGGTCAGGTGCGAGAGCCGAAGCACAAGTCCGGCAAAGGCAATCACCACGCCCGCAAGCAGCAGGGCGAGTCGCCGGAGGAACATGCTGGGAATCAGTCGTGCAAGCATCTCGAGAGGCGGCGCTCCGTGAACGGACGTGCCCCTCGATTATCGGATAGCCGGCAGCCGTGAGGCGAGCGAACGCCCCCCGAAAGGCTCACCCTTCTCGCTTGTCGCGGGTGATTTGCGCGAAGGCGTTGTGGCTGTGGATGGACTCGAAATTCTCGGAGTTGATCGTGTAGTGGATGATGCGGTCGTCCGAGTCCAGCGCCACCGCCAGGTCTCGCACGATGTCCTCCACGAACTTGGGGTTCTCGTAGGCCCGCTCCGTCACGTACTTCTCGTCGGGCCGCTTCAGCACAGCGTAGAGCTGGGAAGACGCGGACGCCTCGATGATCTCAAGCAGATCCTCGATCCAGAGCACCCCGTTGAACCGCACGGACGCCTCGATCTCACATCGCTGATTGTGAGCGCCGTAGGCTGAGATCTCCTTCGAGCAGGGGCAAAGACTCGTCGCAGGCGCCTTCACGGTCATGACAAAGTCATCGTGCGAATTGGTGTGAACCGCGAACGTCACGCGGTAATCCATCAGCCCCGGTGATTTGGTGACCGGCGCGTTCTTGCAGACGAAGTAGGTGAACGAAAGCTCGAGATGGGCGTGCTCGGCTTCGAGCCGCTCTTTGATCGCCCGAGCGATGGCCGGGATCTGCTCCGGCGTGACCGGCTGGCTGTTGTGCTCGTTGAGCACCTCCAGAAAGCGGGACATGTGGGTCCCCTTCTGGTGATGCGGCAGCGAAACGTACATGTTGATCGAGGCGACCGTCGTCTGGCTTCCACCGTCTCGTGTGCGGAGCGTGAACGGGTACGTCACGTTCTTTACACCCACCTTTTCAATGGGGATGTTCCGCCGATCGGCTCGGGCCTGAATATCGGGAATCGGGGCTCCCGCTCTGGTTTGGCTGGGCATTGAATCGTCCTTCGTGCGCGGGAATATGAGGGAAGCGAGGCCAATGCCCGCGTCGGTTCATCCTAGGCGGCGATGCTTGGCCGCGCGCCCAAGCCGCTCAGGCTGATCCCGTTCACGAAGCGGCCGGCGTCCCCGCGGTCTGGCGCCGCTCCATGACAGACCCCGCCAGATTCAATCCGAGGGGAACCCCGAGAAGAGCGCCCGCGGCCCAGTCCAACGGTGTCGGAAGCGCCAAGTGCACCACACGGAATTCGTACACCGCGCGAAGCGCCTCGCCTCCGTGCATCGCGGCGCCCAGCACCGGACCCGCAACGCCGAGCAATGCCACCACCACCATGAACACCATGGCCGGCGCTCGCGCCGCCGCGATCCGGCCCGCCCCGGCTGCGAACACACCCCCGATCACCGCACCGGCCAGGCATTGACCTTTCGTCGTGTCCTGTGTGAGCAGCCAGGCGCCCACGGCTCCGGCAACCAGCCCGACGATCAGTCCCGTGGCCGATGCCGTCGACGCGAGCGGATCGGAGCCATCCCGCTCTGCGGACCGCCCCACACGAGCGACCACGCCCGCAAGCACGACGGTCAGCGCCCCAAGAACCAAGGCCTCGCCGGCGAGCCGATAGAACGCCCCCGGCGCGTCCGACCATCGAAGCAGATCGATCATGGAGCCACCCGCCCAGGCCGGGCCCATCAGCGCGAACGCCGCGGCCGCCCACCCGGTCCGCGGGCCGCACGCCTTGGCGCCCGCACACCCCAAAGCCAGCGCGACGCCGTAGGCCGCCAGCACCGCCATTCCCGACCGCATCGGCGACACGCTGAGCAACACCGACGACGCCGGGCCGCCATCACCCGCAACCGAAAGCCGATCGAACAGCGTCGCCAGCATCGGCCCGGCAACGAGCGCGCCGACGAGCAACACGGTCCAACGTGCGATGGAAGTCCGCATGGGCGTGGTGATACCCGCGGCGGCGCAGGGGGGCAACCAGCAGGCTTGCGGCGGGTCCTCCCCCCCCGGAGACTCTAAGGATGCCCAACACCGTTCAACTCACCGGCGCCGCGCTCCACATCGAGCAGGTTCGTGCCGTCGCGCGGGACAACGCCCCCGTATCGCTCTCCGGGGCAGCTCGCGCCTCCATTTCCGCCGCGCGCACCGCCCTCGAAGCCGCCGTTCGCGCCGGCGCGCCCATGTACGGCGTCAACACGGGCTTTGGCTCTCTTTCCCGCCAACGCATCGCGCCAGAGGGAATTCGAGACATGCAGCGGAATCTCATCCGCTCGCACGCGTCCGGTGTCGGCCCCCCACTACCGCCCGACGTCGTCCGCGCCATGATGCTCATTCTGGCAGCCTCGCTCTCCCGCGGCCGGTCGGGTGTGCGGATCGAGACGGTGGAAGCTGTGCTCGCCATGCTCAATGCGGGCGTCACGCCGGTGATACCCGAGGTGGGGTCGGTCGGCGCCTCCGGGGACCTCGCGCCGCTCGCGCATGTGGCGCTCGCGCTGCTGGGCGAGGGCGAAGTGTTCTGGAAGGGTTCGCGCGTCGCCGCCTCCGATGCCCTGCACCAGGCCGGGCTCACCCCTTTCGAACTCGACGCCAAGGAGGGTCTCGCGCTCATCAACGGCACGCATCTCATGGCCGCCCAGGGCGCACTCCTCCTCGCGGACTGGCAACGCCTCTGGTCCGCTTCGCTCGCCGCGTGCGCGATGTCGATCGACGCGGCCCGCGCCACCGACGCGTTCCTTGACCCCCGCGTCTACGAGGCGCGCGCTCAGCCCGGGCCGGCCCGGGTAGCCGAGCAACTCCGGGGCTTGCTCCAGGGCTCGCAGATCATCCCGTCCCATTCCAAGGACGATCCCCGCGTGCAGGACCCCTACTCCCTGCGCTGCGCACCGATGGTGCTCGGCGCCGCGTGGGACGCCATGGAATACGTGCGCGTCTGCGTCGAACGTGAACTCGGCGCGGTGACGGACAACCCCCTGATCTTCGCGCGGGACGGAGACCGTCCCGTAGTCGTCTCCGCAGGCTGCTTCCACGGTATGCCCATCGCCATCCCGCTGGACGTCGCCGCGATCTCCCTCTGTCACATCGCGGGCATCGCCGAGCGACGCGTCTACTTCCTCCTGAGCGCCACCGACCCGCAGAACCCCCTCCCTGCACATCTGAGCCCGACGCCCGGCCTGCACTCGGGGCTCATGATCGTGCAGTACGCCGCCGCTGCATGCGTGAACGAGATCGCCACGCTCTCGGGCCCCGCCAGCGTCATCAACATCCCGACGTGCGCGGGCATGGAGGACTACAACTCGATGGGGCCGAGGTCGGCCGCGAAGGCGCGCCGAGCCCTCGATTTGTGCACCAGCGTCGTGGCTATCGAGCTGCTGACCGGCGCCGAAGCCATGGAGCGGCAGCGGCCCTTGAAATCAGGCCGGGGCGTGGAGGGGGCGCACCGGATCGTGCGTGAGCGCGTTCCCCCTTTGGCCGCGGATCGGCCACCCGCTCCCGACATCGCGGCGATCGAAGCGCTGATCCGCAACGCCCGCTTCGCCGCCCTGTAGAACGACGACGGGCATCGAAAGCTCCGGGCGATCACGTTTGTGCCGCGCCCGACCGCCCTTTCTCGTGGAGAATCGCTCATGCACCGACATCTCATTCAATTCGTCGCCGCCCTGGCCCTGACCGCGCTCATCCCGCCCGCTGTCTCGCTTGCGGGCGATGAGGCTCCCGGCCTCATGGACCCGGCGACACAGGCGCCCGGACTCTCGGTCGGCGAACAGGCGCCGGCCCTCGCACTCGTCGACGGAGAGGGCAAAGCGGTCGATCTCGCCTCGTTGTACGCCAACGGCCCCGTCGTGATCACGTTCTATCGCGGCGGCTGGTGCCCGTTCTGCACCAAGGCGCTCAAGGACTGGGAAGACGCCGTCGACGCCGTGCGCGACGCCGGCGGGACATTCGTCGCCGTCACGCCCGAGGCGCCCGAGCACGCGTCCAACACCCGCCAGAAGCACGCGCCGTCGCTCACGATTCTCAGCGACGCCGACGGCAGCGGCGCCAGGGCGTTCCGGGTGGCGTTCGAACTCGAATCGGCGCTTCAGCAGAAGTACAAGGGCTTCGGCGTCGATCTTGCGCAGCGAAACGGCAGCGGGCGATGGGAGCTGCCCGCTCCCGCCACGTTCGTCATCGGGCGAGACGGCGTCGTTCGGTGGGCGTTCGCAGATTGGGATTACAAGAAACGTGCCGACCCCCAATCCGTGATCGCGGCCGTGCGCGACGCCGCAGCGCAATAACCCGTTTGCGCCCCGTCGCGAATCGTTGTTTACATCGCAGGCCCCGCGGACTAGGGTGGTGCGCGTCGCTCCCGGACGAGCGACGGATTGGCGCGCGTGTTCGCGCTCGCGCATCCCGACTCACAGGGCCAATGCGATGGGAACAGCGACGATCGATCGGAATCACGAAACTCGAGTGGTGAGGGCCGCGCGCGGAACCACGCGCGTCTGCAAGACCTGGGCCGCGGAGGCTGCGCTCCGCATGCTCATGAACAACCTCGACCCCGACGTGGCGGAGGACCCCGCGCGCCTGGTCGTGTACGGCGGGCGAGGCCAGGCCGCCCGCTCGTGGGCCGCCTTCGACGCGATCGTCGAATGCCTGAAGCGCCTCGAGCCCGACGAAACGCTGCTCGTGCAGTCCGGCAAGCCCGTGGGCGTGGTCCGCACGCACGAGGACGCCCCCCGCGTGCTCATCGCCAATTCCAATCTCGTGCCCTACTGGGGAACGCAGTCGCACTTTGATGAGCTGGCCGCGAAGGGCCTCATGATGTACGGCCAGATGACGGCCGGCTCCTGGATCTACATCGGCACCCAGGGCATCGTGCAGGGCACGTACGAAACGTACGCCGAGTGTGCTCGGCAGCACTTCCGGGGCACGCTCGCGGGCACGCTCAACGTCACAGCCGGCTGCGGCGGCATGGGCGGCGCGCAACCCCTGGCGGTCACCATGAACGAAGGCACGTGCCTGATCGCGGACGTCGACCGCGAACGGCTCGTGCGACGAACGCGCACCGGGTATCTCGACGAGATCCTCGAGGATCTCGACGGCGCCATCGACGCCGCGCTCGACTACACCGAAAAACGG
>CAZWZL010000024.1:0-45143 GCA_964638515.1 uncultured Phycisphaeraceae bacterium
CTCGAGTACTTCTCCTCCACCCACGGCGCCCGAAAGGGTCTGGCCGACACCGCGCTCAAGACGGCCGACTCGGGCTACCTCACCCGCAAGCTCTGCGACGTGGCGCAGTCCGTCATCGTCACCGCGCACGACTGCGGCACGAAGCGCGGCATCCTCAAGCGGGCCACGTACAAGGGCGAGCAGGTCGACGTGCCGCTGCGTGAGCAGATCACGGGCCGCGTGTCGCTCAACACGATCGCCAACCCCGTCACGGACGAGGTCATCGTGCGCTCCAGCGAGATGATCACGCCGCTCGCGGCGCGGCGCATCGAGGACCTGGGCATCGACTCGGTGATGATCCGCTCCTCCCTCACCTGCGAGCAGCCGCTGGGCGCCTGCTCCTGCTGCTACGGCATGGACATGTCCACCGGTCGCAGCGTCGAGGAGGGCATGGCGGTGGGCATCATCGCCGCGCAGTCCATCGGCGAGCCCGGAACGCAGCTCACGATGCGGACGTTCCACACCGGCGGCGTGGCGACCACGCGTCTGGTCGAGACGGACATCCGCGCGGCCCACGGCGGCACGGTCGAGCTTCGGGACTGCAACCAGGTGCCCGTCACGGACGACGAGGGCCACGAGGTCTTCACGGCCCTCAAGCGCAACGGCGAGATCGCGCTGCTCGACGCCAAGGGCCGCGAGCTCGAGAAGTACAAGGTTCCCTACGGCTCCTTCATCCTCGTCAAGAATGGCGAGGACACCAAGAAGGGGCACATCCTCGTCCGCTGGGACCCGCACCGCACGCCGATCCTGGCGGAGAAGCCCGGGCGCGTGAAGTTCGTCGACATTGAGGTCGGCGAGACGGTGCGTGAGGAGTCCGGCGGCAAGGAGGGCGGCACGGCCCTCGTCATCATCGAGCACAAGGGCGAGAAGCACCCACAGATCGTGATCGAGGACAAGGACGGCAAGATCCTCGACTTCCACTTCCTGCCCAGCAAGGCCCGCATTGAGGTGCGTGAGGGTCAGGAGATCAAGGCCGGCGAGATGCTCGCGCGTCAGCCGCGTCAGGTCGGCGGAACGCAGGACATCGTCGGTGGTCTGCCCCGCGTGACAGAGATCTTCGAGGCCCGCGAGCCGCGCGATCCCGCCGTCATGGCGGAGATCACGGGGCGGGTCGAGCTGCACTCCGACATCCGCAAGGGCAAGATGACGATCCGCGTCATCTCCGACGGCGGTCTGGAGAAAGACCACCACGTGCCGCAGGATCGTCACCTGCTCGTCCATGCGGGCGACAGCGTCATCGCCGGCGACCCGCTCACCGACGGGCCGCTCGTGCCGCACGACATCCTGGCCATCAAGGGCGAAGAGGCGCTCTGGGCGTACATGCTCGACGAGGTGCAGAACGTCTACCGCACGCAGGGCGTGACGGTGAACGACAAGCACATCGAGGTCATCCTCTCCCAGATGCTCCGCAAGGTGCGCGTCGAGAACACCGGCGACACCGACCTGCTGCCCCACGAGGTGGTGGACAAGTTCCACTTCCAGCAGAAGAACAAGGATGTGGCCGAGATGGGGCGCGTCGTCGACTCCGGCGACACGACGCTCCCGCTCAACGCGCTGGTCTCGAAGGCCGAGCTCAAGGAAGCAAACTCCAAGGCCGAGGCCGCGGGCAAGAATCCGGCCAAGGCCAAGCGCGCCAAGCCCGCCACAGGCCGCACGCTGCTCCTGGGCATCACCAAGGCGTCGTTGCAGTCCGAATCGTTCCTCTCGGGCGCCTCGTTCCAGGAGACGACGAAGGTGCTTACCGAGGCCTCGCTCAAGGGCGCCTCGGACACGCTCGTGGGTCTCAAGGAGAACGTCCTGCTGGGCCACCTGATTCCCGCCGGCACGGGCTTCAGCGTGCATCAGCGCGTGGTGCCCAAGCTGTTGGCCGAGCCGCCGGAGACGGTGCTCAAGAGCGAGGGCGACATGTTGCGCGAGGCGGCGGCTGCGGCCGAGGCTCTTGGCGCCCGGTCGGACGACCCCACGGGCGGCATCCCGATCCAGATGGGCGAGACGTTCATCGGCGAGGGCGCGGCGACCAACAACTGATCCCAAGTCTGCTTCTGACTGTCAGTTACAGCCTCGGCAGCGGTGCCGGGGCTTTTTTTCGCCCCCGTTTCGGAACCGAGTCCCCCGCGGCCGCCGTATGCTATGTCACGCCAAGTATATGGCGGGACCATCCTTTGGAGCGGATCGCCGATGCGGATCGAAACGGAACTCATGCGTGGCGCCGGCCCCACGGCCGTGCTGAAGCTGCTCGAGCGGGGCGAGATGTACGGCTACGAGCTGGTGGACGCTCTGAGTCGGCGGACGGACGGCGTGCTGGCGATGGGCCAGTCGACGCTCTATCCGCTCCTGTACAACCTCGAAGCGAAGGGGCTGGTGTCGTCTCGCTGGCAGCAGCCGGGAGGCATCGGGTCGGCAAGTGACGGCCCGGAAGCCACATCGCGCCCGCGCAAGTACTACACGCTCACGAGCAAGGGCAAGAAGAAGCTGGCGGCGGATGTGTCGCAGTGGGGGGCGCTGGCGGGCGCGTTGCGGTCGATTGGTGTGCTGGACGGGGCGACGAGTCCGAAGGGGGCGTTGGCATGAGCGGGGCGGGGGATCGATCCGGTGCGGGTCAGCGCGCACGTGGGTTCTGGGGTCGGCTGACCGACACGCCGATGCGGGATCTCGCGCGCTTGCGCGTCACGGGCCGGTGCGATGTGGCCGGGGCGATCCGCGCGGGGAGACTGCCGAACGCTCTCGAAGCGATCGTTCGGCGGGTGGTGCGGCGGACGCGATTGTGGAGGCTGGAGAAGGTCGACGTGGCCCGAGAGCTGACGGCCCACTTCAGGGACGGGCTGGAGGTGGGCCGCACATCGGAGGAGCTCGTGAAGGTGTTCGGGGACGAGCGGGCCGCGGCACGGCTGATCCGGCGCGCGAAGCGCCGTCAACGGAACATTGCGTGGCAGGCGTGGCTCTGGACACGGCGCGCGGCGGGAGCGCTTGTGCTGACCATGCTGATCGGCTACGGGTGGCTGGCGTACGTGTATTTCACGTCGAAGCCGGTGATCTCGCACGACTACTTTGCGGACATTAACGCGAAGGCCGCGTCGTGGAAGCCCGAGGAGCGTGCGTGGCCGCTGTATCGGGAGGCGATCCTGGCGATGCGGCCTTGGCCGGACGCGCTCGTGAACCGGTGCCCGAACCCGCTGCTGTGCGCGCAACACGAGCCGGTGCTGGCCGGGTGGATCGAGGAGCACGCGGTGAACCTGGCGCTCGTGCGCGAGGCTGCGAGTAAGCCGGGGATGGGACTGCGCGTGGCAGCGAGCGTGCCGGAGGAGGATCGGGAATTCTGGCTGAAGCTGGGCGCGGTGACGGAGGAGTCGCTGAAGGAGCCGCAACATTCGTTGTTCGATGGAAGCGTCATCAGCGCGCTGTTGCCGCACCTGGGGGAGATGAGGCACATTGCACGGTTGCTCTCGGCGGAGGCGTTGCTGGCCGCGCAGGCAGGAGATGGCGATCGCGCGACCGAGTGCGTGATGGCGATCGCGAGGATCGCCGAGCACGTGCCGGAAATACCGTTTCTCATCAACGACTTGGTGGGCATTGCGCTATTGACGCTCGCGTGCGACACCGGAAGCCGGCTCGTGCATGAGCATGAGGGCGTGCTTTCGTCGGAAGACCTTCAGCATCTTGCGCACGTCCTCGCCGTTCACGGCGGAGGCGGGCGTATCCGCGTGAGCCTCGATGGCGAGAGGGCGAGCTTCCACGACTTTGTGCAGCGGGCGTACTCGGATGACGGGAGCGGCAACGGGCGCCTGGTGGCCGTCTTGGACATGTTTGAGGAGGGGAGCGTATGGATGGGTCCTCGTCCCCGGTCGTTAACGAACAGGGCCGTGGGACCCTTGCTGATGGCCGCGAGCGCGCAGCGTCACGAGCTGCTCGCGCGGTTCGACGGACTTCTGGAGCGGTTCCGCGCGGTCGGGGAGCTCCCGCTGATCGAGCGCCGCGCTGCTGTGGCGACGGTCGAGGCGGAGTTCGGGCTGGATCGTCCGGATTTCTGGGAGAGCAATCGGTTCGCGCTGGTGCACCTGCTCACGCCTTCGCTCACGTCCGTTATTGCGGCGGGCGACATCGTCACGAACCGCCGCGACGCCGTGCTCGCCGCCATCGCGCTCGAGCTGTACCGTCGCGAGCACGGGTCGTACCCGGCCACGCTCGCGGAGCTGACTCCGAAGCACATGCCGAGCGTGCCGGAGGATAGATTCGTCGGCAGGCCGATGGGGTACAGGCTGGACGAGGCTGGGAAGCCGATCCTCTACAGCGTCGGGAACAACGGGACGGACGAACGCGGGGCGTTGTCGACGGGGTATGAATCACCGCGCGCTGCGAACGATGCCGCGGCCAAGTGGCAGGAGATCACGCGCGGCCCGAAGCCGAACGGGGACTGGATTCTGTACCCGCCGCTGCCCCAGGATCCGCCGCGTCACGAGGAAGCGCCCGATGACGACGTGCGCGCGGGGCCCGATGCCGAGAATGCGCCCTCGAGCCCGAGCGAGCCGCCGGAAGGCGCTTCGCCACCGCAGGGGTAGGGCGTGTCAGGACTTGGCGGGCTCGCCCTGCGCCATGGAGTAGGCCCGCGCGCCGTCGAACTCCTGCAGCCACTCGACGTGGTTCCAGCGATGGTCCTTCGACACGCGCGCCAGAAGGTCCATCGCCTGGGCCTGCGAGATCGACGCCGAATCATCGCGCAGCATGAAGCGGCATCGGTAATGATCCACACAATCAGGCGGCACGCGCCCGTCCAGCGGATAGACCCGGGCGCCGCGGTTCGAGCACATCTTCAGCCTGAACGGCGCGCCCTCCACCACCGATTCCAGCCGCTTGCCCAGCGCGTCGGGCGTGCCGTCCCATTCGATGAACACGTCCATGCCCGCGTCGCGTCGTGTCGCGGGTCGCACGAGCACGGCCGCTTTGGTGACCTTGGGCAGCTTGAGCGGGAAGTGATCGCGCATCATCACGCCCTTGGGGATGTGCCCGAGATTCTCGATCACGGCGTCGGCGAACTCGCGCGTGCCCGTGGCCACCCGCTCCCCTTCCACGTCCGCCGTGCGATTCTCGCCCTGCTGCAGGGTGTACAAGACCGAATTCTCGACGGTTGCCCCGGCCGCGAACTGTCCCAGGTGCCGCAGCATCATCGCGGCGGAGAGGATCATGGCCGTGGGATTGGCGATGTTCTTGCCCGCGATCGTCGGCGCGGATCCGTGCACGGCCTCGAACATCACGGCGTCGTTGCCGAAATTGGCGCTGGGCGCGAACCCGAGCCCGCCGACAAGACCGCTCGTGAGATCGCTCAGGATGTCGCCGTTCATGTTCGAGGTTACGATCACCTCGAACTTCTCCGGATGGCGCACCAGCATGTGCGCACAGTTGTCGACGATGATGTGCTCGGCCTTGATGTCGGGGTACTCGGTCGCCACGCTCTCGAAGGTCCGCTTGAGCAGGCCCTCCGTCATCTTCATGATGTTGGCCTTCGTCGCGCAGTGCACGCTCCGGCGGCCCTCCGCCCGGGCCAGTTCGAACGCGGCGCGGACGATCTTCTCGCAGCCCTTGCGCGACATCAGCTTGAGGCACTGCGCCACGCCGGGCGTCTGCATGTGCTCGATGCCGGCGTACAGGTCTTCCACGTTTTCGCGAACGACGACGAGGTCGATGCCGCGCCCCGAGAACGGAGTCGGCACTCCCGGAAGCTCGCGCACGGGCCGGATGTTCGCGTACAGCTCGAACATCTTCCGCAGGGTGACGTTGGCCGAGTTCTCGCCGAAGCCCACCGGAGTCTCGAGCGGCCCCTTCAGCGCCACGCCCGTGCGTTGAATCGACTCCACCGTCTCCTGTGGAACGCCCGTCGAATCACCCCGGCGAAACACCTCGGCGCCCGCCTCGCATCGCTCCCACTCGATTCCCGCTCCGACCGCCTCAAGCACGCGCACCGCGGCGCCCACCACTTCCGGTCCGATCCCGTCGCCCTCGATCAACGTCACTCGCCGCTTCGCCTGCGATGCCATGTCTCGTCCTTCGTGTTTCAGAGTCCCGTCCCGCTCATCTCAACCCGCCGCCGCGCCGCGGATGGGGGGCGGATTGTATCGGTCGCGCGCCGCGCGGTCCGTGCCGAATCAAGTCATCACTGCCCGTTCCGCGCCGCTCGCTCCTCGTCCATAGCCACCTTCATCAGGTACGCGAACACGCCCAGCGCCTCGGCGGAGTCCGCCGGCGCATCCGTCGGCGTCGACCTCGGCTGGTACGAACCGTCCGAACGCATCTCCCACGCCACGCGACGGTCCGCCAGGAGCGCATCCACCACGGTGGCCAATCGCCGCTTGGCCGCGGGATCGCGGATCGGCGCGATGGCTTCCACGCGCGTATCCAGATTGCGGTGCATCCAGTCGGCCGACCCGATGAACCAATCCCCATCCGCAGAATCGGTGTGACCGTCCGAGAAGTGGTACATCCTCGAGTGCTCGAGGAATCGGCCCACGTTCGAGATCACCCGGATGTTCTCGCTCAGCCCCGGAGCGCCGGGACGCAGGCAGCAGAACCCGCGCACGATCAGATCCACCTTCACGCCCGCCGCGGAAGCTCCGTACAGCCGCTCGGAAAGCGACACATCCTCCATGGCGTTCATCTTGGCGACGATCCGCGCGGGCCTGCCGGCTTTGGCGTGCGCGATCTCACGGTCGATCAGCTCCTCGAACCGCGCCCGGGCGGCCACGGGCGCAACGAGCAGCGCGGCGTAGTCCCGCTTGCGCGAACGGCCGGTGAGCAGGTTGAACAGCTCCACGATGTCGCCCGTCACCTCCGGGTCGCACGTGAGCAGGCCGAGGTCCGTGTAGAGCTGCGCCGTCTGCGAATTGTAGTTGCCCGTGCCGATGTGCCCGTAGCACCGCAGCCCGCCGGGCGCGTCGGCCTCGCGGCGCACGACGAGCGCCAGCTTGGCGTGCGTCTTGAGCGCCACCACGCCATACGCCACGTGCACCCCCGCCTTTTCCAGCGCCTGTGCGCGCTGCACGTTGGCCGATTCCTCGAACCGCGCCCGAAGCTCCACCAGACACGCCACCTGCTTGCCGGATTCCGCCGCGCGGATCAACTCCGGGATGAACGGCGAGTCCGCGCTCGTGCGATAGATGGTCTGCTTGATGGCCACCACCTTGGGGTCCCGGGCCGCGGCCCGGATGAACCGCTCCACCGACGCGGCGAAACTCTCGTACGGATGGTGCACCAGCACGTCGCCCTGCCGGATGACCTGGAAGATGTCCGCGTCGTCGTCGCGCAAGCGGGGCGGCGGCACCGGCTCCCACCTCTCGCGCTTGAGCTCGGGCATGTTCACAGCGAACAGATCGAACAGGTCGCCGTACTCCAGCATCCCACGCCGCTCGAACACCTCCTCGGCCCGCAGGTCAAGCTCGTCCATCACGAACGACAGCACGCGCTGATCCGGCCGCTCGTACACCTCGAGCCGCACGGGGCGAGCAAAGCGGCGCTGCTTCAGCGCCTCGGCCACCGTCTCCAGCAGGTCGTCCGCGTCCTCGTCGTGCGTCACCTCGGCGTTCCGCGTCACGCGGAACGGCATCACCGAGAGGATCGTCATGCCCGGGAACAGATCATCGAGGTTGTTCTGCAGCACCTCTTCGACGTGCATCACGCGCAGGGGCCGGCCCGCCCGCGGCGGCTCCAGCGCCGCTCCGGGTTCATCGAGGCGCACCCACCTCGGTTTCAACTCCGGGATCTTGACGCGCGCAAAGAGCGGCTCCTCCCGGTCCGGGTGCGTCACCAGAACTCCGAGATTCTCGCTCAGGTTCGAGATGAACGGGAATCGGTGCCCGGGATCGACCGCCAGAGGCGTCAGGATCGGGAACACCGACGCCCGAAACCACGTCTCGATGCGCGCGTGCTCCTCGGGCGTGGCGTCGGCAAACCGAACCACCTCGATGCCGTGCGCCGTCAGCTCGGGCAGCAGCTCCCGTTCCCAGCACTCGGCCTGGATGCGCTGCAGCTCCACCACGCGCGCCCGGATCATCTGAAGTTGCTCCGCGAGATTCAGACCGCAAGGCGATCGCGGCGCCGCCCCGACCACCATGTCCCGGCGCAGCACCCCGACGCGCTTCATGAAAAACTCATCGAGATTCGAAGAGAAGATCGCCAGGAACTTCAGCCGCTCCAGGAGCGGCGTGCGCGTGTCCAACGCAAGCGCCAGCACCCGGTAGTTGAACTCGAGCCACGACAGGTCGCGATTCAGGAAACGATCGGAAACGCCCAGCGCCCCGCGCGGCGAAACGCCCTCCGATCCGGCGGCCCCCGTGGCGGCGCCCGGTTTGGTCGTCGAGCGCGTCATTTCGGCGCCGCTCCGGACCGCCACACGGCCGCGCACCCCGGCGCCTCCGTCACGCGCGACCACAGCACCCGCACGTCATCGCGACACGTGGCCGCGGCCCAAGCGCCCACGCGCTCGCCGATGTGGCGTGCGACCACCTCGGCGGTCGGATTTTGACCGGAAAACGTCTCGCAGGCGTTCAGGTCCGCGTTCCGCCACGGACCGATCACCTCCTCCAACGCCCGCGCGAGCGCGTGGAAGTCACACACGAGTCCTTCGTCGTCAAGCGAGTCGCATCCCACACAGACCGTGACCCGCCAGTTGTGACCATGCACGGGCTCACGGACACCCCCCACGCGAATCGCGTGCGCGGCGCAGAACTCCGTGTCCACCGTCACCTCGAACATGCGGCTGTGACTCCCTGTGGAAGGCCCACACTGTAGGCCCCCACGGTCCGAAAACCCCCGTTCCATCGTCACGAATCCCGTCCGCCTGCACCCCGACGCGCGATTCCCGGTCAACACCCCGCCACAACGGGTCGATAACGACGTCCTGCCCCCAGGAGTGCGCCCATGCCCCCCCTCAACCTCTCCTCGCTCAAGCCCGGAGATGTGCTGCGTCAAGCCGTGTACACCCCACAGGGCGCCAAGGTGCTGTCTCGGGGCGTCACGCTCACCTCAGAGCAGATATCCGCGCTGCGTTTCAGCCATGCGAGACTGCTGCTCGGGTTTCCGACAAACCGGCACGCCGCCATCGCCGGCGCCGCCCCGCTGGAGCCCTACGCCGACAACACCGCCCCCGACATGGAGGCCGCAGCGAATCTCTCTCCCACGGCATGGCGCCGCCGCATCCGGCTCGCCGACGCGTTCGTCGCCGATCGGGCGCGCCGGTGGGCGTCGATGCCGCTCCGCACTTCCGACGCGCTCGAGCCGTTGCTCTCGCCCGATGACTATCGCTCCGCCGATCACGTCGCGCAGCACGCGGCCATGCTCGACGGCGCCCGCCGTCGGCCGGATTGGACCAGCGAGCACGCGCGAACGCTCGAATCCATCGCGCAAGGCCGGTCCGTCGATCTGACCGCCGAGACGCAGCCCATCGTTGACGAAATGCTCCGATTCCTTTGCGCGGCGCCCACCCGATTCTCCGCGCTCGCGTTCCTCCACGTGCGAGACGCCGACTATCTGCCATCTCATGCGGTCGCCTCGGCCATACTGGCCATGTCCATCGCGGCCAGGCTCGGGCACGACGAGCCCCACGTTCGGCTCATCGCGTACGCGGCGCTGTTCTGCGACGTGGGCATGGCCTCGCTCTCCCCGGATCTGCTGCTCTCGGACCGGCCGCTCGATGAGGTCTCGCTCAACCGTGTTCGGAGGCACCCGGCGATCTCCGTGGCCATGCTCTCCGCCACGACGTCATTGGACGATCGGGCGCTGTGCGTGATCTACCAGCACCACGAGCGTGACAACGGGTCGGGCTATCCGCGCGCCCTCCGCGCCGGCGCCATTCACGACCTGGCCAAGGTCCTCGCGGTGGCCGATGTGTTCGCCGCCGCCACGGCCCACCGGCCCTATCGGCTCGCGCAGCACCGGCCCGCCGACGGGCTCGCCGAGGCCGTTCGACTGGCCAACGCGGGCGTGCTCGATCGAGCCGCGACCCTCGCGCTGCTCGAATCCGTCGGCCGCTATCCCGTCGGCTCGTACGTGCGCCTGACCACCGGTGAGCGGGCGCTCGTCGTCGCCTCCAATCCGGATCGCTTCGATCTGCCCCTCGTGCAACCGCTCGGGGACAACGCGGCGCCGGCGGGCGCGCTGATCGATCTCGCGCTTCCCACGCCCCGCGCCGCGTCCATCGTCGGCCCCGCCGAGCCGCCCGCGAGCGGGCCGAGCATGCGTCCCGGTTTGGCCGCCTGAGCCGCCCAGCGCCGCCGTCTCGGGGGTATCTTCGGTGCGATGTCCAGCGCACCGCTCATGCTCTCAGTTTCCGGTTGCCGAGGCATCGTCGGCGAATCGCTCACGCCCGACGTCGTGGCCCGATTCACCGGCTCCTTCGTGGGATTCCTGCTCGAACAACCCGGGGCGACCAAGCGACCGACGATCGTGCTCGCGGGCGACGGGCGGCGTGGAGCAGAGTCGGTACGACACGCGGCCATCGCCGGACTCATCGCCGCCGGGGCGCGCGTGGTCGATCTCCATGTCGCGACCACTCCCACCGTCGGGGTGATGGTGGATCACCTGTCCGCCGACGGCGGCATCGTGCTGACCGCGTCCCACAACCCGGCCCAGTGGAACGGCGTGAAGTGCCTGATCGCGCACCCAAAGGGCGCCCACGCGCCCCCCGCAACGCTGGCCGCGCGAATCATCGAGCGATTCCGCGACAACGCGCCGGCTCTGGCGTCGCACGATACGCAGGGAGAAGCTGCCACCGATGAAACGTCGGCCCGCGTGCACGTGGATCGCGTCCTCGCCGCCGTGGACCGGGTCGTTCCGGTGGATCGCATCCGTGCTCGCGGGTTCCGCGTCGCGGTCGACTGCGTGAACGCCTCCGGCAGCGAGGCCGCGCGCCTCCTGCTCGACGATCTGCGCTGCCACACAACCATGCTGAACGCCGATCGGTCGGGTGTGTTTCCTCATCCACCCGAGCCGACACGCGAGAATCTCGCCTCGCTTTCCGCGGCCGCCAAGGCTGCCAAGGCCGACGTCTGCTTTGCGCAGGACCCCGACGCGGATCGGCTCGCCGTGCTCGACGAGCACGCCGAGTACATCGGCGAGGAATACACCCTCGTGCTCGCATGCATGGCCGTGGCGCACGGGCATCGCGCTCCCGTGTTCGCAGCCAACCTTTCCACGTCACGAATGATCGACGATCTGGCGCAGCGCGCGAACGGACGCGTGCTCCGAACGCCGGTCGGCGAAGCGAACGTCGTGAGCGCGATGCTCGAGCACAACGCGCTGATCGGCGGAGAAGGCAACGGCGGCGTCATCTGGCAGGATGTCTGCCTCATCCGGGATTCGATCGCTTCGATGGCGCTCGTGCTGGCCCTCCTCGCGCGCGAGCAGCGGCCGCTCTCCGCGGTGCTCAAGGAGATCCCGCCCTACGTCATCGACAAGCGCAAGTGCCCGGTGCGCCCCGGGCTCGCCGACGCCGCGTCCGACGCGCTCGCCTCCCATTTCAAGGGCGCCCTGCTGGACCGGCAGGACGGACTGCGCATCGATCTTGATCCTCAGGGCCCCGGCGCCGCCTGGCTCCACGTTCGCGCATCCAACACCGAGCCGATCCTTCGATTGATCGCGGAAGCCCGCACCGCCGATCGCGCCGCGGCGCTTCTCGCCGATGCCGAGCGGGTCATCGGGTCGCTCTGAGCGCCCGGCTCAGCAATTCGTGCCGAACGCGCTCAACACAATATTGAGGTCGGTGAAGTTCACCGCCCCGTCGCGATTGACGTCCCCCAACAGGCACGAGCCGCTCTGGCCGAAACTCGACAGCACCGCGTTCAGATCCGAGAACGTAACCATGTTGTCGCCGGTCGCGTCGCCCGCGCAGCCACCGGCGCCGATCGTCACGCGCGCCAGCGGGTCGCCGATCGGCACGATCTGCCACGAGAGCCCCGGCAGCGACGTGTACGCCGCCTCCGCGAACGTCAGCCCCCAGACGTACAGGTTCTGCGTCAGCATCTCGAGATCGGGCACCGCGAACGTGAACGGCTCCGCCACGCTGCCCAGCGTGAACGTGCCGCCCGACGCGATGAAGTCCGTCACCTGGCCCTGACTGCTGCGGTATCCCTGGTCCACCATCCAGTTGCCGTTGAACGACTCGATCGAAACGAAGCACGAGGCCGGGTGATACGTGTAGGCGCCGGGGTAGAACTGCCCCTGCGGGGGCGAAGCGCCGCACCCGCTCAGGGAGTGGTTCACCCCATACGTGCCGAACACCAGCAACGGACGCTGGTCCGGCAGGGACGCCATCGACCTCCACGCCGACGTTTCATCATGCGTGACCGTGTAACCCGCGCCCTGCATGATCGCGCGCGTTCGCCCGAAGTCATCCAACGCCGGAAAGAGCGCGCCCAAACCGTCATCATCGAGGTGGTTGGAGCACCCATACTCGTCGAGCAGCATCTGCACGCCGCACGGGTCCACCCGCGGATTCGCCGAGCGATTGAGCAAGGCCTGGATGTTCTGCAGCGAGGTCGCGCTCCCGCCCGAGCCCGGCACGCTCGGCGCCGCGTCCAGCCGGCACACCAGATAGATGTCCCCGCCCGTGGAGCTGTCCATGCGCCAGGTTCCCGGCGAGATCCACGTGAAAGGCTTGGCCGCCGTGATGCCCGTGCGCGAGAAATTCGTCACCGGCGTGCCGAGCACCCGGTAGTACGGGTTCCGCACGATGCCGTTGTTGCGCAACGGGAGATTGGCGACGCCCGCGGCCTCCATGTCCTGCTGCACGAGCGCCAACTCCGACTCGAGCGCGGCCCACGTGCTGGAGATGTCAAACTCGTTCGCGCCCTCGACCCGCACCGGCAGCCCGCGCGTCGTCGCCATCGCGATGATGTGCTGCGACATGGGCACGCCGCCGGGCCCCGTGCCGGCCAGAAACGTGATGACTTTCGAGCGAATCCTCGAGAGGTACTCCGCGCGGGCGATCGTGCCGGGCAGCACGAAGGCGTCGTTGATGTCGAGCTGGCGGACGCCCGGGCGGGCGGCCACGTACATGTTGCGGACGGCCAGGGAATCCGCGTTGGCGGAGTTGTAGACCAGCAGGGTGCGGTCCGCGCTGAGCTGGGCGCTCGCCGAGCAGGCCGCCAGCAGCCCCGCGAGGACGACCCCGATGTGTTCGCCAAATCCTCTCATCTCCGGCTCCTGTGCGCACCAACACCGCGAAACCCGTGCGAATCCCACCTTTCGGCGGGAAGGGGGTGTGCCGCCCGGAAAGAGGATAAACCAGACTCGCCTCGGAGCAAGGCTTTTCTGGCCGGGCGAGCGGTCTTTGGCCCTGCGATCGGCGCAGGAGTCGGCGATTCTCGGACAATGCGGCTCATGCAGGGGATGGTCACGCAGAGCGGTGGGGGGGTGCTGATCCGAGTGAAGGCCGTGCCCGGCGCCGCGCGCGACGAGATCGTGGGCCCGCTGGGTGACCGACTCAAGGTGAGGGTCTCGGCGCCGCCCGAGGGAGGCAAGGCGAATCGCGCGATCTGCTCGCTGCTCGCGCGGACGTTGAACGTCAGGGCGAGCGACGTGCGGGTGACGCAGGGGCTTGGCAGCCCCGAGAAGACCATCGAGGCGATCGGGATCGGCGCGGACGCCGCGCTCGTGGCATTGTCGGGCTGATCACGCCGGTCTGGGAAGCAGGCCCGGGCCCGCGTCGTCGCCGGTGGCGGGCTTGCGCGTGGGCTTTTCGCCCGATGCGGGCGCGCGCGCCTTGCGGGCCTCCGCCTCGAGCAGGTCGCTCACCGTGGGCTTGCCGAGATCTTCGCCCCGCATGAGGCGGTGCACCTCGTCGGCGGTGAGTGTCTCGTGCTTGAGGAGCGCGATCGCGACGCGCTCGACGCTCTCCCAATGCTCGTTGAGCACGCGCTCGGCGTCGCGGAAGGCCTCGTCGGCAAACCGCTTGACCTCTTCGTCGATGATGCGCGCGGTCTCGTCGGAGTAATCCCTCGGCGCCATGAACATGTCGCGCGAGTCCACGCCGGCATACCGCACGAAGCCCAGCCGCTCCGACATGCCCCACTCGAGCACCATGGCCCGGGCCAGCATCGTGAGCTGCGTGATGTCCATCGAGGCGCCGGAGGAGACCTCGGAGGTCTTTCGCTCCTCGGCGATGCGTCCGCCGCAGACCACGCGCATCGTGGCCTTGAGCCACTTGAGCCCGTACCCGTGCCGGTCTTTCTCGGGGAGGGAGAACGTGGCGCCGAGCGCCTGCCCTCGGGGCAGGATCGTGACCTTGTGGAGGGGGTCGGCGCCCGGGATGATCGCCTGCAGCACGGCGTGGCCGGCCTCGTGATAGGCGGTGGCGACGCGCTCCTCTTCCTCGATCACGCGGCTCTTGCGGGACCGGCCATACTTGACCTTGTCGCGGGCCTCTTCGAGATCGGCCTGCTCGATGTAATCCTTATCCAGCAGCGTCGCCGCGATCGCGGCCTCATTGATGATGGCCGCGAGATCGGCGCCGGAGAACGTGGGGGTGGCTTTGGCGACGCGTTCGAGGTCGATCGTGGGGCCCATCTTCACCTTGCGGGCGTGGACCTTGAGGATCTCGAGCCGGCCCTTGATGTCGGGCATGGGGACGACGACCTGCCGATCGAAGCGGCCCGGGCGCAGGAGCGCGGGGTCGAGCACGTCGGCGCGGTTGGTGGCCGCGATGACGATGATCTGGTCGGTCGATTCGAAGCCGTCCATCTCGACGAGGATGGCGTTCAGTGTCTGCTCGCGCTCATCGTGCCCGCCGCTGCTGAACCCCGAGCCGCGACGCCGGCCCACGGCGTCGATCTCGTCCAGGAAGATGATGCAGGGCGAGGATTCCTTGGCCTGCTTGAAGAGGTCGCGCACGCGCGACGCGCCGACGCCGACGAACATCTCGACGAAGTCGGAGCCCGAGATCGAGAAGAACGGGACGTC
The DNA here is from genome assembly GCA_964638515.1 of uncultured Phycisphaeraceae bacterium. Taxonomy (GTDB): domain Bacteria; phylum Planctomycetota; class Phycisphaerae; order Phycisphaerales; family UBA1924; genus CAYPGJ01. The sequence goes on from CAZWZL010000024.1 coordinate 14,980, forward strand.
CGCCTCGCCCGCGATCGCCTTGGCGAGGAGGGTCTTGCCGCAGCCGGGCTCGCCCACGAGCAGCACGCCGCGCGGCACGCGGGCGCCCAGGCGCATGAACTTCTTGGGGTTGCGCAGGAACTCGATGATCTCGCCGACCTCGTCCTTGGCTTCTTCGACCCCGGCGACGTCCTTGAGCGTGACGCCGGTGGACTCCTTGGCGAGGACCCTGTGACGGGACTTTCCAAAGTTTCCGAGCATGCCGCCGCCGCCGGACATGCTGCGGACGCCTCGCAGGATGACGAACCAGAAGAACAGGATGAGCGCGATGGTGAGCGTGAAGGGGTTGAACAGGATCTGCCAGAAGAGGCCCGGCCCGGGCGAGTCCCTGAACCGTCCCTCGGTCATCTTGTCCACCTTGGTCAGGTAGAACTCGCGGCCGGTGGCGTTGAATGCGAACTTGACGGAGTGCTCCTTGCCGGAGACGAGTCGCAGGGCGTGCACCGAGGTGTCCCGCACGACGACGGAGTTGTCCGCGATCTCGCCGTTGCGGAACAGCGTCTCGAACTCCTGCCACGAGACGACGGACGACGCCTGGTTGGCCTGTGAGGTGAACCACATGGCCACCATGAGCCCGACGAGCAGGATGGCCATCCAGCCGAACATGCTGCGGGGCGGCGGCTTGGGAGGCCCCTTCGGCTCGCCCTTCGGGGACTTGCCCGGTCCCTTGCCGTCGGGCGAGCGGTTTTCGTCCTCCTGACGCGTCTGCTTGGAGCGGTTCTTGATCGGCATCGTGTTCCCTGGGCGCTTGTGCTGGCCCTCATCGACTCGGGTCCTCTCCCGAGTTTTTCGGACGTACGGGATCGTAGGTTCGCCATTTCGGGGAGATTCGCCCGGTCAATTCACCAGCCGGACCGCATGGAGGCCACCACGCCCCGTGCGACCGCGTCCACCGCGGCGGTTTCGCCCACCTCGATGCGCTCACCCACCCCCAGCGCGGGGACGAAGGACTCCACGACACGCATGCCCCGGCGCGAGGCGAGCGTCTTGCCGGTGCGGGTGTTCTTCCACGTGTAGTCAATGGTCAGCTCGATCGAGACCTCCTCGGTGAGCCCCGAGGTGCGCGCGGTGCTCAGCTTGCGGAGTTCGACCCGGCGCAGCACGCCCGAGATCGTCGTGTCGGCCTCGCCCACCGCCGCCACGCGCCACGGCGTCGCCCGCTGAACCTCCTTGACCAACGCTTCGGTGATGCGCGCCTCGAGCCCGTGGTGGAACGTCTCGTTCTCCCACATCGGCGCGGCCACAGACTGGATCGACGTGTCGAACGAGGAGCCCCACGAGTATCCCTCGCGCGGGTCGGAGGCGCACGCGGCCAACGATGCCGCGATCAGCAGCGCGAGCGAGGTTCGGCGCGGCATCATCGGCCCGGCTCCTGACTCGGCTCGACGGGTGGTTCGGCGACCGGCTCGGCGGGCGTCGTCGTGGTTGATTCGGGCGCGGCGCCTTCGGACGCGGGCTCGGTTGATGCGCCGGGCGCTTCGGTCGGAACGGCGGCGGGAGGCGCCGACCAGCCGCGCTCCTCGAGCATGGCGAGCGCGCGGAGCGCGGCCTGTGTGCCGGGATACCGCGCGACCAGTCTCCGGAGCGTCAGGCGCGCCCCGGCGAGATCATCGCGACGCAGGTACCACGTCGAGGTCTCCAGCATCTGGGCGCCCAACGACTCGTTGATGCGCACGATGAGCGCCTGATCGAGCCCCTGTCGCTCCGCCTCCTCGGGGTATTGCATGGCGTACCGGCGGATCTGCTCCCTGGCGTCGAGGAGCCCGGAGACATCGTTTTCGGGGCCTCGGAATCGGCCGACGGACGCGAAGACGCGCCGCTGCATGGCCCGTTGACGATTCGGGCCGTTGGGGTACAAGGTGATGTACAGCGCGTACATCTCGCCGGCCATCTCGAGGTCGCGCTCCCGGAAGTAGTAATCGGCCAGTTCGATGCCGGCTCGTTCCGCGAGTTCGCTGCCGGGCAGGCGCTCCTGAATGCGGATCAGGATTTCCTCGGCCATGGGGCCGCCGTTTTCCACGCGCAGGAACCCGAACCAGAGCGCTTTCCTGCCATACGCGTAGGCCCTTGCGATCTCGAATTCGCGCTCCAGCGCGATGACGTAGTCCTCGGACTGCGGGAATCGCTTGATGAGTTCCTCGTAGTCACGCAGCCCACGATCCTCCCGGTTCATGGCGGTGAACGCGTCGCCCCGGAGGCGGAGCGCTTCGGGCACCTCGGGCTTGCCGGAGCGTTCGTTGGCCTCAAGCCATGGATCGAGCACGCCGCGGGCGGCTTGGGGCCGGTTGTCCGCGATGGCCTTGCGCGCCTCGGCGATGACGGCGGCGTCAGATCCGGGCTCTGGGACGGCGGTCTGCGTCCACGTTCCGTCGGGCTTGAGGATGTACTGGTCGGATTGCGCGCGAACGGCCGCGGGCAGGGCGGCGAGCGCGAGGATCGCGACGGAGATCGCGTGAAGTCGTGGCATCGCGCGGGTGAGGATACCGCGAGTCAGAGTCGGCGTGGATTGCGCGGCGTTCGGCCGTGGCTTGGGAGGCGCGGGCCCATGGGCCCCGGGCGTCGATCCGGGGGGGGCGAATCCGACGGCCGGCCGTCCGTGTCCGGACGCAAGGCGTCGCTCGGCGGATCGGGCTCAGGCGCCTGTGGCGGTTCCGTGTCGGGTTCGGCAGCGCGCGCAAACACGAGGCGACCGGCGCTGGTTTGAAGGGCGCCGGTGACCACGACGGCGACTTCTTCCCCGATGAGTCCGGCGCCGTTCTCGACCACGATCATCGTGCCGTCTTCGAGATAGCCCACGCCCTGGCCGGGCTGCTCGCCGGGCTTGACGACGCTGATCGAGAGGCTCTCTCCGGTGGAGACGGTGGGGCGGAGCGATGCGGCGAGGGCGTTGAGATTGACGACGGGAACGTCGTGGATGGAGGCGACGCGGGCCAGTCCCGAGTCTGTCGTCACGACCGCGCCGCCCTCACGGCGCGCCAGATCGATCAGCCGCTGATCGACACCAACCCCCTCGACGTCTGACTCGTCGATGACGACGTCGAGCCGGGGTGAACGCTGCAGTCGGGAGACGAGGTCGAGCCCGCGTCTCCCCTTCGCGCGCTTGGCGCGATCTGCGGAGTCGGCGAGCGTTTGCAACTCCTGCACCACGAAAACGGGGATCACGACCGGGGATTGGCTCAGGCCCGATTCGAGCGTTTCGAGAACGCGACCGTCGATGAGCGCGGAGGTGTCGAGCAACAGGGGGCGAGCGCCGCGGCGCTGCTTGGAGAATTCGACGTACGGGATGATCAGTCGGAAATCGTCCTGTGTCTGGAGCACCACGGCCACGGCCAGGTAGCAGAACACGATGGACAGGATGATTTTGACCGTGGGGACGAACGGGCTCTTGTCGAACTGATAGCCCTGGGCGGCCAGGTCGATCAGGAACGACGTGGCCACGGAGGCGAGCACTCCCGCGAGCAGCCCGAGAAACACGCCGGAGAGCGTGGAGATCTTCTTGCTCGGCGTGGAGAGGTCGATGGCGAGAACGATGAGGGAGAGAAAGAGCGCGCCGCCGACGATCGCGGCGATGCTCAGGCCCGTGAAGGGCGAGGTGGTGGAGCGGGGGTCGGACGCGTCTTGATTGACCTTGAGGATGTAGAGCGCGGTGACGACGACCACGAGGACGACGAAGAACACGCGGACGAGCAGGAGGGCGATGGCCTTGCCGCTGGATGAACCGGGGTCCGCCATTCGCGGGTGGCTGGGCATGGCGGGTGAGTGTACGCGCGGGCTTTACGAGCGGATCATGCGTGCGTGGGCGAGGGCTGTGGGGGGCTGTCCGGGACGGGTCGAGCGAGCGTATGCTGTTGGTCTTCGCCGGGGCGGGTTGACGGCCGGGACCGGTGCGCGGGTGGCCCGTGAACCTGGTCAGAGCCTGACGGCAGCAGCCATAAGCGGTCGTCATCCGGCGCCGCCGGATTCCTGGCCGTCAACCCCCTCGGCGAAGTCCTTTACACGGCGGATGAGCGGTCGAGCGCGTCGGGTAGGATGGCCCGCCGTGTCGTACACCGCGCTGGCTCGGAGGTATCGAAGCCGTCAGTTCGACGAGGTCGTCGGGCAGGAGCCCATTGCGCGCACGCTGCAGAACGCGATCGCGCGCGGGCGGGTGGCGCACGGGTATCTGTTTACGGGCTCGCGCGGCGTCGGTAAGACGACCATGGCTCGTCTGTTCGCGAAGGCGCTGAACGCGCCGGGGGACAAGCCCGCCGACGTGGCCGAGGCCATCATGCACGGGCGCGACACGGACGTGATCGAGATCGACGCGGCGTCGAATCGGGGCGTGGACGAGGCTCGCGACCTGATCGCCTCGTGCGTGTACCGGCCGATGCGGGGCGAGTTCAAGATCTACATCATCGACGAAGTGCACATGCTTACGATCCAGGCGTTCAACGCGCTGCTCAAGACGATGGAGGAGCCGCCGAGCCACGTAAAGTTCATCCTGTGCACGACGGACGCGCACAAGGTTCCGGCGACCATCCAGTCGCGCTGCCAGCGGTTCGATTTCCGGAACATCCCGACGCGCCGCATCGCCGACCATCTCGCCGAAGTGACGGCGCAGGAGAAGGTGAAGGCGGACGCGTCGGTGCTCATGAGCGTGGCGCGCCTCGGGCAGGGCTCGATGCGCGACGCGCTCTCCATCCTCGATCGGCTGCTGGCGGCCGGCGAGAAATCCATCACCTCCAAGCTGCTCGAGGACATGCTCGGGCTGGCGGATCGGGAGCTGGTCGACGGCCTGCTGGACGCGGCGGCGCGGGGGGATGCGCCGGGGGCGCTGACCCGCGCGGACGATCTGCTGTCGCGCGGCGTGTCGGCGGACCAGCTCCTCGAAGCGCTGCTCGAACGGTTGCGCGATGTGCTTGTGCTGTCGGCGTGCGGGGGGGAGACCACGCTGGTCGAGGCGGAGGGAGAGGACCTCGAGCGGGCACAGGCGCTGGCCTCGAGCCTGGACCCCGGCGCGTGCACCCACATGATCGCGCTGTGCGAGAACGTGCGTTGGCGGGCCAAGGCGTCCTCGGCGCCGCGAGCGCTGGTGGACGCCATGCTCGTGCGCCTCGCGATGACGGAGCGGCTCAGCGCGCTGGCCGCGGCCGTGGAGAGCGGTGGGGGGGGCGAGGAGCCCGCGCCGACGTCGCGTCGGGCGCCGCCCGCGAAAGAGCCGCCTCCAAAAAAAGCCGACCCGGCGCCCGGGGCGCCCGCTGAGACGCCCACCCCGGAAACTCAGGCCGCGACGCCCTCGGTTGCGGCCGGGGCGCCATGCGCTCGTTCGGACAGCGTGGAGGACGTGTGGCAGGCGGTTCGTGCCGGGGCGACCACGGCGCGCGGGCGCGCGTTGCTGGCGGAATTGAAGCTCGCGTCGTTCGGGGGTGATTCGGCGCGGGTGAGCGTGGCGTCGAAGCACACGATGGCCTACCTGCGCGGGCAGCCGGGCTGGCTGGAAGACCTGTTCACGCGGGCGTGTCGGCGTCCGGTGCGAGTGGAGATCGCGCTGGACGCGAGCGCCAAGGACGGGCCCGTCAACGACGATCCGGACCCGCGCGCGGCGGCGCTGCGGCTGCCTCTCGTGCGCGAGGCCGTGGAGCTGTTTGACGCCAAGATCGTGGCGGTTTCGGAGGAGCCATTGGCGGAAGACGAGCCCGTGAAGGAGAACGAGACGGATGCTTGATCAGTTCAAGGCCATGGGCGCGCTCGCGGGCCTGCTCAAGAACCGGGAACGGCTGCGCGAGGCGTCGGATCGGGTGCGGGAGAAGATCGCGTCCATGCGCGTCGAGGGGAGCGCGGGGGGCGGCGCGGTGCGTGTGCGGCTGTCCGGCCGGTCTCGCGTTGAGACGATCACGCTCGACGGGCCGTTGGCCTCGACCATGGCGCAGGCCGGCGCGAAGGCGCACGCCGAGGCATTGATCGCCGAGGCCGTGAACGACGCGCTGAGCAAGGCCGAGGCCGCGCTCCGGGAAGAACTTTCGCGCGAGGCGAAGGCTTTGGGTCTGGACGACATCCCGGGGCTCGAAGGGGCGCTCACCGGCGGCGGATTGCTGTGAATGGTCACGGAATCCGCGGCTCGCGCGCGTGTCGCAGCCGTAGGATGACAGCGTGAACAAGACGTCTTCCAAGTCAGGCTCCCTGGCGGCCCGGGGTTCCGGGTATCCCGAGCCCGTCGAGCGGCTGGTGGCCGCGTTCGCCAAGCTGCCGGGCGTGGGGCGTCGAAGCGCGGAGCGCTTGGCGTTTTGGGTGCTGACGGCCGCGCCGGACGAGGCGCTGGAGCTGGCGCGAGCGGTGGAGGCGGTGAAGAAGGACGTGCGGCACTGCTCGGTGTGCTTCAATCTGACGGACGCGGACCCGTGCGCCATCTGCTCGGACACGCGGCGCGACCGCGGGGTGGTGCTCGTGATCGAGCAGCCACGCGACCTGATCGCGCTGGAGCAGACGGGGCTGCATCGGGGCGTCTATCACGTGCTGCTCGGGCGGCTGAGCCCGTTGGAGGGCATCGGTCCGGAGGAACTGACCGTCGGTCGGCTCCTGGGCCGTGTCGAAGATCCTTCGAAGAATTCGGGGGGCGAGCCCGTGCGCGAGGTCGTGCTCGGGCTCAACCCCACACTCGAGGGAGACGGCACCGCGTTGTTTCTCTCGGAAGAACTCTCGAGGCGGGGCGTGAGTGTCACGCGTCTGGCCCGCGGGCTGCCCGCGGGAGGCACGCTGGAGCAGGCGAGCAAAGCGGTGCTGGCCGATGCATTGGCGGGCCGACAACCGGTACGGTGAGGGGACGAGGGCGCGGTTAGCGGACCGCGCACGGCGATCGGGCAGAGCGGGATCTCGGTTCGCCGGCGTCCCCGCGAGCCGATGATGAAGAAGGAAGGACCTGGAAGCCACGATGCGTTTCGACACCTCACAGCACATGCGGATGGGTCAGCAGATGAAGCTGGCGCCGCGCATGATCCAGTCGATGGAGATCCTGCAGCTCGCGCTGCCGGCGCTGGAGGAGCGAATCGAGCAGGAGCTGGAGAACAACGCCACCCTGGAGATCGTGGAGCCGGGCGGCGGGCGCGAGGAAGCCCGGCGCGAGCTCAAGGAACAGCGACAGGACGAGGCCGCGGATCGCGCCCCTCTCGAGGTGAACGAGTCGGACGGCGCCAGCGACTTTGCGCGCCTGGAGTCGTACGAGTCGTCGTATGCTGAAGCGGCGGAGAACGAGTACTCCGCGTCCGGTCTGCGCCGGTTCGAGGAGCTGCGCGAGTCATCGCGCGTGTCCTCACGTCTGGCGGGCGAGCGCGACGGCAAGATGGAGGCGATGGCCAACGCGCCCGGTCGCAGCGCGTCGGTCGCGGAGCAGCTGCTCGAACAGTGGGCGCTGGCGGATGTTGACGTCCGCACTCGCGCGCTGGGGCGATTGCTGATCGAGAACATCGACGACGACGGTTACATCCGGACGGGGCTGGACGTTGTGGCGGACCGCGCGCCGGGCGAGGGTGACGCGTCCGGGGCGAGCACCGAGGAACTCGAGCGGGCGCTCAAGGCCGTGCAGCTCGTGCTCGATCCGCCCGGGCTCGGTGCAAGGGACACCAGCGAGTGCCTGCTGCTCCAGCTGGACGCTTTGGGAGATGAGGATCGGCTGGAGAACGAAGGGGTGGTTCGCAAGCTCATCGAGGAGCACCTCGATGATCTCGTGCACAACCGCCTGCCCCGCATCGCGCAGGCCACCGGGCTCTCCATGGACGACATCAACGGCGCGCTGCGGTCCATGCGACGGCTGAGTGTGGCCCCCGGGCGCTCGCTTGTGCGGGAATCCCTCGCGGCCATCGTGCCCGACGCGATCATCGAGTACGACGAGGACTCGGACCGGTACCTGGCCGTGCAGTCGGACTCGCGCCTGCCCAATCTGCGGATCAACCGCGAGTACGCCGAGATGGTCCGCGAGCGCGACGTGCCGAAGGAGACCAAGCGGTTCATCCGTTCGAACCTGACGAACGCGGCCTGGCTCATTGACGCCATCGAGCAGCGCCGGCGCACGGTGCAACGCGTGCTCAATGTCGTCGTCGAGGCGCAGCGCGAGTTCTTCGAGCAGGGCCCCCAAGCTCTTAAGCCCCTGCCGATGACGCAGGTGGCCGATCAGCTGGGCATTCATGTCGCCACCGTGTCGCGGGCCGTGGCCGACAAGCACATCCTCACGCCTCGGGGCGTGTTTCCGCTGCGCCGCTTCTTCACGGGCGGAACGCAGACCGAGTCGGGCGAGGATGTCTCGTGGGAGGCCATCCGCGCCGCGCTCAAGGACGTGATCGACGGCGAGGACAAGAAAGCGCCTTTGAGCGACGATGCGATCGTGGCCGAGCTCAAGAAGCACGGCATCGAGATCGCGCGCCGCACCGTGGCCAAGTATCGCGCGCAGATGGACATTCCCAGCGCGAAGCTCCGCAGGGTGTTCTGACCGGCCGGCGCTACTTCGTGCCGGCGAGCCGGCGCACCTTCATGTCGAACTGACGCACCATGCTGGCGCGCATCGCGAACACGATGGCGGTGTAGATCGCGGCGCTCGCGAGCGATCCGATCGCGAGCATCGTCCGCGCGCCCCCCAGCCCGCCCGAACCGGCCGCCACGGTGCTCTCCAGCGCCGCCACAGGATCGATGAGCGCGTACAGCAGCGTGGCCGGCGTCAGCGCCGCGAGCACCGGCCCGACGTACGCCAGACCCGAGCCCGCCTGCCACCCGCAAAGCCCGAGCACCCCGGCCACGGCGCCGATCACGCCCACCGTTGCGACCACGGAGGAGATTGCGCCCCTGGTCTGAATGCTCCAGTGCAGCCCGACCATCACGAGGAACGCAAAGAACGGCAGCGTGGCGAGCGGGGCGAGCACGAAGGATTCGGGCAGCGCGAGTGGCGCAATCGTGGAGCCCGTCCCTGCCATCCTCGTCAGCGTGGTTGCGCCCGTCCCGCCCAGCCCGTCGAGCGCGACGTACAGGCCCGCGATCGACACCGACGCCAGCGGCACGGCCAGCATCGGCGCGATGAACGTGATCAGCCCCCGGAGCTTCCCGCCGAGATACGCCGTGGGCGTGATCGGCGTCGTGAGCAGCAGGTCCAGCGTGCCGTCCTCGCGCTCCCGGGAAACCGCGGTGGCCGACATGTTCACCGCGATGAGGGCGATCACGACGAGTTCGCCCCACACCGTGGCCAGCAGCGCGAACTGCAGCGTGTCCGGGGAGAGCTTTCCCACGTGGTGTGCGCCCAGGAGGCCGATCACCCACAGGAGCCCCAGCCCGAGAAACGCGATGCGCCCGGCCGTGCGCCAGGGCGTCCCGGCGCGGGCCGCGGCTTCGCGCCACGCGATGGGGTTGTGCCAGACTCCCTTGGGCGCGCGATGCCGCTCGCCCCCGCTGCCCGGGCGAAACACGCGAAACAACCCGCCCACGCGCCCCTCACTCACCGACGCCAGCGTTCGCGCGCCGATCGAGCCGGCCATCAGCAGCGCCACGCTCACCGTCGAGGACCAGGTGCACCACGCGCTCACCGGCGAACCCAACCACCACCGCGCGAGCCTTCCCATGGACGCCAGCGTGTGCTCGTCCGGCGTCGGGTACGCCGTGGGGTTGAGCAACGCCTTGAGCGCGAGAAACGGGTTGGTCGGTGTGAGCCACGTGACGCCGCCGGAGCGAGCGCTCAGATAGGAATCCAACGCCCACGTCGCCGCGAGGCACGACACCACGCTGGTGTAGAACGTGAAGACCGATCGTCTCCCGGCCAGCCGGGACACGGCCAGCGCGATGGCGACAGACCCCACGAGCAACGCCGCGCACAGCGCGATCGCGTACGACGCGAAGATCGATCGGGCCGGCACCCCGCCGAAGTACTGCGTCACGGCGAACAGGGGCAGGGAGGAGAACAGCAGCGCCGCGACGAAGAACAGGCGGCCGGAGAGGTTGCCGAGCACGATCTGGGCCGCCGAGAGCGGCGTCGTCAGCAGCACGTCCCAGGTCCGAGGGCCCGCCTCGTGCGCGATGGCGCCGGCCATGAACACCGGGGCAAGCACGCAAATCAGCGCGATCTGGAGGTACGAGACGTACTCGAAGGACTTCGCGCCGGCCGCCGCCAGGTCGCGATACGAGATGGCCCCCGACTGTGCCGAGATGAGCAGCGAAGACAGCAGCACCGAGGTCAGGATGAACAGATAGCCCGTCCGGAGGTACATCTGGCGGGTTCGACGGGACCCGCCCCGGACGATCCGGCCGGCCACGGGGTTCCCCGGTCCGAGCCTGTACAGCCAACGGAGGAAGAGCGGCATGAGCGGGGGATGGTATCGCCCGTTGACCTCGGGACGGCCCAGCGAGTATTCTCCGAACATTCATACTCCCCGCCGACGTGTCGTCGGCGCGGCCTTCCGGCCCGTCTGGACGCGGGCCGATACCTGCCCTCGATTCGCCGCCCTCATACCTCGGCGTCGGATCGGGCCCGGAGCGGCGACGCCCCGGCACATAGATCGACCCGGCTTTTCCGACTGGCTCGGCTCACCCCACCGCCTCCCCTCATCTGCGGAGCAAGCACGACGATCTGACGCGCAACACCGGACGGAGAGAGCATCTCGGGGCCTCCAAGGCCAATCGTCGTTGGAACGAGCATCGCCAGGGGTAGATCTTCAGGCAGCAATCGCGCGCTTCCTGCGCGCGAGGACGGAGGTCGCGACGTCGCACCGCCCGCACGCGCGGCGGTTCAACGCGGTCCCCCTGCGGACCCGCGCGAAGGAACGCCGCGATGCCCGCACCCCTTCTCGCCTCGATTCCCCATGCCCTTGCACAGCAGGCCGGCTCCCCGATTCTCGCCTGGATCCTGGGCGGGCTGATCGGACTTACCGTCGGCGCCCTGCTGGGCGTCTTCAGTGTTCGGCTGCTGATCGGCAAGACCCTCTCCGGGGCCAAGGCGGAAGCGGAGCGCGTCGTCAGCCAGGCCAGGTCCGAGGGCGAAGCGGAGGCCGCGCGCGCCCGCGTCGAAGCCGAGAAGGGCACGCTCGCTCAACGCGCGGCGTTCGAGCAGGAGGCCGACCGTAAGCGCGCCTCCATCCGCGAGGATGAGCAGCGCCTCAAGAAGCGGGAGGACCTGCTCGATCGAAAGCTCGAGAGCCTCGCAACCAAGGAGGAATCGCTCGAGAAGGGGCTCGAAGGCATCAAGGCCAAGGAGGTTCGGCTCGCCGAGAAGGAAGGCAAGCTCGACGACGCCATCCGGCGCCAGCAGGACGAGCTGCTCCGCATCGCCGACATGACCCGCGACGAAGCCAAGGCGGAACTCCTCATCAAGATCGAGGAGGACGCCCGTCACGAGGCGGCCAAGCTCTCACGCAAGATCACGGAAGACGCGCTCTCCGAAGCCAAGGAGAAGTCGCGCGAGATCACCCTGCAGGCCATCCAGCGCTACGCCGCGGAGCACACCTCCGAGAGCACGGTGCGTTCCGTGGAGATCCCGTCGGACGACATGAAGGGCCGCATCATCGGGCGCGAAGGCCGCAACATCCGCGCGATCGAGAAGGCCACGGGCGTGGACATCCTCGTCGACGACACGCCGGGCGTGATCTCCGTCTCGTGCTTCGACAAGGTGCGCCAGGCGATCGCCGTGGAATCCCTCCAGAAGCTCATCGCCGACGGGCGCGTGCACCCCACGCGTATCGAGGAGGTGGTCGAGCAGGTCAAGCGCGAGATGCAGGAGCGCATCGACAAGATCGGACGCGACGCCGTCATGGAGGCCAACGTCCGCTCCATCCATGCCAAGGTTCGTGAGGCCATGGGCCGGCTGCACTTCCGGTCCTCCTACGGGCAGAACGTGCTCACCCACTCCCTTGAAGTGGCCTATCTCTCACAGATCATCGCGGATCAGCTCGGGCTCGACGGCGCCCTCGCCCGACGCTGCGGCTTCCTTCACGACATCGGCAAGGCCATGGACCACGAGATGGAGGGCGGACACCCCAAGATCGGCATGGACTTCGCCCGCCAGTACGGCGAGAAGGAGCCCGTGCTCAACGCCATCGGCGGCCACCACGCCGACATCCCGGCCACCTCGTTCTACACGCCCATCGTCATGGCCGCGGACGCCATCTCCGGCGCTCGCCCCGGCGCGCGGCGCGAGTCCCTCGAGCGCTACATCCAGCGACTCGAAGCGCTACAGGACATCGCGCTCGAGCAGAAGGGCGTCACGGAGGCCTACGCCATCCAGGCCGGGCGCGAGGTCCGCGTGATGGTCGACGCGGCCAAGATCACCGACGACGAGGCCTGGCTGGTGGCCAAACGCATCGCGGACAAGGTCTCCGAAGAGATGACGTTCCCGGGCGAAATCAAGGTGACGGTGCTGCGCGAGACGCGGGCGATCGAGGTGGCGCGCTGAGCCTCACCCGCAGCAGCGATTTTTCTTTTCCTTGCTCCGTCCCGCGTTGAGGATCCGCTCCGCGTCCTCCGGCGTCATGCTTCCCTCGGCGACATAGGCCGCGACTTCGCGCCGTGCCTCCTCGCGCGCCTTGCCCACGATCGACCCGCGGATCGAATTCGCGAACACGCTCCCGATCGGGATCGAGCATCCGAAGATGATCGCCCCAACCGGGATGATCATGCCGCGATCGGTGAGTGCCGTGATCATGTCTTCCATGTCCAACCTCCGTTCGAGCCCCGTGTCGGGGCATAGCGTCAGGCCTGCCCGCCCGGGCGAGCGCGCATCAGCCGCTCTCCCTCTTCCGGCGACATCGACCCCTCGGCGATATAGGCCGCGATCTCGCGACGGCTCTCCTCGCGCGCCTTCACGGTCGTGACGTGCTTGATCGTCCCGGCAATGATCCCGATCACCGCAACGCTCATACCCATCGCGATCACCAGCACCACTTCCATCTCATCCAGCGCCAGCATGGGGATCATCGCGTTGCTCCTGCTTCGTCAGAGGACGGACCGTTCTCGCACGCCCGTTCTTCCGCCGCCACACACTCTGATTTCAGGCATTCTACCCGGCGCCTCACGCCCTGATCTCGTATTCTCTGGCCTGTTCCGGTGCGCACGCGCCGGCCGTTCCGATCCCCTCAGCCCCAGAGACGCTGCCAATGGCCCACGCGGGCGGTTTTCACGGTCCCAAGTGCTGGATGCTCTCCGCCCTCGCGGGAGTGGTGCTCGGCATTGTCGTGGCCTTCCTCGTGCCCACCCAATGGGCACAGAAGCCCGCGGACGGCGCCGCCGCCGACAAGCCCGCCGTCATCGAGATCCTCCCCGACGGCACGCGCCAACCCCTGCACGCGCCCCCGGTCGCGCCCGACGAGCTCGCCGCCGAGCCGGCCGACGAGCACGAGCCGTCCAAGAAGCCGGTCATCCCCCTGTTCCTGCTCGCGCCCTTTGCGCTGCTGCTCCTCTCGATCGCGCTCATGCCGTTCATCAGCGCGCGATTCTGGCACGCGCATTACCCCGACTTCGCGTTCTTCCTCGCTGCCTTCGTCGCCACGTTCATGCTCTGGAACTACGGCGACTACGGGCGATACAAGATGTCGCACGTTGCCATCGAGTATTACCAGTTCATGGCCCTCGTCGTGGGGCTCTACATCGTCTCCGGCGCCATCGTCATCGACGTCGGCGTCAAGGGCCGGCCGCTGGTCAACACGCTCCTGCTCGCCGTCGGCGCCGTCATCGCCAACATCGTCGGCACCACCGGCGCTTCCATGCTCCTCATCCGCCCCTTCATGCGGATCAATCACGGCCGAATCAAGCCCATCCACATCGTCTTCTTCATCTTCATCGTCTCCAACTGCGGCGGCAGCCTGACCCCCATCGGCGATCCACCCCTCTACCTCGGCTTCATGAAGGGCGTCCCCTTCTTCTGGACCCTCACCCACCTCTGGAAGGAATGGGCCTTCGTCTGCGGCCTCCTCCTCGTCGCGTTCTACATCGCCGACAAGCGCATCCCACCCGCGCCCTTCCCCACCGACCCGTCCACCCCGCCGCCCGACGCCACCGACAAACGCGCGCCGCGCATCTCCATCACCGGGACCAACGGCATGGTCGGGCTCGCCATCGTCGTCGGCGCCGTGTTCCTCGATCCACTCCTCACGCGCTACGCCGGGTATCAAGGCGTGCCCGTCGGGCCCGCCCTCCAGATCCTCACCGCGCTCGCCGTCTTCATCCTCACCGACCGCGCGCTCTACGAACGAAACCGGTTCACTTTCGAGCCCGCCAAGGAAGTCGGCTTCCTCTTCGTCGGCATCTTCTGCACCATGGCGCCTGCCCTCTCCTACCTCGCGGCCCACGGCGCCAAGCTCGGGCTCGAGTCACCAACCCAGTTCTACTTCTTCACCGGCTTCCTCAGCGCGGCCCTCGACAACGCGCCCACCTACCTCACCTTCCTGCAACTCGCCTTCTCCACCATCGGCCTCGACCTCGATCCACAGACCGTCCTGCTGTTCATCGAACGCACCTACGTCATCAACCCCGGCACGCCGCAGGAGGTCCTCGTTCACGGCCCGCTCGTGCTCGCCGCCATCTCCCTGGGCGCCGTGTTCTTCGGCGCGGGCTCCTACATCGGCAACGGGCCGAACTTCATGGTCAAGTCCATCGCCGAAGCGTCCGGAGTCCGCATGCCCTCATTCCTGGGGTTTCTGAGGTACTCCGCCTTCATCCTCCTCCCCGTCCTGTTCGCCGCGTGGCTGGTTTTCCTCCGGGCGCACTGAACACCCCTCCCGAAGCCGCTACACTCCCCGCCCGGCATCGGAGAGGTGCCAGAGTGGTTGAATGGGCCGGTCTCGAAAACCGGTAGTGAGCTTGCTCACTCGAGGGTTCGAATCCCTCCCTCTCCGCTTTCCTTCGTATTCCGCGCCGGCGCGGGCCAATCGGGAATCCGGTCCGGTCCCGGCCGCGTGAGAAGGACGCGTCCCCCGATGCCAGTCCCCGCTCCAATCACCCCCGGAACGCCCGCCGCCGGGAAGCTCGGCGCGTTCGCCGGGGTCTTCACGCCCTCCGTCCTCACGATCCTCGGGCTCATCCTCTTTCTCCGCCTCGGCTACGTCGTGGGCAACGCGGGGCTCCTCGAATCGATCGCCATCCTCGCCATCGCCACCGCCATTTCCCTCATCACCTCTCTCTCCCTCTCGGCCATCGCGACCAACATCACCGTCAAGAAGGGCGGCGACTACTACCTCATCTCCCGAACGCTCGGCCCGGCCTTCGGCGGCGCCATCGGCGCCGTGCTCTTTCTTGCACAGGCCATTTCCGTCGCGTTCTACTGCGTCGGTTTCGGCGAAGCCGCCGCGGCCATCATCGGGCTCGATCACGCCCGCGCCCCGCAGGTTCTCGCCGCCGCCGCCGTCGCCGTGCTGTTCCTCTTCGCGTGGGCCGGCGCCGACTGGGCTTCCAAACTCCAAATGCTCATCATGGGCATCCTCATCGCCGCCCTCGCCTCCCTCACGCTCGGCGCCATCGGCGCCTTCTCCCCCGACAACCTCGCGGCCGCCACCTCGCCCTTCGAGAAATCGCCCGGCTTCTGGGTGCTCTTTGCCGTCTTCTTCCCGGCCGTCACCGGCTTCACGCAGGGCGTCAGCATGTCGGGCGACCTCAAGAGCCCCGGTCGCGCCATACCCGTCGGCATTCTTTCCGCCGTCGGAGTCTCAACGTTCGTCTATCTCGGTCTCATCGTCCTGCTCGCGGGCGCCGTTTCACCCGAGGCGCTCGCCACGGATCTCGGCGCCTCCCGTCGCCTCTCCTCCGTCGGCTGGCTCTTCGACGCCGGCGTCATCGCCGCCACCATCTCCTCCGGCATGGCCTCGTTCCTTGGCGCCCCGCGCATCCTCCAGTCCCTCGCGCAAGACCGCATCGTGCTCGCGCTGACGCCCTTCGCCAAGGGCGTCGGCCCCTCCGAGAATCCGCGCCGCGCCACCGTGCTCACCTTCGCGCTCGCGATCGCCGTCGTGGCCCTGGGCAACCTGAATCTCATCGCCGGGCTCGTCTCCATGTTCTTCCTCGTCTCCTACGGCCTGCTCAACTACGCGACCTACTACGAAGCCCGAAGCAAGAGCCCCTCGTTCCGACCACGCTTCCGATTCTTCAACGCGCACCTCTCCCTTCTCGGCGCCATCGGCTGCGCCGGCGTCATGGTCGCCATCGATTTCGCCTCAGGACTCGTCGCGCTCGTCATTCTCTTCGGGCTGTTCGAGTTTCTCCGGCGCACCGTCGGCCCCGTCGGCTGGGCCGATTCTTCCCGCTCCTATCACCTCCACGAGGTCCGCAATCACCTCCTCGAAATCGCCGCCGACCCCGAACACGCCCGCGATTGGCGGCCTCATATCCTGGCGTTCTCGGCCTCTTCCGTGCGACGCGAGTCTCTCCTGCGGCTCGCCTCCTGGATCTCCGCCGGCGCCGGATTCACCACCGCCGTGAAGTTCATCCAGGGCGAGGGCCCGCGCGTGCGACGCGAACGAGCCGAAGCCGAGGCCGAACTGGCCAAGGAGCTCAAGGTCGGCGACTACGGCGCCTTTCCCCTCGTGATCGCCGGCCCCGAAATCCTGGCCGCCGCCCGCGTCATGCTGCAGTCCTACGGCGTCGGCCCGCTCCGCGCCAACACCATCCTTCTCAACTGGCTTGAGCAGGCGGAGTGGAATCGTGACGAGGAGGCTGAGCGCCGCTACGGCTCCGCGCTCCGCGCCGCGCTCCGGCTCGGCAAGCACGTGCTCGTGCTCGAAGCCGAAGCGGAAGAGTGGGAACGCATGGTCGCCACGCCCCGCAAGGATCGCCGCATCGACATCTGGTGGTTCAACGACGACTCCTCGCGCCTGCTGCTCCTCATCGGCTATCTCATGACGCGGAGCGAGCAGTGGGAGGACGCATCGCTCCGCGTCCTCGCCGCCACGAAACCCGACGAGTCCGAGGACGACGCCCGCGAGCGACTCGAGTCGTTCCTGGACGAGGCGCGCATCGACGCCGAGGCGCTATCCGTCCACACCGAGAGCGCCGAAGCCATCGTCCAGCACTCCGCCGACGCCACGCTCGTGCTCTGCCCCTTCCGAATCCGACACGACCTCCCCTGCGATCCCTTCGCCGGGCTCGTCGAAGACCTCGTCTCACGGCTGCCCGTCACCATCCTCGGCATCGCCGCCGACGAGATCGATCTCTCGCCCGAGCCCGACGAGGGCATCGCCGCCGAGGAGCGCGAAGCCGTTGAGAAGGCCCGCAAAGCCGAGTCCGTCGCGCGCCGTGCCGAAGAAGAGGCCGAAGAGGCCGCCATGCAGGCCGACCGAGAGATCACCGAACGCTTTCAGGAATTCATGGCCCAGCGCACCAGCGCCAACCAGGACGCCGGTTTCCGAGAGCAGGTCGAGCGGCTCCGTGAGGAAGCCTCCCGCTCCGCGCGACGCGCCGCCAAGGCCCGCGCCAAGGCCGACATCGCGCGCAAGGAAGCCGGCGTCGCCGATGAGCCCGCGCCCGCCGACTCCCAGACGTGATACGCCCTGTCCCGCGCGGCGTCAGTTCGCCCGCCGCCGCCGCCCCATCACGCCCGCGCCCAGCGCGAGCAGCGCCGCGGCGCCCGGCGCGGGGATGTTCGTCGGCGCCGTTTGTCCGAACGCGCCAAGCACGAAGTTCAGGTCGAAGAAGTCCACGACGCCGTTCTCGTCCGCGTCGCCGGCGAGATTCGAGCCGCTCAGCCCGAAATCCCCCAGCACGTTGTTGAGGTCGATGAAGTCCACAAACCCGTCGCGGTTCGTGTCCGCCACGTGCCGAACGCCCACGCTGTACGCGCTCGCGCCCAGCGACTTCCACCATCGCATGAGCGGATCGGTCAGCGTCGGCGTCAGCACCGCCGTGAACTGGCCCGAGAACGTCGTGTACTCGAGAATCGTGAACACGTCGCCCCACACCGGCTCCACGCTCCCGCTCAGCAGCACCTCGAGCGTGCCGTTCAGGCTGGCGTTGCCCGTCACCACCACACGCGCGCCGCTCCCGTCCGCGGGCGCCCCGCCGACCTCAACCCGCAGCGCGCCGGACGCGGCCTGCGAGTAGCCGCCCTCCACCGTGAGCAGCCCGCCCTCGTTCACCCGCACCACGCCCGAGGACTGGAACGCGTTGGGTGTGCGGAACTCGCCGCTCTCCACCCTGAACGTGCCCGAGTTCTGAATGATGGCGCTGGTCGTCACAAGAGATGTTCCCGTGCCGGTCTTTACGAACGTCCCCGCGTTGAAGAACTGCTCGCCCGACGGCTGGAAGCTGAACGCCCGTCCGTCCGCCAGCGTCAGCGAACCGTTGTTCGACGACAGCGCGTTGATCGACGAAAACGTCGAGCCCGCCCCGTGCAGCTCGATCGCGGCGTTGTTCGCGAGGTAGCTCCCGCCCGCGATCGCCAGCGTCGCCCCATCACGCACCTTCCACGTGCCCGCCGTGAGCGTTGAGCCGGCCGTCTGTTGCACGCCGCTCAGCAGCGACATCGTGCCGCCCGTGACGTCCAGCGTCCCCGTGTTGGAGAACGAGATTCCCGGGTTCACCACAAAAGTCGACGGGCCCGACTTCACCATCGTGCCCTCGTTCGTGATCGAGTTTGATCCCGCCACCGAGCCCGCCGTATTCGCCGAGATATCGAGCGATCCGCCGTTCAGCACCTTGAGCGCCGCGTTCTGGAAGAACAGCGCGCCCGACGACCATGTCCCAGTCCCACCGATCTCCAGCGTCCGCGCGAGCGTCTTGGTGTCGGCGTTCAGCGTCGTCGTGCCCATGGCCGTGAGCGCCCCCCCGCCCCCGATCGTCCCGCTCGTCCACAGGAACGGCCCGGACACGTCGAACGACCCCGCCCCGTTCAGCGTCGCGAAGTTGTCCACCGTCAACGCGCCCCACTCCTGGTTCGCGTTCACCGTCAGCGATCCCGTCCGCACGAGCACGCTCGACGCGTCGAACGAGGACGAGATCGTCGCCGTCCCGAACGTGAGCCGCACCGGCCCTTCCGCCGAGAACAGCCCCTGCACGTCGTGATTGCCGCCCGAGAAGGTCACGCCGCCCGCCCCCTGTATCGTCGATGTCACGCCGTGCGAGTACGACGCGCCGAACGCCAGCGTCGCGCCGGACGCCACGTTGATCGTCCCCGTGTTGACGCCGCCCCCGAAGAGCGTCATCGCGCCCTCCTGCACGTTCACCGTCCCCGAATTGTCGAACGTGATCCCGGGGTTCACCACCAGCTCGTTGGCCGTCAGCTTGTTCAGCGTGCCGAGATTGTCGATCTTGTTCGTCCCCGCGATCGGCCCCGCCGTGCTCGCCGAGATGTCGAACACTCCGCTCGCCAGGTTTCGCAGCGTCGCGTTCTGGAAGAACAGCGTCCCGCTGGTCCACGACCCCGCCCCGCCGTTCTCCAGCACGCGAGCGAGCGTCTTCGTGCCGCCCGTCATGGTCACCCCGCCCATCGCCGTCAGCTTGCCCGCGCCGCTCACCTGGCCGTCCGACCAGGTCGTGGCCCCGTTCACCGTGACGTTCCCGCTCCCGCCGAACGACGGGAAATTCGTCAGGCTCAGCGAGCCCCACGTCTGGTCCGCGTTCACGATCATCGTCGAGTTGTTCACTGTCACGCCCGACGAGTCGAAGCTCGAGCCGATCGTGACGTTCGACAGGAACAGATCCACAAGCCCAGTCGCCGTGAACCCGTCCGAGATCGAATGGCTGCTGAAGTGGAAACTCACGTTCCCCGCGCCCGAGATCGTCGACCCCACCCCGTGCGTGAAGTTCGTCCCGAAGAACAGCGACGAGCTCGCGCTCACGTTGATCGCGCCCGTATTGCTCCCGCCCCCGAACACCTGCAGGCTCCCGCCCTGGAGATTCAGCGTCCCCGAGTTGTGGATCGCCACCCCGTTGTTCAGGAACAAGTTGCTCGTCCCCGTCTTGTTGAACGTCCCCGCGTTGTTGATCGCGTTGCTGCTCCCGCCCACCGGCCCGAGGTTCGCTCCCCCCGCCGTGAACGTCGCCCCGGCCATGTTCTCGAAGTTCGCGTTGTCGAAGAACCACGTGCCGCCCGTCCACTCAGCGTTCGCCGAGTGATTCTCGATCGTCTTCCGCATGAACTTCGTGCCCGTCCCCGACATCGAGAATGAACCACCGCTGCCCACGATGAACCGCCCCGCTCCGGTCATCTCGCCGCCCGTCCACGACGTCGTCGCGTTGGCCGTGAAGTGACCCGATCCGCCCAGCACCCCGTCCGCCAGCGTGAACGTGTTCGAGATCGACGACGCCTCCGACACGCTCAGGCTCGCCCCGCCCGTCACCGTCAGCCGCTCCGCCGACATCAGGCTCCGCACCGCGTGCGCGCCCTGGCTCACCGTCACCAGGATGTTCACGGCCGGACGATCGATCGTCACGTCGTCAACAACCCCCGGCAGCCCCGGCAGCCAGTTGCCGCCGACGTGCCACTCGCCGCTCACATCCACGCCCCATGTCACGACCGCGGCATGACCCGCCGACGCCGCAAGCAGCGCCGCCATGCCGGCGCACGCCATCCCGATAGAACGACCGCTCGTGGAACGCATCTTCATCGCAACTCTCTCCTCAACGCCCCAGGCCTGTGCCGCCCGACGCGATTTCAACCAACGCAACCGTGCGCCGTTGCCGGTTCGCCGCGCAACGACACACCCGTTTCCAAAATGTCCGGTCGCGAGACGCATCGAGGGTTCCTGACGCCCTCATCCCGGGACCTGTGCTGAAGACCATCTTGCCGTGGGTTCCTCCACAAGGGAAGTGAAAAACCGCCGATCAGGTTCAAAAAGTCTGTCCCGATAAGCACTTACGGCCGCCGGGCTCACCCCAGCACGTCCGCCAGCGTCCCCGTGGGAACGACGTCCGGCCGGTAGATCCGTGCGACGCCCTCGGCCACCCGCTCCGCCGCGCGCACGGCGCTCACATCACCAATCCGCGGCGCCCCATACCGCCGCATTTCCGACCCCGACTCCATCCCGCCCCCGATCGGCGCCTTCCGCACCGTCGCCTCCATCGGCTTCTCCCGGGCGCCCAGCTCCACCACGTCCGGGGCCCGCGTCGGCTCCACAGAACCGGAACCTCGCCGAAGATCCTGCTGCTCGAGATACGCCCAGTACGGCGGCAGCCGATCCCGCCGCATTCTCGGATCACAGCGCGCCCGACGTAGATCACAATCGACCGGCCCGATGAGCGGCCCACGCTCGCGCGGCTCAACGCCGCACCCCACCCTCCATGCCGGCGCGCATACACCCGCAAACCACCCCGCCCCGCCGTGCTGGATCGACTCGCTCTGCACCTCGACCAACGAGGGACAACCTGCGCGCCGCCCACCCCCACATTCCGGAAATCCACGCCTTCACGCCCCCAGATCGCACGTTCCGCGCCATGAACTCTCCCGCCTCGAGGTCCGTCTGTAACGGCGCGTGGTGCGGACGCCACACCGTGCGGTGATAATCCCCACCAATGCTCCCCGTCTCCCACCTCGACTATCACCTGCCTCCCGATCGCATCGCCGTGCGCCCGGCCGAGCCGCGAGACCAGGCGCGCCTCATGGTCGTTTCGCGCTCCGACCCCGCCCTGCTCCAGCACGTCCACGTCCGAGACCTCCCCGCCCTCCTTCAACCCGACGACCTCCTCATCTTCAACAAGACCCGCGTCCTCCCCGCCCGCCTTCGAGCCCGCTGGACGCTCTCCGAATCCGGCCACGGCGGAGGCCGCGTCGACGCCCTGTTCCTCCACGAGAACGCTTCCGCCGTCTGGTCGCTCCTGCTCACCTCCAAACGTCGATTGCGCCCCGGCGCCTCCTTCGAGCTCGTCCGCCCCGACGGACAGCCCTCGAACGTCATCCTTCAACTTCTCGCGCGCGAAGCCGAGAGCGGTGGGGGAGCCGAGGCGACGTCGCTGGCCTGGTCCGCGCGAGTGCTCCCCCCGCACGACTCCGCCAACCCCGCCGATCTCCTGTCCTCCCTCGGCGCCACCCCGCTCCCCCCCTACATCCTCCGCGCCCGCAAGGACGCGAACCTCGACCTCTCCGACGACCTCGACCGCACGTGGTACCAGACCGTCTACGCCAATTCCCCCGGCTCGGTCGCGGCGCCCACGGCCGGCCTCCACTTCACCCCGGCCCTGCTCGACGCGCTCGCCGCGCAGGGCCTCCATCGCGCCGACGTCACCCTCCACGTCGGGCTCGGCACCTTCAAGGCCATCGAGTCCGACTCCGTCGAAGACCACCCCATGCACGAGGAGTGGTGTGAAGTGCCCCGCGCAACGCTCGACGCCATCAAAGCCGCCCGGGGCGCCGGCGCGCGGTCCATCGCCGTCGGCACGACTACCGCGCGCGCCCTCGAATCCGCCACACGCGATCTGCTGGACCCCGTTGACCATGCGCTCGCGGGCCCAACCCGAATCCTCATCACGCCCGGCCACAAATGGTCCTCTTGCGACGCTCTGCTCACCAATTTCCACCTGCCCAGATCCACCCTCCTGGCCATGGTCGCCTCGCTCTTCGAAGGCGCCGGCGACGCCGATCCGGCCACAGGACGCGATCGGGCCCTCTCCCGACTGCTCCACCTGTACGACATCGCCATCCGCGAGCAATACCGCTTCTATTCCTACGGCGACGCCATGCTGATTCTCCCCTGATTCGATGCCGCCATTTCCGCGCCGCGCGCCCCCGCCCTCGCCGATAATCCTGCCGCGAGGAGATCTGACGACCCATGCGCCTCCGCGAACTCTTCCAAGCCTCCCACGCCCTCATCCACCGGGGCCACGACGTCGACGTGACCTCGATCACCGAGGATTCCCGCGCCATCACCCCCGGCGCGCTCTTCATCGCGCGCCCCGGCCTCACGCACGACGCCCGCAGGTTCATCCCCGACGCCATCCGCGCCGGCGCCGCCGCGATCCTCACCGATCCACCCACGCTCCCGTCCGTCCCACCCCACGTCGCCGCCGTCTCCGCCGAAGACCTCCCCCTCGCCCTCGCGATCGTCGCCGAGGCCTTCTACGCCCGCCCAGGCTCGCGCTTGCAGATCGCCGCCGTCACCGGCACCAACGGAAAAACCACCACCTCGTTCCTGCTCCGCCACCTTCTCGCGCAATCCCGCGCCACCGGGCTCATCACCACTGTCCTCATCGACACCGGCGCCGAACAACGCAAGGCCGTCATGACCACCCCGAGCGCCATCGACATCTCCCGCGCGCTCTCGG
Source organism: uncultured Phycisphaeraceae bacterium (assembly GCA_964638515.1). Lineage (GTDB taxonomy): Bacteria > Planctomycetota > Phycisphaerae > Phycisphaerales > UBA1924 > CAYPGJ01. The sequence goes on from CAZWZL010000024.1 coordinate 38,197, forward strand.
AAATGGTCAACGCCGGATGCCGAGCCGCCGTGCTCGAGACCTCCTCACACGCGCTCCACCAGAAACGTGTCGCCGCCATCCCGGCAAGCGTCGCCGTGTTCACCAACCTCACCGGCGACCATCTGGACTATCACAAGTCCATGGACGACTACGCCGCGGCCAAGGCCATCCTCTTCGAGTCGCTTCCCGCGGATGCCGCCGCCGTGATCAACATCGATGACCCGTGGTCCCTCCGCATGATCCGCGAATGCAAGGCCCGCATCTTTTCCTGCTCGCTCGGCGCCCCCGTCGATCGTTCGCCCTCCTTCACCCCCTGCCGCGCGCATCGTCTCTCGCCGCCGTCCGCCACGCCCCGAATCCAGCTCGACGGCCCGTGGGGCTCCATCCAAACCTCACTCCCGCTCGTCGGCGATCACAACCTCATGAACGCGCTGCAGGCCGCAACAGCAGCGCACGCGCTGGGCGCTTCGCCCGAGCACATCCGCGCCGCGCTCGCTTCCGCCCCGGCCCCCCCGGGCCGGCTCGAGCCCGTCCGCCGTCGCGCCGACACGCCCGAGCCGATCTCCGTGTTCGTCGACTACGCCCACACCGACGATGCGCTCTCCCGCGCGCTCGCCGCGCTCCGACCCCTCGTCCCCCAGGGCGCTTCCCTCCGCGTCGTGTTCGGCTGCGGCGGAGACCGCGACCGCACCAAGCGACCACGCATGGCCGCCGCCGCGGAACAACTCGCCGATCACCTCGTCATCACCTCCGACAACCCACGCACCGAAGATCCTCAGTCCATCATCGACATGGTCGTTCAAGGCCTCTCCCCGGGCGCCCGGACATCAGCCCACACCGACACCGATCGCGAACGAGCCATCACCGAAGCCATCCACCAAGCCCGCGAAGGCGACATCGTCCTCATCGCGGGAAAAGGACACGAGGATTACCAGATCCTCCCCGACAGAAACGGCGGAACCATCCGCCGACACTTCGACGATCGCCTCGTCGCGCTCGGCGCGCTGCACGCTCGCTTCGCTTCCAAGCCCAACGCACGGACCGCAAACGCATGAACATCTTCGAGCACGACGCATTCAAGTCCGCCGTCGCCGGCCAGTGGGTCGCCCGCCCCTCCGAACGGCCCACACCCATCACCGGCGTCTCCACCGATTCACGCTCGCTCAGCCCCGGCGACGCCTTCATCGCGCTCCGGGGCGACCGGTTCGACGCCCATCACTTCGTCCCCGAAGCCATCGCGCGCGGCGCCTCCCTCATCCTCCTCGAGCGAGACACCGCGCTCCCGCGCGAGAAACTGCCGCCGACGCTCGCAGCCGTCCGCGTCCCCGACACCCGCAAAGCCCTCATGCGATTGGCGCGCGTCCACCGGAACTCCCTCGAAGGCACCCGCGTCATCGCCGTCACCGGCTCCAACGGCAAGACCACCACCGTCCGCCTCATCGACGCCGCACTCTCCTCCCGCCTCCGAGGCGTCGCCTCCGTCAAGTCCTTCAACAACGAGATCGGCGTCCCACTCACCATCCTCCGCGCGCGCAAGGGCGATCAATACCTCCTCTGCGAAGTCGGTATGAACGCCCCGGGCGAAATCGCCCAGCTCGCCGAGATCGTCGAGCCCGACATCGCCGTCATCACCTCCATCGGCCGAGCCCACATCGAAAACTTCGGCTCCACCGACGCCATCGCCATCGAGAAGGGCTCCCTCCTCCGTTTCCTCCGCCCACAGGGCCTGGCCGTCATCCCCTCAGCCATCCCGCGCCTCGCCGAGATCGCCCGCAAATCCCCAAACACCATCACCTTCGGCCGCGACGACACCGCCGATCTCCGAATCACCGACGCCGCCCACACCCATTCGACCGCCGGCGACGCCCGACTCCGCGTCACGCTCAACAACCGCTTCACCATCGATCTCCCCCTCCTCGGCGAGCACAACGCCACCAACGCCGCGGCCGCCGTCGCCGTCGCAAGACGCATGGGCCTCGAAGAAGACGCCATCGCCGCCGCGCTCGCCGCAGCCTCCCCACCCGACATGCGCCTCCAACGCAAACGCATCGCCGGCATCGACCTCTACAACGACGCCTACAACGCCAACCCCGACTCCGCCATCGCCGCCATCAAGGCCTTCTCCACCCTCGCCGCCAACGCCCAGCGACGCGTCGTCGTCCTCGCCGACATGCTCGAAATGGGCGACCTCGCCGAGCAGGGCCACCGTGACGTCGCCGACGCCCTTCTCGCGGCCCCCAACATCGACAAGGTCATCACCGTCGGCAGCCACTCCCTCCACGCCGCCAACCGCCTCCTCGAGAAGTGGCCGCGGGAACGCGTGCTCATGCTCGCCGAACTCGACGCCGGAGCCGATCACGGCGCCGAGCGCGCCCTCGCCGCCCTCAGGCCCAACGACGCCGTCCTCCTCAAGGGCTCCCGAGGCATGCGCCTCGAACGACTCGAACACCTGCTCGCCGACCCGCCGCCCCACCTCGCCGGGCATTCGCCCCAGCCCACCGTCCGCACAACCCTGCACTCACCCGCAGCCGACGCGCACCGATGACCCCCCGGGGACGTTGACGGCGCCGCGCTTCCAAGCCACTCTGTCCACGCACACCAAGCCCCGCGCGAGCACACCAACGCCCCACGAATGCTCTACAACCTCCTCGACATCTCGCGCGAATTCCTCGAACGCAACAACATCTACTTCCTCTTCATGCTCCTCGACCAGATCGTCTTTCGCGCCCTCGGCGCCGCCCTCCTCGCCTTCACCATCGTCCTCGCCCTCGGCCCGCGCGTCATCAACACCCTCCGACGCCTGAAGATCGGCGACACCGGCCTCACCGACGCCGCCGCCCTCGCCGCCTCCGCCGCCTCCAAAAAGAACACGCCCACCATGGGCGGCGTCCTCATCGCCGGCGCCATCCTCATCTCCACGCTCCTCCTGGCCGACCTCTCCTCCCGCTACGTCCAGCTCGCGCTCATCGGCCTCCTCTGGATGGCCGCGCTCGGCGGCGTCGACGACTGGCTCAAACTCACCGCCTCCGCCCGCCCCGGCGGCTCACGCCAAGGCCTCTACGCCTGGGAGAAGCTCGTCTTCCAACTCGGGCTCGCCTTCCTCCTCGGCTGGTTCACCTTCAACCACGCCGACACCGCCGCTCCCAACGATCTCGCCCACGTCCTCAATCTCCCGTTCCAGAAAACCTTCGATCAGGGCCAGCCCGCCGAATCACTCATCTATCTCCCGAGGGTCGCCTTTGTCGTCATCGCGGTGCTCATGATCGCCGGCATGTCCAACGCCGTGAACATCACCGACGGCATGGACGGCCTCGCCACCGGCATCTCCGCCGCCGTCTCGCTCGCCGTCATGCTCCTCGCCCTTATCGCCGGCTCGCAGACCACCGCGCAGTCCCTCCTCGTGCCGTACGTCGTCGGCGCAGAGGAACTCGCCGTCGTCGCCGGCGCCATCGCCGGCGCGTGCCTGGGCTTCCTCTGGTGGAACACCTCCCCGGCCTCCGTCTTCATGGGCGACACCGGCGCGCTCTGCCTGGGCGGACTCCTCGGCTACATCGCCATCGCCATCCGTCAGGAAGCCGTCGTCCTCCTCATGTCCGGTGTCTTCCTCCTCGAGATCGGCTCCGTCGCGATCCAGGTCGGCTACTTCCGCGCCACCAAGGGCAAACGAATCTTCCGCTGCGCGCCCTACCATCACCACCTCCACATGGGCGGATGGACCGAGCAGAAAGTCGTCGTCCGACTCTGGATCATCACCGCCGTGCTCGTCGCGCTCGCCCTCGCTTCGCTCAAGGTCCGCTGAACCACCACGATGTCCACTCGAGCGCAGCAGGAACTTCAGCGCACTCCCACCGGCAAGTCCGCCGAAACGCTCTCCGCCGCGTCCCCGCCGATCCCCGCGCAAACGCTCCGCTCCGGCAAGCTCGCCGGCCTCTCGCTCTCGGCGTCCATCTGGATTCTCACCTGGCCCATCCTCGCCGAGTCCTTCCTGAACTGGCTCGTCGGCGCCGTCGACACCGTCCTCTCCGCCGCCCACTCACAATCCGCCGCCGACGCCATCGGCGGCGCCGCCTACATGGCCTGGTTCATGGCCCTCGTCGGGCAGGCCCTCGGCGTCGGCGCCACCGCCCTCGTCTCGCGATCCATCGGGAAGAACCGGCTCGCCGTGGCCAACGCCGCAACCGCGCAGTCACTCCTCCTGGCCGTCGCGCTGGGCCTCATCACCTCCGTCTTCATCTTCTTCACCGCGCCCCTCTTCGCCACCGCGCTCAATCTCCACGACCAGGCCCGCGAGCACTTCCTCACCTACCTCCGAATCCTCGCGCTCGCCGTCCCCATGACCACCGTCCTCAACGCCGGCATCGCCTGCGCTCGAGGCGCCGGCGACTCACTCCGGCCCCTCCGCATCATGCTCGTCGTCAACCTCGCCAACGTCTTCCTCTCCTGGGCGCTCTCCGGCGTCAACGCATTCACGCCCGCCGCCTCGCCCGACGCCGCCGCGGCCGCCGAACCGCTCTTCCAAAACCCCTTCCCCTTCAACCTCGGCGTCGCCGGCATCGCATGGGGCACCGCCCTCTCCTGGACCCTCGGCGCCATCCTCATCCTCGCCCTCCTCGCCCGAGGCTCCTCCGGCGTCAAGCTCCTCCCGCACCGCCTCAAACCCCACTACCACACCACACGACGGATCTTCCGCATCGGCTTCCCCAACTTCCTCGAAACCCTCGGCATGTTCCTCGGCAACTTCCTCATCATCGTCCTCGTCGGCGCCATGGGCCGCGAAGGACTCCTCGGCGCCCACATCGTCGCCATCCGCATCGAAGCCATCTCCTTCATGCCCGGATTCGCCGTCTCACTCGCGGCCGCAACACTCGTCGGCCAATGGCTCGGCGCCGGCAACCCGCACATCGCCTCCCGCGCCATCATCGCCACCACCACCCTCGCCTCCGCCTTCATGGGCGTCGTCGGCATCGCGTTCCTCCTCCTCCCCCGACACATCACCGCGCTCTTCACCCCCCAGGAAGCTCACCTCGAGCTCACGCCCCAACTCCTCGTCATCACCGGCTTCGTCCAGATCCCCTTCGCCATCGGCATCGTCCTCCGCTCCGCCCTCCGAGGCGCCGGCGACGCCAAGGCCGTCATGTGGATCACCTGGATCTCCACCTGGGCCATCCGACTCCCGCTCGCATGGCTCTTCTGCGGCGTCGACATCCACCTGGGCTCGATCACCATCCCCAACCCCAAGCCCCTCGGCGAGCTCGGCCTCCCCGGACTCTGGATCGGCCTCTGCGCCGAGATCGTCATCCGCGCCGCCCTCTTCTCCTTCCGCTTCTTCCAAGGACATTGGAAAACCGCGAAGGTCTGAGCGCGCCGTGGCAGAGCCACGACTTCAATGGACTCGCGACCACGAGGGCCAGGATCGTCGTTGACGCCGTGGGTTCTCCGCTCCCCCGACACACACACCCTCACCCGCCCGGCTTCGCCTCCTCGAAATACCCGCCACTCGTCTGGTCCAGCCGATCTCTGATCCACTCGAAGCTGTTGGCGTCCGGCGGCAGGTTCACGCCCTTGTCGATGATGCGGCTACGTCGATACAGCACGAACGTGCTCTGCGCCTTCGGATCGATCTGGTTCAGATGAACCTCCGATTCCTCGTCGGTCAACGACGGCACGAACGTCAGCGCCACACGCTGGAGATTCAACTCCCGCCCCAGCGCCTCCAGCTCGCGTTCTCGCGCTGCCTTGCTGTAGCTGTTCGAAGCCCCGTACACGAAGTAAACCTTCAGGCGGTTCTCACGCCGAGCGCTCTCCTCCTCGAGAAACGCGAGCCAGGCTCTGACGTCAGGCCACCGTGGATCATCACCGACGAAATACAGAATGCCGTGATACCAGCCGTACTTGCAGACCGGACACGCGCGCGTTCCCCTGTCCTCCCCCCACGCGTGGAACGGCGTGAACGAAACAACGTCCTCCCCGATTCTTCGCCCCGACGACGCGCCCCCCGCGCCCGCCCGCGGATGGCCGGGAATGTTCTGGCCGAGAATGATGTCCCGCTCGCCCACCAACATCCCCTCCGAGTGCACGAGCCGCAGCACACCGCTCCCGCACCGGTTCTCCATCCGGAGCCGCTTCTGGCTGCTCAGCAGCGGATCGTCATCGAACACGAAGTCATCGATGAAATACTCCGCGACATCCGGTTCCTTGATCGTCGCGTGGATGTGCGCCGGCTCGTCATCCGTCGGATATGCCCCCGGCCTGACCGTGCGAATCTCGTACCTGCCGTCCGCGCCCGTCTTGATCCAGCCTCGCAGCGAGCCGTGCGTCTGCCCCAGCTCGTTCGGCGCCATGCTCCGCGCCTCATCCGGCTCGTGCACGTACCGTCCCTCGCGATTCGTGTGGTAGTAATAAAGCGCGACGTCGCTCGCGGGCGTCTTCCCATCAGGCTGATAGATAACCCCCGTCACCAGCAACTTCGGCCCCGCCCGCTCCCATGCGGGACTCGTATCCGTCCAACGCAGCGCGTCTGGCTGGTCCCGCAGTCCGTCCGGACCATCAACGCCGCCCCCGACCGATGACGGCGGCGCGCCCTCCTGCCCTTGCTGCGCACAGCAAGCAAGCATCGACGCAACCAACACCACACCCGCTCGCACGCCGACCGACGAAATTCGCCGCAACACTTCACCCGACATCGAGCTTGGCCTGCGAGCCGAGAGTTGGGCATGACCCACGTGACAGTGGCCGGGACAGTCCATGGCAATCTCCACACGATCGTGAGAGATCGTATCACCGTCTGTCCCAATCAGCCGCAACCCGCCCACGCATCGACGTCCGTCCCCGCGCTGTCGTTCGAAGTGTTTGACGGCACACCCCGGGCCGTGCGGCGCCGAGATGCCCCCGCTCACCTCACGGCGCCGGCGGACAATCCTGCCCGAAGAACGACAGGATCAGGTTCA
>CAZWZL010000025.1:0-43987 GCA_964638515.1 uncultured Phycisphaeraceae bacterium
GTGTGAGTCCGTGCCGACGCACGAGTCCGGGTAGGCGAGGGGTTTGCCTGTGGCGTCGTCGCGCTTGGTGAGCACGCCGGGCGCGAGATACTCGAGATTCACCTGGTGCACGATGCCCGTCGCCGGGGGCACGACTCGGAAGTTGGTGAGGGACTGCTGGCCCCACTTGAGAAACTCGTAGCGTTCGCGATTGCGCTCGAACTCCTTCTCGGCGTTGATGGTGAGGGAGACCTTTCGCCCGAAGTCGTCCACCTGCACGCTGTGGTCAATGACGAGGTCACAGGGCACGAGCGGGTTGATCTCCTGCGCGTCCCCGCCGAGTCGCTTCATGGCGTCGCGCATGGCGGCGAGATCGACGACGCAGGGCACGCCCGTGAAGTCCTGCAGCACCACGCGTCCGGGCAGGAACGGCAACTCCACCTCCTCGTTGCCCGCGCCTTTCCAGCCGGCCAGACGGCGGACGTCGTCCTCGCTGACGACGAACCCATCGAGGTTGCGGAGCGCGGCTTCGAGCAGCACGCGGATGGAGAAGGGGAGTTTGGCGAGACGGCCCTTGGGGACGACGTTGGCGCGTTCGAGGGCGTGGAGGTCGTAGTAGAGGTGGTCCACGCCGCCGGCATGGAGGGATGAACGAGCCGAGAAAACGTCTGAGGCCGTCATGGGTGTCGATTCCTGTCAGGGTGGCCATGTGAAGTGAGAATGACATTCTACGCGCGGGCGCCGAGTGCACGGGGCGGGTAAACGGGCGGTGCTGTTCGATGCGGCGGAGGCCGTCCGGCTACTTCTTCCACTTCACGCTGCAGCCGATGGCGCTGGTCTGTGGCCGTCGCACCGGGCGTCCGGCGAGAACGTCCTCGATGGCGTCCTTGAGCGGACGGTCCTTGACGGCGTTCGCATCCTTGGGCGAATCGTCGAACGCGCCCTCGTAGACGCACACGCCGCGCGCGTCGAGCAAAAAGATCTCCGGGGTGCGCTCGACGCCGTAGGCGCGGGCCACGCTCTGGCTTTCGTCGCGCAGGTAGGGAAAGGGCAACGCCCACTTCTTCGAATACTCAGCCATCTTCAAGGCCGAGTCTTCGGGGTAGTTCTCGGCGTCATTCGAGCAGACGGCAATCCACCCCATGCCGCGGGCCATCGTTTCTCGAGCCAGCGCGGTGATCCGATCCGCCGAGCCCACGACGTATGGGCAATGGTTGCACATCCAGAGCACGACGGCGCCGCGTCGCCCCTCGAGAGCGTCGGCCAGAGCGACTTCCGGCGCGCCGGCGTTCGGGTTGGTGTTGGGCATGCGGAACGGCGGCGCGCTCATTCCGGGCGCAAGCTTCGGGCTCGATGCGGTCATTGTGTCTCCTCTGGCCCGGAATCTCCTCGGCTCTGTCCCCGGCGCGACGCACAGTACGCCATTCTCGTGGCCGGCTCCATGCTGCCTCAACGCATCGGGCCAAAAAAAAGCCTCCCCGCGCGGCGCGAGGAGGCTCGAACAGATTCTTCCACAAGGATTGCGAATCGAAAGGCCGAGGGCTCAGCGACGCCGACGCAACGCGACCAGGCCGGCGGCGCCGGCGAGGACCACGGGGCCGGGCGAGGGGATCACGAAGATCTCAACGCTCCAACCCTCAACGTTGCCGACGGTGCCTGTCACGTTGTCCCAAACCTGCAGCGTCCAGTCACTGTTCGCGCTCAAGCCCGCGAACGGGGTGAACGACACGCTGGCGCCGCTGATGGTTGTCGGCTTGTAATCCCCGGCGGCGACGGTGGCGCTGCTGCTGGCCTGCGCGGCCGCTGTCCAGAGACTCCCGGCGAAGTTGCCGTTGAAGCGGTATGTGCCGCCGAAGTCGCTCGCGTCGCCGTTGCCGGTCCCGCCTGAGGCGCCGACCTTGTAGAACAACCAGGCGGAGGTGTTCGACGCGACGTGCGTGACCTGCGCGCGCAGGTGGCCCATGTACCCGTGCTGCACGTCGATCGAGAAGATCACGTCCGTGATGGCCGCGACCGTGTTCGACGTGATGTTGGATTGGAGGGCGTTGCCCGTGTTGTCCGGGATGAGCCCGCCGGCGCCCGAGAACACAATGCCGGCGTTGGCCGCCGCGCCCGCCATCAATGCCACTGCCGCGATCCCTGTCTTCAACATGGTCAGACCCTCTCCTTCCGTGTCCGCCCCCACCGCTGCCGCGATGGAATCCCTGTGCAGGCAGACAGACCTCTCGCCCGAAGCACGTATCGCAGCGCCAACGCGCAACACGACAACCTGCGTCGAACACAATCAACTTGTTCCTGCAGCGACGACCTCCCTGTGCGAGGGGGCAATCCTGCGACTCCAAGCCTAGTGTGCGCGAGCGCGGGGCAAAACGCAAGCCCCGAGCACGAACTATTCGCGCAATTTACGGGACGATTTGGTCAGCGATGCGGCGGGGATCCAGGATGGCCTGAAGAATGTCCGGCGCCCCGTCCACGGGCTCCAAAGCGGGAAAAACGACCCCGCCTTCGTATCGGACCCAACGTTCCACGAGCTCATCTCCTTCGCGAAGCAGCAGCAGCACACCGCCGGCTTCGGTGGAGCCCTCGACGGCCTTTCGCAGTCCCTCGGCCGACCAGGCCCGGAAGCCTGTGCCGTCCTCGCCCCCCCGATACCCGACCACACGCTGCCCGGGGCGAACTCCCGCGACATCGGCGGCGCTTCCCCAGCGGATCAATGTCACCGCCCCTTCCTTGTCGATTCGCATTCCCATGGAGAGCCCAACGTCCAATCCGCCCCCGGCCATCACGCTCTTGCGCTGGCGCTCCGAGCCCTGGGTGGTCCACACGAGCCGTCGTCCGAGCTGGCCCGGCGCAGCGAACGCCGCGCCTTCTGACTTGGGCTTTTCGATCATTTCTTTGATGAGGGCGTCCCAATCCTCGTCGGCGAACACGGCTTGAAGCCCTTGCACAACGTCATTGCGCGTGTACTCCCGCGCCACGCCGTGCGGCCCGATTCGTTCACCCTCTCGCGCTCCGAGGAACGCGCGAACGAAATCGTCGAGGGAACGCGCGCCGCCCGTGCCGCGCCGGATGATCGCGTCCGCGGTGAGCCAGAACACGGACCCCTCGCCGTAGTAATCCTGGCGCCGGCGCAGGTCTTCCCATGAGTCGCTTCGGGCGCGCAAGTACCGCATCGCCAGCGCGGTGTCCTCCACACTCCGCCAGCGGCGGCCGGCCTGTCGCTCGTACGAGCCGAGAAGCCTCGCGAGGCCTTCTGCAAACTCCTCGCCGGACTGCAGCCCGCTCCGGGTGGCGAGCACCTCGTCGTAATAGCTGGCCAGACCCTCGTACACCCAGAGCAGCGGCGTTCGAGCGGGAGTGCGGTATTCCTCCGCCAACAGCCCACTCGGCGACACCCATTTGCCGCACCACACATGCACGTACTCGTGGGACAGCACCGTCAGTGGATCCATTTCCTCCACGGCCTTGCGAAATCGCTCCGCGCCCATCGAGACGTAGGTGCTCGTGAGGTGCTCGAGCCCGAACCCAGGCAGGGCATCATCCAGCAGCACGAGGAAGTGGTAACGATCTGTCGGCAGCGGTCCGAACACCTCCACCGTCTCGTGCAGCATGCGTCGAATCGCACCCACCCGCTCCTCCCCCAGCTCTGTCCGCTCCTTCGTGGCGGCGACCGCGTGCAAAAAGTGCTCGCCTCCGCCCACGTTGCCGAGCTCGTAGGTCCGCAGATGCTCGCCGAAGATCACGGGCGAATCGATCACCTCCCACAGCGGCGCCGGCGCAAAGTGCACGATGGTCGAATCGCCATCAACCTGCTCCACCCGATCGACGCGCAGGCCGCTGGCCCACTTCCAGCGGGTCGGCAGCACCAGCGATGCCCGGACGAGGGTCTCCGACTTTGTCGACCAGCCCGGATAGACCAGCGTCGTGTTCCAGCTGAGCCCCCCGAACGTGTCGAACCCATAGCTGTCGCTGCTTCGGGAGTTCACGCCGGGTTGATTGGTGATGTACGAGAACTCTGCGATGATCCGATCGCTGCCACCCGCCCAAACCAAGTGCCGGAACGGGTCCACTTCGTCGCGGCGCCAGACGAGCCGTGCGCCCGACCCGTCGGACACGCCGAAGTCCACCATGTTCTGAATCGGTCCGCTCGGGTTGTGATTGCCGGGCGTCCATTCGACGAAGAACAGGTCGGGAAGGCCGCCGCGTAGTTCGTCCGGCACTTCCGCTTCGACCCGTGCATGCATCAACCGTCGTGCCGCGTCACGGGCATCCACTCGAACCGAGATCTCGGCCGCCCACGCGCAGCTGCCGGAGATCAGCGCCCAAACGACGATCAGCCAATGTCCCGCTCGCATCGTGCTCATGCGACGAGCGTACACGCCCGATTCGGGAGTTGGAAAGGGCTCACCGGCCCATGAGAAAAAGGCGAGCCGGCTCGCGCCAGTTTCGCCCCGCTCTCTCGAGCAATGTCCCGCACGAGATCGCGGGGCGGGGTGGTCGGTCCGCCTCGCGCACATCCCCCCGGCGACCCTTTCTTACGCCCCGTGGTCTCTCCGGTTGCGTCATTTGGCGACGCGCAAACTCAAATCACGGGCTTCCACGGGGCTGCGACGTCATTCGGGAATCTCAGCCGCCGCCCTTCTCCTCCATCTTTTTCAGGAGCGCGTCGATTCTTGCTTCCAATGACTCAATCCGCTCTTCCAGAGCCTTCGACCGCGCGCCCTCTTCCGGAGCCCAACGCATCTCCGCTCGCGGCGCGCGGGGCGCCGAAGGGGCCGCCGGGGGGGCGGGAGGCGCGGGAACCACCAGGGCTCTTGGTTCGCCGTTCCGCCCCTGCTCGAAGAACTCAACCCGCGGCATCACACGGAGCATGAAGTCTCCGGCTTGGTCCATCTCTTCGTGCAGTTGCTTCAGCAGCGCGGAGACCTTGTCGGCGCCGTCCTTGGCAACCGAGTCCTTCACCACGCCCCAGGCTTCTTGCAATTCCTCGAGCAGCTCCTTGGTCCGTTGGCTGCCTCGCTCCAGGTGCAGGCGAGTCCGCTCGCCCATCTCCTGCGCCATCCCGCGATACCGGTCGCCCATCTCCCGCGCCCATTGGCCCTGCATTCGAGCATCTCTCGACAGTCGCTCGACCAACTCGCGCGCGTTCTTGGCCTCGCCGTCCACGTCAGCCGGCATCTCAAAGACCGCGGTTGGGCTTCCTTCGCCCACCGTCACGGTGATCTCGAGCGGCTTTCCTTCGCGCAGCACGCCCAGCGCGATCGTGTCGCCCGGCTTGCGCGATCGAACCGCATTGCCCAGGGCGTCGGACGACGCGCCGACCTTCCCGTCGATCTTCACCACTACGTCGAATTTCTTGAGTCCGGACTTCTCCGCCGGCATGCCCTCACTCAGCCCGCTGATCACCACGGACTGCTCAGCGTCGATGCCCAGCTGACCGGCCAGCGCCTCGCTCACATCGCTGAGCGTCACGCCGATCATCGGTCGCTTCTCTGCCCAGACCTCGTGATCGAAGTAGTTGTCGCCGGCCGCGCCGTACGCGAGCCCGCCGCCCCGAACGCGCGCCGCCTCGAACGCGGTCTTTCCATCCTCGCCGAGCAGGCGGATGGACTTCTCGTCCATCACGATGCGGTCCGGCGGAACTGCTTTGCCGTCGATCGACGCCGAGAGCACCTTCCCGTCCCGTAACTTCAGAACGTACTCGCTCCCCTTCTCGGTCACGTGCAGCGTTGTGGTCTGATCCTCGGCCTGTCCCCGCACTTTCACCTCGCGCCGTCCCGAGTCCTGATCGGCGGCCATCACCCACGTGTTCGAGCCGCTCGCCAGCCCCGCCGCCACCGAGAGCACGCCCGCGCTCATCGCCAATCCTCGCAACGTCGTCATGATCCGTTTCTCCTGCGCCCCTTCCTTGGAGGCGACAAATGGCCTTCGATTCCGAACACTCTGCGATCGTTCGCGGCTCCAACGCGCGCGATTCGATCGATCTTCACAGTCTTTGACCCGACACCGGCAACGAAATCAGGTGCGGAGACGGCTCGCCGTGCTCCGTCAGTCCGAGCTCGTACACGTTGCGAACGCGCACCCGCTCAAGCAGCTGCCGGACGTACACCACGTCCACGCCCTCTCCCCCCCGGGCCGGACCGCTCTCCACCATCACCATGGGCAGCTCCGCGATGACGCGCCCCTGGGCAGAGCCTTGCTCCACGTACCGCTGCATCAGCTCTTCGGGCCCGAGCGATCCGATTCCCGCCGTGATCGGCGCCGGCTGCGTGGAGTGTCTTCCCGCCGGCCAGGTCGAATATCGCGCCGCTCCCGCCCACGCCAACGCCAACGCCGCCGCCACCCCCCAGCCCGTGTACGCCCGCCAACGCACGCTCACTTCGCTCCAGCCATGCAGATGATGGCTCGCGTCCGCCAACGGCAGGTCCACCAGTTCCGCGACCACCACCTCGTCGTCCACAGCGCGGCTCATCGAGGCTTGAGATCGTTGCGCCCGCGCAAGCCGAGCCCACACGCGCTCATCCGCTGACGCCAATTGCTCCAGCTCGCCCCAATCTGCGCCCGTGGCTTCCCCGTCCACCACGCGACCGATCAGAATGTCCTCACGCTCCATCCTCATCGCTCCGCTCCTTCCTCGCGCCCCCGCGCGATCTCCACATCACCCACCCTCGCCGCCTCACCCAACTCCTCTCGAAGCATCCGTCGGGCTCTGGCCAGCCGCGTCTCCACCGTCGTCACCGGCACGCCCATGACGTCCGCGATCTGCCGGTACGACATGCCACGAACGCATCGAAGCAGCAACGGCTCGCGATAGTCGGCCGGCAATCGTTCCGCAGCCGCGAGCGCCCGTCGCCCCTCTTCCAGCCGCCCCACCTCGCTGTCCGCCCCGACTGGTCGCTCGCTTTCCTGTCCCCGTCGCTCCTCCGCCGCCCCTCGCACGAGCTTCAAACGGGCGCCGCGCCGACGCCCTGCCGTGCGGGCCACGTTCACGGTGACGGTGCGCAGCCACGCCCGCATCACCGCCGGGTCGCGCACCCGATGCACGGTGCGGACGAGCCGCATCGCCACCTCCTGCAGCACGTCCTCGAGATCCACCGTCCCGTCCCTGGGCATATGCGCCAGCGCCACCGCAGCGACCCACCGTCGGTTCGCCTCCCACAACGCGCGCAGCGCCTCGCCGTCTCCCGCGATGGCCCGCTCCGCTTGGCTGGACTGCGCTCGTAGTTCCATCGCCTCAGGCTCCATGCCACCCCATCAGACGCACGCCAACCGCGCTCCAGTCGCGATGTCCCCCTTTTTTCTCCCCCAACGCCCCGGAGTTCCATCGGGCCTGCCCGAAAAGCTCCCGATAACCCCGCTATCCTGCCCCCCACGCCCCATGGACTCTCCTCACGCAGCCACCATGTCCTTCGGCGAGCACCTCGAGGACCTCCGCCGAAGGCTGATCTTCTCGATGCTGGGCATCGTGCCCATCCTCATCCTCTGCCTCGCCGTGGGTCAGACCCTCCTTCGGATCGTCATCGCACCCCTCGAAACCGCGCTTCTCCGAGCCAACGAGTCTCCCACGCTCCAGGCTCTCTCGCCGATCGAGACCTTCGGCGCATATCTCAAGGTTTCCACGGTGGCCGCGATCATCCTCGGCGTCCCCTGGTGCCTCTGGCAGCTCTGGCTCTTCGTCCGCCCGGGGCTGTACCCGAACGAGCAACGCTTCGCCCAGTTTCTCGTCCCGCTTTCCTCCTCGCTCTCCATCGCGGGCGCGGCCTTCCTCTACTACGTCCTGCTGCCGGCCATGCTCTATTTCCTGATCCTGTTCGGAACCGGGGTGGCCCAGAACAAGCCGCCCGTCGCGGCATTGCCCCCAGCCATCACGCTCCCCGCGATCCCCGTGCTGCAGGCGGACCCGATCGACGCGGCCCCCGGCGCCGCATGGGTTCTTGCTCCGCGTCATCAGCTGCGCATCCGGCTCGACAACGGCGAAACAGTGTCCACGAATCTGACGTCCGCCGGGCTGATCGCGCAGCAGTACCGCGTCTCCGAATACGTGAATCTCGTCTTCCTGCTCGCGCTCGTCTTGGCGCTCACGTTCCAGACGCCGGTCGTGATCATGCTGCTCTCGTGGTCGGGGTTGGTCGATCATCGATTTCTCGCCTCGAAGCGCAAGCACGTGGTGCTCATCACCGTCGTGCTCGCCGCCGTCATCACGCCGACCGGCGACCCCGTGTCGCTCGCGCTGCTCGCCATCCCGCTCTACATCCTCTTTGAGTTCGGGCTGGTGCTCGCCCGCGCCGTGCCGCCGAGACGCGTGGCCGCGGGAATCATCACGGGCAAGGCCACCGACGGCGACAGCGAGCCATGACCCCGCGCCGCGTCGCCTCGCCTCCCGTGCCCAAGCCCACCGATCTTGACCGCGCGATGATGCGGCGCGCGTTGCGCCTCGCGCGCCGCGCCGCGGCGCTCGGCGAGGCCCCCATCGCGGCCGTGATTTACGAGACCGACACCGGGCGTCTTCTCGCGGCAGCCCACAACACCCGCGAAACGCTCCGCGACCCGCTCGGCCACGCCGAGCTCCTGGCCATCCGCGAAGCCGCCGCCGCCGTGCAGGACTGGCGGCTGAATCACTGCACGCTCGTCGTCACGCTCGAGCCCTGTCCGATGTGCGCCGGCGCCATCGTGAACGCGCGCCTGGGCCGGCTTGTCTACGGCGCGCCGGATCCCAAGGCGGGCGCCGTGCACTCTCTGTTTCAGCTCTGCGACGATCCCCGACTCAACCACCGCATCGATGCGATCCCCGGCCTGATGGCCAAGTCCTCCGCCAAGCTGCTCAAAGACTTTTTTCAGGCCCGCCGCGCGGCGAAGAAGCGGTCCAAGCCCTCGGCCTGACGCTCAGCGCAGTCCCTCTCGCCGACGCGCCCGCCCGGCTCGTTCCCGATCCACGCGCTCGTGTTGCGACCAGTAGTGCTCGAACGACGCCGCGATCGAATGCTCCCGCATTCCCTCGTGCGCATCGCGGCCCATCACCGACCGTCGTTGCTCATCGCGCGCGAGGCTCACGATCCGTTCCGCCCACGCGCTCTCATTCCTCCCGCGCAGCACGAATCCGGTGCGTCCCTCCGACACCACTTCCTTCGGCCCGCCCTCGTCCGACACCAGCACGGGCAGCCCGGACGACTGCGCTTCCATCACCACCTGTCCCAGCGTGTCCGTCAGGGAGGGGAACACGAACAAGTCCGACGACGCGTAAATCGCCGAAAGCTCCGCCCCGTGTCGGAATCCCAGGAATCGCGCAGGCGCCGCGCACCCCGCCAGCTCGGCCTGCATCTGTGTTCGATACGGCCCGTCGCCCACCACCACGAGCTCGAGCCCGCCTTCGACTCCGCCGGCCTGCGCGCTCACGCGCTTCCACACCCGCGCGAGCATGGGGAGGTTCTTCTCGATGCTCACCCGCCCGACGTACAACGCCTTCACCGCGCCACGCGTGATGCTCGCCCCATCCACACACCTCGCGCGATCCCACACGCCATCGTCCGCGTGGCGAGTGTGGAACGCGTCCGTGTCGATCCCGGCGCGCAGCGGAACGATCCGCTCCCCTCGTACGCCCAGACCCGTCAGTGACGACGCGTATTCCTCCGAGCGCGTGAACAGGCACGAGAACGGCTTGTAGAAACGCCGCATGAACCACGACGTGGCCGCGGTGTACGACGGGTCGCCGAACAGGTGATCGATGTACGCCGGGAAATCCGTGTGGTACACCCCCACGAGGGGCGCGCCGAGCAGCCGCGCGGCCACGCGCCCGACGCAGCCCACCGGCCCCGGTGTCGAGACGTGCACCACGCTGGGCCGGAGCGCGATCGTGTCCCGCAGCAGCCGAAGCGCAGGCGGAGCCGCCCATTCCAACTCCCCGTATCCCGGCATCGCGCCCGCCAGCAGCGGCGCGTAATTCCGAATGTTGCCCCGCGAGGGAGTTTCAAACCGTGTGCTGGTCAGCACGGTGAGATCCCGTCCAGTCGCGTCGGCCCGCGCAGCCACGTTCCGAATGAACCGCGAAACGCCGTTGACATCGCCCAGCGTGTCGGTGAAGAGCGCCACGCGCGTCGATATCGAGCCGTCCCGTCCTACCATGCCGCACAACGTACACGCCCGCACACCTTTTCTCGGAGTCACCCCATGCCCCGATTCGCCCCGGTCGATCCCGCCAACGCCCCTGCTCCCGTCAAGGCCATTTTCGATGGCCCCTTGAAGGGCAAACACTTCAACATCTTCAAGTCCATGGCCAACGCTCCCGCAGCGCTCAACTTCTACCTCCAGGGCTCCGGCGCGCTCTCCCAGGGCCTGCTCACCCCGGCCCAGCGTGAGGCTGTCGCGCTGGCCGTCGGGCAGGCCAGCGGCTGCGACTACTGCGTCGCCGCCCACACCGCCATCGGCAAGGGCGCCGGAATGTCCGAGGCCGACACCATCTCAGCCCGAGGCGGCAAATCCTCTGATCCTCAGACCGCCGCCCTCGTTCGCTTCGCCCTCGCCCTGCAGGAGAAGAAGGGCTGGATCTCTGACGACGATTTCAAGGCCCTCACCGGGGCAGGGCTCACGCAGGGTCACGCCGTGGAAACCGTCGCCGTCGTTGCGCTCAACCTGTTCACCAACTACTTCAACCACGCCAACCAGACCGTCGTCGACTTCCCGTCCCCGCCCAAGCTCTGAGAACGCCCCTATCCCGCCGGATCCGTCCTCGGAGCGGGCCCGCTGACCGCTCCTTTCGCGCGCGCCCGCGATCTTTACAATTCCCCCATGGCCCAGCCCCATGTCGCCATCTATCCCGGCTCGTTCGACCCCGTCACGTTCGGCCACCTCGATGTCATCCGTCGTGGCCGCCGTCTCTTCGACCGCCTCATCGTCGCCGTCGGACGCAATCCCTCCAAGCCCACGCTGTTCTCCGTCGACGAGCGCGTCGCCCTAACCAAATCCCTCATAAGTGACATCACGCGCGAAGAGCCCGACCACGCGCCCGTTGAGATCCGCGCCTTCCAGGGCCTCACCGTCGATTTCGCCCACGACGCCGGCGCCTCCGTCATCCTCCGAGGCATCCGAAATCTCTCCGACCTCCAATACGAAATCCAGCAGGCCGTCACCAACCGCGAAGTCGCCGGGCTCGAAACGGCCTTCGTCGTAGCCGGCCAGTCCTTCGCCTACACATCCTCCTCGCTCATCAAACAGATCGCGGCCATGGGCGACGACCTCTCCGTCCTCGCCTCCATGTGCCCTCCGCTCGTCATCGAAGAACTGCGCGCGAAGAAGGCGGAGAATCACCCCGTTCTGAAGAAGCTCTCCGATTCGCCGCAATAGCGAGGTCGTTTCGCAAGGCGCGTGCTCCCGGAATGCCCGGGCCTTTCACGCGGACGGCCGCCGCCGGCTTCTCAGTACGCCGCCCGGCAGGCACAGGATCATCACCGAGCTCGGCGCCGGGATGACTTCTGCGTGCAGCCTGACATCATCGAAGTTCGTTTGTGCGCCGTCGGAACGAAACCGGATCTCCAGCGCCCCGCCCAGGTCCGGATGCATGGCGCCCGTCTCGATTACGACCGATCGGAGCATGAACTGGCCCTCACCAGGCACGATGGCGTTCTGCTCGAAGGCGACCACGTTGCCCGCCGCGCAAAGCTCGATGCGGGATCCCGCGAAGAAGTTGTCAAACCGGTTGCCGATGAGCATGGAGAGCGTGTAGCGCGTGAAGAACTCGAGCGTCGCGCCAAGAACCTGCGACGCAAATCCGCTTGCGTCATTGGACCATGCGACGCTCTCTCCCTCCGGCGCGACGCCGCCCACGCCGAAATGAGGCACGTCACACAACGGTTCATGTGCAGATTCCTCGCACGCCCTGGCCGGCGCGCCCGTGCTCAATCTCACCCGGTCTGATGCGGGCCCATGCCGCCCACAACACGCTCCCACGATGCTGCAGGTGCGAGGACCTCCCAAACAACGGTACTCCAATGCCAAAGGCAGGTTTTTTGCGACTCGGCCCGACCCATCGTGCGTCCAATTCTGCGCGCCGCCTCATCCTCTACCATCCTCCCCCATGGACCTCCGAATCATCTCCCTCGGCGCCCTCGCAGCGCACCCGCTTTGGAACGAGCGTGCGCCCGTTCGCTCTCCTCACGCCACCACCTCGCTCATCATCACCGGCGGAGAAGGCGCCCCCTCACGCATCCTCGTCGATCCCTCGCTACCCCCGCAGATCCTCCTCCCGAGGCTCAAGGAACGGGCCAACCTCGAGCCCTCCGCCATCACGCACGTCTTTCTCACCTCATTCAGGCCGGATCTCCGGCGAGGCATCGAAGCCTTCGAAAACGCCGAGTGGCTCATCTCCGAAACCGAGCGAGAGTCCGTCGGCATCCCGCTCGCCAACTCGCTCCGTGACGCGGCCCAGCTCGGCGATGATGAACTCCGCGTCGCGCTCGAGCGCGACGTCGCCATCCTCCAACGCTGCAAGCCCGCGCCCGATCGACCCGCGCCCCACGTTTCGCTCTTCCCACTCCCGGGCGTGACGCCCGGCCTCACCGGGCTCCTCCTCGAGGAGCCCCGCCACACCACATTGATCTGCGGCGACGCCATCCCCACCATCGAGCATCTCGAGCAGGGCAAGGTGTTGCAGAACGCGGTCAGCGTCGAGCAGGCCCGATCGTCTTTCGCGGAGGCCGTGGAAATCGCCGACTTGCTGGTCCTGGGGCGCGACAACATCGCGCTCAACCCGACACGCCGACCGTTCTGAATGTCGTGTCTGCCCGAACCCGGCGCGGCCGTTAGATCCCGCCGCCCCGACCCGAAAACGTCTTGGCCAGCGCCAGCTTGGCTCGAGCGCGATCTCGATCGCGACGCACGCGCTCGGCGTCGCTCGAGTCCTTCGGCGTGCGCGCCTGGGCCTCCGCAAGCTCGGCCTGAGCCTCGCTCTCGCTCAACGTCTCCGCAGGAATCGCTCGGCTCGCGAGCACCGTCAGCCGGTTTCCCGCCATCTGCACGAACCCGTCATCCACGAGATACGACCGGCTCCCGCCCTTCACGAACGTCAGCTTCAGCTCCCCAAGCCCCAGCCGCCCCACGATCGGCGCCCGGCCCGGAAGGAAGCCCATCTGCCCGTCGTGCATCGGCGTGACCGCGGAGACGCACTCCTCGTCCAAAACCCTCGCCTCCGGCGTGATCAATCGACAATGAAACGCGTTCGCCACGGTCCTTTTCCTCCAAACAGGGCGAGCAGTGTAGCGAGCCCACACTGTCATCGCCGTGCGTCGAGCTGGCCACGCGGTATCCAAACCTTACCCCGTCGGAGTCGGGCCCATGCTCGGTGTGAAATGCCGCCAGAGCGAAGGCCTGGGGCATTGGTGAAAGATGTAATATAAACACTTGTCTATCTAATAGAAAGGCGTAATATGCAATTCCTAAAGGAGATCAGTCATGATGTGCATGGTGGATACGGGAATCGGCGATCTGGACGCGGTGTTGGCCAAAGTCCGCGAGGAGCTCAAAGCCCGGGGCATCGACTTCGAATCCGCCTGCCGCGAAGGGGACGGGCCCAAGGTAAAGGTCGTGTGCGTGGCCCCGGACTTGAAATGCGCGGTCGAGGAGGTCTCCAAGACCGCCAGAGATCAGGTCGTCATGGTGCGCGTCGATGAGGAAACACTCGCGCGCCTGGATGCCTGGGTGGAGACGGGCGCCGTCAGGAGCCGAAGCGAAGCCGCGGCCGTGTTCATCCGGGAAGGCATGAACGTCCGCGCGTCGGAACTCGAGCAGCTGCGGGACGCGATCCGGGGCGTCGAGGTTGCCAAAAAGCGGCTGCGCGAGAAAGCCCGTGAAGTGTTCGGGGGCGGCTGAACCGAGCGCCTCAACGCCCCGCGCGAGCCGCATCGATGATCCGCTGCGCCGTGCGCACGTTCGCGAAGCCGTCCGCCGCGTCGATCGGCGGACGCTCGCCCCGACGCACGGCGTTCACGAAATCCTCGAGCTCGGCGCGCAACGGCTCCGCGTCATCCACGGTGAGCGGCTCGATGTCCACCAGCTCGGCGTAGTTAAGCGACGAGAGGTCCTCGCCGTCGCGCAAACGAGCGCGGACATCCGCGAGCTGCGCTGCGTTCGCGGTCTTCCGAACCAGCACGCCGGACTTCGCGGCGTAGTCGATCGAAACATACGCGTCCTCAGCCACGATGCGCATCTTGCGCTCCGTCTTGAACGCGAGCCGCGACGCCGTGATGTTCGCCACCGCGGGCCCCTGCGGCGTCAGGAACTGGAGCCTCGCATTGCACACGTCATCGTGCTCGGTGAGCAGCGACACCGACGAGGCGCGAATCTCGTCCGGCTCTCTGCCACCCATGAGCATGAGCACCACGTCGAGGTCATGGATCATCATGTCGAGCACCACGGAGACGTCCACCGAGCGGAACGTCATCGGTGACACGCGATGGATCTCGATGAACCGCGGCGCGATCGCCGGCCCCGCTTGCCTCGACAACGCCCGCACCGCCGGGTTGTACCGCTCGATATGGCCGACCATGAGCGTGGCCTTGTGCTGTTCCGCGAGGCGCTTGATCTCCTGCGCGTCCGCGAGCGTGTTCGCCAGCGGCTTCTCGATGAGGCACGCCACGCCCGCCTCCAGCAGCGGTCGGGCCGTGGAGAGATGGTGCGTCGTGGGCACGGCGATGGTCACGGCGTCAAGCCCGCCAAGCGACGGCGCCGCCGCGAGCAGCTCCTGCACCGTGGCGAACGCGGCGCACCCCCGTTCCTTCGCCACGCCGTCACGCCGCTCCGCGGATTGGTCCACCACCGCCACCAGCGAGCATCCGGGGAGTTGGGTGTAGACGCGCGCGTGGTGCCGGCCCATGCGGCCGACGCCGACAGCGGCGCAGCGAAGAGTGGGGGGATTGGACATGGGCACGAGGGTAGCCGAGCCGGCGCACGCGCGTCTATCGACGCCCACGCGCGTTGGGCGGGGGCGGATTCGGCCGCGTCCCGATGTAGTGATGCAGGCTCGGCGTCTCTGCATCGACCGCGACCGCCCGCTTGCGCTGCTCGTCCAGCGCTTCCATTCGGGCCTTCTCCGCGAGCCGACGCGCTCGCCCGTCCGCGGCCCGGGAATGGCCCACGGCCAGCGTGCACAACCGCAGCAGGATCACGTTTGAGAACAGAAACACGATCAGAGACGCCAAGAGCCCGAGCCAGAACAGCCACTCGAATGCTCGCAGGATCCCGCCGCCGAGCACCATCGGCACAACCCGGGCCAACGCGATCCACGCGACGCACACACACATGCCCCACACCGCGTTTCGAAGGCGCATCCCCAGCGCGGCGTCCGCGGTGAAGTCCGCCACCCGCGCGAGCAGCATGGCCGTCGGCGCGAAGCCGGCCAGCCCGATCGCGCACAGCGCGATGCCGATCCACTGCAACAACCCGCCACTCCCCGTCGGATTGGCCGCGGCATCGATCACCAGGAGCGTGGCCGAAAGCACCCACAGCGACTGAGAAAGAACCGCGATCCAACGAAGCGAGAGCCTCGGCAACGCCTCCTCGCGCGCCAGGGTCTCGCGCTGCGACTCGTGCGGCGGCGGGACCGACGCCAGCCACAAGCCACCGGACCAAAGCGCGGCGGCAATGATGTACGAATACAGCGGCGCGTCCGGAACGTTCGCCAGAGATTGCGGCCGAAACGCGCTGAAAGCCGCGGCGCCGATCGGGTACACCACGCCGACCGACGTGCACGCAAACCCGAGCTGCACCAGCCGAATGAACCCGACGGGCATCTCGCTCAGCACGGGAGGCGCGGCGTTGGGCCGACGACGACCGGCGCCGCACTCGGGGCACGGCGCATCCGTCGCAATCCCCCCGAGGTCATACCCGCACTCGTGACATGTCACGCCGCCCGGCATCGTGGCGTACAACGGAGCCGGGGCCGGCCCCGGGGATGACGGGGGTCGATACGTTGAGTCATCCACCCCCTCGACCTCGTAGGGGCTCGGCTCGCGCGGCGCTCGCGGACGTCTTTCTCGATCGGCTGGCATGACCGGAATCCCTCCGGCGTCCCGCTATCTCGCCGCGGCGGTCGACCGCGACGTGGACGCGACGGACGGCTGAAGACCTCGAACATATTCCACGGCGTTGCGAAACATCCGCAAGCCGGGCGTTTCCGGTTGCATCGCGCTCGGATCCAGGCGCGTCCAGAACGGGTGGTGCGTCCAATCGAGGTAGCGCTCGGGGTGCGGCATGAGCCCGAGAATGAGCCCGGACGGGTCGCAGATGCCGGCGATGTCATCCGCCGAGCCGTTTGGGTTGTCATCCGAGTGATAGCGAAGCGCCACCTGCCCCTGCTTCTGCAAGCGTGCGAGCGTCTCCGGCGTGTCCGTGACGAAGCGGCCCTCACCGTGCGCGACGGGCAACATGAGCAGCTCGGCGGCAAATCCTCCGAGCCCGCGCGTCCACACGCAGCGCGAAGCGGCGTCTGGCTCCACTCGGCACCAGCGATCCGTGAAGCGCGCAGAGGCATTGTCCGACAACGCGCACGTCTGCGCCGGAGGCGACTCGGGCCACGGAGAAGCCCCCGGCAACAGCCCGACCTGCACCAGCACCTGGAACCCGTTGCACGCGCCGATCATGGGCACCGAACGCTCAGCCGCGGCTTTCAGCGCCGGGTACAAACGCGTTCGAAGCCGCGCCGCAAAGACGCGACCCGAAGCGATGTCGTCCCCATACGAAAACCCGCCGGGAAAGCCCAGCAGGTGGTGCCCGTCAAGAATGGACGGATCGTCGATCAGCGCGTGGAGGTGAAGCAACGTCGGCTCGGCGCCCGCCAGCGCAAACGCGCGAACCATCTCCGCGTCGCAGTTGACGCCGGCGGTGCGGAGAATGAGGGCCCGTGGCTTCACGACGGGATCATAGCGGGGAGAGAAAGCCCCTAGTTCCCGCCCGCCCGCCCCGCTCACCGATTTCGTTCAGAGAGATCCGCGCGCCCGTCGTCGTACTCGACGATCAGCTTGCTCGCGCTCCCGTCCGCGCCCATCTCGAACCGCACCCGAGCAAACGTCGTCCCCTCCATCGAGAACAGCTCGCCCGTGAGGGGTGTCAGGACTCGGGCCGGGGTGTCCGCCCGCTGATACTTGAGCGCGCCGTCCTCAACCCAGGTCCGGCGCTCCCCGAAGCGGCCTTCGAGCCGAGCGAGCGCCGCGCCATCGAGCGTCACCGGATCGCTCACAGCCTTGAGAGCAACCAGGCTCCAGTCCAGCGAGCGAACGCGATCCGGCTCCTTCGCGCCGTCTCGGAGCGATTGCACGGCGAGCACGTGGGCCGTGGCCAGAGCCTTCGCGGCCTCACACTCCACGTCAGGCTTCACTCCGATGGTTTCCCAATTCGTCTTGGTGATCGGATTCACCGCGCGCCCCCCGGGGATGAACGCGTCGAAATTGGCGTCGATGCGCACCACGCCCCCCGGGTTCGCGCCCCCGCCCGTCGTCTGGCCCACGATCGTGCCCCGTTCCCGCGTCTGCAGGTTGTACGCAAACTCCTCCGCACCGGAAAACGTGCGAGACGACGTGAGCACGTACACGGGCACGTCCGGCTTGCGCACGCCCGGCACCCAGGGAACGGTCCAGTACTGCCGCGTCACGTCCGTGTTGCGATCGTAGATCGAATTGAGATGCACCGGCTCCTCATCCGAAAACAGGTACGAGCACAGAAACTGCACCATGTTGGGGCTCCCACCCCCGTTGGAGCGCAGATCGAAGATCAGCGCGTCCGCGTTCGCAAGAAACGACATCGCGCTGCTCGCGGCGCGGTACGCGTCGGTGTTGAGATCCACGAACGCGTCGAACTTGAGATACCCCACGTTGCCCTCGAGGATCTCCGCACGCTCGAACGCGTAGTTCCGCAAACGCATCCGCTCCGTGAACTGCGCGATCTGCTCCGGGGTCGGCCCCGCGGGAGCGCCCTCGCTCGCCGGCTGCCCGGGGGCAAACCGCACCCGCAGGTGTCGGTCCTCGGCCAGCGTCTGCAGGTCGCGCGTCAGCGCGTCGGCGAACGCGATGGGCGACGTGTGCGCGTCGTACGCGCCGGACTCGTTCTTCGCGCGCACCTCCTTCACCACCCGCTCGGCCGTATCGCGCGAAACGTAGCGCTCATCCATCACCTTCGCGAGATGGTCGATCGTCTGGCGACGGAACGCGCCGTCAACGTGCGGCATCGCCGGCGCGGAATCCTGCGATCGGGCCAAGGGCGCGAGTGTCAGAGCCACAAAACACGAGGCAACCAGTGCGGGACGCATGGCGGTCCTTTCGTCGTGGGCTCGCCCGTGAGTGGGGGGGCGGGCCCGAGGCTGACATGGGATGTGGCGCACGATGACCTCACGAGTGCGCCGATGCCGGTGCGGCCGGAGTGTTTGGGACTCCGCGCCCAAGAGTTTCACCGGGCCCCCGGTTCTCCCGTTGCAAGGATCGGTCACCAGTCCAGCGGGGCCGTCCACGCCTCGAACAACTCCGCCACGCTCCACTCGCCCCCCCCCACGCGCAGGCGGCCGGAGTCATCAAGTCGCCCGATCTCCCCAAACGGCGCGCCCGAAAGCGCCCGCCGGACCCGCTCCAGATCGGCGGGCGCGACCTCGAGCACCCACCGCGAGGGAGATTCGCCAAACGCCGCCGCGATCGGCGGAACCTCGCCGCCCGGAACCCGGCGCAGATCGATCTCGCACCCCAGCGCGCCCGAGTCCCGCCCGAGCGATCCGATGAGCATCTCCGCCACCGCAACCATCAGCCCCCCGTCCGAGCAGTCGTGGGCCGAGGCGATGAGCCGATCCCTGATCAGCCCGTGCACCAGGCGCGCGAGTTTCGGCGCAAGCCCAAGCTCAACTCGCGGCACGCCGCTCGCCGGCACGCGCCCCCCGTGGATCGATTGCAGCACCGATCCGCCCATGTGCGCCGTGGTCGGCCCGACCAGCAGCAGCGTATGGCCCGCCCGCTTCGCGTCAGACGTCACGCACGCGCGACGGTCAGGCACGATGCCGATCCCCGTGATGAGCAGCGTCGGGGGGATCTCGATGGTCCGCCCGTCGTCCGTGGTGAACTGGTTGTTCAACGAGTCCTTGCCGGACACGAACGGCGTGCGGAACGCCTTGGCCGCGTCGTAGCACCCCTCGGAAGCCCGGACGAGCGACGCAAGATTCTGCGGCTTCTTGCACGACGGCCAGCAGAAATTGTCGAGGATCGCGATCCGATCCGGATCAGCCCCGACGGACACAAGGTTGCGCACGCATTCGTCGACCGCGGCCAGAGCCATGAGATACGGGTCTCCCCCGCCCCCGGGAAGGTCAGGGTCGCCGACGCCGGTCGCCAGCCCCTGGGAAATCGCGAGCGCGCGATCCGAAGCAGGCACGGGCGTCAGCACCGACGCGTCCGACGGCCCCTCGCCCCGCGCGCCCACCAGCGGCTTGATGATCGTCTGCCCCTGCACCTCGTGGTCATACTGCCGGATGATCCAGCGCTTGGAGGCAATCGTGGGATGCGCGAGCAACTCGAGCAGCGTCTCCCCGATGTCGAGCGGCTTCGAGTCGTGCGCAGGCGCCGGGCGTGACGCCGCCGGGCTCCACGAGGCCTCGCGCGTCGGCGTCGGAATGCCCTCGTGCAGGAAGTGCATCGAGAGCCGGCCCACCTCGTGCTCGTGATAGTGCAGCACCAGCTCCGCGTTCGGCGTGCCGAACGTGCCCAGCACCGCAAGCTCCACATGCTCCTCATCGCAGATGCGCTGGAGCGCATCGAGATGCTGCGCCGGCACGGCCAGCACCATGCGCTCCTGCGCCTCCGAGATCCACACCTCCGTGTACGAGAGCCCGCGATACTTCAGCGGCGCCTTTTCCAGGTGCACCGAAGCGCCGATCTCGCCGCCCATCTCGCCGACAGCCGACGAGAACCCTCCCGCGCCGCAGTCCGTGATGCCGGAAAACAACGTGCCCGACGCGTGATCCCGCGCCCGCAGAATCGCGTCCAGCAGACGCTTCTCCTCGATCGCGTTGCCGATCTGCACCGCGTGGGCAAACTCGTCCGCGTGCGTGT
Organism: uncultured Phycisphaeraceae bacterium; assembly: GCA_964638515.1. Classification (GTDB taxonomy): domain Bacteria; phylum Planctomycetota; class Phycisphaerae; order Phycisphaerales; family UBA1924; genus CAYPGJ01. The sequence goes on from CAZWZL010000025.1 coordinate 20,046, forward strand.
CCGTCAGCTCCGCAGAGGAGAACGTGGCGCCGTGGATGCCGTCACGACCCGTCCGTCCGCCCAACGCGACGATCAGGTCGCCCGCCCGCGCTGCGCCCTTGATCTTGTCGCGCGGCATCACCCCGATGCACCCGCAGTACACGAGCGGGTTGCCCACATACCGCGCGTCAAACGCCACACCCCCCGACACCGTCGGAATCCCCATGCGATTGCCGTAGTCCCGCACGCCCGCGACCACGCGCGCGAGCACGCGCCTCGGCGGAAGACAACCCTTCGGCACGTCCGCAAGATCGGGCGGCGCAACGCAGAACACGTCCGTGTTGGCAATCGGCTTCGAGCCCAGGCCCGTCGCGATCACGTCACGAATGCACCCGCCGACCCCCGTCGCGGCGCCGCCATACGGCTCGATCGCGCTCGGGTGATTGTGCGTCTCCACCTTGATGTTCACGGCGTGCGCGTCGTCGAACGCGATCACGCCCGAATTGTCCTTGAAGATCGAGAGCGCCCAGTCGATGCCGTCCGCGATGAGCTCGTGCGTGGCCGCGGCCACCGTCGACTTGAGCAGGTTCTGGATCGTCACGGACCCGTCCGCATGAACGGTGTGCCCGGGCCGCCCGCGGAAGTCCAGAACGTCGTCTGCCGGGCCCCGATACGTGATGTTGCTCTTGAGCGTCTTGTGAACGCAGTGCTCCGACCAGGTTTGGGCGAGCGTCTCCAGCTCGATGTCCGTGGGTTCGCGCCCCTGCGCGCGGTAGTAATCGCGCACCGCGTGCATCTCGTGCAGATCGAGAAACAGATGCGCGTCGCGCGACAGCTTCTCGAGCGCGCTGTCCGAGAGCGTCGTCAGCGTCACGTGCGTCAGCTTGAACGTGTACGGAGAGCCGTGCGGGAGCGCGTCCGGATGGAACGGCGCGCGATGCACCCTCTGAATCACCGGGTTCGACAGGGCCGCCGCGGCCAGCCGGTCCGCGTCCGCCGAGGTGATCCCCGACACCTCATACCGCACCCCGGTCGACACCGATACGTCATCGATCGAAAGCAGATCGCGGATGGCGTCACGAACCGTCTGCGCCGCGGGGTCCATCACGCCGGGAAGCGGATGCACCTCGATCAGCTGAGAGCCCCCTCCCGCGGGAGATGCCCCGACAGCGCTCTCCTCGATGACAGGATTCGTCAGAAGCTCCCGCCGCACCTGCTCAAGCTGCTTCGGCGACAGCGCCCCCTCCACCAGATACACCCGGGACGATCGCGCCCCCGCCGGCTTCAGCCCCAGTGACGTGGCCTCGCGCAGCAACGCGCTCGCGTGGGGGTCCAGCACCCCGGGCTTCACAGAGACTTCCACGCGATGCACGGCAACTTGGGTCATCGGCGGATGATAAAGGCGACGGCCCGCCCCGGTAGGATTCGCCCCGCATGGATGAGAAGGCCCACGTGCTCCTCTTCACCGACGGCGCCTGCTCCGGCAACCCCGGGCCCGGCGGATGGGCCTACGTGCTCACCCATCCCGCCTCCGGCACGGAGCGCGAGTCCTCCGGCGGCGAACTCGACACCACCAACAACCGGATGGAGCTGCGAGCCGTCATCGAAGGGCTCCGCGCCGTAAAACGTCCCAGCCGCGTCGAAATCTGGTCCGACAGCAAGTACGTCCTGGGCGGGCTCGACGAATGGCTGGACCAGTGGAAGGCGCGCGGCTGGCGGACCGCCGCCAAGAAACCCGTCAAGAACGAAGACCTCTGGCGCCTCCTCGACGATCTCAGGGGCGTTCACGATCTCACCTTCCACTGGGTCCGAGGACACGACGAACACCCCGAAAACGAACGCTGCGACCGCCTCGCCGTCGAAGCCCGGGAACGTATCGTCCGGGAACGACCCTGACGGTTCCCACCACGCCCGGGCGCATTCCCCACACGCGGCGCCTTCCGCAACGAGGCGCCTAACCCCCCTCATCGCTCCCCGACGCACGCCCCGTGAAACCCCACCTCCGGGGGCAGATCACGACGCGCCCCGCTCGCCTCCCTCCCGCCCGTCGCCGATCTCCCGGGCACTATGCGAAAGCTCACGCTTATGAAATGGACGTTGGCCCTCGGGTCACTCACCCTCACCGCCTGGCGACTCCCCGACATCATCGAGACCGTCGGCAGCAAAATGAGCCCCGAGCTCGCCATGGGCGGAAAGGGTGTCGTCGGCAACGATGCGCTCTCCCTGCTCAAGAGCAAGTCCGGCGCGCCGACGGCCGAGTTGCCCAAAGCGGCAACCGCCGACGAACTCGTCCTCTTCGGTGGCGCCGGTCTCTCCGACGCTCAGCGCGCCGCCATCCTCCGCGAGGCTGCGCGCCGCGCGCCCGCCAATCAACCGACCAACGTCCCGCAATTCGGCGGCGGCAAGGCATCCCCCGTCCGCTCGCCCGACCAGCCCGCGAGCAATTCCCCGGCCGACGGCGTAAGCCCCGCCTCGCTCGAGCAACTCACCCGTGAGCTCGAGAAGCTGGTTCCCGGCGGCGGGAACTAGCCCGCCCGCCCGTGACGCACGCCCGGCGGCGGAAGTCCGTCCGCCTCCCACAACGGGCCCAAGGGAACGCGTAGCCTCGCCGGCAGCATCAGCCGGATGAACCCGCGAGCCAGCGGTCGCGCCGCAAGCACCGCGATCGTCATCAGCACGAGCGCGATCACAAACCCCGAGCCAACGATGCGAGGGAGCAGAAAAGCCAGCGCCGCGTTCTCCGCCGGCGAATGCCATTGTGGGCCCCTCCCCGCGCGCGCAATCAGGTGAAACGCCACGTACACCGCCAGCGGCAGCAGGCCGAGCAGAGCCAGCCGCCACCCGCGCATGTGAAGCATCGTGATCCCGAGAAACACGCCCGCAATCACCGACACAATCGCCAGCGGAATCAGCAGCACGCCGTACTCGTTTAACAGCGGGCCCCACCCCCCCCAGGCGCGAAACCGCGCCGACAGGTCCTGCTGCTTCACCCAGTCCGCTGGCGCCGCAGAGCCAAGCCCGCCCATCACCATCACCCGCGGCGGAAGGCTCGGCCCGTACACCGGCGCGATCGCGGGCGTGCCCGCACTCGACGCTCCCTTCGTCTCCTGCGAGTACTCAAACTCGATCGCCCGCGCAAAGGCCTCCGACGCCTCCACCGACCCCGCCATCGTGATCCCGAACATCGCTGCGCCCGTTCCCACCGTCACCCCGACAAGCAGCACCAGCCACAACGCCGCCAGCACGCCCACCACCCTCCGTGTCCACTTGGAAACAGCCGGATACTCCAGCAGCGGCGCCACGCTCCCGCACTCCGGGCACCGCGCGATCAGCAGCCCATAGTGCGGCTCGCGCGTGATCGATTGCCCGATCAGATTGAACCCGCACGTCACGCACGGTCGGTCGCCCTCAAGGGCGGAAACCGAGACGCTGTTCACGGGCTGGGCCGCCGAGCGTGTCGTCATGAAGCAAACCGCCTTGTTCTGGCCCGGGAAAGCCGAGATCGCCATCTCGACGCCCGCACAACCTCGTGCATCGCCCCGAGCCCCGCCGCCACGGGATAACCGATGAGCAACGCCCCGCCCGCGAGCACAGGCGCCGCCACCAGCCGCGCTCGAAGCGACGCGCCCTCGAACTCGAAGGCCTGGATCAACTCCGGCCACCACACCGCCAGACCAAGCATCACGCCCCACGCCATCAGCGGAACCACCGCAATGAACCCGACGATCCCCGTCAACGCCGCCCACCGCATCACGACGTGATGGTGCGACCACGCAAGGTGCACGAACGCTCCGCCGATGAGGTGCGTCGCGCCGAGGAGCACCATGCCCGCGCGCTCCAGCGGATAGCTATGCGCGAACGTCTCGCCCAACGCATACGCGCCCATCGACGCCGCGATCACCATGAACGCCAGCCCGGCCGTCCGAACCTCCAGCCGCAACAGCGCGAAGTAGATCCTCCCCACCCGCGTCAACAGCGCCCGATCCGTCCTCCGCGCCCGAGGGCTCACCCGCGCACAACCCGGGCACGCAGCCACCCAAAGGCCGTACACCGGCTCGCGCGACGCCCTGACCCGCGCCAGGTCGCGCCCACACCCCTGACAAACGTGCGCAATCGCCATCAGCCCATTATCCGCGAATCCGGCGAAACGGTTTCACTCAGGCGAGCCCGAGGCCAACCCAAGCGCCTTCCGCTTCGCCTCCCACTCCGCCTGCTCGCGCTTGTTCGTCGTCTCCAGGTGCGCCTTCCCCGCACGCAGCGCCTCCACCTCCAGCCGCGTCAGCCGCACCGACTCCTGCTCGAAGTCCCGAAACGCCTCGATCGTGTGCGGAACCATCGGCGCAATCAGCGCGTGCATCGCGCACGCAAAGTCCCGGATCTCCTGCTGCGCGTGCGCATCCATCCGCAGCGACAAAAACCGCAGCAAATTGTGCAGGTCGATCTTCCAGTACCACTCCGTGTACAAGCTCTGCGGCAGCGCGATCCGCGCAAGCTCCCGCGCCAACCCCTGCTCCACCAGCCGGTTGTACCGCTGGTACAGCCCCTCCGCGTCCTCCAGCAGCGCGAGAAACTCGCCCGCCGTCGACGCGTCCAGCAGCTCGTCCCGACCCTGACGATTCGTCGCGCTCTGCTTGCGCACCGAGTCCTCGCTCGGCCTGAAAAACCGGTCCGGCATCACCGAATACCGCCCCGAATACTCGTTCACGTTCGCCGTCCGATGCCGGATCCACTGCCGCGCCACGAAGATCGGCATCGCACAATGGAACTTGAACTCCACCATCTCGAACGGCGTCGTGTGCCGGTGCCGCAGCAAATACCGGATCAACGCCCGATCGTCCGACACCGCCTTCGTCCCCGCCCCATACGACACTCGCGCCGCCTGCACGATCGCCGCGTCCGCCGTCTGCCCCCTCGGCGCCAGCCTCGGCATCACATCCAAAAGCGCCACGAACCCGTGCTCATGCACCCGGATCTCCCGCCTCGCGTCCCCATCCATCAAATCCACAAACGGAGCATCCGCGTCAGGCGGCGTGCGGCGGACGTCGTGGTCGTGCGCGGTCATGGGCATCTTCGCAGTGTCGGATTCTGCGCGTCGTCGATCAACTTCCCGACACGCGCCGCAAGCTTGTCCCCATTACGACATCCACCGACAACTTGTTCACACCCGAACCATCCGCCCGAACTCCTTCGTCCTCGCGGCCAGCTCCTCCTTCTTCAGCCGCGCCAGCCGGTCCAGCGAAAAACTCTCGATCGTGAACGACGCGATCAGCGTCCCCGCCGAGAGCGCCGTCTGCACCCCCTCCAGCGCGCCCACCTCCTCCCGCGTCCACGCCCGCGACATCGGGTGCGCCGCCGCGATCGACCCCATCATCCCACCCGCGAACGAGTCCCCCGCCCCCGTCGGGTCCACCACCCGCTCACACGGAAACGCCGGTAGCGCCGCCAACCCGTCCCGATGCACCAGCACGCAACCGTGCTCGCCCTTCTTGATCACCGCGAACCTCGGCCCCATGTCCAGGATCGCCCTCCCCGCCGTGATCGGGTTCCGCTTCCCCGTCAGCTGTCGCGCCTCGCTGTCATTCAGCACCAGCCCGTCAATCCGCTTCAGCAGCGTCTTCAAATCCGCGTTCGCCGTGTCGATCCACAAGTCCATCGTGTCCGCCACGGCCAGCAGGTGATCCGGGAAATGATTCAGCAAATCCCGCTGCACCGCCGGGTGCGTGTTCGCCAGGAACACGAACCGCGAGTCCCGGTACACCTGCGGCGGCGTCGGCGGCGCCTCCGTCAAAACCCCCAGGTGCGTGTACAGCGTCTCCCGAACATTCATGTCCTCGTGGTACTTCCCGCCCCACGCGAACGTCTTCGAATCCTTGCGTAACTCCAGCCCCTCCACGCACACGTTCGGAAATCGCTGCAGCGTCGAATGGTGGTCCGGCGGAAAGTCCCCACCCACCGCCGCCACGATCCGCACCGGCGTGAAGAACGACGCCGCGGCCGCGAAATACGTGCAGCTCCCCCCCAGCACGGCGTCCGCCCGCCCCGTCGAGGTCTCCACCGTGTCGATCCCAACCGTTCCCGTCACGATCAATGGCATGAACAGAGTGTAGTGGCCCGCGCCCCGCGCGCATCCCCGCAGCCCCCACGCGATTTCTGCAGTCCCGCGCCCCGGCGGCGACGCCGGACTCCCCGCGGATCAAACGCGCCTCTACAACCATTCCGGCATTGTCTCGCCGCGCATCACCGCGAAGTCCGTTGATCTGAGGGGCTGATCACGCCGTCGGTAGGGGGAGAGCCGTGCCTGCTACCCTCCCCCTCCCATGTCCGCATCCGACAACCTCATCGTCACACGCTTCGCCCCCTCCCCCACGGGCCACCTCCACATCGGAGGCGCACGCACCGCCCTCTTCTGCTGGGCCTTCGCTCGCAACAAACGCGGCCGATTCCTCATGCGCATCGAGGACACCGATCAGGCCCGCTCCTCCGAAGCCTCCGCCCGCGGCATTCTCGCCGACCTCGCATGGCTCGGCATCGACTGGGACGAGGGCCCGACCCTCCGCAACGAGGACCGCCTGCCCGGCGGCGCGCACCTCGAGCCCGGCCCCATCGGCGCCGACCCGCGCAACGTCGGCCCCTTCTTCCAAAGCCGACGCATCGACATCTACAACGAAGTCATCCAGAAGCTCCTCGACTCCGAGCAGGCCTACGCCGCCTTCGAAACCCCCGCCGAACTCGACGCCAAACGCAAGCTCGCCACCGCCGGCGGCAAGCCCTACCGCTACGACCGCGCCGCCCTCAACGTCCCCAAAGACCAGCGCGACGCCCGCGTCAACGCCGGCGAGCCCCACGTCGTCCGATTCAAGGCGCCGCCCGACGAGATCGTCATCAACGACGTCGTTCTCGGCGAAGTCCGCGTCTCCGGCGATGAGCTCGACGACTTCGTCATCCGCAAAACCGACGGCTACCCGACGTACCACCTCGGCGTCGTCGTCGACGATCAACTGATGGGCTGCACCCACGTGCTCCGCGGGCAGGAACACCTCTACAACACCCCAAAGCACGTCGCGCTCCAGAAGGCCCTGGGCTACAACATCCCCGCCTTCGCCCACATGCCACTCATCTTCAACGAGTCCGGCGCCAAGATGTCCAAGCGCGAGCGCGACCAGACCGCCCGCAAGGCCGTCAAGGACAAGGCCATCACCCACTCCCCCCTCCCCAACGTCGAGGGGCTCGACGAAGCCACGTTCCAATCCTGGATCAAGGACTCCGCCCGCCAGCTCGAAACCAACGCGCTCGAAGCGCTCGCCACGCACCTGGGCCTCACCCTGCCCGAAGTCAGCGTCGACGACTTCCGCCGCGCCGGCTACCTCCCCGAAGTCATCACCAACTTCATCTCGCTCCTGGGCTGGTCCCCCCCCGGCGAGGCGGGCGAGAACATCGAGAAGTTCGACCTCGCCTTCCTCGAACAGTGGATCGCGCTCGAACGCATCGGCAAGTCCAACGCCCGCTTCGATCGAAAGAAGCTCCTCTCCTTCAACACCGACGCCATCAACGCCATGTCCGACGCCGAGTTCGAACGCCGCTGGCGCGCGTGGTGCTCCCTCTACTCCAAGCCCACGCTCGACGTCGGACCCGAGCGATTCCACGCGCTCGCCGCCGCGCTCCGCCCGCGATCCAAGACCCTCAAGGACGCCGCCGACGGCGCGGCCTTCGCCCTCATCCACGACGACGCCGTCGTCTTCGACGCCAAAGCCGTCGACAAGACGCTCAAGGCCAACAACGCCGAAGGCCTCCACGTCCTGCGCGATCTACGCGATCGAATCTCCCACACCCACACACTCGACGCGCCCGCCGCACACGCCCTTATCGAGGCCTACGCCGCCGAGAAATCCCTCGGCCTCGGCAAAGTCGCACAACCCCTCCGCGTCGCCCTCACCGGCTCCACCGTCAGCCCGCCCATCGACGCCACCCTGGCCATCCTCGCCAAGCACAGCGTCCTCCGACGCATCGACCGCTGCCTCGAAATGCACCCGGCGCACTGAGCAGGCTCAACAGACAAGCCCGAAGTTCGACAGCACGAGGTTCAGGTCGGCGAAGTTCACCACGCCGTCCCCGTTCGTGTCCCCGAACAGGAACAGCCCTGTCTGCCCGAAGTTCGACAGGATCTGGTTCAGGTCGTTGAAATTCACCTTCCGGTCCCACGTCCCATCTCCCGGGCAATACCCCAGCGTCCCGGTCTGCGAGATGTTCTGCGCGAAGATGTCCCCCGACGGGTCGTTCCGCGTGTCCCCCTCCCAGCCCACCCGAAGCATCCCGTTGGCCGCGAGCGCCGGCGCGATCCGAAATCTCGCCCCCGTGGTCGGGCTCAGACGCACAGGGCTCGCACCCCACACGCCCACGCCCAACGAATTCACCCGCCACGCGAACACCGTCGAGTGGTTCGACCCGAAAGTAGTCCGCGTCCACGCCGTCATCACGCCCCCGTCCGGCGTTCCAAAACTCCTCGGCGCGGACACAGCGTCCTGCGACCGTGCGGAAAGCGCCACGCCCGCTTCCGTCAGCAGCCGAGATCCCCCCGCGCTGATCCGCTGCGCCCCGAGGTTGAACTCGCCCTGCACCGCGTCCGTCCATCGAAACACCACCATCACCTCGTTGCTCGCGCCGTCCAGCGAGATCGCCGGGTCCAGCTCCTGCTGCGCCGCCGTCACCGACACCTGCACGCCCCCCTGCGCCCACGCCTGCAAGCCCCCGGTGTCCACGCGCTGCACCCAGCAGTCAAACAACCCGTTCCGCGTGTCGTGCCACGCGTACACCGCCCCCCCCGCCCCGTCCGAAACAACCCTGGGCCGATGCGCAATCGGCACGCTCGTCGTCGACAGGATCGTCGGCGACACCGCGTTCCACATCGGGAACCCCGCGTCCGTGAACTTCTGCGTGTGCACGTGCCGAGGCGACTGAAACGTCGTCGTGTCCTTCACCCAGGCCACGATCACGCTCCCGTTGTCCGACGCCGTCATCTCCGCAAACGCCGGGCTCTCACCCGCAAAGATCGTCAGCAATACCCCGTCCGGCGCAAGCTGCTTCTGTCCCGACGCGTTCAGTCGCTGCATGTACAGCCCCCGCGTCGCCGCCGCGCCAAGCCTCGGCCACACCACCACGTAATCCCCCGTGCTCGTCTGCACCACCCGCGGGTCCGGCTCGAAATCATCGTTCGCCGAGATCGTCACACCGTCCGCCCCCCACAGAAACTGCCCGCTCGCCGACACGCGATACGCGTAAATGTCCCGATCGCTCCCCGCCCGCGTGTCGTTGAACACCATCACGCACGCCCCGCTCGAATCCACCATCAGGTCCCAGTCGTTCAGCGACGTGCTCTGCGCGTGCGCCGACACCACAAGCCCGTTGTGCGCGAACGTCTCGTTCCCCAGAAAATCAACGCGCTGCACCCGTGCCTGGTACGACCCCGTCGTGTTGTCGAACCACCCGAACCACACCGACCCGTCCGGCCCCGACGCAGACTTCACCACGCTCTGCGCGCCGCTCGCCTCACCGATCGGCAGGTTCACATCCGGGTCGCTCGGCCACAACCCAAGCGAAGCGGACACCACAAACGTCACTGCAAGGCTCATCAGCATGACAGGCTCCTCCGATCGAATCGGCGCCCCAACTCTCCCGCGCTCCCCGCCCAAACGCAACAAAAACTCCACCGATTCGCCTCTAGGCGTCGCCAGCGGCGCCCCACGCCCCGCCATCGCCACAACCACCGCCGCAAAGAACAGCCCCATCGCCGCCATCTCATCGACCCGCAGCCGCTCCCTCAGCACCACGCTCGAAAACGCAAAGTACACGAGCAGCGTGATCGCCTTCTGCAGAATCTTCAGCTGCGGCGCCGACAGCGGACCCCCCGAAATCCACGTGCCCCAGCCGGTTCGCCGGCGCCTGCAGAATGTGCTCCGGCAACGCGATCATCCAACGCACCCCGATCGCCATCACCAGCGGCCACGCCTTCTGCTTGAGGTGGTAATACCACGCAAACGTCATGAACGTGTTCGAGGCCAGCAGTGGCAGCACCGTCACAATCACGCGCGTCGTGGCTTGTCCTTTCCGCCCATGCAAAAGCCCGCATGGAGCGGGCCGCATGGAACGCACGCAGGATGCCCGAGCCCCGTTCAGTTCTCCGGCGCGCCCTTCGACACGATGTCACGGAACGCCCCGCGAAGCCTCGCCGTCACCGCGCCCTCCTTGCCCGTGCCCAGCCGAACATCGTCCACCTGCGTCACCGCGATGATCTCCGCCGCCGTGCCCGTCAGGAACACCTCCTCGGCGCCTTTCACGTCCTCGATCCGCAATCGCTTCTCCTCGAGCGCCACCCCCGCCTTCGGGCACAGCTCCTTGATCACAAACGCCCGCGTGATCCCGTCCAGCATCCCCACGTCCAGCGGGCTCGTGAACACCTTCCCGCCCTTCACCACGAACAGATTGTCCCCCGTGCACTCGCCCACAAACCCGTCCACCGACAGCATGATCGCCTCGAGGCACCCCGCGTCGATCGCCTCAACCTTCGCCAGAATGTTGTTCAGGTAGTTCAGCGACTTCAGCGACGGATCAAGGCACGCCGTCGGCGTCCTCGGCCGCTTCGCCACGATCACCTTCATCCCCTCCTTGTACATCTCCGGCGGATACAGCGCGATCTGGTCCGCGATGCAGATCACCGACGCCTTCGGGCACTTGAACGGATTCAGCCCCAACGTCCCCACGCCGCGCGTCACCAGCAGCCGGATATACCCGTCCGTGATCCCGTTCGCCTCGATGCAACGACGCATCATCGTCGTCATCTCGTTCCGCGAGATCGGAACCTCGATCCGCAACCGCTCGCAGTTCCGGTAGATCCGCTCCAGGTGCGAGGCGCACTTGAAGATCCGGCCGTCATACACCCGGATCCCCTCGAAGCACCCGTCCCCGTACAGCAGCCCGTGGTCGTACACCGACACCTTCGCCTGCGACTTCGGCAGCAACTCCCCGTCGATCCACACGAACGGACGATCCGTCGCCGCTATCCCAGGGCTCGTCGAGGCGGCGGGGCGTCCGGTGTTGATTGTCGTCATGCTGCGCTCCGTCTTGCTGGCAAACTCGCTCGCGTCGAACACGGGTCCGACTCCCGGCATCATAGCGGCCGAGCCACACACGACCCGCCGCGAACGCCCTTCTCCGCCCGCCCTCGCGCGCTCCGCACACAACATTGTGTGCCTCGGCCCGCGCCGCGTCCCGCATGAGGCGCCCGCCCTCTCCTACTCACCATCCCCCGTCCAGGTTCGCCCTACGCGCGACGCTCCGCGCCCAATCGCTCCCCACACCGCGCCACCAACGCGTCCACCTGCGCATCCACCTCTTCACGCCGAAGCGTCCGCGCGCGGTCCCGGAACATCAGCCGCAACGTCACCGACTTCTTTCCCGCCCCAAGCTGCTTGCCCCGATACGTCCCCACGAACGACACGCCCTCCAGCCGCTCCAGCCGCGACGCCCGCACCTCCTGCTCCACACGCGACCACGCCACGCCCTCATCCATCACCAGCGACACGTCCCGCTCCACCGGCGGATAACTCGCCAGCGCCTCCGCCCGCCCCGACGGCGGGTACATCGCCGCCAGCTCATCCAATCCGATCTCCGCCACCGCCACCGGGTGCTCCAGGTCAAACCGCGCCCGCGTCGCCTCCGAAACGAGCGCGACATACCCAAGCCGTGTCTCCTCACGACGAATCCCCGCGCACGCCCGACCATCGATCGCCTCACACCACGAGGGCATCGGCTCCACCTCAATACCCGCGCCCGCACCGCCCATCGCGCGCACCACCCCCTCAATCGCCCCACGCACCAGCCGCAACGCCACCTGCGCATCCCCCCTCGGCTCCTCAGCCAGCAACGCCAGGTTCCGCCGCTCCACCGTCTTCCCGTCCGCCCCCTCCGCAAACACGGCCCCCATCTCGAACAACTTCAGCCCGCCCTCCGGATGATTCTGCGCGTGCCGATTGTCCATCGCGCACTTGAGCAGCGACGGCGCCACGCTCCCACGCAGCGCCGGCTCGCCCTTCCGCCGCTCCTCATCCACCGCCAGCACCCGCATCCCCCGCGGCATCCAAAGCCCCGCCTCCTCGCGCGACAAAAACGAAAACGTCACCGTCTCGTAATACCCACGCGCCGTCAGCGCGCCCGCCATCTCACGCACCGCCCGCTCTCGCTCCTGCGGCGGCCTGATGTCCACCATCAAGCTCCCCCGCACTTCAATGTCATCCAACCCGCGCGCCCGCCCCACCTCCTCGATCAAATCCACCTCGCGCGTCAGGTCCGGCCGGTCCACCGGAATCACACACTCCAGCGCATCCCCCTTCGCCGTCGCCTCGATGCCGAACCCCGCCAGCATCCTCGGCATCAACCCGTCCGAAATCTCCAACCCCAACAACGCTCGCGCCCGCGCAGGACGCATCGACACCACCGTCTTCCCCTTCAATTCCACCCCGTCCTGCGCGCACCCCGACAACACCTTCCCCCCCGTCAACTCCGCGATCAGCCCCGCCAGCCGCGCGCTCGCCGCCGTCGTCTTCCGGGGGTCCACATACCGCTCGTACCGATGCGACGCGTCCGACCGCAACTGATGCCGCCTCGACGCCCGACGCACCGTCGCCGGGTCCCACGTCGCCGCCTCCAGCAGCACATCCCGCGTTCCCTCCGTCACGCTCGTGTCGAGCCCGCCCATCACCCCCGCAAGCCCCACGGCCTTCTCCTCATCCGCCACCACCAACTCATCCCCCTTCAGCTTTCTCTCCTTCTCATCCAGCGTCACCAGCCGCTCCCCCTCAACCGCCCACCGCACCACGACCTTCCGCCCTCCATTCGACAACTTCGCCATGTCGAACGCGTGCGTCGGATGCCCAAGCTCGAAGAGCACATAGTTCGACGCATCCACCACGTTGTTGATCGCCCGCTGCCCGATCGCCTCGAGCCGCTCCACCAGCCACGCCGGACTCGCCCCCACCTTCACCCCACGAATCACCCGCGCCGTGAACAACGGACACACGCCCTTCTCGCGCACCTCCACCGACGTCACACCCCGCGCCGTCTCACCTTCGCCCGCGCCCTCCCGTTCGTGCAGCAACTCCGGGGGCACGCTCGGCCCGACAAACTCCCGCCCGGTCGCCGCCGCGATCTCCCGCGCCGCCCCCGCATGGCACAGCATGTCCCCCCTGTTCGACGTCACCTCCATGTCCAGCCGAACGTCCCCGCCCCCGACCTCCTCGCGCGACTCGATCGGAAACCCAACCGCCGTGAGAACGCGGTCCGCCTCCTCGGCGGTCACGTTCCCCGGCTTCAACATCGAATTCACCCACTTCAGACTCAGCAACATGGGGCGAGAGCATACCCCCGGACTCCCCCGGCCACTCCCGAGCGCCCCTCAAACCCCTCGCCCATGGGGATGCGAAAGCATGCCGGTGCGCTGTTTCGCAGGCGCCGACAGGCGGGGGCGAATCATCACCACGCGCACATGCGCGCCCCGATCAACCCCTCCCTCCGCTCGCTTCGTTCGAAGCGAGCGCGGAGGAGGATGTCGCGCAGCGACAGGTGGATGGCTGTTCTCGGCACGTATTGTCGGTCAGGCTCTCCGCCCCGCCGCCCTCCTGCGCCTGCCGCCTCTCCTTCCTCTCCCGCAAGCCGCGTCCTCGCGGCGAGTGGGAGAGGACCGAAGTGAGGGCGCCATCCGAGGGCGCATCGCTCCTTCTTCTCGCATCCCTTGATCCTCAAATCAACAGCGACTTCGTTTCCTTTGTCTCTCGGGGGTTGCAGGGGGCTCGCCCCCTGCACAGCGCAGCGATCTTCTTGCTCCCGGTGCCTATTCGCTTCAAGAGCGCTCATACTTTCCGCACACAACGTACTCACCTACCGTTGCCTCTCATGCCGCAAACCAACCAAACCAGCAACACCATCATCATCGGCATCGACCTCGGCACCACCAACTCCCTCGTCGCCTACTCCGACGCCAAGGGACCACGAATCCTCGCGCCGGAAAATGACACATCCGGGGGCGGGGCCGGGGGACTCCTTCCCAGCGTCGTCCGACTCGCCGAAGACGGCCGCACCGTCGAAGCCCTCGGCCAATCCGCCCGCGACCAAGCCACCTCCCACCCCACTCGCACCATCGCGTCCGTCAAACGCCTCATGGGCCGCTCCATCGACGACGTGAAGGCCGACCTCCCCCTCCTCTCCTACGAGGTCGCCCCCTCCCCCCAGAACGCCGCGCGCGTCAAGATCAACGGCCACCTCATCACCCCGCCCGAAATCTCCGCACACATCCTCCGCGCCCTCCGCGACCGCGCATCACAAGCCCTCAGCACCGACGTCACCCGCGCCGTCATCACCGTCCCCGCCTACTTCGATGACGCCCAGCGCCAGGCCACCCGCGACGCCGCCAGACTCGCCGGCCTCGAAGCCGTCCGCATCGTCAACGAGCCCACCGCCGCGGCACTCGCCTACGGCATCGGCGCACGCGCCGGAAAACAACAGACCATCGCCGTCTACGACCTCGGCGGCGGAACCTTCGACATCTCCATCCTCCGCGTCACCCCCTCCACCGACGACGACGCGCAAGAACCCGCCTTCTTCGAGGTCCTCTCCACCGCCGGCGACACACGCCTCGGCGGCGACGACGTCGACCAAGCCCTCCTCCTCCTCCTCCTCTCACACCTCCCCGATCCCGCGCGAAAGCAGATCCTCCTTTCCCCCTCGGCCCGCCAATCACTCCGCCACGCCGCCGAGCGAGCCAAGATCGAGCTCTCCAACAGAGACGCCGCGCACGTCAGCCTTCGACTCGATCAACACCACGAGATCGAGCGCGCCGTCACCCGCGCCGAACTCGAAGCACTCCTCGCGCCCCTCATCACGCGCACCCTCGATCGCTGCAAACAAGCCTGTCGCGACGCCAACATCAAGCCCGCCGACGTCGACCGCGTCGTCATGGTCGGCGGCTCCACGCGCATCCCGGCCGTCCGCGCCGCCGTCGCCAAGCTCTTCGACACCGAGCCATACACCGCCATCAACCCCGACCTCGTCGTCGCCCTCGGCGCCTCCGTCCAGGCCGCCATCCTCGCAGGCCATCGCGCCGACGCGCTCCTCCTCGACGTCATCCCCCTCTCCCTCGGCCTCGAAACCATCGGCGGCGGCGTCGCCAAACTCCTCATCCGCAACCAATCCGTACCCGCACGCGCCGTCGAAACCTTCTCCACCAGCGTCGACGGCCAAACCTCCATCAAGCTCGCCGTGTTCCAGGGCGAGCGCGAAATGGCCGCGGACTGCCGACTCCTCGCAACGCTCCACCTGTCAGGCATCCCGCCCATGCCCGCAGGCATCCCCGTCCTCGAGGTCGAGTTCCTCGTCGACGCCAACGGCGTCCTCAACGTCTCCGCCCACGAGAAACGATCCGGCAAGCGCGCCGCGCTTCAGGTCGTCCCGGCCCACGGCCTCACGCGCGACGAGGTCGACCGCATCGAGCGCGAATCGCTCACCCACGCGCGCGACGATATGACCCGACACCGGCTCGCCGATCTGGCAACTTCGGCGCGCCTCGACGCCAAGTGGTGCGAGGATGCGCTCGCTCGCACGGAATCGAGTTTGGACCCGGCGTACGTACGCGAGTTGCGCGCACGGATTGCGGAACTGCGGGCTCTCGGCGAAAGTACGACGCGCGATTGGAAATCGGTCGACCCCAACGCCTTCCAACGCGCCAAAGAGGCCCTCGACCACGCCAGCATCCCCCTCCACGAGGCCGCAATCGCGGAATCCCTCCGGGGCGCCGACGCCGATTAATTCCAGTGAACGCCCTTCGGCGCCTTCGGGTCCAGCTGCAGGTCCGCCCGCCGGATCATCCCCGCCAGGTGATTCAGCTCCGCCCCGACCATCCCCAGCCGCTCGCCCGATTCGGCCTCCGACAGCAGCAAATACCGCAGTTTCGGCTCTTTCACCATCAGGTGCGCGACGAGGTCCGCCACGACGTTCGTCGGCACGTGCTCCTCCTCGCGCAGCAGCAGGTCCGCCAGCCCCTGCGCGAGCGAATGCCCTTGCGGATCGACGAATCGCGCGAGCGGCGGCGTGAGCAGCAGATCACGGAGGCTCGCTCGCGCGCCGGGCTCGGGCGTGTCATCGACCACGCCGAGCGGCTCGAGCGCGGCCATTCGGTACAACCGCTCGTCATCGGGAGAGGTTTCTTCGGCGATTCTCGCCCGGCAGACGCCCTGCAGCAGCACGTTGTACCGGCCGTCCGGCAGCCGCTCGTGCTGGGCGATGTGACCGATGCAGACACACGGGCGCAGGGGCGGGCGCCCGTGGTACTCCTCGCGCCACCGATCGCCCTCGAACATCGCCATCGCGATCTGGCCGGATTCGTCGAGCGCATCGCTCACCATCTGCCGATACCGCGGCTCGAAGATGTGCAGGGGCACGACAGCGTGCGGGAACAGCGCGACGCTGTCGAGCGGGAAGACCGGCATCGGCTTCGCGAAGTTGACGCGGATGGTGGGTGCGTCGTCGGACATGCGCCCGATGGTAGGGGGGCGGCGCGTCGCGGATCGCTAGTCCTCGAGCCGTTCGCGCTTGAGCATCGAGAGGTTGCGCGCGATGGCGGCGCACGCGCCGTCGTCGAGCCGTGCGTCGATGGAGCCCGCGATGATCGCGCGGCCGAGCCGATCGTCGAATCCCGGGCCCGCGCGAAGCATCGCGTGCGAGCCGGCGTTGATGCTGCCGGAGAACGAGCGGCGGCCGGGCGGCTTGGTGGGGAGCAGGAATCCTCCGCCCCCGTAGAGGCCGGCGAATCCGAGGCCGCCGTTCGGGTTGGGCACGAGCACGAGGTGCTGGATCGTGGCGTTGGCGGCGCGCGTGTCGATGGGAGTTCGCCCCGCCTTGGGCGTGAGGAAGTAGTGAATATGGATGATGCTGCCGGCGTACGAGTCGAGCGCGGCGGGATCTTCAGCCGCGAGCGTGTCGATGGGGAGATCGCTCAGATAGATGTCCGCCGTGTTGGCGTCGGACGTGGTGTAGACGGCCGTGGTCCACGCGGGCGCGAGCACGGCGCGATCGCCGCGCACCTCGAGCGACGCGGGCGCGGAGGAGAGCATGAGCGGAGAGCAGGAGGAGACCGCCAGGAGCCCGGCGAGGGGCGCGAGACACCGAAGGGGCCAGCGTCGGGGTTTCACAGCGCGCGGGACACGATGGGCGCCGCCGTCGCGGCGCGAGGGCGGGAGTTGGCCACGGGCGCATCGATGGAGAGGCTCTCGAGCGCGTTGCGTTCGACGATGGAGCGGATGGCCTCGCGCGGGATGCCCGGCAGGCCCGAGGCGGCCCGAAACGAGTTCACCGTGTAGAGCCGCTCGATGGCCCGCTCGGGGGTCTCGAAGGGGAAGCCCGAGGCGAAGAGCAGCTTGTGCATCACGCCTCGCTCGTGCGCATTCAGGAGCGTGGTGTAGAGCGCCCACGTCTTGCTGACCACGGTGCTGATCTCGGCGAACACGCGCTCGTGCTTGGCGATGAGCAGCAACGTTTCATCCTGAAAGGCCTGTCCGAGATCGCCGAGGATCAGCGTGAGGCCCGCCGTGGTTCGCGCGGCTTCATCGAGAAGCGACGGGCGGGCGAACTCGAGCACGCTCTGCGCGGAGGTCAGGCAGGGATTGGCGACCAGGACCGGGAGGCGCCGGCGCGCGGCCCGCTCGAAGAGCGCGAGCGCGCGGTCATCGGTGGGGCGGATGCCCTGATCGGCGGGGCAGAAGGTGAGGCCGGCCATGCCGAGCTCGACGGCCGCGTCCACGTCGTCCAGAGCGGTGTCGGCGGTGGCGTCGACGGGGGCGAATCCCACGCGGTATTCCGGGGCTTCGTTCACGGCCGCGGCGATGTGTTCGGAGGGCAGATGGACGCCGAGGCGATCGGACCGCCAGCCGACGATCACGGCGGCGTCGACCAAGTGCATCGCTCGTCGGTGAGCGTCGGAAGACGCGTCCGAATCGGGCTTGGACTTGGGGTATGTGCTGGCGGAGACGATTGGGTCTCTGCCGGTGAAAAGGCGGGTCCGGATGTCAACGATCATGCGGCAACTCCGATGGGCGCAAACGCGGGAGCCGACGGGCGCCCGGGGCATCGAGGCCCTGGGGGGGAGGTAGGGAGAGGAAAGGAGTTCGCGTTTGGGCCTGACGGGTCCGATCGCGAGCGAAGAGGGTAGCAGGGAAAAGATCGGCGTGTCGGGGAATGCGGGGCCAGAGAATCCGGGGGGAGGGTGCAAGCACGGTTCGCAGGGGGAGTGGTGGGGGTTGCTTTGGGGGCGGGGATCGCTACACTCTCGACCCCTCCGCGAGGTGCGGGGGGAACATCGCGAAGACCGCAAGAACCACCGAGTCCGCGTCCCTCCTTGGCCGGAGGACGCCGTTGGGGCCAGCGCCCCGGGGCAGGTGGGAGGTGGAGCAGCATGGCCAAGAAAGAAGTAGTCAAGCGCTTCAAGATCATGGCCCCCGGGGGCAAGGCGACGCCTGCGCCGCCGCTGGGGCCCGCGCTGGGCGGCAACGGCGTGAACCCGGGCCAGTTCATTCAGCAGTTCAACGCCGCGACTTCGAAGCTGAACGGCAAGATCGTCGGCTGCGTGATCACGGTGTTCAATGACAAGTCGTTCGCTTTCGAGATCAAGGCTTCGCCCGCGGCGGTGCTGATCAAGGAGGCGGCGAAGGTCGAGAAGGGTTCGGGCAAGCCGAACACGGAAAAGGTCGGCACGATCACCAGGGCGCAGGTCAAGGCGATCGCGGCTGAGAAGAAGGCTGATCTCAACGCGCACACGGTTGAGGCGGCGATGCGAGTCATCGAAGGCACAGCCCGGTCGATGGGCGTAACGGTGGAGGGCTGAATCGATGGCGAAGAAAGACCCGACGCTGAAGCTCGCCCGTCGCATGCGTGAGAACGCGAAGGCGGCGCCCGTGGATCCGCTGCCGGCCGCCGAGGCCGTGGCGGCGGTGAAGAAGTTCAAGGCCCCGAAGTTCGACCAGACGGTGAACGTGGTGATGCACCTCGGGATCGACGTGAAGCAGGCGGATCAGTCGATCCGCGGGTCGATCGCGTTGCCCAAGGGCATCGGCAAGAGCAAGCGCGTGGTGGCGTTCTGCGGTGTCGACAAGGTGAAGGCGGCGGAGGAGGCCGGGGCGATCAAGGCCGGCGGCGAGGAGCTGGTCGCGGAGATCGAAAAGGGCTGGATGGATTTCGACGTTGCGGTGGCGACGCCGGACATGATGCGTGTCGTGTCGCGCCTGGGCAAGGTGCTGGGCCCCAAGGGCCTGATGCCTTCGCCGAAGGCCGGGACGGTGACGCCCGACGTGTCCACGGCGGTGCGGGAGTACTCGGCCGGCAAGCTGGAGTACCGCAACGACAAGGGCGGCAACGTGCACGGCGTGATCGGAAAGATGTCGTTCTCGGAGGGCGATCTTTCCGAGAACCTGAGCCATTTCATTCACGCGATCGAGCGGTCCAAGCCCTCGAGCGTGAAGGGAACGTACATCAAGCGGATCGTGATCTCTGGATGCATGACGCCCGGCGTGCAGGTGAAGTACACGCCCGTGTCAGCGGAGTAACGGACCGGGGCTGAGCCGGTCGGCAGCAAGCGAGGCGAATCATGTCGGCGACCACGAAGAAGTACATCATCCGGGACTACATGAGCCGTCTGGGCGCGGCGCAGGATGCGTTGGTGCTGTCGGTGCGCGGGGTTCCCGCGGGCGACAACAACCGCATGCGTCTGGCGCTCGGGCAGAAGGACATCCGCGTCACCGTGGTGCGGAACAATCTGGCGCGTCACGCGCTGAAGGACACTCCGCTGGGGCCGCTTGGCGATCTGTTCAACGGCCCGACGGCGCTGGCGTACGGCGGCACGAGCGTGGTGGACGTGGCGCGCGAGGTGATCAAGTGGGCCGAGCAGGTTCAGCAGCTGGAGCTGCGCGGCGCCATTCTCGACGGCGAGGTGTTCTCGGGCAAGGAAGGCGTCAAGCGTCTCAGCTCGTTCCCCACTCGGGTGGAGGCGCAGGCCAAGGTCGTGGCGCTGGTGCTCTCGCCGGCGCAGAAGATCGTGGGGGCGGCCAAGGGGCCGGGTTCGAAGGTTCTCGGGATCGTGAAGACGATCGAGGAGAAGCTGGAGAAGGGCGAGGCGATCGCGAAGATCGGCTGAGCCGGAGACGAATCAGAAACATCCGCTCTCGGACTGGCCCGCGGGTTAAAAGCCGAACGTTCGGCTCCTCTTCGAGACGCTTGTGCAGATAGTGAGAAGAGCAACATGAGCGACAAGGTTCAGAAGCTTGGTGACGAGATCGCATCGCTGACCCTCAAGGAGGCGGTGGACCTCGCGGAGTACATGAAGACGACCTACGGCATCGAGCCCGCCGCCGGCGGCGCGGTGGTGATGGCGGGTCCGGCCGCGGGCGGCGGGGCTGCTGCGGAAGAGGAGAAGAGCTCCTTCGACGTGGTGCTGGCCGTCGCGGGCGAGAAGAAGATCCAGGTCATCAAGGTCGTGCGCGAAGCCACGGGCCTTGGCCTCAAGGAGGCGAAGGATCTGGTCGACGGCGCTCCGAAGCCCGTGAAGACGGGCGTCCCGAAGGAGGAGGCCGAGAAGCTCAAGAAGCTGCTCGAGGAGCAGGGCGCGAAGGTCGAGCTCAAGTAAGGAGCCGACGGGCGTCTGCCCCCGATACGGAATCGACGGGGCCGTCCGACCTGGGCGGCCCCTTTTTTTCCAGCCCGCTCGCCGCACCGAACAGACGCCGTTCGGGGCGGGTCGAGATTGGGGGCTGGGGTCGGTTGCGGGCGGGGAAGCGGCCCCGTAAGATGCTTGGCTTGTTGACAGACGGGTGCGAGACGATCCACGAACGGTTGTAGGCGGGTGTTCCGAGGCGCTTTGACGGCAAGAGAGCCAGCTCTGCGGCTGTGATATCCATCGCGAGGAGTCCGATGGCGATGATGAACGTGCGCAATTTCTCTAAACGCGGCGATGCGATCCCGGTGCCGGACCTGACGAGTCTGCAGCGGGACGGTTACGACCGGTTTCTTCAGATGGGCGGGTCTCCGCAGGAGCGAGACGTCCGCATCGGTCTGGAGGCGCTGCTGCGCGAGGTGTTCCCGATCAAGTCGTACGACGAGACGATGTCGCTGGAGTACCAGTACTACGCGCTCGAGCAGCCGAGGTACACGCCGGACGAATGCCGCGAGCTTCGTCTGACGTTCGGCATGCCGTTCCGCGTGTGCCTGCGGCTTTCTCGTCAGAATCACGCCGATCTTCCGGAGGAGGAGATCTATCTCGGCGAGATCCCGATCATGATGGGTGGCGGCGAGTTCATCGTGAACGGCGCCGAGCGCGTGATCGTTTCGCAGCTGCACCGCTCTCCGGGCGTGGATTTCAGCGTGGCGTCGATGGAGGCGGATCGTCCGCTGCATTCGGCGCGCGTGATTCCCGAGCGCGGCTCGTGGATCGAGCTGGAGGTGACGAAGAAGGACGTTCTGGCGATGCGGATCGACCAGAGCACGAAGATCGCCGCGACGACGTTCCTGCGTTGCCTTGACGAGTCGATCTCGTCGACGGAAGCGCTGCTGAGCCTGTTCTACGCGGTGGAGGAGATCGCGGTCGAGAAGCTGCGCCCCGAGCATTGGGCCGCGGCGTCGATCGTGGACACGGAGACGGGGGAGGAGATCATCTCCGTCGGGCGCCAGCTGGGCGAGGCGATCGAGGCGATTCAGGCCTCGAAGCTGAAGAAGATCCGGGTCATCCAGAACCCGTCGGACCCGCTGCTGCTCAACACGGTGGCGGAGGAGAAGCTCGAGCAGTTCCCGGGCGACACGGAGTTTGAGCGGGCGCTGGTCAAGATCTACACGCGTCTTCGTCCGGGCAACCCGCCGCAGGTGGACAAGGCCAAGCAGCTGTTCAAGGAGAAGTTCCACGACGAGAACCGGTACCGGCTGGGCAAGGTCGGGCGTTTCCGCATCAATCGGAAGTTCGACCTGAGCGTGCCGGAGACGGAGATGTTCATCCGCGCGGAGGATTTCCTGCGCGTGATCCAGTACATCTTCGATCTTCGCAGCAAGCGTCCGGACCCGAAGACGGGCCGGCCGATCGCGCAGGTGGACGACATAGACCATCTGGGCAATCGCCGATTGCGCACGCTGGACGAGCTGGCTTGTGAGGAGATCCGCAAGGGCTTCCTCAAGCTGCGCCGCACGGTGCAGGAGCGCATGAGCGTCAAGGACCCGGACGAGATCGCGAAGATCTCGGACCTGGTCAACAGCAAGGCGATCTCCTCGGCGATCGAGTTCTTCTTCGGCCGTTCGGAGCTGTCGCAGGTGGTCGACCAGACCAACCCGCTCTCGAGCCTGGTGCACGAGCGTCGTTTGTCGGCCCTCGGGCCGGGCGGTCTGAACCGCAAGCGCGCCGGCTTCGAGGTGCGCGACGTGCACATCTCGCACTACGGCCGCATCTGCCCGATCGAGACGCCGGAAGGCACGAACATCGGTCTGATCGCTTCGCTGGGCATCTACGCGTCGATCGATGAGTACGGCTTCCTTCGCACGGCCTACCGGCAGGTGAACGAGGGCAAGCTCACGGGCAAGGTGGTGCACCTTCGCGCGGACGAGGAAATGAAGGCGGTGCTGGCGCCGTCCGACACGCTGGACACGGCCGGGCTGCTCAAGGGCGGTCATATCCTGGCGCGCGTGGACGGGGAGCTTGCGGAAGTGGGCGCGGGTCAGGTGGATTACGTCGATATTTCGCCCAAGCAGATCGTGGGCATTTCGGCGGCGTTGATCCCGTTCCTCGAGCATGACGACGCGAACCGCGCGCTGATGGGTTCGAACATGCAGCGCCAGGCCGTGCCGCTGATCAAGGTGGAGCCGCCGGTGGTGGCCACGGGTCTGGAGCAGGACGTCGGCCGTCACTCGGGGATGGTGGCGCGGACACGCCTGGGCGGGACGGTGACGTTCGCGGATTCGGAGCGGGTGATCGTTGATAACGCGGAGGAGATCGTGCTCCGCAAGTTCGTCGGGCTGAACGAGCGGACGTGCCTGAATCAGCGTTCGGTGGTCCGTCCCGGGCAGAAGCTCAAGAAGGGCGACCTGGTGGCGGACGGGGCTTCGACGCGCAAGGGGGAGCTGGCGCTGGGCAAGAACGTGCTGCTCGCGTTCAACACGTTCGACGGCTACAACTTCGAGGACGCGATCGTCATCTCCGAGCGTCTCGTGAAGGACGACGCGTTCACCTCGATCCACATCGATTCGTTCGACGTGGAGATCCGTGAGACCAAGCTCGGGCGCGAGGAGTTCACGCGGGACATCCCCAACGTTTCCGAGAAGATGCTGCGGAACCTCGACGAGCACGGCGTGATCCGGCTCGGCGCGCGGGTCGGGCCCAGCGACATCCTCGTGGGCAAGGTGAGCCCCAAGAGCAAGAGCGAGCTCACTCCGGAAGAGAAGCTGCTGCACGCCATCTTCGGTCGCGCCGGCGAGGACGTGAAGAACGACTCGCTGGAGGTGCCGGCGGGCGTGGAGGGCATCGTGATCGGCGCCTCGCGGTTCTCGCGTCGCGTGCACATGACCGACGAGCAGAAGAAGCGGCTCAAGAAGGACATGGAGGAGTACGGCGCGTTGATGGACGACAAGGCCATCGCGCTGTTCCGGCAGATGGTGCATCAGGTCAACGAGGTGACCGGCACGCCGATGGTCGACCCGACCACCCGTCAGAAGGTGGGCGCGTCGGACATCCCCGACGTGCTGCTCGAGCAGATCGAGACCTTTGATCTCAAGTGGATCAAGGGCTCGAAGGAGTCGAGGGCGCAGGCGGAGGTGATCCACGGCCAGTTCTGGCCGCGAATCCAGGCCGTGCGCGTGGAGAAGGACCGAAAGCTCAACCACATGAAGCGCGGCGACGAGCT
>CAZWZL010000026.1:0-42552 GCA_964638515.1 uncultured Phycisphaeraceae bacterium
CTTCATCCCGCCGCGCGTCAAACATACCGAAGACCTCGGTTCGCGCCTGCCCGAATCGGTGGACTTTGGTCCTATCCGTCATCGCGCGTTCAATACCGCCGACGCGCCGCTGGGTGGCGCCGGTGAAAGCGCCCTTCTCGTGGCCGAACAACTCCGATTCGAGCAGTGACTCCGCGAGCGCCGGGCAGTTCATGGCAAGAAACGGCTCGCTCGCGCGGGGAGAGAGCTCGTGGATCGCGCGCGCGACGGCTTCCTTGCCCGCGCCAGACTGGCCGGTGATGAGCACGTTCCCGTGCGACGCCGCGACCGCAAGGATCTGCTCTTTGACGGCGCGCATGGCGGCCGATTCGCCGATCAGCCGGTCGAGCCCGCGCCGAGCCCCCCCACTCTCGCTCGAGCCCGCGCCGGAGGATGCGATCACGCCTTCCTCGTTGGCTGCCGCGATGCGCAGCACGGCGTTTTCGCGCCGCACTCGCGCGTGCTCGATGGCGCGACGCACGGCGATCACGAGCTCGTCGCCTTCGAACGGCTTGGTGATGTAGTCGTACGCGCCGAGCTTCATCGCACGAACGGCCGACTCAACGTCGCCGTAGGCGGTCATCAGCACGACGGGGAGATCCTCATCAAACTCGCGGACGTGCTCGAGCAGCTCGATGCCGGTCATCCCGGGCATCTTGAGATCGGTAATGACCGCGTCGGGGCGTCGACGATGGATGATCTCGAGCGCGGCGGCGCCATCCGCCGCGGCGAGCAGCGTGTGGCCCGCTCGCTGGAGCGTCGTGCCGACGGAATCCCGCAGCATCTCTTTGTCGTCCACTACCAGCACGGTGCTCATGCGATCGGCTCCTTGGGCGAGTCGGTGGTCTGTACAGGAAAGGTCAGCTCCGCGACGGCGCCGCGGCCTTGCGGGGCGTTGCGCACGCTCACACGCCCGCCATGGGCGTCCATGATCCGGTGCACGATGGCGAGCCCGAGGCCCGTTCCCGTGCGGCGCGTCGTGAAGAAAGGGTTGAACATGCGTTTGGCGGTGTCGGCGTCGATGCCGCGACCGTGATCACGAACCGTGATCGCGGCCATCTCGCGCAGGCTCCCGCCGGGCTCGCGCACGCGGCGGGCCTGCGCATCGATCTCGATGCGTCTGGGCCGCTCCGACGCGCCGTCGTCGACCGCTTCCGCGGCGTTTCGAATGAGGTTCACGATCGCCTGACGGGCCAGCCCGGTGTCGCACCGGATCGTCATCGGAGGGCGCGCCTCGTCCCGACGAACCACATCGATGCCCGAGCGCTCGAAGCAGTACCGGCAGGCCTCGACGGCCCCGTCGATCAGCTCGCCCGAGCCGATCAACTCAGGGCGCACGGGTGATTCGCGCGCGAACAGAAGCACGTCGCCGACGATCGCGTCCAGCGTGCGAACGCCCGCGGCGATCTTGCGGGCCACGCCCTGCGGCTCGGGGCGGTCATCCAGGTCCTGAATCAGCATTGATGCGTACAGCCCGATCGAGCCGAGCGGATTCCGCACTTCGTGCGCAATGCCGGCGGCCATCTCTCCGAGCGCTGCGAGCGCTTGCGAGCGGCGCAGCTGCTCGTTCGCGGCGCGGAGTTCCTCCTCGAGACGAGACACTTGTTCGCGCAGTGAGCGGTGGGTCTGCTCCAGACGGGAGCCGACCTCGTTGAACGCCGAGACCAGCTCCGCCAGATCGTGCGGCGAGACATCGATCGGTTTGGCGATCTTGACGTCCGCGTCAAACGGCATGGGGGAGGACGCCACGCGATCAGCCCTCCCGGTCCTGATACCGCGCGCCGGATGCGCGTGTGCCGTACGCGGCCGAGGCTTCCCTGGCGCGCGCCAGCCCGGCCATCTCCGTGAGAACGCGTTCGCGTTTGCGCTCCAGGGCCTGTCGATCGGCCTCGTCGCGCGCGCCGATCTCGCGCACGAGCGCGTCGATTTCGCCTCGCACGCGCGTGATTTCCTCGGATGCGTCTCCCTGGGACCCGCCCGCTTGTCGAAGCGCGACAAGCTCCTCTCCCGCCCCGGCGGCCTCCTGCAACGCGGTCTGCCGCTGGGTCATGAGGCTCAGGAGCGCATCCGTGGCCTCGCTCTCGATCAGCGCGCGCTGTTCGCGCGCGAGGGACTCCACCGCGCGGAGCGCGTCGCGCTGACGCTCAAGCAAGCGCAACGTTCGTCGGGAGAGATTGTCGGCCGAGACGGCGTCGTTGGTGTGCATGTCGGTCATCCTGACCCTCGGTGCATGGCCGGCCTCCGCCGGCGCGGACACGGCTAGGTGCCCTCTCCTTCTGCGGACGCTCGTTCAATGCGCGACGCAAGATCAGCTGACGAATCGAGCCAGCGTTCCCAGTGGGCCCGATCGATCGGCAGGTCCGGCCGGTTGAAGGCCTCGGGGGGCAGTTCACGGAACCGCTGGCGCGCTCGCTCATTGGCCGTGCGAGCCTCTTCCACGCGCCCGGTTTGCGCGTAGGCATTGACGATCTGGATCATGGCGACGAGCGAGGCCGGGTCGCCCGCGTAGCGATTGGCCGCGACATCGTAAGCCTCGATCGAGGCGTCAAACTCGCCCAAATCGAACGCGGCATCTCCGCGATAGAAGAACGAGTTCCGCACCGCGGATCGCTCCGACGCGCTCAGCCGCTTTTCCTCGCGGAGCACCGCAGCGGCGCAGATCTCCTCGTACATCGCGTGGGCTTCCCGAAGCCGCTGCTCGCGCAGCGCGAGGAGAGAGTCGCGCTCGCTCTGCGGCATGGCGCTGCGGAGCGTTTCGCTGATTTCCTTGGCGGAGAGCCGCAACGCGTCCGCGAGCCGCAGACGCACGGCGTCGACACCGAGCGCGCCGTCCGTCGGACCGCCGTCGGGGTAGCGGTCCAGAGACTCGGTCAATCGCTCGATGGCCGAGGCGTATCGATTGGTGCGAAGGTACATCGCGCCGAGTTCATTGAGCGCGATGCGGAAGTCCGGCGCGTCGGGCGGCATCACGGCGCCGCTCACGGCCTGTCGGAGCAGCCGCTCCGCTTCGTCATCGTTGGACGGATCGCCGTCGGCCACCAACGTGCGAGCCAGCGGCACGATCGATCGCACTCGCTCCCCGGACTGCGGGTTGTCAAGGATGAGCGCTCGGTATACCTCGGCGGCCGGGGCCAGCTCTCCGATGGCCTGGTGCGCCTGCGCCACCCGGAGCCGCGCGGCTGCGGAACGCGCATCGCCGGGTCGGCCGTTGGCGTACTCGCTGAACGCCTTGATCGCCAGCTCGTGCGCGCCGGCGCGATCCCATGAATCGGCTGCGTTCCAGAGCGATTCGGCGTACGCGTCTTCGTCCGTACCGGCCACGCGCCGCGCGTGGGCCGCGAACCGGCCGGCAGCTTCAAGGAAGTGCGCGCGGGCCTGGCCGCGCGTGGCCACGTCCACCCGCGACCAATCCACTTCCCCCGAGGGCGACGTGGCAGGGGCGAGCAGTGCGGAGCCGAGGGCTCGCTGCGCGGCGCCCACGGCCACGATCGCCCATAGATCGTCTTCGGGCCCGACGCCCCCCGCCGTCGTCGCGATTCGCTCGCCCGTCGTCGCCAGCAGCAGCGCCGCCTGATTCTGTGATTCGAGGAGCCGCTCCACCGTTCGTTGCCGAATGCTCTCGAGCGCTTTGGCGGCCAGACCGGCAGAGCCCTTGCCAGCGGCGAGAGAGGTCGCGAGTTCGCCAAAGGCTTCGATGGATCGGTCCCACGCGCCGAGCGCGGCCTCGCACTCGGCGATGCCGAGCTGCGCGTCCGCGGTGCCCGAAGCATCGGGGAAGTTGGCAATAACGCCCAGATAGCGTTCGCGGGCTTCGTCGAAATCAGCGCTCGCCTGGGCCACGCGTCCGAGCATGACGCCGACGTCGGCTTGTCGGTCGTCTGTCGGACGGAGAAGTCGCTGCGCCTGAACGAGGTGCTTGGCGCCCTCCCCGAGTCGGTTGGATTCCACGTACGCCCGGCCGAGCAGATACAGCAGTTCGCCGCCCACCGGAGACCAGCGCGCCTCCTCGCTCAGGCGAGGCACCGCGAGCAGCAAATGCGTGATGGCCTGATCGGCTTCTCCGGCGGCCAGCCGCACTTCCGCCTGGCGGGACAGCGCCCAAGCACGCTCGGTCTCGGAGGCCGCGGGATCGACGGAGAGCCGACTGAGCAGTTCGAGCACCTCGCCGGGCTGCGCGCTGCGATGCGAGGTGTGCGTCGAGTCTTCGATGGCGCGGTCGACGATGAGTCGCAGCGACGCGCGGCGCAGCTCTGCGGCGCTCTCGGGGAGCTTTTCCACGATCTCGAGCGCCTCGGCGCGGCGCCCCAACGCGACGAGCGCGCTCGCCATGCGGGAATCCTGCACCGGCGTGAGGTGCTCCCCGAGCTCCATCAATGCGTCGTAGTCGATGAGAACCCGGTTGGCGTCCACCTCCCCGAGCCGGCCGGCGCGCGTCGCTGTCACCCAGCGGGCGTCCCCCCGGAGCCCTCGGAACCGCGCCTTCTCTTCGATCGTGCCGCCACCACCCTCGATGATCCGGGCCACGGCGCCATCGAGCAGCCGCAGGCCGTCCTCTGAATGCTCATCCGCGATCAGTTCGGCCGCACGCGTGAGTGCTCCGTTGATGTCAAACGGAACGGGCGGCTTGCGAGGGGTGAGCAGATTGGCCGCCACCCCTGCGATCAGCAGGGTCGCGCCCACGACAAGCACCGGCATCTGCCAGAGCTCGCGCAGCGGCGGACGACCCTTGTCGCCCGCTCCGAATTCACCCGCCGATTGCTCCGCCACCGACGTCCGCCTCCAAGGCCTCGTGGCGCCATCCGCGCGGACGGCGTTTCCGCCCTGTTATCGGGTCGCAAGCGCTGCAGACTGGAGCAATCCGGGCCAATCCGCGCAAATATTGCATGCGCGCTCCGCGTGTCCCCCCCAATCGCTTCCTGCTACTGCCCCTGGCCCTGATCGGGGCCGAGCGGCTCGGGCGCTTTCATGACCACGACGGTCCGAGCCAGGATGTCCGCCGGGTGTCGGCGTCGAGGATCGATCAGCACGAACAACGCCAGTGGCGGGCAGAAAAGCTTGAGAGCGGTGCGAACCGCGGCCTGCCACAGGGCGGGCCGACCGCCCGAGATCGTGATCACCCGGCACCCGGTGGCCCATTTTCCGAGTGATCGACCCGTGAGCCACTCCCCGAGAATCTCGTGGAGCGCCGTGAAGAGGATCGCGGTCAGAAACGCGCCCACCGGCTTGGCCGAGGCCGTCGTGGCCAGCGCCGCCGCCGACGCAAGCTCTTCCGGCGAGACTCCGAACGCGACGGCTGCCAGGACCATGCCGGGAGCCAGGTCGATGGCCACCGCGGTCGCCCGTCGCCACGTTTCCGCGAGTGCGAGCCCGCCGGGCAGCGCGACGGCCCCCGTCTCGTCCGGGGAAGGTCGAAGCACGAATACAAGCGCGGTCAGGAGGATCGCCCCGGCCAGCAACGCCAAGGTCTGAAGATCACGCCCGGTGATGCTTGTCCCCGTGCGCGCGGGCCCCTCGTACAGCACTTTTCCCGTCACCGTCGACACGACGGCGACTCGGTACACCTCGCGCTCCACGTTGTCGCGCTGCTCACGTGAAAGCCAAACGACGTTCACTCGGTCATCCCCGGCCACGATTCCGAAACGTTCGCTCACCCCGCTTACCGGCGAGAGTTCGTAGGCCCCGCTCTCGCGCAGCAGCCGGAGCCGCACCGAGCCGTCTCCATCTCTCGACCACCCCACCAGACCGGCGCCGACGCCCACGACGCGCTCATCGGAGCGCGCCGGCGTCATGGGTGAGCCGGCCCACTCCCAGGAATCTGCGGCGCCTTCGCCGCGCTTTAATGTCCACGCATTGGCCGCGTCCGCGCGATCCACGGCGTTCGCGATCAGCACGGGTTCTCCCGCGCGCGTCGTGAGATCCATCCGCGCCTCGGGCGCCACTCCGGGGGGCAATCCCACCTCTTCCCACTGCACTCCGCGGAGCCCGAGGAGCTGGAAGCCCTCCTTGCCGCCGGACTCCACGAGCAGCGCCACGGGCCCCCACGCCCCCAGCGCAAGCCCTCGCACGGCTCCCTCCGAGGGCAAAGAGGCAAGCGCTTCAGGATCGCGCCCCACCGGCTCGTACAAGAACGCTCCATCGACGCCGCCCGATCGCACGGAGATCGCGCGCACCCGTCGGTTCGCGCTCCAGAGTGACGTGGTTTCTCCGGCGGTCGCTTCGGGCTCGAACACCATGACAAGCCGGCCGTTGCGCGTCGCCATGGCCGAGGGCGCCCAGGGCAGATCCGGCCCATGCCGGATCGTTCCCAATTCCAGCCCGCCGGGCATGTGGTAGATCGTGCTGAATTCCCGGGCCTGCTCGTCCGGAGCCGCCGCGCCCGGGAGCAGCCGCACGGGGCCACCGATAGGCTTGGTCTTCGCTGCAAAGAAACCATGCGAGACATCGCCCGCGCTGCTCAGCACTTGACCATGGGTCAGCGCGCACCACAAAAACGTCGCCAGCCCGATCGCAAGATGCCGCGCCGCGTGAAGCATGGGGCCGATCATACGGGGCGGGGCCTGTTGCCGATTCAGCGTGGCGTTGACTCAGCTGGCCCCGGAGCGGGCGTTCTGTCGGCGGGCGAACCCGATTCGGGTGTCTCGGGCAGACGAACGTCATCGCACGGGGCGTCGAGTCGGCGCAGGCGCGCCGGCGCGAGCGTCTCGATCAGAAACTCGACGTCGAACGCCTCTGGAGGCAATTGACGCTCCGTGCCTCGAACCGGATCGAAGATCCAGAGAGTGAGGGTCATTTCGCTGGCTCTTGCTTCCATGACGATCTTGTGGGGCACACGCGCCGGGGCGCCGCCCGCGCGCAGATCCACCGACGTGTACTCCGAGAGCGACGCCACGATCGTCGGCACGCCCACCCACGCAGAGCCTTCGTCCGCCGCTGAAGGGAGCAGCTCGATGCGCGAAGGCTCGCCTGTCTCGACCGCGGCCGTGATGCGGAGCCGTCCCGTTGGAGTCGTCGCAAGGATGCGAGCCTCCCCGGCGCCTCCCCCGACTCGACCGACCGCCCCCTCGGGCAAGCGGCTGACGCCGAGCATCCAGAGCACATCAGCCGGATTGGCCGGCAGACCGGTCTCTTCCATGCAGGGCTTGCCGACGTTGGCGTTGCGTCCGACGTGCGCGCGCCCGCCGTCGGTCATGTCGATGAACCAGAATCGGTCCGGATCGCAGCCCAGATAGAGCACCCTCTGTCCGACTTTGCCGAGCGTCAGCGCCAGCCGGCCCGGCTCCCGAAACTGCAGGTGCCCCTCACCCTGTTCGCTCCGCGCGACGCCCTCCGCGTCACGAAACTTCAGCTCGAACACGACTCGGGCCCACAGCCGATCCAGGCTCGCCGCCCTCGATTCGTACACGGCCCGAACCCGTTCCTCGGCACGCTGCGACGCGTCACCGGGATTGGCGCCGGATTGCGCCAGCGCGCCAAACTGCGCTGCCCATCCGACCAGCCCAATCGCGAGCGCCCTTGCGATGCGCGCCATGCACTGCTCCCTTCCGTGCCGTTGCGATCACGCCGAGCGCACGAGCGCGGAGATCTGCTCGGTGGCCTCGGCGAGCGTTGCGTCGTCCAAGCCTGGATCCGCGACGAACGTCGGCGGCCCCTCTTCACCCTTCCGACGCACGAGGATCCCGCCCGGTTCCCCCTCGCGATCGCCCCGCGCCCCCTCCATGACAAGCAGCCTTTTTCGGCACAGCACCAGCGCGAGCAGGTATCGCAATGCCGCGCGCGAGCGCTCCTCGCCGTCCTCGCCCGCTCCTTCGCAAAGCTGGTCAAACATGTCCGTCAGGGACTCATCGTCGATGAGCAGCCGCTGCTTGGCGTTCGGCTCGCTGACCGTGGACTTCCAGTGCGCGAAGATCCGTCGTCCGTCCGGGGTTCGGCGCAACCCCTCCCACGCCTCGGCCGCGAATTCCGCCCGATCGAACCCGTCCGTCCCCTCACGCTCCACCAACGCGACGACGATGGGCTCGCCCGGGTTCAACTCCCGCCCCGAGCCCGCGCACGTCCCCGTGGGTCGACCAATCTCGTACAGACTTCCTTGTCCGATGGCCATTGCGCCCACTCTACCCGCGCCGCGCCATCGCGTCCGCCCCTCTACACTCTCCCCCCCATGACTCCGACCACCCCAGACCCTTCCCCGACCCCTGCCGGCGCCCGACGCAACGCCGCGGTCCTCATCACCGGCGCCTCCGGCGAGATGGGCCACGGGCTCATTCACGCCCTGCACGCCCGAGGCCGACGGGACATTCTCGCCCTCGACATCCGTGAGGTCGATCCGGAGCTGCGCCCCTATTGCAGAGAATCGCTCGTCGGGGACATCACCGACACGGCTCTTCTCGAACGGCTGCTCGCCACGTACGAGATTGACGCCGTGTTCCACCTCGCGGCCCTGCTCTCCACGCGCTCCGAGTACGCCCCCGAAGCAGCCCATCAGGTCAATGTCGTGGGGACGCTCAACCTGCTACGACTCGCCAACGAACAGGCCCGCTCGCACGGCCGGTCGGTCGCGTTCATCTTCCCTTCCAGCATCGCCGCGTACGGCATACCCAATCTCGAAACCAAGACTCGCGCGGGCAAGGTGCGCGAGGAGCAGTTCAATTCGCCGGCGACGATGTACGGCTGCAACAAGCTCTCGTGCGAGCATCTCGGGACCTACTACGCCGAGCAGTACCGCCGGCTGGCCAAGGACCGAGGCGTGAATCGGCTCGATTTCCGGTGCATCCGTTTCCCCGGCATCATCAGCGCGTTCACCCTTCCCTCGGGTGGAACGTCGGACTACGCGCCGGAGATGATCCACGCCGCGGCGCAAGGTCAGCCGTATCACTGCTTTGCCCGGCCGGACGCCCGCATCCCCTTCATGACCATGCCCGACGCGATCGAGGCGCTCCTCGCGCTGCACGATGCGCCGAGCGAGAATCTGACAACCCGCGTGTACAACATCTCCGCCTTCGCACCCTCGGCCGAAGAAGTGCTGCAGATCGTCGAGCGGCATTTCCCCGGCGCCCGCAGGCTCGTGGATTTTCGCGTCGATCAGGCCCGGCAGGGCATCATCGATTCCTGGCCCGCTGACACGGATGACTCCCGTGCGCGCGCCGAGTGGGGCTATGCGCCCAAGCACGACCTCGAGTCGGCATTCCGTGACTACCTCGTCCCCAACATCAAAAAACGGTACGCCCACGCATGAGCATCTCCTCCGATTCCGTTGGTGTGTTTCTCGATTCGCTCGCCGCCAAGACCGCCACGCCCGGAGGCGGCGCCGCGGCCTGCCTTGCCGGCGCCACCGCCGCTTCGCTCGCGCACATGGTGATCGCGTTTTCGATCGGGCGCAAGAGCCTGGCGGAGCACCAGCCCGCGCTGGACGAGGCGTCGGCCGGCCTGCTCACCATGCAGCGCGAGTTTCTCCGCCTGGCCGACGAAGACGCCCTTGCGTACGGCGCGCTCAACGCGGCGCTCAAGCTGAGCCCCGATGACCCCTCCAAGCCCGCCACGCTGGCCGCGAGCGCTCGCGCTGCCACGGACGTCCCGCAGCGCGCGCTGGCTCGCTCGCTCGAGCTTCTCAAGCTCTGCGCCACACTCCGATCCATGACCAATCCGCATCTGCGATCCGACCTCGCCATCGCCGCCGTGCTCGCCGACGCCGCGGCCCGAGCATCTCGATGGAACATCGCCATCAACGCGCCGACGCTCGATGACGCGGCTCCGGGCGAAGGCTCCGCGGCCCTGCAGGTCGCGGACCGGGCGTGCGCGGATGCGGCCGCGCTGCTGGAAGCCGTCGAAGCCCAGTGCGTCTAGGGCCGGTGTGCCGATTGGGCGTTCCCCCCTGGCCAGCCGATACTTGATCTCGTGCCCGACCCGCGCGACATCGTGGACATTCCCGGCATCCAAACCCCACGGCCCGAGCCGCAGGGCGAGCCGCGGTCGAACGGGCGGGGAACACCCTTCCTTTCGATCTGGTTCCGGTGCTGCCACGTCTACGCGCGCGTCTACCGCAATCAGAGCCACACGGCGTACGAGGGCCGTTGCCCGCGCTGCGGCTTGCCCGTGCGTGCGCGCATCGGCGCAGGCGGCACGCCGCGACGCATCTTTGAGGCAAGCTGACCCCGCGCGCGCCCACCCACCGGCCTTCCGTCAGGCGTACACCTCCATGAACACGCGTCTCGTCGGCTTGATCTCCCGGTGGATCATCCGACGCGTCCACTCCTTGATGTGCCCCAGCGTCGAGCCCTCCACTTCCAGGTAGGCCCCGAGATCGTGCGTGTTGAGCCGCTCGGCAAGGTGCTGAAACACGCCCAGTTCCATCCCCGCGACCCCGCAGATGTAGATGAGCGTTCGATCGTTGGTCAGCATGGGAAGCAGGCGATCTTTCTCGGTGCGGAGCCGATCGTGCACGTACATCGGGTCGTGCCCGTCGGCTTGCCGCTCGCGCGAAATCGCCGTGATGTAGTGGAAGTTCGAGTGCTTCTCTGCGAGCGCGAGAAACTCGGCGTGGTACAGCAGATCGGTCGCGTACGGCGCCCCCATCACGAGCGCGACCTGCGAAGCGCAATCCCGCTCGAGCAGGTCCAGCACCATGCCCCGGAACGGCGCCACCCCCGTGCCCGTCGCGAAAAACAGATAATCGTGCGCTGCACGATCCACAGGCAGCAGGAACCGCTTGCCCGCCGGACCGGTCAGCGTGGCTTCCTGGCCCACGTTCAGGTCACAAAGGTGGTTCGACGCCACACCCAGAAACAACTTGTGCGTCTCCCAATGCTCATCGACCGTCCGCTTGACGGTCACCGCGATCACCTTTCCCGACCCATCTTCGCCTCGGCTGGGCGACGCCAGGGAGTACAGCCGGACCTTGTGCGGCTTGCCGTGCTCGTCCACACCCGGCGAGAGCACACCCACAGATTGTCCGGGGAGGCAAATGCCCTCCAGACCGGTGCCCGAGACGTCGAACGAGACGTGGCGCGTGAAGCCCGCGGCCTTGCGGCTCGTACACACCTCGTTCCCGACCACACGCACCACCACCGGATCCTTCGGCGTGTACAGGTGCATCTTCGCCTCGGGAAGCACCAATCCTGTTCCGCCGTCCGTCGCGCTCATCATGCGTCCTGATAATCGAGGCCCGCGGGCGCCTGCCCACTCGGCAAGCCCCACCCAGACCCACTCCGGGAACTCAAATCCCCCGGCCGCGTATGGCCCCGAGGATATCCTCCCCCATGCTGCACACGGGGAAACACCCCCGTCATTCGCAGACAGGACGCACTATGGGACGCCTCGGCTGGGCCGTCATACTCGGTTGCATTCTCGGGATGATCCTGTTCGGGATCCTCCAGCAGCGGGGATGCCGCGCGGACGCGGATTCCGCCGCCACCGTGGCCGTGGCCCCCGAGATCGCCGCGGTTCCGGCCCCCGCCCCAACCCAATCCGGCCCTGCCTCGCCCTCGTGGACCCGTTCTGGAGGCTATTCCAACCCCGCGGCCCAACGTTCACCCTCCGATAACCCCCAGCGGCCACCCTCCCCCCGGGATCGCGAGTACGACCATTACCGACGGATGCAGGGGTCCGGGGAGACCAACCCGGTGACCCCCGCCCGGCCCCAGCCCACCATCCTCGACAATGGAGTTCGTCGGCCGGTCAATCCCGCCGCCACGCCACGCACTCGCCCGCGCCAACCCACGCCCGTCGCCATCGGAGGCGCCCCGGTTGGAGCACCCGCGGGAGCCGTGGCAGCCACCGCGGACGGCGCCCAAGCGGCGCCGGCGTTCGCTCCCGCCGCGCAAGAGTTTGCGCCCGCGTTCTTTCCACCTGCATTCTCGTCGTCGAGTTCCTCGAGCAGCGCGGGGTCGTCCCCTTCAGCATCAGGCCGCGGCTCCGGGGTCGCCCCTGCCCCGGGTGGGCTTGGGTCCGGCGCGCCCTCCGATTCCGGAGCATTCACCGTCGTCACCGGCACGCCTCAGACCACGACACCCCCACCGGGCGGCACGGACCTCGCCCCGACCCCATTCACGCTCGCATTTCCGGCGAATGGTGCACGCGACGTCCAATCACCCATCCAACTCCGCTGGAACGCCTCGACCAATGCCACCGCGTATCGCGTGCGCGTTTCCACATCCTCTTCGCTCGCGTCGCCGATCCTCGAACGCGCCAACCTCACCTCGATCACGTTCACCATTCCTGACGGCACGCTCACGCCCGGCGCCAACTACTTCTGGTCGGTGACGGCCACGAACGCCACCTCCACGACCGCGCGCGAGGCCACCGGCGCGTTCTCCTTCTCCACGGCTTCAACCCCCCCCACCACCGGCCCGGCGGGCCCCGGCGCGTTTGCGCTGACCGCCCCGGCCAACAGCTCTCGGGGTCACACCGGCGCCGTCACGCTGGCATGGTCCGCGAGCCAGGGCGCTACGTCCTACGCCGTGAGCGTGGCGCGCGACGCCGGATTCACGCAGGTGCTTGCCTCCAGCACACTGACGCAGACCTCGTTCGCGCTCACAGGGTCCACGCTCGACCCCGGCACAACGTACTTCTGGCGCGTCGAAGCCCGGAACACCACGGGACATCGCCTCGTCGGCCCCTCTTCCTTCGTCATGCTCGGCAAACCGGGTGCGTTCTCGCTCCTCACCCCGACCGACAACGCCAACCCGGCGCCGTCCCCCGTGGTGCTGACCTGGACGCCGAGCGTGGACGCCGCGGCCTACCGAGTGGAGGTCGCCACCGACGCCGGATTCCTGAATCGGGTCGTCAATCGCGGCAATCTCACGACCCCGACGGCCGCGTTGCTCCCATCTGAACTCCAGCCCGGGACCCGCTATTTCTGGCGCGTCACCGCGTCGAACGCAATCGATTTCACGGGCTCGAGCCCGACGTCGCGCTCGTTCACCACGCGCGCCGGGCCCGGGCCGTTCGCGCTGGTCTCGCCCGACGCGGATGCGTCGGTCGGGCTTCCGGTCACGTTGCAGTGGGACGCTTCGGAGAGCGCGCTGCTCTACCGGGTGGAGGTTTCCGCGTCCGAGTCGTTCTCCACACTCATCGTCAACCAACTCGTGGTCCCTCTGGTCTCGGGCACGCAGTTCACCGTGCCAGAGGGCCTGCTCACGCTGGGCCAGCGGTACTTCTGGCGGGTGACCGCCTCGAGCGAAGGCGGCGATCGAGCCGCCACCGGCGGCCCGCGCGCGTTCCGTGCGGGCGTGGCCGACTATGACGTCAACGATGACGGCGTGGTCGACGTGCTCGACATGTACGCGTACGCCGGGCTCGCTTCCCCCACGGACCTCAACGGGGACGGGCGCGCCGACGCCGCGGACCGCACCGGCCTCCGAAATGCCGCGCGGGCCCGGGAGCCGCAGGACATGCTCGTTCGCAATTGATATTCACTGGCTCCCACGCTCAACGGCCGCCATAGCGATGCAGGGCCTCCCGGACGACGCGCGCGATCTCGTCGGGGTTCCCGACGCTCACCCAGCATGCTTCCGGCACACCGGCCGCGGACGCCGCGGAGAAGCACACCGTCCCGAGCCCGAACAGCCGCTCGGACACGCTTTTGGTCACGTCAAGCGACTGGATGTTCCGCAGCGCGGACTCGTACCGGCGCCGCCGGAGCACGCCGAATTCCCGGATCACACGCCGATCCGTCAGGACGTACGCGCGGCACGCCCAGTCCGCCGTCTGCCAGAGCAGCCTTGCGACGACCAGGGTGACGATGCCCGTCTCCACCACACCCTGCCCCACCGGTGAATACACCCCGCCCGCCAACAGCCACAGCGGAGCCCCCAGCAGCGCAATCAACATCAATTCACGCAACGAACCGATGAGAATGAACACCCCGTGCGGCCGAAGGTTCAGAATCACTATCTCGCCGTCGTCCACGCCCCGCACGCGCGCCGCCGGAGCCCCGGCCGCCACCGATCCCGCGCCCCCGGACATCACGCCTCCCCCCCGCCCTCGAGCGCCACGATGTCCGGCCGGTTCCGCTCGAGTCCGTCGTAATCCAGCCCGTACCCGATCACGAACACATCCGGGATGTCGAAGCCGGCGACGTCGGCCTCGACCTCGGCCTCCCGCACCTTGTCCTTGCGCAGCAGAACACAGATCCGAAGGCTCGCCGGCGATTGCGCCGCGAGCAGCCCCCGCAGGAGCGCCAGCGTGCGCCCCGTGTCGAGGATGTCATCCACAACGATCACGTGCTTACCCTTCAGCCCGGTGGGCGTCTGGCTACGCATCATCAGGTCGGCCGGACGGGTCGTCCGCCCGCGGTACGACGACACCGTCACCGGGTGGATCGACATGCGAACGGGCATCGACCGGATCAGGTCCGCCGCGAACACGAGCGCCCCCGTCATCACGGGCACCATTACCACCTCGTCCCCGTCCGTCATCTCACGCTGCAACGCCGCACAGATCTCCGAGCCCATCGCGCGAACCCGCGCCGCGATCCGGTCCCGGTCGATCAACACGCGCTCCTGCGTCGGCGGCATCCGCGCATCCTACCCCCACGGCCGGCCACCGCGAGGTACTCTCAGCCCTCATGATCACCCTCACGTACGCGAACTGCCTCTCCACTCGGGTCGGCTCGCACGGGCTCGATCCGGCATCCCTCGCGCCCGGCTCCGACGCAGCCAAGGCCGCGACCGCCATGACCCGATCGCTCGAAGCCTCCCGAGGCTCCGGCTGGGAGGCGTGGCGGAATCTCGCGCGCGATCCGGCCCGCGCAAGCCATGTCAACGCCGTTCGCGCACTGGCCGACAAACACCGTCCGACGGCCGAGAACCTGATCGTGCTTGGCATCGGCGGCTCCGCCCTGGGCAACATCGCGCTGCAAGCCTCCCTCAATGACCCGCTGTGGAATCTCCTCCCGCCGGCGCGCCGCGAGGGCCCGCGGGTCTTCATCGTGGACAACGTCGATCCCGTCCTCTTCGGCTCCGTGCTCGCCTTCGTGCGCGAAACCGACCCGAGACTCGAACGCACCGTCTTCAACGTCGTCTCCAAGTCGGGCGAGACGGCCGAGACGGCCGCGCAGTTCATCACCATCCGGCAACTCCTGATCGACACGCTCGGGAAAAAGGCCCACGCGGCGCGCATCGTCGCCATCACCGATCCCGCCAAAGGCACGATGCGCAAGATCTGCGACGCCGAGGGCTACGAAACGCTCCCCGTCCCCGACGGCGTCGGCGGCCGATTCTCCGTCCTCTCTCCCGTCGGGCTCTTTTCCGCCGCCATGTGCGGCATCGACATCGACGCATTGCTCGACGGCGCCGCCGAGATGGACATGCGATGCAGCCACGAGGACCTCGCGCGGAATCCCGCCGCGATGCTCGCCACGCTCCTCGTCCGCCTAGCCGGGGAAAAGGGCAAGCGCAACCACGTGATGATGCCCTATTCCTCCCAGCTCTATCTTCTCGCGGATTGGTTCCGCCAACTCTGGGCCGAGTCCCTCGGCAAGCGGCACGACAAATCAGGCAAGGAGGTCTTCACCGGCTATACGCCCATCAAGGCGCTGGGAACCACCGACCAGCATTCGCAGGTCCAGCTCTACCGGGAAGGCCCGAACGACAAGGCCTTCGCGCTCGTCGATGTGCAGGACTGGGCCAAGTCCGATCTCCAGATTCCCAAGGGTCTCGACATCGAAGCGCTCACCTACCTCCAAGGCGCTTCCTTCGGCGCGCTGCTCAACGCCGAAAAGCGAGCCACCGAGTTTGCATTGCTCGAAAGCCAGCGCCCGAACTTCACGATCACGCTCCCGCGCATCTCGCCGCGCCACGTCGGCGAGTTCCTCATGCTGTGGGAAGTGGCGACCTCGTACGCCGGACTGATGCTCGGCATCGACGCGTACGACCAGCCCGCCGTCGAGACCGGCAAAGTGGCCACCTTCGGACTCATGGGGCGATCCGGGTTCGAGGAATGGCGCCAGAAGGTGGACCAGGCGCTGGCCCCCACCACCCACACGATCTGACCGCCTCCCCACTGTCAAAGCGGGCAAACTTGCAGCGCGCCGAATGGCTCTCGACGGCCCCGGACGCCCCTCTTCCGGCCCAAAACACCCCCGCGAACAGCGATTTCACTCTGGACGCGGCAATCCGGGTCGGGTAGTCTGTCCGTCCCTCGCAGGGTTTGCACAGCCCGCGAGCGGTCGAAAACCCAGGTCGCAGCACTCAGATCGTGGCATCGGGCCGCGGCGCTTCTGTTCCCCCTCGGGCTTTTCGAGAGTCGGCGTCCGACGCCGAGAGTCTGGCAACGGAGAGAGACAGATGAAGATGACCGCCCCACTCGTGGCACTGGCGTGCCTCACCGCGTCCTCGATCGCCGCCCCGCTCGTGTCCGACGCGTTCAATTACCCCGACGGCAACCTCATCGGCAACGGCGCATGGGCCGCGCATTCCGGCGCCGGCAACAGCCCCGTCCAGGTCTCTGGCGGCACGATTGTGCTCAATCAGGGTTCCGGGTCGCGCGAGGACGTCAATCTCGGCGCCGGCGCCATCCTCGGAAACGGCGAGACGTGGTACGCCGGCTTCGACATGAAGAACTCCGGCGGCTCCGCGAGCGTGTACTTCGCCCACTTCATCCAGGGCACGTCCGGCTTCGACGCCCGTGTCTTCATCACCGCCCCAACCTCCGGCGGCAACTACACCGTCGGCTTCTCTTCCTCGTCGACGATCGCCGCCACGTGGGCCACCGACCTCACCTTCGGCGAGTGGAACCGCATCATCATCTCATACTCCCGAGGCACCGGCGAAGCCCGCCTCTGGATCAACCCAATCTCTCAGGCCAGCACCAATCTCATGTACATCTCCCCGTTCGCCAACACGGCCATGGAAGGCATCGCCTTCCGCCAGGCCGCCGGCGACTCTTCTCAAATGATCGACAACGTGAACCTCGGAACCACCTTTGACGACGTGGTCCCCGCGCCCGGGCCCGCGGCCCTCATGGTGCTCGGCGGAATGACCATCCTGCGTCGCCACCGCTGAACGCGCCGGACATCTTGATCTTCGCTCCGTAGGCGGCCTCAACAGCCGCCTGTTTTTTTGGGGCGCAAGCCGCCCCAAAAAGAAAGACCGCCCCGATCTCTCGACCGGGGCGGCGTTCATGTCGGGGTCACGTTCCGATGAACAGGAACTTAGCCGAGCAGCTGCAGCACGTTCTGCGGCCGAGCATTCGACAGCTGCAGAACCTGCGTCGCGGACTGCACGAGAATCTGCGACCGCGTCAGCGACGACGTTTCCGTCGCGAAGTCCGCGTCGCGGATGATCGACTCGGCAGCCACCGTGTTCTCAGCGGACACACCCAGCGAACGGATGGTCGCGCCGACGGTGTTCTTCTGGAATGCGCCGATTCGGCCGCGGAGCGATGACACCTCGCTGATCGCGTTCGACACCGTCTTCTGGGCGGTGGACAGATCGCCGTTCACCACGTTCAGCTCACGACCGGAGCCGAGGTTCGACAGGAAGTACGTGTTCGAGCCCGACGCCGTGCGCCCCAGGGCTCGCACCGCCACGTTCGAGATGCCCACGGACACCTTGCCCGCGATATCCACGTTGCCGGCAAGCTGGAAGTCAGCCCCGCCGCCCGTGATCTGGAACGCCGTGGTCGAAGCCAGCGCCTGCGCCGCGGCCGTCGTCAGCCCGACCTCGACGTCGAGGAAGTCCGTGTTGATCTTCGCGGTCTTCCCGTTCGTCGTGGCCGTGATGCCGTTGATCGTCGCGCTCAGATCCTGGCCGATGTCCTTCACCGGGTTGGTCGCGTTCGCGAACGTCACCGCCGAAGCCGCATTGGCCGTGGAGTTGTTCGTCGCGGTGTACTGGTAGATGCCGCCGCCCAAGGCGCCCGCCGCGGACGACACCTTGGTGGACACAAAGGCATCCGAACCGAAATCCACCGACGAAAGACGGATGCCCGAGGCGCCGACCACCGTGGCGGAGATGCCCGTCACGTCCTTGAACGTGTTCACCGCGTCTCGCACGTTCGCCAGCGACGTGCCCGACGTGAACGACAACTCGCGAGAGCCCTTGTTGCCCGCGATCTCGATCACGAACTTCGCGCCGGCGGACGCCGCCGCGGTGCTGTTCAGGTTGATCGTGCCGCCGGCAAACGACAGGAGCAGCGCGCCCACCTGCGCGGAGCGCGTCACCTGGATGTTCACGTCGCGCGTGCCCTGATACGCCAGCTTGGCGCCGTTCACCTTGAACGAGGCCGCCGCCGCGTTGACGTTCGTCACCGTGTAGTCCAGGTTGCCGTTCAGCAGCTTGATGCCCTGGAACGACGTCGCGGACGAAACGCGATCGATGGTCTGCAGGATCGAATCGATCTGCAGCTGATTCGCCTGCTTCTCAGCCGTCGAGATGCCGGCGGTGTTCGCCGTCTGCGTCACCAGGCCCTGCAACTCCGTCAGCAGGCCCGAGATTTCCTGCAAACCGCCTTCCGCGATCGACGCCACCTGATCGGCACGCTCGGCGTTCGAGAGCGCCTGATTCAGGCCGCGACCCTCGGCACGCAGAGCCTCCGACGCGATCAGCCCGGCAGGATCGTCCTTGCCGCGGCTGATCTTCAGACCCGTCGACAGACGCTCCAGCGAGCTGCTGAGACTCGACCCGTTGTTTCCCAGCACGCGCTGGGCGATCAACGACGACACGTTGGTGTTAATGCGAGACATGCGATCCTCCGTGAACAGCTGCGCCGACCAGGCGCCGTGACCCGACAGGCAGCGCGGCTGTGTCGCGCCGAGTGCGAGGTCCGTCCCGCACCGGCGTCACGCATCGTCTCACCGAGTTCGCCGAATAAGCCCCGAAGCCCCCGCGCAGCGCGCCACCCCCCGCGCACGCCGCATACCCCGCACAGACCCACCTTCAGGCCAGACAACCGGCCCGGGCCCGTCATCGAAGCCAGCGTCTCTCTCGTTCCGTCAAAGGCTCGCGCGAGTCCGAAAACCCGCGCGAGCCGGGGGTGGGTGGTGATTCTTCAAGGCGCCCCCACCGGCGCCTCATCTATGCTCTTAGCCCAGCAGCTGCAGCACCGACTGCGGCTGCTGATTCGCGATCCCGAGAATCTGCGTCGCCGACTGCACCAGGATCTGCGACCGTGTCAGCGAAGACGTCTCCGTCGCAAAGTCCGCGTCGCGGATGATCGACTCGGCGGCCACCGTGTTCTCGGCCGACACGCCCAGCGATCGGATCGTCGCGCCCACGGTGTTCTTCTGGAACGCGCCCAGACGACCCCGCAGCGACGACACCTCCGAGATCGAGTTCGTAATAACCTCTTGCGCCAGCGACACGTCGCCGTTCACGAGGTTCAGCTCGCGACCGGAGCCGAGGTTCGACAGGTAGTACACGTTGGACCCGTTGGCCTCACGGCCCAGCGCCCGCACCGCCACGTTCGAGATGCCCAGCGAGACCTTGCCCGCGATCGACACCTCGCCCGCCAGCTGGAAGTCCGCTCCGCCGCCCGTGATGCGGAACGCCGGAGACGTGGCCGCCAGCGTCTGAGCCGCAGTGGTCGACAACTCCACCTTCACGTCGAGGAAGTCCGTATTGATCTGGGCGATCTTGCCCCGCGTCGTCGCCGTGATGCCGTTGATCGTGGCGCTCAGATTCTGACCGAAGTCCTTCACCGGATTATTCGCGTTCGCGAACGTCACCGCCGAGCCCGTGTTCGCCGCGCCGTTATTCGTGGCCTGATACTGATAGATGCCCCCGCCGACCGCGCCCGCGGCCTGCGACACCTTCAGCGAAACAAACGCGTCCGCGCCGAACTCCGCCGACGAGATCCGGATGCCCGACGAACCAACTACCGTCGCGCTCACGCCCGTCACGTCCTTGAACGTGTTGATCGCGTCACGCACGTTGGCCAGCGATGTGCCCGACGTGAACGACAACTCGCGAGCCCCACGGGTTCCCGCGATCTCGATCACGAACTTCGCGCCGGCCGACGCCGCCGCGGTGCTGTTCAGGTTGATCGCGCCGCCGCCGAACGACAGGAGCAACGCCCCCACCTGCGCGGACCGCGTCACCTGGATGTTCACGTCCCGAGTGCCGTTGAACGTCAGCTTGGCGCCGTTCACGGCCAGGTTCGCCACCGACGTCGACACCTGATCCACCGTGTAGTCCAGATTGCCGTTCAGCAGCTTGATGCCCTGGAACGACGTCGCCGCCGCAACTCGATCGATCGTCTGCAGAATCGAATCGATCTGCAGCTGATTCGCTTGCTTCTCAGCCACCGACAGCCCGGCCGCATTGGCCGTCTGCGTCACAAGGCCCTGGACCTCCGTCAGGAGGTTCGCGATCTCCTGCAGACCGCCCTCGGCAATCGAAGCGACCTGGTCGGCACGCTCCGAGTTATTGATCGCCTGACCGATGCCCTTGGCCTCGGCACGCAGTGCTTCCG
The DNA here is from genome assembly GCA_964638515.1 of uncultured Phycisphaeraceae bacterium. Taxonomy (GTDB): domain Bacteria; phylum Planctomycetota; class Phycisphaerae; order Phycisphaerales; family UBA1924; genus CAYPGJ01. The sequence goes on from CAZWZL010000026.1 coordinate 20,425, forward strand.
AAGCGATCAGGCCGGCCGGGTCGTCCTTGCCGCGATTGATCCGAAGGCCCGTGCTCAGGCGCTCGAGCGTTCCGCCCAACCCACTGGTGTTGTTACCCAGCACGCGCTGAGCAATCAGCGATCCAACGTTCGTATTGATGCGACTCATGGGCGTCTCCGAAGCTCTGGCCCGTCACCGGGGCCCACCTTTGACCGACTCGTGCTCGCCGGGCATTCACCCGCCCCGACCATCAGGGCTGCTGCCGGCGCCGGCGACCACTCGCCGGTCGGCCACGCTTATCGGCGGCCACCGAGCGGCAGATAAGAACGCCCTCATTTTTTCGCCCGTCAATTTCTTATCCGACGGCCCCATACCCATTCGCCCGAGAACCACCAAACCACCCCACATCCACCAAACAACAACCCCCGTTCGTCCGTCGTGGGACGACCGGGGGTTGCTCTCTCAAACGTTTGTCAATACCAGAGTTACCGGCCCAGCAACGCCAGCACGTTCTGCACCTGCGCGTTCGCCGTGGCCAGCACGCTCGTGCCCGCCTGAGAGAGCACCTGCGCCCGGGTCAGATTGCTCGTCTCGATGGCAAAGTCGGCGTCACGGATCTGGCTGGTCGCGGCCGTCACGTTCTCCAGTGCCGACTGCAGACTCCGGACGTTCGTTTGCAACGTGTTCCGCTCGAACGCGCCAAGCCGCCCGCGGAGCACCGAGACCTGGTCAATCGATCCCTCGAGCACCTTGGACGCCGAGATGAAATTCCCGTTCAGCAGCGAATTCGCGCCGCCGGACTTGAGCGAGTTGAGGAACTGCAGCACCGGTGTCGACGAGCCCGCCGGGGTAATCAGCGTCGCGCCGAGCCGCGAATCCACCAGCGATGGAATCGCGATGTTGGTCTGCTGCGAGGAATTCACATTCGGCCCGAGCTGGTACAACGCCCCGCCGCCCGTCACATAGAAGGTCGTGGCCGTGCTCGGCACGGTCTGCGCGTAGACTCGCTGCAGCGTCATTTCAAGATCGAGCTCACCGCTCCGGACCGAAAGCCCGAGCCCGCGCCCAACCGCCACCGAGCCGTTGACGATGGCCTGAACGTCCTTGCCCGTGTCGCGCTGTGTCGCCGTGGTGTTCGTGCCGTACGCCACCGGCCCGGGACCGTTGTTCGTGATCTGATACGTCTGCAGGAACGTTCCGGAATTGCCAAGCCGGCGAACCGACACGAACGCGTTGGACCCGAAGGCCTGCGAGGAGATCTGGATGCCGGACGACGCCGACGTCGGGTGCACCCGCGACGCCGTCACGCCCGTCGCGTCCGTGAACGAATTGATGGCCGTGACCACCTGATTGATCGAGATGCCCGACGCAAACTCGAACACTCGCACCCCCTCGGGCCCCTGCACCTCCAGCGTCACCGCCGAAGGAAGGTTTCCGCCGGGGATCGACGTGCCCGAGATGAAGATCGACGCCGTCTGCGCCGACCCGATCACCTGCACCTGCACCGGCACGTTCGATCGAGTGCCGAAGTTCACCGCGTTGATCCGCGACGCCGCGATGTTCGTCGTGTTGACGCCGCTGGTGATGTAGTCCAGAGACCCGTCCAGCAGCTTCAGCCCCGCAAAGCTCGTCGTGTTCGCGATCCGAGTGATCGAATCGATCGCCGAGTCGATCTGCAACTGGTTGGCCCGCTTCTCTTCGAGCGACACGGCGCCGGAGTTGGCCGCCTCCACCACCAGCGCGCGGATCGATGACAGAAGGTCCGAGACCTCCGTCAACGCCGCCTCCGCCGTGGAGATCACGCTCGCGGCCCGCTCCGCGTTGTTGATGCCCTGACCGATGCCCGACAGCTCCGAGCGCAGACGCTCGGACACGATCAGGCCGGCCGGATCATCCGAGCCGCGGTTGATCCGCAGACCCGTCGACAACCGTTGGAGCCGAACCTCCAGGTTCTCGTTCGACCGCGCCAGATTGTGCTGCGCGATCAGGCTCGCAATGTTCGTGCTGATTCTCGCCATGGCAATCCTCCCTGATTGCTCCGTTCTCTTACGCCGTTCGCAACGATGCCGGCCCGCCGCCGGAAGACTTCGTCCCGTCCACTGACGCCACCGCCACACTCTTGCCCACGCGCGTCGACGCCGGAGCCACCGGCAACGCCGCCGTGCTCACCAGCGGCTTCTCAAGACGAGCCGCGCGCTCGTTCTCACTCCGAATCGCCTCGTACACCTCCTTGCGGTGCACCGAGATGCGCGTCGGAGCCGTGATTCCCAACCTCACCTTGTCACCGCGGATGTCCACGATCGTGATCTCGATTTCGTCGCCGATCATGATCGTTTCGTCCCGCTGGCGCGAAAGTACCAGCATGCTCAGGCTCCTTCCCGAACCGGCCCGCTCGGCCCAATGCCGGCGTGCCACGCAGCCTTCCCTGACCGCGACACCTCGTCAGACTTACGCCGTTGCCGCACGCGCCGCGGGCCGTCCCACGGTCATGATGTGATGCCGCGTCGTCCAACGACGATCCGCCAGCACCAGCTGCTCTCCAGCACGCGTCGACACGTTGATCACCAACGGACCCTGCAAGTTCGCCGTCAGACTCTCCGACACCTTGTTCACGATCACGAACACCTGCGCATCCTCCAGACGCGCCAGCCCGAGATCATCCATCTGCTCGGGCCGGATCGGCGCCGAGTAGTCCGGAAAGAACATCGAAGGGTCCGCGACCACGAACGCCAGCGACGGCTCGTCCAGGCTCTGAAGCCAGAAGAACGCCGCGTCATCGTTCGGCTGCAACAAACAGAACTTGGTGCGCCCCGAAAACCCGAGTAATCCCTTCGGGAACGTGATCATCCGATCTTCGGCGATCTCAAGCGTCCCGAACCGCGTCGTCCTGACTTCCATGACAGCGCTCCGCACTTTCGTTGACCGAACGCCCCGCGCTCCCGCGGATCCGCGACCGATCCCGCCGACGATCCTCTCGCCGGCGTCTCGCCGGGGCCACGCGCCCCAGCTTCACTCCATAAGCCCGACCGCCCGCGTCACCGCAGGAAATCGAGAAGCGTCAAGCTCAACGAACGCGCCGACGTCGCCAGACCCGCCTGCTGCGCCAACTGCAACAGCGAAAACCGCGTCGCCGCCTCCGTGTAATCCACGTCCGCAAGCTCGCTCCGGATCTTCTCAGTCAACAGGTTCGAGTCTTCCAACCTCGTTCTCGCTGATTCCACCCGCTGCGACCTCGACCCGACAAGGGCTCTGGCCCGGGTGAGAACATCCACATCCTGACCAAGACGTTCACCAGCAAGGGTGATGCCACGCTGGTCGTTCCCGCTCAGCGACCCCTGGAGCTCCAAAAGCGTCGAAAACACCGAGTCCACGCGCGCTCTTGCGCGATCCGTGCCCGCAAATATTGCCGTGCCACCCGCCGTGTACGTCCCCTCCAGAAGCCCCAGGTCCTCCGCGGCATGGCCGTTCAGCGTCGTCACCCCCGTCTGACCCGTCACCGGCCCCGATGAATCCGCGAACACGATCCCGTTCGCCCCCGTCGAGAGGCCCGCCGAGAACACCGCCGCAAACCCCGCACCAGCCGCCGCCGTGTTGATCCGGCTCAGCAACGTCGCCACCGACGCCATGTCGCCCGGAATCAGATCCACGTCAAACGTCCCGCCATTCCGCAGCGTCACCCGAAAATCCAGATTCCGCACCGGGTCCGGCAGCCCAGTCACCGGGTCGATCGCCCCGTCCGCGATCACCACCCCCCGCCCATCGTTGAACACCGAGATGGCCGTGGTGTCCTTCATCGTCCGGATCCCCAGCGTGGTCGCGGTGAGCGCCCCCCCCTCCTCAATCGCCATCTTGAGGCCGGACACCTCGTTCACCACGTCGAGCCCTCGACCCTCCGCTGAGATCTCCGCGCGAACGCCGATCCCCAGCGCCGCCACCCGCTGCTTGAACTCCCCGATCGACATCCCCGCCGTCACCGTCACCGTGCCCAGGTTCGATCCGTTGCGGAACACCACGTCCCCGTACGTCAACGCCACCGACGGATTCAAATCCGACATCAGTGTGAAATCCGTCAACTTCGGATCCATGGCTCCCGCCGGGTTCGTCGGCGCCACATTGGTGAACGTAAACCCGCCGATGCCGAGATCCGCCGTCGTCGTCCCCAGCCCCGCGTCGGCAAAGTTGATCGTGTAGCCCGCCGCGACGCTCAGCGACAATCCCTCCCCACTTGTCCCGGCGCCGGCCGGGAACACGCCGCCCAGAGCCGCCGGGTCCGTCAGCCGGATCGCCGATTCGATCCGGTCTAGAACATCCCCAACCGTCGTCGCCCCCGAAAGGTCGATGTCCACCGTCACCGGCGCGCCTCCCGGATCCACCGTGGCGCGAATCTGCCCCAGCGTCACGCCGCGCCCCGACGTTCCCCGCAGATCCTCAAGCCGCGTCCCGCGCGTCAGCACCGGATTCAAATCAACATCCCCCTTCACCCGCGCCGAAAGCGCCCCGAAGGCCGCCTCCGCCGACATCGTCACCGGGAAGCCGATCCCCTCCCCGAGGTCCGTCCGCAACCCGTCCCCCCGACCCGTATACCGAAACCCGCCGAGGAACCGCTCGATCGGCTCCGCACCCGACTTCGCCCCGCCGAACACGAACACGTCCGTGAACTTCCGGTTCGCCGTCGTCAACATCTCGTCCAGCATCGAGCCGATCACGATCGACTGGTTCGCGCGCGTCGTCGCATCCGATCCCACACCGATCTGGCTCGTCGCCACCGAAATCGCGTCCCGGGCCAGCGTCGCGGCCTCCGCAAGCGCCGCGTCCGCCGTGCCCATCAGGCTCTGCGCATGCTGAAAATTCCGCATCCGCTGCTGAGTTCGCTCCAATGTCTCATCCAGCGTCAGCAGCACGCTCGAACGCACCGCGTCATCGCTCGGCCTCGAAATGGCCCGACCGCTCGAAAGCTGCTCCTGCACCCGGAGCATCTCCAGGCTCGTGCGCGCCAGCCCCCCCATGGCGGTGCGCGCCGCCAGCAGATTGGGAACACGAACAAGACTCGAAGGAGATACGCCCATGATCCGCTACCTCACACGATGCCCAGCAACGTCTGCAGCAATTCGTCCACCACCGTGATGAACCGCGCCGCGCCCTGGTACTGCCGCTGATACGTCAGTAGGTTGATCGACTCCTCATCCACGCTCACCCCGCTCACACCGTCCCGCTGCGATTGCAGGTTTTCCCGAACGAGCGCCGACGCCGAAGACCGCACGCCGGCCGACGCGCCCTCGCTGCCCACCCGCTCCACCGTCTTGAGCCACACGTTCGTGAGCGAAAGCCCTCCCAGCCCGTTCACCGAAGCATCCCGCAAGCCCGCGATCCCCAACGCCGCCCCGTTCGCCGACGTCTGTGTCCCGGCGACCAGCCGCAGCGGGTCGGTCTGCAACTCCTGCCGAACCGCGATGTTCGCCGCGTTGTCGCCCTCGAAGTACGTGTTGATTCCCAGCACCGCCAGCGCGCCCGACGTGTCATCCCCGAAGCTCACACTGAAGCCCGCGTCCGTGGTCACACGCAGCTGACCACCCGCCGTGATCTGCGCGTTCAGGTTCGGAATCGCATCCAGCATCGCGCGCAAATCGTCCAGGCTCGTGTCATCACCGAATCCCGCAACGCCCGCGCCGTTGATCCCGTCCAGATCCACCTCGATCCGCGTCGATGTGGTCGCTCCGCTCCCATCCCGCACGTACACCGTGAACGAGCCGTTCGTCGGCCGCACCGCCAACTTCGTGAAGCTCGCGTTCGTCGGGTCGTTGAAACTCAACGCCTGATCCCCCGATGCCACGCGCAGCCACCCCGTCGAGTCCGTCAGCGGCCGCCCCGGCTCGCCCGAGGAGTGAATCCGGTTCACCTCGTGAATCAAGTGAGCCGTCACCCGATCCAGATCGTTGATCGTCCGCTCCACCGACCCCGCCCGCTGCGTCAGCAACGCCCCCAGCCGCCCCGTCGAGAGCGACAGATTCTCCTTCGTGCTGGTCACACGCACCGAAACCCGCAACGTCCCCCCCACCGTCTCCTGGAAGAACTCCAGCCCGCGGGAACGGTTGCCCGTCAGCAGGGTCGTTGAGCCCACCAGGACATCCACCGATCCGTTGGGCTGCTCGAGGGTGGTCACGTCCATCAGCTCGCTCAGCTCGCGAACCAACTCGTCACGACGGTCGCGCATCTCGTTCGCGACCCCCTGCCCCTGCTCCGATCGAACAATCTCGATGTTCAGCCGGGAAATCTCATCAAGCACGTCGTTGGCCCGCCGAGTCGCGCTGTCCAGCTGCGCGTCAATCTGCGAGCGCGTCACCTCGAGGTCCGAACGCAGGCCCCGCACGAACCCCGCCAGCGCAACTCCCTGCTCCACGGCCACCGACCGCGTCTCCGTGGCCGCCGGGTTGTTCGCAACCTCGGAGAACGCGTTGAAAAACCGCCCGAATTCCGAAGACAGATCAGAGCCCGACAACTCGTTCAGGATCGACTCCACCTGCGAGAGGATCTGGTGCTCCAGCAGCGAGCCCTGCTCGCGCGACACCGCATCCTCCAGCCGGGTCTGCAACGCCTGGTCGATCTGCCGGCGAACATGCGAAACACGCACGCCCCGCCCCAGCGACAATCCCGTCGATCCGACCGCCGCCCCCTCAGGCGTCAGCCGCGCCACCTGCCGCGTGTACCCGGGCGTCGACGCGTTCGCCAGGTTGTTGCCCGTCACCTGCAGCGCGAGCTGGCTCGCCGCCAACGCCGACCGACCGATGAACAAGCTGCCCGTCAGACTCATCGCGCAGCCTCCATCACGTCACCACGTCCACCGCCGACAACGCCGACGGCCCCACCCGCGCCCCCCCGTTCCGCGTATACGCGCCCGAATCGCTCAGCCGACGCTCCACCGCGCGCACGATCCCCAGCACATGCGAAGCCACAGTCTCCGCCGCCATCGCGCTCGCTCGATGCTCCACCTGCAGCGACGCGATCGTCTCGCGCAACGCATCCGCCGCCGACTCCAGCTCGCGACGCCAAGGCTCCGGCAGCCGTCCCGCAATCCAGCCGAGCCGCACCGCGCCGCCATCGCTCGGCGTGCCGAACGCCACAACAGCCCGCCGGACCAACGCCTCCCGCCGTCCCTCCATCCCCGCAATCCGCTGCACAATCTCGTTCTCGCGCGCCGTGCATACCCCCAACGCCGGAATATCCGCACGGGAAATCGCCATGCGCCGCGCCGCGCACACCGCCCGCATCGCCTCGTGCTCGATGCGCAGCCCCTCCAGCACCGCGCCAAGCTCCCGCCCGATCTCCACCGACGTGTCACTGTCCGGTGCGCGGCTCACGATCCGCCTCCCTTCAGCGAGAACCAGACCGGCTCTTCCCGCAGCGGCATGCCCTCGTTCAATCTGCTCGGCGCCGAGTCAACTTCCTTCGAATCCTCCGGCGTCGTGGTCTTCTTGACCATCTGCGCCGCCACGGCATCCACGATCCCGAACCGGGTCGAACGCACCAGCCTCGCCGCAAACTCGGCATCAAGGAGCCCGCCGAACTTCTTCTCCGCGGCCCCCGGCGCGAACGGCGCCGCCGCGTTGTTCGTCTCGCGCAGCTGCTTCAGCACAGGCTGCACCAGCGCCATCGACACGAAGTCCTCGGCCGCCTGACGAACCGCCGCCGGACCATCCTTCTCCTTGGGCCGACGCCCCAGGATCCGTTCGAACGACTCCTGGCCAGACACCAGCGCATCCGCGCCGGCGCCCGCGCCAACCGCGTTCCACAACCCCCCGCCGTGCTGAATGCTTGTGAGGTTCATGGTCAATCGATGATCAGCTCCGCATGCAGATCCCCGTTCCGCCGCAGCATGTTCAGAATCGCGATCTGGTCGTCCACGCTCACGTCCAACTGCTTGAACGCCGCCAGCAGGTCCTGCAAGCGCGCCTTCTCCCGCGCCCGCGCCCCGCGATCCAGCGCGGTCCAGCTCCGCCGCTCGATCTGCGGCGGAAGCGTCGCCGGGTCCACGGCCGGAGTCACCGACGTCACCACCAGGCTCCCGTGCGCAATCAGCGTCGGACGGATCTCCACGTCCCCGCTCACCACAATGGCCTGCTCACGCTCGTTCACGATGATCCGTGCCGGCAGACTCACCAACGACGAATCGAACCGGATCCCGAGGATGTCAGACAGGAATCCCGCCGGATTCCCAAGCTCCACCTCGGGAATCTCCACCCGCACCGACCGCTCATCCAACGCGTACGCAATGTCACGAGCCGTCTCGTCATAGCTCAACCGATGCTGGTTGATCGTGTTCGCGATCAGCTGCGACGTCGTCCACCCCGCGAACGCCGGCTCGATCAGCAGCGTCACGCTCCCGTCCTCAGAAACCGTCGGCATGGGAATGTCACGCACGATCACCCCGCCCCCGCGCACACGCCCCGCACGAACGTTGGCCCCCTCGATCACCAACGCGCCCGACGCCATCGCAAACACCGGTTGGCCCGGCAGCGGGCCCCGCAACGCCGCAAGCAGCAGCCGCCCTCCCTGGAGGCTCTTCGGGTTGTGCAACGCGGACACGAACACGTCGAACCGGTCGTCCGACCGCGCGCCCATCGACGGAATCTCACAACTGATCGCCACCACCGCCACCGACCGAGACGAGCCAAGCTCATCCAACGACCCCACCGGAAGCCCCTCGTTCTCGAGCAGCTTCGCCAGGGGCCGAGCGATCACCAGGTCCTTCCCCGAGTCTCCCGTCCCCGGCAGGCCCACCACCAGGCCAAGCCCGCGCAACTCGCTCTTGCCCTGCCCGCGCAGCCGTACCAACTCCTGGAGCGAAGTCCCGTGCGCAAAACCCGCGCTCAGCAGCGCACTCAAAGCGCCCATCCACACCCAAATCCACCGCACACTTCGCGTCTCCACGCTCATGCATGCCTCCTACGCAACTCCCGGGCCAACCCGTTCCAACGGGCGCCGCACCGGCCAGGCTGGGTCAGAAGTTGAACAGCGTCTCGAAGATCTTCGTGATCACACCCTTGTTCGCCCCGTCCTTCACCTCGCCACGATGCTCCGTCAGCAATCGCAGGTCGGCCAGGGCGGTCGACTGCACCGTGTTCCCCGAACTCACATCCTCCTGCCGGCAAACGCCCGACAGCACGATCGTCTGCTCTTCCTTGTCCGTCACGATCGTCGATCGCGCCTCGAGCACCAGCTGCCCGTTGGGCTTCACGTCGATCACCGTCGCCGTCACGCGCGCCGTGAATCGATCCTCGCGCTCGTAATCACCCTCACCCTTGAAATTGTTGTTCGCCGACAGACCCAGCTCCGGAAGACCGCTCGGGCTCCCGTTCGTCCGATTCCCGGCCTCAAGCCTCGCCTCCAGCAACTTCCAGAGATCCGGAAGCGCGCTCAACTCAGCCTCGCTCGCCAGCTTCTTCTTCGTCTCGAGCTTCTGGTCCCGCTCGATCTTGCTCGATTGGTTCACGATGATCGTCACCAGGTCGTGAAGCAGGATCGTCCGAGGCTCCTCCGGCTGAATCTGGAACAGGCTCATCCCGTTCAGCTCCGCCACCGGATTCACGCTCGCCACCGGCGCGCCCATCCCCCCGCCGCTGGTTCCCACCACCGGCTGCCCCGGCCCGTACGTCGGCTGCTGAAACAGGCTCTGCCCTGTCGCCGCCCCGCCAGCCAATCCAAACGCCGCCGCGATCTGTTTCCAACGCATCACCGCGCCTCCTTCATCTCACCAACCGACAACACGCCCCCGATCTCCATCACCGCCCGCCCTTTCCCATTCGCCCGGGCCACGAACGACCGATGCGATCCGTCCAGCTTCAGCTCCACCGGCTCCCCCTCACGCGCATCCGCCAGCGCCCGAGCCGGCGCCTTCACCACGACACCGCCGCTCACACAGTGCACCACCACAAGATCTCCCCGACGAATCACCTGCGCCGCCTCGACGTCACCCGTCCTCACCACCCCACCCATGCTCAAACGAGTCCGCGCCTCACGCCCGATCACCTCATCAACGCCCGACGCTGAGCCCGCGCTCGCCCCCTCCACCCACATCTCCTCAACCCGGACATCCCCCTCCCCGATCAAGCCGCCCCGCCGCACCTCGCGCGTCATCACCACAACCCGCTTGCGTATCTCAACACTCGCCGTGACCTGCCCCTCAAGCGCCACCCGATCCCCGTCGTACACCCACACCCGCACCGGCTGCTTCGTCCCCGAGGCCCGCCCCCCGGGCTGCGTCTCGACACGCCGACCTCCGACCTCCTCACCAAGGAACCCCCAGTCGCGCGCGTCATAACTCGCCCGCAGATCCTCCTCATCAACCCCGTACAGCCGCGCCAGCATCTCCTCCACCGCGCTGCGAATGTTCCCGCCCGTAGCGCTAGGCGCCTTCGCTTCACCGCTCGCGCCGCCACGCCCCGTCCGGCCCTGATCCTCCCCCGTCGCGCCCCCCAGGCGAACCTCGCACGCCGAGCCCTGCAGCGCCACTCGACCCAACCGCGCGCCCCCCTCCTCCATCGCGCCGCGAATGCGAGCCACATCCAACCGAATCATCGACCCGGGCCCCACTTGAGTACGCACGTCCGCCACCACCACCACGTCCGCCAAACGTTCCGCCTCCGGCCCCGACAGGGTCGCGATGTCCGACAGCCGAACCACGTTCCCCGTCACCACGGCGTGCGTCCGCACCGTAACCGTCCCGGCCGTGCACACCGACACCGCGAGCGCCAACACCAACGCCGCCATCGCGCGAACCTCAACCACCAATCACCTCCGCAGCTGCGAAATCGTCCGAAGCGCCTCGTCCGCCGTCCGAATCGTCTGGCTGTTCATCTCGAACGCGCGCTGCGCCCGAATCAGCTCGATCAGCTCCTTCGTCGGGTCCACGTTCGACCCCTCGAGAAACCCCTGCCGGATCAGCCCCCGCCCCTCTTCGCCCGCATTCCCCGTGATCGGAGCCCCCGATGCCGCCGACTCCACGAACAGGTTCTCACCCAACTGCTTCAACCCGGCCGGATTCACGAACGCCGTCAGCTCGATCTGCCCCACCTCTGCCGGCTCCGTCGCGCCGGGCTGCAGCACCAGCACACGACCGTCCGTCCCGATCGTCAACGATGTCGCGTCCGGCGGAATCGTGATCGGCGGATCAAGCCGACGGCCCTCGTCGTTCGCCATCACCAGCTCGCCGTCCCGATTCAGCAACAGGTTCCCGGCCCGCGTGTACGCCTGGCCGCTCGGCGAGCGATCCGGCTCCACAAGCACGCGCATGAACCCCTGGCCCTCAATCGCCACATCCAGCGTTCGACCCGTGCTCAGCAGCGACCCCTGCTTGAAGTCCACCTGCGTGCCCGAGATCTTCACGCCCAATCCCACGTACAACCCCGTCGGACGCTGGTCCCCGTTCGCGTTCTCCGTCCCCGGCTGCGCCTGCTCCATGTAGATCAGGTCCTGGAAGTTCACGCGGCTCCCCTTGAAGCCCATCGTGTTCGCGTTCGCCAGGTTGATCGCGATGACGTCCAACTGCGTGTTGAGCGCCGAAAGCGCGGTGGATGCCGCATTCAATGCCGTGATCGCCATGCCTCAGTCCTTCCTGCCGTTTACGCCACACGTCCAAGCGTCGTGATCAACCGTCCAACCGTCTCGTAGTGCAACTGGATCATCCGCGCGTTCTGCTCCACCGCGCTCCCGGCCTTCGTGATGTCCATCAACGCCGTCACCGGATCGACCCCGGACCGCTCGATGTGCCCCTGCCGCAACGTGCCGATCGCCGCGATCTGCGAGCCCGGCGCCGCGCGGAACATCCCCGCACCCTCGTGCAGCAACGACCCCGCGTCACGCACATCCGTCAACCGAAGCCGAGCCACCACCTCATCTCGCTGCCGAATCCCGCCATCCGAAGTGATCGAAATAGGCGATGCCCGATTCAGGTAGATCACCTCCCCATCCTCATCCACCAGCGGCAGCCCGTCCGTCGACCGCACCAGCCGACCCTCCGAGTCCAACGCCATCCGCCCGTCCCGCGTCAGCCGAAACCGCTCCTCCCCGACGCCCCGCCCCGTGTCCACCACCAGAAACCCGCGCCCTTCGACCGCCACATCCAGCGATGAGCCCGTCTCTTCCAATGGCGCCGGCGCAAGCGTGGACCACGTCTCCTGCAGCAGCACGCCCCCGCCCAGCCGCTCCAACAACGCATTCGACTCGAGAAACGGAACGCCGTCTTCCTTGCGGACCACCTCGCGCTGACGCACCCCGGCCACCTCGGGCTTGAACCCCGCCGTCGACAGATTCGCAAGATTGTTCGAGTACACGTCCTGTCGGCTCATCGCCGTCAACACCCCCGAGGCCGACAAGTACATGCCGTAAATCATCGCGCAGCCTCCACCGTTGTCTCTCGCGACAACGCCTCACGCCCCCCAGCGCGCTGCCCCGCGCTCGCCGCCATGTGCACCGCGCTCGCCGTCCGTGCCAGCGACAGCAAACGCGCGCCAACGCACGCGCTCCCCAGTCGATCCGTCAGTCCAGGTTCCCGCGGGTCTCCGACCGCGCGGCGCTTCGCCTCCGCTGAGCGCATGGTTCGGCCTCCTTGCCGCCATACACACCTCAAACCGCATGCCCGACCCCAACGCCCCGCCACATCACCCATCCGCGCAACCCGTGCGCTTCCACCATCCCAAACCACGCGATTTCCGCCTTCCCGACCCACCACCGCGCCGATACTTCTTCCCGGTGACCGACGTCCCCCCTCAACTCGAACGCGCACGCGCCGACTTCCTCGCCTTCATCCGCGTCGAGTGCGGCCTCACCCCGGCCACCATCGACGCCTACGGCCGCGACCTCCGCGATCTCCTTGCCGACCTCGCCGCCTCCGGCATCACCCAACCCTCCGACATCACCCCGCAAACCCTCGCCGCCCACCTCGCGTCGCTCCGACGAGACCGAGACCTCGAAACGTCCTCCGTCGCACGCCACCTCGCCACCCTCAAGGTCTTCTGCCGCTGGCTCTTCGCCGAAGGTCGAACCACGTCCAACCCCGCCGACCTGCTCGACCAACCCGCCCGCTGGCGAAAACTCCCCAACACCCTGTCGCCAAATCAGATCAAGAAACTGCTGCAAGTCATTGACTCTGAATCCGTTACGACCGACGGACCACCCCTCTGGATGCGCGATAAGGCCCTCTTGGAACTCCTCTACGCCTGCGGCCTGCGCGCCACCGAAATCTGCGCCCTGCACGTCGCCGACATCCAACCAACCCTCGCCACCGCGCTCGTCACCGGCAAGGGACGCAAACAACGCCTCGTCCCCATCGGCAAACCCGCCCTCGACGCCGTCTCCTCCTATCTCTCCCATTGTCGTCCCAAGTTGCTGCGCAATAACGGCTTACACAACAATCGGCTGTTCCTCTCCCGCAACGGCCGACCCCTCGAGCGCGTAGCCGTGTGGCAAATCGTCAAACGCCTCGCCGCCCGGGCCGGCCTCGCCCACGTCCACCCGCACACCCTTCGCCACTCCTTCGCCACCCACCTCCTCATGGGCGGCGCCGATCTGCGCGTCGTGCAGGAGCTCCTCGGCCACTCCGACATCGCCACCACCCAGCTCTACACCCACGTCGATCAGACACGCCTCCGAGAAGTCCATCGCAACCACCATCCCCGCCCCTAGCCCGGTGGAAACCTCATCCGCGCCCCGGTAGACTGGAGATCGAGTTTTCAATCGTTTCTGAAAACTCCCGACCGGCCCCGAGCACCGCGATGCCGACCATCTACCTCCCCCCGACAACCCACCCCGCCATCAACGCCCTCGACGAAGGTCTCCTCGAGGCCGTCGCCGCCGGCGCCGCGCGACTCACCCCCGAACAGGCCCTCGACCTCTACCACAACGCCACCCTCCTCGAACTCGGACGTTGGGCCGACGCGCGCTGTCGCGCGCTCCACGGCGACTCCATCCGCACCTACGTCATCGACCGAAACATCAACTACACCAACGTCTGCACCGCCAAATGCACCTTCTGCGCCTTCCGACGCGATCCCGACGACCACGACGCCTACACCCTCGAGCCCGAACGCCTCTACGAAAAGGTCGCCGAACTCGTCGCCATCGGCGGAACACAGATCCTCATGCAGGGCGGCATGAACCCCGCCCTCCCGCTCGCCTGGTACGAAGACCTGCTCCGAGGAATCAAGGAACGATTCCCCGCCGTCCACGTCCACGGCTTCTCTCCACCCGAACTCGTCGAGTTCGTGGGGTTCTTCAACCCTCCCGGCGCCGACTTCTATGAGAAGGTTCGCTGGGTGCTGCAGCGACTCCGTGCCGCAGGCCTCGACAGCGTCCCGGGCGGAGGCGGCGAGATCTTCAGCGCGCCCGTCCGGCGCAAGATCGGCCTGGGCAAGTGCGACGCCGAGGCATGGCTCACCGTCATGCGCGCCGCCCACGCGTTGGGCATGTTCACCAGCGCAACGATGATGTTCGGCCACATCGAGGGCGTCGCCGACCGCGTCCACCACATGGCACTCGTGCGTGAATGGCAGGATCGCTCCCTCCTCGAATTCGGCGAAGGCGTCACCGACCATCGCGCACGCTCGCGCCCCGGCGGACACTACACAGCCTTCATCGCCTGGCCGTTCCAACGCGAGAACACCCCCCTCGGCCGCCTCAAGGAATGGGGGCAGCGCGAAGGCGAGTCCGGCGCCCCCTTCCCGGGCGACGCCGTCGCCAACCTCACCGGCGACGGCGATCCCAAGGCCCATGCCGAGTTCGGACGCCGCCTGCGCATGGCCGGCGCGAGCGAATACCTCCGCACCCAGGCGCTCTCGCGCCTCGTGCTCGACAACGTCTATTCCATCGGCTCCTCGTGGGTCACCATGGGCCCGCACATCGGACAGACCGCGCTCTACTTCGGCGCCAACGACATGGGCAGCGTCATGATGGAAGAGAACGTCGTCTCCGCCGCGGGCACAACCTACTGCCTCAACGAGTCCACCCTGTGCCGCCTCATCCGCGAAGCCGGCTTCACCCCCGCCCAGCGCGACAACGTCTACGACCTGCTCCGCGTCCACGACGCATGGCGCGCCGGCCAGGACCGATTCTGCCCCGACCTCGCCGTCGCCGACTGGTCTCGACACCGCGCCAAACGCCTCCATGCCGAGCAGAGCGCGCCGCGCGATCCGGTCGCCGTCACCATCGGCGGCGCCGCCACGCAGCCCGCGTAGCGCCTTCTGCTCAGTCGCGCCGCCTCGGCGCCGCGCTCGCCCCCGCCAGCACGCCCCCGTCCACGCTCAGCTCCACACCCGTGATGTACGACGATTCGTCGCTCGCGAGGAACAGCACGGCCTGCGCCACATCCTCCGGCGAGCCCATCCTCCCCAGCGGAACTTCTGCGCCCAGGGCCGCGATCGCTCGCTCCCGCGCCTCGCCCCCGCCCAGCAGCGGATCCCACATCGGCGTCAGCACCGCGCCGGGATGCAGCGAGTTGCACCGGATCGGATACCCCCGTTCCGCGCAGTACAGCGCGACCGTCTTGGTGTGATTGCGCACCGCCGCCTTGCTCGCCGCGTACGCGGCCGCGCCGGGAATCCCCACCAGCCCGGACCGAGACGAGACGTTGACGATCGACGCCGCGAGCGACGCCTTCATCGCGCCGATGGCGTGCTTGCACCCCAGGAACACCCCGTCCGAGTTCACCGCGTGCACAGCGCGCCAATCCTCGAGGCTGGCGTGCTCCGGGTCCTGCGGCCCGAGCCCATCGTTGAACCCCGACACGCCCGCGTTGTTCACGAGGATGTCGAGGCGCGAGCACTCCCGCACGATCTCGCCGATCACGCGAACCCAGTCCGCCTCCTCGCGCACGTCGAGCCGGCGATAGGACGCGCGCGGCCCGATCTCGCGCGCCGCGCGCTCGCCCGCCTCGTCGCGTATGTCCGAAAGCGTCACGACGGCGCCCTCGCGATGCAGCACGCGCGCGCACGCCAGCCCGATCCCGCGCGCCGCGCCCGTCACCAGCGCCACGCTGTCCCTGACCCGCGCCATGCCCCGAAGATACCGCGTGGCTTCGGCCCGATCGCCGCCGGTTTGCCTCCCCGCCCGGCACGGCTATCCTTCCCCTCCCCAATTCCAAGATCCCCGCCTCGCACGAGGATTCGCCCGCCATGAAGTCAACCATGCTCCGCCCAGGGCTCGCCTGCCGATTCGACGGCAAGCTCTACGTCATCACCCGCTTCGAGCACCGCACCCCGGGCAACCTCCGAGCCTTCATCCAGATCACCATCAAGGATGTCCTCACCGGCGCCAAGCTCGAAAAGCGCCTCGGCTCCGGCGACGATATCGACGTCGTCAACCTCGACCGACGCGAAATGGAGTACCTCTTCGCCGACAACACCGGCTACACCTTCATGGACAGCGAGTCCTACGACCAGCTCACACTCGACGAGGACTTCCTCGGCGACCAGAAGCTCTACCTCAAGCCCAACAGCAAGGTCATCATGCTCGTGCACGACGGCCGCCCCGTCGTCGTCGAACTGCCCCCCAGCGTCGAGCTCAAGGTCACCGACACGCCCCCGGGCATCAAGGGCGCCACCGTCACCAACCAGCTCAAGGAAGCCACGATGGAGACCGGGCTCAAGACCCGAGTCCCCGCCTTCATCGAAATCGGAGAGATGCTCAAGATCTCCACCGAGGACGGCTCGTACCAGTCGCGCGCCTGATCGCGCGACAGCCGGCCATCCCCCAACAAAGGGCCGCAGCGATGTCGATGGAAGTCACAATCGATCGCCTCGACCCCGACGACACCGTCACCATCTCCCATCTCTACAACCAGATGTTCCGGCCGCCCCGAACGCCCGAGTCCTTCGCGCGCCGATTCCTCGCGCGCCGAAACGTGCTCGTCCTCGTCGCCCGCATCAAGAACGAAGCCGTCGGCTTCTACGTCGGACTCGAACTCAAACCAACCGTCCATTTCGCGTGGCTCTGCGGCGTCATGCCCGACGCCCGACGCCAGGGCGTGGCAACCCAGCTCATGCACGAAGCCATGTCCTGGGCCAAGATCGAGGGCTATCACCTCATCCGCTTCGAGTGCCTCAACCGACACCGGCCCTTCCTGCAGTTCGGCATCGCCGGAGACTTCGACATCGTCGGCATCCGATGGGACGCCGACCTGGCCGAGAACCTGCTCATCTTCGAACGATCCCTCGACTCCCCCTCGCACGCCTCGTGAGCGTGCCTCAGGCCAGCGCCCGGCGCGAGTACGAGATGATCAGCCTCGTCTTCGCCGGGATCAGCAGCGACGCCGACGGCGCCTCGATCGACTCGCCCGCCCCCAAGCGCCCCTCTCTCTCCGAGCCCGCAAGAACGAGCGCCGCGCCAGCGAACAGGGCAAACACAGTGGCTCGAACATGTCTTGGCTTCATGAGATCAGGCTCCGGACGAAGTTCCGTGGCTGATCCAAGTGTGCACCGGTTTCCATCCGGGGCCAGCAGGATTCGAACATGCAGGCCCGTCCGGGAACAACGGCCCCGGAGATGAGCGGACCGCCCGGATGTCGTAAGATGTTCGGTTCGCCCCCCCACCGATGCGGGTTCCGACGCGGGTCGCGTCGAGCCGTGACAAGGCGCAACGACGGAGGGCGTGGCTGGAGGCTTCTCGAATGACACCGAACTCAATCAAGACCGACGTCGAAACAGCCATGCAGAAGGCCATGGACTACCTCAAGCACGAGCTCCGGGGCATCCGCACCGGCCGCGCCTCCACCGCCCTCGTCGAGTTCATCAAGGTCGACTACTACGGCTCCATGTCCGACCTCAAGAGCCTCGCGTCCATCAGCGTCCCCGAGGCCACCCAGCTCCTCATCAAGCCCTTCGACGCCGGCGCCGTCGGCGAGATCAAGAAGGCCATCGAAACCTCCGACCTCGGGCTCAACCCAATGGTCGACGGCAAGCAGATCCGCATCAACGTCCCCGCCCTCTCCGGCGACCGCCGCAAGCAGCTCGCAGGCCACGCCAAGAAGATCGGCGAGGAAGCCAAGGTCACCATGCGCAACGCGCGACGTGACGGCAACAAGCACGCCGATCAGCTCACCAAGGACTCCTCCGCCCACGTCTCCGAGGATCAGCTCGCCGACCTCAAGGACACCATCCAGAACCTCCTCAAGAAGTTCGAGGGCGACGTCGACAAGGCCGTCGCCGAAAAGACCAAGGAAATCACCGAGGTCTGATCCCGCGTCCCCCGCCGCGCTCGCACAGAAAAAAAACCCCCGAGCAGCGGTGGGCACCGCTCGGGGGCAGGGCGTAGAGGGCGCCTCGAACTCCCAAAGGGAGGAGGCAACCCTCAGGTGGGGACAGAAAAGCGCCGGCGCAGCCGTGGCGTCGGCGCTATAGCGCGATGCTTGGGGCGCCGCCGTGCAGGCGCGACGCCCCGGGTCCTGAGGAGGCGCTCCGAGACACCAATGGTGGGATCCGAAGGGGGTTGTCCGTGGCCTCGGGCCGATGCTCTCCCCGATCGGTGGTCATCCGTCGCCGAATCGATCCGTTGATCCGACAACGGGACGGGGCTCCTTCCGCTCGTCGACCGCATCGGGCTCGAGAGCGCCTCCTCAGGGACCGCGGACGTGGGGCGGAAGGAAGGCGCCCCGATCGGCCCGCTCGGAGCGTGAGGCCGAGCGTGTCCGTGTCGCGCTGCACAAAGATTGATTCGTCTACCGATCACGAGCACCCCATCGAGTGCCCGCAGTTCAGGCACTTGTAGCACGCGCCGTTCCGCACCGTGATCTCACCGCAAACCTCGCACGCCGGCGCATCGCTCTGCATGTCACGCATCGCGTCCGACAACGTCGACACCGACACCGCCACGCGCAGCTCCGTCTCACCGACGTGCGCCGCAACACTCCGCGTCGATACCACAGGCGCCCGATCCTCATCCCGCGACCGGATCACGATCCGCTGAGGCTCCGCCAACGCCTCCTCCCGACGCGCCAAGACCGCCTCGCCACTCCCCCCGCCCCGCTGCGGCGTGTTCGCCTCCCGATACCCCGCCACGAACTGGATCCCCATCCACCGGAAGATGTAATCCACCAGCGACTTCGCGAACGGAATGTCCCGGTTCGCCGTCATCCCCGCCGGCTCAAACCGCTGGTGCGTGAACTTGTTCACCAGCGACTCCACCGGCACCCCATACTGCAACGCCACCGACGTCGCCGTCCCCAGCGAATCCATCAATCCCCCGATCGTCGAACCCTCCTTCGCCATCGTGATGAACAGCTCGCCCGGCTGGCCGTCGTCGTACAGCCCCACCGTCAGGTACCCCTCGTGCCCCGCGATGTTGAACTTGTGCGTGATCGAACGCCGCGTGTCCGGCAGCCGACGACGCATCGGCCGCTGCTGCAAACGCTCCCCCGCCTGACCGTTCGACACCGCCTCCGCCGCGCACACCACCTCCACCGCGATCTCCTCGTGCGCCTCAGCAAGCCCGTCCTCGTCCTCCTCATCCATCAGCAGCAGCACCTCGCCGTCGGCCATTCCTCCCCCGGGCGCGTCAGATGCCCCGCGCTCGTCCTTGGAAGATTCGCTTTTTGAGGACAGCGGCTGCGAAAGCTTGCAACCGTCACGGTACAACGCGTTCGCCTTCAGCCCGAGCTCCCACGACAACCGGTACGACGACATGATGTCATCCACCGTCGCCTCGTTCGGAAGATTGATCGTCTTCGAAATCGCGCCCGAGATGAACGGCTGCGCCGCCGCCATCATCCGGATGTGCCCCTCCGTCCGGATGAACCGCTCGCCCTTCTTCCCGCACTTGTTCGCGCAGTCGAACACCGGCAGATGACCGGCCGCCAGGTGCGGCGCCCCCTCCACCGTCTGCGTCCCGCAGATCATCTCATTCAGCGTCTCCACCTGCGCGCCGTTCAACCCCAGCATCCGCAGCAGGCTGAAACTCCCGTCCGCCTTCGCCGCCTCCGGCTCCAGACCCAGCCGCTTCAGCGCCTCATCACCCAGCGCCCAGGCATTGAACGCAAACCCGATCTCGAACACGCCCGGCAGCGAATCCTCGATCGTCTTCAGCTCGCCCGCCGTGAACCCCTTCTCCCGCAGCAGCTCCCCAAGCGTCTTCCCCGAGGCCTTCCGCGTCCCGTCCGCCGCCGGCAGCACCGCGTCAAGCTTCAGCGTCCCCAGCACATACGTCAGAATCTCCCGCTGCTGCTCCTCCGTGTAGCCCAGCGACTTGAGCGCGGGCTTCAACGACGCGTTCGCGATCTTGAAATACCCGCCCCCGGCCAGCTTCTTGAACTTCACCAGCGCAAAGTCCGGCTCAACGCCCGTCGTGTCGCAATCCATCAGCAGACCGATCGTCCCCGTCGGCGCGATCACCGTCGTCTGCGCGTTGCGATACCCGTGCCGCTCACCCAGCGCCAGCGCCTCATCCCACGCCCGCGTCGCGTGATCCAGCAACGCGTTCGCGTTCGAAACCCGCGCCCTCCCGCTCCGAATCACGGCATGATCAATCGGCACCGGCGCCGTCCGCAGCTCCTCATACCCCTCCCCGCCCCGAACGTCCCGCGGGTTCCGCGAAACCCCGTGCGCCGCACGCCGGTGATTCCGCATCACGCGAAGCATCGACCTCTCGTTCTTCCCGTACCCCTTGAACGAGCCGAGCTCCTTCGCCATCACCGCGCTCTGACGGTACGAACGACCCGTCAGAATCGCCGTCAGCGTCGCGCACATCGCGCGCCCTTCCTCGGAGTCATACGCCACCCCGGCCTGCATCAGCATCGCGCCCAGGTTCGCATACCCCAGCCCCAGCGTCCGGAACTCCCACGACAGCTTCGCGATCTCCTTCGAAGGGAACGCGGCCATCAGCACCGAGATCTCAAGCACCACCGTCCACAGATCAATCGCGTGCTCATACCCGACCACGTCGAACGCCCGCCCCTGCACATCAAAGAACTTCAGCAGGTTGATCGACGCCAGGTTGCACGCCGTGTTGTCCAGGAACATGTACTCCGAGCACGGATTGCTCGCGTTGATCCGACCCGACCCCGGGCACGTGTGCCACTCGTTGATCGTCGAATCAAACTGCACGCCCGGGTCCGCGCACCGCCACGCGGCATACCCGATCTGCCTCCACAGGTCCGCCGCCGGAATCGTCCTCGACACCTTCCCGCCCGTCCGGAACGTCAGCGACCACGTCTCCCCCTTGTCCAGCGCGTCAAAGAACGCGTCCGGAATCCGAACGGAATTGTTCGAGTTCTGGCCCGAAACCGTGTGATACGCCTCCCCGTTGAAGTCGTAGTCCAGCTTCAGCTTGAGGTGCTTGGCCGCCTCCCGGTCGTGCTCCGACAGGTGACGCAGCCCCTCCACCATCGCCGCAACCTTCAGCTCCTCCCGAACCTTCCAGTTGATGAACGCCTCGATGTCCGGGTGATCCAGGTCAAGGCACACCATCTTCGCCGCGCGACGAGTCGTCCCCCCGCTCTTGATCGCCCCGGCCGCGCGATCCCCGATCCGCAGCCACGACATCAACCCCGAGCTCTTCCCCCCGCCCGAAAGCGACTCATCCTCCGCCCGAAGCTGCGAGAAGTTCGTCCCCGTCCCCGACCCATACTTGAACAGCCGCGCCTCACGCACCCAAAGGTCCATGATCCCGCCCGGATTGACGAGGTCGTCCTCAACGCTCTGAATGAAACACGCGTGCGGCTGCGGGTGCGAATACGCATCGTCCGCCAGCGTCACCTTCCCCGTCTTCGAGTCCGCAATGAAGTGCCCCTGCGCCGGGCCCGAAATCCCGTACGCCCAGTGCAGACCCGTGTTGAACCACTGCGGCGAGTTCGGCGCCGCGATCTGGTGCACCAGCATGTACACCAGCTCGTCGTAGAACGCCTGCGCATCCTCCGCCGTGTCGAAATACCCGTGCGTCTCCCCCCAGTAGCGCCAGCAGCCCGCCAGCCGGTGAATCACCTGCTTCGCGCTCCGCTCCGGCCCCAGCACGGGCTTGCCCGACTCATCGCGAAGCACGTCGCCCGACGTGATCGCACGAACCGCGTCCTTCCCCGCGGCAACCTGCGGCACCCCCGCCTTGCGGAAGTACTTCGACACCATGATGTCCGTCGCCAACTGCGACCACGTCGCCGGCGTCTCGGCGTCATCCAT
>CAZWZL010000027.1:0-42159 GCA_964638515.1 uncultured Phycisphaeraceae bacterium
GGCGAGGTACATGGCCCAGATGACGGCGGCGGGGCCGTTGATGGTCTGGGAGACGGTGACGGAGTCGATGGGGATGTCGGCGTAGAGGCGGTGCATGTCCTCGATGGTGTCGATGGCGACGCCGCAGCGGCCGACTTCGCCGACGGAGAGCGCATCATCCGAGTCGCGCCCCATCAGCGTGGGCAGATCGAACGCGGTGGAGAGGCCGGTGTTGGCTGAGGTTCCCTTCGAGGCGCTGAGGAGGTATTTGAATCGCTTGTTGGTGTCGTCCGCGCTGCCGAAGCCGGCGAACTGGCGCATGGTCCAGAGGCGGGTTCGGTATCCCTGCGGGAAGAGCCCGCGCGTGAAGGGGAACTGCCCGGGCTGCGCGATGTCGCGCGGGATGTTCTGGAGCGACTCGGGCACGCCGGAGCCGCCGACCTGCGTGGGGCCGTACGCGGGATCGAGCACGATGCCGGAGATGGTGACCGCGTGCGGGTCTACCTGGGGGCCGTTCAGTGTGGAGCGTGAGGGAGCGGTGGTCATGCGAGAAGTGTAGGGGATCGGTCAAGCGGAACGGCCTCGTTCGGGCGGCGTGCGGGAGCGTGTGAAAGCGATGCGGTACCATCCCCGCCCTTGAGACCGCGAAGGGTCGTGGTCGGGGCAGAGGAGCGCGGCCGGAGGGCCGTGATTGATCGGTGCTCGAGACCACCAAGCGGCCCAGAAACCTTTCGTGGAGCCACGCGGGCGCGCTGCTGTTCGGGGACTGGGGCACCAGCCGGCTCTACGTGCTGGGGCTGGCGTTCTTCTACACGGGCCACCTCTCGCCGCTCTTCCTCGGCGCGATCACCGTCCTCATGGTGGCGGTGGCCTGGGCGTACACCATCGTGTGCCGCAGCTTCCCGGATGGCGGGGGCGTGTACGCGTCGGCCCGGCAGATCTCGCCGACGCTTTCGGTGATCGGCGCGACGCTGCTGCTGTGCGATTACATCGTGACGGCCTCGCTCTCGGTGTTCGAGGGCATGCACTACTTCGGCATGCCGCACCATCTGGTGCTGCCGATCGCGATCACGACGATTCTGTCGCTGGGCATCATCAACTGGTTCGGAGCGCGGAGCGCGGGGCGGTTTGCGCTGATCGTGGCGATTGCCGCGTTGATCACTTCAGGACTGATCGCGATCGTGAGCGTGCGGTTTGTGCCGGCCGGGCTGGCTTCGGTCTCGCAGGCGCAGCACAGCGGCAGCGGGATGGATCACTGGACGAGCTTCGTGCGGATCGTGCTCGCGCTGTCGGGCGTCGAGGCCGTGGCGAACATGACGGGGGTGATGAAGAAGCCGGTGGGGCTCACGGCCAAGAAGACGATCTGGCCTGTGCTGGCGGAGGTTGCTGGGCTGAACCTGCTGTTCGGCATTGCGCTGGCGGGGCTGCCCGCTTTGGCGAACGTGGTGCAGCCGCACGCGGAGGTGTTCGCGGGGCAGCCCATACCGGAAGCGGTGCAGGCGTACCGGGACACGGCGATGAAGGTGCTGGCGACGGAGGGCGCGACGGGCTGGTTCGGCGGCAGCGTGGGCAGCGTGTTCGGAGGCATCGCGGGGATCGTGTTCGGGGCCTTGCTGATCTCGGCCGCCAACACGGCCATCGTGGGGATGGTGGGCGTGCAGTACGCGATGGGGAGAGACGGCGAGCTGCCCCGTCTCGCGACGAAGCTCAATTACTCGGGAGTGCCCAAGGCGCCGCTCCTGCTCGCGTGCGTGGCCCCTTGCGTGGTGCTGCTGTTTGCGCGAGACCTGACGATGCTCGCCGAGCTGTACGCCGTGGGCGTCGTGGGCGCGATCACGATCGACCTGCTGTGCCTGGCGCGGAACAAGAAGCTCTCCTTGCGGGGCTGGGAGCGATGGACGCTGCTGAGCATCGGCGTCGTGATGCTGGGGATCGAGATTACGATCATCGTCACGAAGCTGTGGGCCACGATCTTCGCGGGATCGGTGATCGGCGTCGTGCTCGTGACGCGATTCGTCGCGCAGCAGCAGAAGCGGATGCGGGCGGGTGAGCCCATGCCCGAGCCGGTGACGGGTTGGATCGACGAGCTGCGGCGCGAGCCCAAGGGCGTGGACCTGAGCAAGCCGCCGATCATGCTCGCGGCGCGCGGGCGATATCAGGCCGAGTTCGCCGTCGACATGGCGCGACGGCGCGGCACGGCCCTGTACGCCATCTTCGTGCGGGCGCTGCGGGTGCTCGAAGTCTCTTCGGATTCGGCGCCGAGGGTGCAGGACGACAAGGAAGCGCTGGAGAGCCTCGGCACCGTTGCGGTGCTGGCGCGCCGGTTGGGCGTGCCGTTCGTGCCGATCTACGTGTGCTCCCCGGACATCGCGGACGAGATTCTGGATTTCACCGTGACCTACGGGTGCGACACGCTGATCATGGGCAAGACTCGTCGACGCTGGTTCTCACGGGCCATCGAGGGCGACGTGGTGGTGAAGGTGGCGCAGCACCTTCCCGATGGGGTGGCGCTGATCACACGAGAATCAACGCCGCATCCGTTGGTGCTGCCACCCGAAGAGACCCCGTCATCCGTGGGCAAGGGCTGATAACGAGCCAATCGACGCAATCGGGGCGATGGCTCTGACATAACTCCGCACGGACGTTGCCGC
Source organism: uncultured Phycisphaeraceae bacterium (assembly GCA_964638515.1). GTDB lineage: Bacteria > Planctomycetota > Phycisphaerae > Phycisphaerales > UBA1924 > CAYPGJ01. The sequence goes on from CAZWZL010000027.1 coordinate 2,631, forward strand.
GCAGCTGATCGGGCGCATGGTGTATCCGCGTTCGGGCCCGCGCACGGCGCGCCCGGTTTATTCGGACACCATCGAGGACGGGAGCAAGAGATCATGACACAGGGAGCACTGCTGGCCTTGGCCGGCGCGGCCATGCTGCACGCGGGAGGGGCGATGGGGACGACCTATCAGTGGAACTGGAACCTGGGCGATCCGGGCGCCTACGGCCTGAATCACGCGGGCGGGCAGTTCGAGTCGATCCACTCGACGTTCAACTCGACGACCAAGCAGCTGGTGTGGAACGTCGTGTTCTCCAACCAGGTGACGGACGGGTACACGCTCGTGCTCAGCGGCGGGCCGAACCCCAAGGGCCACGCGGGCGAGCTGGCCGTGCTGTACTTCGATTTCCGCAATGCAGGCGACCTTCGAACGACGGCGTACGCCTACAACGGCACGAACTCATCGAAGTCGTGGCAGGACGGGAACGGACAGATCTCGGGCAATCAGACGCCCGACTCGATCAAGTCGATCACGGACGACGCGTGGATCACGAGCGCGTCAAAGGTGGACGCGGGCGGGAAGCGATACGTCAATCTGACGATCGACGCGACGGACCTGATCAACCACGCTCCGATGTACCCCGACAACGTGGACCCGTGGTTCGGCACGGGTTTCGGCTCCGGGCTCGGCCTGTGGTTTCACACGTTCAGGGGCCTTACGGCGTCCTACGACGGCTCGGGCAAGCTGACGCAGTGGAGCCGCACGCACGAGGGCTGGATGGACGGACGCGACTTCCAAACACATATCATCCCGCTTCCCGGCGCGGCGGCCCTGGCGTGCGCCGGTCTGCTCGTGACGGGCGCGCGCCGGCGCCGGTAACGCCGGTCGGAGCATTGCGTGCAGATCCAAGAGGCCGCCCGGGTGGGGCGCGGCTTCTTTTTTTTGCGCGTGTCACGCTCAGCGAAAGTCTGCGCGCGAGGCGATCTCGAAATCGTTGAGATCGGAGATCTCACGGGCCGACTTGCGCTCGAGCCGATCGAACCGCGAGACGAGAGCCGCGGGATTGTCCGACGCGAGAGAGCCCAGCATCGTGAACTTGTGGTTGAGAATGTCGCGCAGGTTCGCCGTGGTGTTGCGCGCGTGCCCCGCCGGGTACATCACAAGCCCCGAATCGTGCTTCTTGCCGCGCGAGTCGGTGATGCGGACCGACGTGGGGATGCCGTCCGGGTAGAGCCGGTCGTACTTCGCGCCGCCGTGCTCGAAGGAGATCTTGTCCATGAGGCGGCGCGCGAGGGGATGGAAGATGGCCCGCTCATCCTCGGCGTAGTCGTACGGCGAGAGCATCAACGCCTTCCACACCGCGGCGTTGGACGCGCCGGCGTTGGGAATGGGGAACGCGTCCTTGCGCTGCCGGTGCTCCATCGCCTTGCGGATGAGCGTGGCGATGATGTAGGCCATGGAGTGATCCGCCGACTGACGGGTGCGCGGGTCCTTCTTGGCCGGGTTGCCGATGATGCCGAACGCGGGCTCATACGCGACGATGGTGATGTTCTTGATGTCGTCGCCCGAAGCGTCGTCGAGCAGGGACGGCGAGTTGGCAAGCAGATCGATGACACCCTGAATGGCGCCCGCGGACTGGTGCTCGTAGAGGCCCAGTTTGAAATGCATGCCCATGACGGCGAAATCGGATCCGGAGTGCGCGAGCGCGAGATCGAACGGCGCATCCGCGTGCTCCGTCCAGCGTTCCTTGCCCGCGGTCGTGGGCTCGAAGAAGCGAAAGATCGCCTCGGGGTTTCGGAAGATGTCGCGAGGCCCCAGGAAGCCGCGCATCGAGCGCAGCACGCACAGCACCGCCACCTCGGACGAGATCGCGGCGGAAGCGCCCTTGGAGTCGGACAGCTGCTTGCCGGCGCGGATGGCCCGCCACGGCACGTAATGCGCCACCACCATCCCGATGGCCGACTCAATCTGCTCCGCGGTCGCGCCCATCATCGCGCCGAACGTCGCGGCGGAGGCGATGGCGCCGTGCACGACGTGGTCGATCTTGTAGGACTTGAGCGAGAACACCTCGGCCAGACGGCCCCGGATCTCATCGAGGAGAATCATGCCCCGGAGCGCGGCGGCGCCATCGAGACTTCGCATCTGCGCCGCGGCCATGGCCACGGGATAGAAATCGTTGTGGCCGAACTCGCCGGCCGTGTGACCCAGATCCGGATTGAAACCGAAATTCGTGCCGTTGGAATCCCATTCGCGCACCGCGGCCGAATTCGCAACGACGGCCTTCTCCGGAGCGCAACGAACGCGCGAGCCGAACAGCGTCGCGCCCTCTTTGTTCGTAGCGTCCCCGTAATCCATCGCCTCTTCGCGCAGCACGCGCGGAGCGTTCGTGTTGAGCGCGATCGCGGAGATCCCACAGAACACGGCGTCCACGTGGAAGAGATTCGTGCGCTCGAGCACCGACGCATCGGGCGCGCCCTTGCCTCGCATGAAGTCGATGGCGAAACGCGCGATGCCGAGCGCCTGATTCGAGTCGCGCGGCAGAAGGATGTGCGTTTCGGGATTGACGCGCGAGGCGATGTCGGCGGGCTTGCGCGGCTTGGCGGGCGCTGCGGCCTTTGCGACCGTCTTCGCGGTCGGTTTTCTGGAGGGGGCTTTCTTGGCGGCGCTCTTCCTCTTCGCGGCGGGCTTTTTGGCGGCAGAGGCGGCGGGGCGCTTGGCATTGCGCGCGGGCATATCGGGTGATCTCCGTTTCAGCGGGGGGATGTCATTTCGGCCGGAAGGGGGAGAGAGGATACCGCGCCGGGGGGCTGAGCGGGCGGCGTGGTCGCGGGGTCGGGCTTTGCGGCGCCGGCGTAGAAGTAGGTTCCAAGGCCGATGGTGAAAATGAGCATGCCGTAGAGGGCGTGTTCAAGGGAAGCGGCGAGGAGGGAGCGGGAGCGGTGGTAGGTGAGGGCGAAGAGGACGCCGCCGACGAGCGTCAGGACGATGGCGAGGGTGTTGTCGAAGATGATGTGGCCGTAGCCGAATGCGGTGGCCGAGGCGGAGATGGCGAGGAGGGGCGTGGAGAAGATGGGCGCATATCTGTGAAAGAGGAAGGCGCGGAAGATGATCTCCTGGGGGTACACGGAAACGAGGGGATAGCCAAACATGATGAGGAGCCAGAGGCCCGTGCGCCGGCGCGGGAATTCGAGGAAGCGGTCGGGCTCGAACAAGAGGAGGGCAACGGTGATGAGGACTGCGGCGAGGGCAAAGCGGAGGGTGATGGCGGGGAGACGCTGACGCAACTGGCGCGGGTTCAACAGCGTGCGCCTGTCGAAGCGGTTGTCTCGCAGGAGGATGGCGAGGCAGAAGAGAGACGAGAGGATGAGGGCGGGGATGAGCAGGCTGCCGCTGAGACCGAGGGTGAAAAAGAGCGTTGGGGCGCCGAAGTAGATGGCGAGGAATTCGATCGCGAGTCGTGCTCGGCGGGCGGAGGAAGAGGGTGGAAGTGGGTGTTGGGCGTCGGTCACTGGTGAGTTGATTGGTGGTTCAGGGCCTTGCGATTCGGGCCGGATACTATGGCCCGTCCGGCCCCCCATTGTCCCCCGACGCAAGCCGGAGCAGGGCAAAAGGGGCTCGGTGTCGAGCAGTTTCCAGCATCCCGGAGAGTTGAGGACCCATGTCGCAGAACACCGCCTCCACCACCCCCGTCATTCTCGCCGCCAAGCGCACTCCCATCGGCCGCTTCTTCGGCGGGCTCTCGCGCGTGCCGTCCCCGGTGCTGGGGTCATACGCGATTCAGGCTCTGTTTGGGGAAGCCCCGTCCCTCAAGGGCAACGTCGATGAGGTGATCATGGGCTGCGTGCTCCAGGCCGGATTGGGGCAGAACCCGGCCCGTCAGGCCGGGCTCAAGGCCGGATTGCCCGACACGCTCTCCGCGATGACCGTCAACAAGGTTTGTGGCTCCGGGCTGCAGGCCGTGATGCTCGCGGCCCAGTCCATCAAGGCCGGGGACAACGGGCTGGTGATCGCCGGCGGCTTCGAAAACATGACCGCCGCTCCCCACTTCAGCCGCGTGCGCGAAGGAGTGAAGTTCGGGCCGGCCACCATGGACGATCACATGCAGTTCGACGGGCTGCGCTGCGCGTTCGAGTGCTGGGGGATGACCAACGCGGCCGACCACACCGCCAAGAAGAACGGCGTTTCGCGAGAAGAGCAGGACCGACTCTCCGCGCAGAGCCACGCCCGCGCCAGCGAAGCGACCAAGAAGGGCTTCTTCAACGACGAGATCGTCGCGCTCACCGGCGAGCAGTGCCTCGACAAGAAGTCGCCGGGCGTGAGCGCGGACGAGGGCATCCGCGCCGAGACCACCCTCGAGTCGCTCGCCAAGCTGCGAACGGTGCCGGGGCACGAGTCGATCACGGCCGGCAACGCGAGCCAGATCAGCGACGGCGCCGCGGCCTTGGCCGTGGCCAGTCTCGCGATGGCCGAGAAACTCGGCATCAAGCCGATGGCGCGCATCGTCTCGTACCACACCTCCGGCGTGAGCCCGAAGGACATCTTCGAGGCCCCGATCGAAGGTATCCGCGGCGCCCTCGAAAAAGCCAAGCTCACCGTCAAGGACATCGACCTCTTCGAAATCAACGAGGCCTTCGCCGCCCAGCTGGCGTGCAACGTGAAGGCGCTCGGCGTGCCCGAGGCCAAGCTCAACATCTGCGGCGGCGGCATCGCGCTTGGTCATCCCATCGGCGCATCGGGGGCGCGCGTGCTGACGACGCTCCTGCACCAACTTAAGCGCACCGGCGGCAAGCGTGGCGTGGCCGCGCTGTGCCTTGGCGGCGGGAACAGCGTGGCGATGGTCGTGGAGCGGTAAGACTGGCGCTCTCATCCCTGGCGAAAACCGCTCTTTAGTCTTGTCCGTTGGTGATTTGCCCTCGACAAGCGACCGCCCCCCGATACGATGGCCCCAACTTCAAGGAGGCGGGGCAATGAGGAGTCCGGGCTTCTGGGCGAGGGTGATCACGGGCGTCGTGGCGAGCGCCGGGGCCGCAGCGTGGCCGGTCTCGAACATGACGTTCGAAGAGGCGGTGGCGAAGAGCAAGGCCGAGGGGGGTTGGCTGCTCGTGGCGCCGTTCTCTCCGGAGTGCTCGTTCTGCGAGATGAAGCTGACCGAGACGCTGGCGAGCACGACGATGCGACGGAGGCTGGATGAGGGCTGGACCGTGATCCGCGTGAACATCCGGGCGGACTTTGAAGCGGCACGCGCGCTGCATGTCGGGCAGATGCCGGCGTACATCGTGTTCAAGGACGGAGTGGAGTTTGACCGGATCGCGGGCCGCATCCTGCACGAACCGGACGTTGAGGATTGGCTTTCCGGAGTGATGGCCGGGAAGAGCCGGCACGCCGGGTTGCTGGAGGAGGCGAAGAGCCGCGGCGAGGTTCGCGTTGACGTGATGCGACGGCAGCGGCTCGCGGAGGAACTCGTCGAGGCCGGCGAATATGCGCTGGCACGCGAAGAGTACATCTGGCTCTGGCGAAACATGCTCAAGCACGCTGTGGCCCAGGCGGGGGTCAGAACATCGTTCATGGCGGGACGCATGCAGAGTCTGGCGACGCTGGACCTGGACTCGCGCGACGCATTTCGCGCGCTGCGGGATGAGGCGGGCGAAGCGCTGCGCCGGGATGACGGCTCCTGGGACACGCTCGTCGACTGGCTTGCCCTGAACGATGTCGTGGGGGAACCGTCCCAAACGCTGACGTGGTTTGATCGAGTGAAAGACTCACCCGAAGGACGGGCCACGATCGCTCGCGTGGGTTTTCGGCTGGATGACCTTCTCAAGAAGCGGCGGCGTTGGGCGGACCTTGTCCTGCTGTACCCTGATCCGCTCGAAGCGATCCGACGTCAGAAGGCGCTGCGCGACTCGATGCCGGGCAACGTCGCGCCTTTCGGAGACGGAAGCGGAGAACACACGAACTCGGAAGCGAAGTACTTCCGCGAATCGTGCGCCGACCTCTACGCGGCGTACCTCTGCGCCGGCTTGGATCAGGACGGCGCAAAGATCGCCGAGCTCGCGCGCGAGCTCGATGCGTCACCCCACATGATCACTTCGCTCGTTCGACGTGCGGTCGACATCGGCCAGCCACGCGAAGCGCACCTCGCCATGCTCGAAGAAGCCGGAGCGGCCGGTGAAGCCGTGGAGGCGCTCACACGCCGGGTTCGGGAGGGGCTGCCCCTCAAGGAATGAGGCAATCTCGCTCACGGCATCCCTTGAGCCGCCGTGGCCGCAAGGATCAGGAACAGCCCGTACGGCAGGATCCAGGACAGGCCCAGCCCGAAGCCGACCCACGTCCAGATCCTGGCGGTGCGTGAGTATTGGTGGGCCATGTCGTATCGGCCGGCGTTGTTTGCGGAGAGGGCCATGGCGGCGTAGACGATCGCGACGACGCCTGGGGGCATGCAGCAGAGGACGGTGACGATGATGGCGCCGGCGAGGTATGTGGGGGCTGGGGCGGAAGAGGGGTCGTCGGCGCGGAAGAGGACTTCGTGGCAGGAAACGCAGCGGTGTGCGTTGTCGTCGTTCGGGGCGCCACAGCGTGTGCAGAACATGGGGTCTCCTTGAGGGAGGCTTGCGGCGCGGGTCAGTTCGTGAGGGCCATAAAGATCATGGCCGTGCCGAGCAGGCCCATGGCGATGCCGACCCATGCGCGGACGTGTCCTCGGAGGCCTGGTCGTTTGTTGATTCGGATGAGGGCGACGATGCCGCAGATGATGGCTGGGGGCGCGAAGATCATGAGTGGCGAGAGGAGGCCGAGGTACCCTGCGGCGATGGCCCAGGCTGAGGTTTTGATGGGTAGGAGGTGTTTGAGGACGGCTTCGGCGTCGGCGTTTGGGGTGAGGAGCTTGGCGCCGCAGGAGGCGCAGGCCGGGGCGTTGGCGTTGTTTGGTTTACCGCACGTGGGACAGTACATGATTCCCCTTGAGCGTTCGGGAGCGCGATCGTGCAACGAACACCGGCGAGCAACGTAGCGGGGGGCGGGTGGCCTTTCAACAGGAAGTTGTCGGTCTGCGGGATCATTGTTGTTTGCGCGGGGGCGTGGATGTTGTGGGCGTGGCATCCGTCGGAGCTTGGGTGGATGCCGGCGTGCCCGAGCCGCGTGCTTGGCGGGTGGCTGTGCCCCGGGTGCGGGTCGTTGCGTGCGACGCATCACCTGCTGCACTTGCGCGTGGGGGAGGCGTTGCGTCACAACGCGCTGGCGGTGGCGTTGGGCGCGCCGGCATTGGCGTTCGTGGTGTGGTCGATGGCGCATGTGGCGGTTTGCGGGCTGGGCGCGCGCGGCGTGCGCGCTCCCGCGTGCACGGGCTGGGTCGTGCTTGCCATCGTGATCGGCTTCGGGGTGATTCGAAACGTGGCGTGGTCCGCCTTCGATCCGCTTCGGCCGCCGGAACCGCTCGACTCCTCGAAGACCCCCACCCCCGCTATGCTGGTTGCCCCTTCGGGCAGCGAGCATTGAGAGGAGACGGCCATGAGCGAGATCCGGAAGATCGGCGTGATCGGGGCGGGGCAGATGGGTGGCGGCATCGCGCTGGTGGCCGCGCAAACCGGACACGACGTCGTGGTTCAGGACGCCTTTCAGGGCTCCATCGAGAAGTGCAAGGCCCTCCACAAGAAACTGCTGGACCGCGCGGTCGAGAAGGGCAAGGCCACCCGAGCCGACGCTGACGGCGCTCTGGCGCGCATTCGATTTTCCGCCTCGCTCGACGACCTGAAGGGTGTGGACTGGGTGGTCGAGGCCATCGTCGAAGACGCGAGCATCAAGAAGGAGTTGTTCAGGAAACTCGCGGCCCTTCTGCCCGACCCGAACGCCGTGCTCGCGACCAACACCAGCAGCATCAGCATCACCGAGATCGCGGCCGCGCTTCCCAATGAGCATCAGTCGCGCGTCGTCGGCATGCATTTCTTCAACCCCGTGCCGATCATGGCGCTCGTCGAGGTCATCAAGGGCATGCAGACCTCGGACGACGTGGTCGCCCGAACCGTGGCGCTCGCCGAGCGTTTCGGCAAGACTCCTCTCGCCGCGAACGATCGTCCCGGCTTCGTTTCCAATCGCGTGCTGATGCCCATGATAAACGAGGCGTTCTACGCGCTCATGGAGGGCGTGGCGAAACCCGAAGCCATCGACGGGATCATGAAGCTCGGGTGCAACTTCCCGATGGGCCCCCTGCGTCTCGCCGATTTCATCGGGCTCGACACGTGCGTGCACATCATGGACGTGCTCGCCGACGGCCTCAACAACGACCGTTACCGCGCCTGCCCGCTGCTCAAGCAGTTCGTCGCGGCCGGTCGGCTGGGCGACAAGACAGGCCGCGGCGTCTACGAGTACCCCCTCAAGTAATCACGCTCCGCCCTGCTCCCCGGACTCGATGCGCCGCACCATGGCCGCACGAAGCTCCCGCTCGTCCAGCGGCTTGTACAACCGAGGCCGATGAAGCAGGTGCACCGGGAGAATCTGGGGCGAGGTGTACCCCGTGACGAACAGGAAGGGAACGCCGCGCCGTTCCAGCGCATCGGCGATGGCTCCCGAATGCTTGCCGCGCAGATTCACGTCCAGAAGCGCCGCATCGATGGGCCTGGAATCGACCATGCGCTCGCCCTCTTCCGCGCTCGCCGCGGGCCCGACAACTCGACACCCCCACTCCTCAAGGTGCGACGCAAGCCATCTCGCGGTGAGGTAATCATCCTCGACAACCAGCACGCGAAGCCCCTTGAGCGCCTTGCGCTGCTCCACCTCCGGTTCATCGGCCATCATCATGACTGTGGCTCCGAAGAAGCACGAGTCAACGATTTGCCCTGACCGTCGGCCGACTCCGGTGGATCGAGCGCGGCCGCGATGTGGCACCGCAAGCCCTCCGGCTCGAACTCGATAACCGCTTTTCCACCAAGCTCGTACATGATCGCATCCGTGATGAGGGAGGTGCCAAGTCCCCTCTGCGCCACCTCCCCCACCGGCGGACCGCCCTGCTCCCGCCATTCAAGATCGAGACCGCGCGGAGCATCCTCCGCCCCCTCCACATTCCAACGCACGCTCACCACCCCCGAAGAGAGCGACAATGCGCCGTACTTGATCGCGTTCGTGGCCAGCTCGTGCAGCGCCATGCAAAGAGGCGTCGCCGCACGAGGCGGGAGCAACGCGTTGGGCCCGTGCACCTCCACCCGCGGCCCCGACGGATCGGAATACGGCTCCAGCGTCTCGCGCACCAACTCGCCGATGCGCACGCCCGACCACTTGCTCTGCGCCAGCAACGCATGCGTCCGGGCGAGCGCGCGCAGTCGACCCGTGAACGCCGCCCGGAAAGTCGCCAGTGATTCCGCGCTGCGCGCCGTCGCGTCCGCAAGCGAAAGTATCGCCGCCAGATTGTTCTTCACCCGGTGATCCAGCTCCTGCATCATGAACGTCTGCCGCTGCTCCCCTCGGACGCGCTCGGTCACGTCCTGCACCAGCGAGTGAACGGCCTGGATGCGCCCCTGATCGTCCGCGATCGACCAGTTGTACCACTCGCAGTGCAGAGTGCGCCCGTCCTTGTGGTAATTGCGGTTCTGGCAGATCACGCCCGTCTGTTCGCCACCGAGCAGGCGACCGATGATCTCGCCCACGTGCGCCTCATCGGCCTCGTGCACGAACCGCCACTCGCTCAGCAACCGCCCGACGTTCTCCTTCACCGTCCACCCGAACATCCGCTCGGCCTGCGGCGACCAGCTTCGCACCCGGAAATCCGGGCTCCACTCGATATAGGCCAGCGGCGAGTTCTCAATCATCGATCGCACCTGCCGGTCCGATCGCTCCACCGCCTGCTCCGCCTGCTTGAGCCGAGTCGTCTCCACAAGAACACCGGACATCCGACACGGCTTGCCGTTCCGCATCTCGACACCCACGCTGTCGCGCACCCAGACGACCGACCCATCCTTGCGGCGCATCCGATACTCGAATTCGTGGCCCTCGCCACGCCCCAAGGCGCCAAGGCAGAACGCCATGGCCCATTCCGCATCATCCTCGTGCAGCGTCCGCTTCCAGAACCCCTCCGCCTTCCACTCCTCCGTCGAGTATCCCAACAGCGATTCCGCCGCCTCGCTCACATATGTGAACCGGAACGTCGTCGGGTCCACCTCCCAGAGCACGATCTTGAGAGAGTCGGCGATGAGTCGCTCACGCTCGACCGCCCGCCGCATGGCGCCCTCCACCTCGCGCAGCTCCGAGACGTCCGAGACGACGCCCAGCATCCGGACCGCCTCCCCGCGCGAGTCATAGACGAACCGACCTCGTCCCCGAACCCATCGCTCACGGCCGTCGGGCAGCGCCACTCGATACTCGCGCTCGAACAGCTCACGGTCCCCCTGAGAATGGGCAACCGCGGACTCCAATTCTTCGATGTCCGCGGGATGCACGCGCGCACGAAACGCGGCGTACGTGCCGTTGAACTCGCCGGGCGCGTAGCCCCACAGCCGCCTGTGATGGCCGGACCACACGATCCTCCCCGTCACGAGATCCCAATCGAACGCCCCGATCTGCGCCACCTCGAGTGTCGTGCCCAATCGCGCTTCCGTTTCGCGGGACTTGCGCTCTGCGTCCTTGCGCATGGACACATCGGTCACCCCGCCCAGCATGCGAATCGCACGCCCCGAAGCGTCGCGCAGAAACGTCCCGCGATCTAACACATGCGCGTACGTTCCGTCGCCCCGTCGAAACCGATAGCCCGCCTCCCACACGGCTGCCCCACCCGTAACCGCGTCATTCAAACCTGAAACCACTCCCGATCGATCGTCCGGGTGGACGCAATCCTCCCACCACTCGAGATTGGTTCGCATGTTGCACTCAGCGTGCCCGAACAACCTCGAGATGCCTTCCCCCCACCAGAGCGTGTTCGTTCCCATGTCCCAGTCGTATACGGCGTCGTTCGTCGCCGAGGTCAATGCCCGGTAGCGCTCCTCCCGCTCCATCAGCGCCGCCATGGCGCGCGCCCGTTCCGTCACGAGCCCCGCCACAAGCAACGTCGTGCATGCGACGACGATGAGGTACATCGCAAACACCATCTCGGGCCCCGCGCCTTGCGCGGCCCCGCGAAACAATCCACGCTCAAACACCGCTCCGCCCACCGCCGCGACCACCAGCAGCGTGGAAGCCAGCGCAGCCCCGAACGGCGTCAGACGCACCGCCGCCCACAGAACCACGGGAAGCGGCAGATACGCGAGTTCAAACCCGCCGCCGCGCTGATTCGGAGTCAGAAACGCAAAGTAGGATGCGATGCTCAGCGCCATCAGCACGCCGCCAAACTCAAGCCTGCGCGCGATCGTCGATGTCGCCCACGCGCGCCCGGCCGCACACGACACAATGGCCGCGCCCAGCGTCGCGGCACAGAGCGCATTCCCCAGGAACCACACCGGCCATATCACCCCGAACGGCTGGGGGTTCGTCGTCGCCATGAACGCGAGCGCCGTCGAACCAAACGTCGCCGACACACCCGGCCCGATCAGCGCAGCAAAGAACAGAAACCCAAGCACGCTCCGAAAGCTCGAAAGGTCCTTCTCGATCCCGAACCGCGCCACCAGCCACGCCGCCACACCGGCTTCGAGCATGTTGCCCGTCGCGATCATCCCGCCCTGCGCGAGCCACAGAGAATCCGTTCGCGAGACGCCGTGCGAGATCACGAGATTGACCGCGAGCGCACCGATCCAGATCACCGGCAGCGCCGATCGCCCGAGCAGAATCGCCGCGGCGATCGCGATCCCCGCCGGCGGCCAAAACAACGAGGCCTGCGGACTGGTGGTGGCGGCCTGGAACCCCAGCAGCCCGGTCGCGACGTAAGCCACGAACAGGATGACAAGCCACACCACGAGGCGCATTCGGCTCATCGATCTCGGCTCGGCTTCCTGAAGCAAGCAGGGGCTCCCGCGCCGTCCATCGACCCCCGACCCACGGACCGGCGCCACAATAGCCTAGAGACCCCCCTGTCAAAGGGAAAGCTCAAATCGGCCCGCCTCGCCCCCGACCCCGCTTCCAGAAAAGAGAACGCGGCGTGGCGCCGTCAAACGCTCACGCCGCGCGTCGTTGTGTCCCTCACGGAGATGCGCTGCCCGTGAGAGATCGTGGTGCGGAGCCGACTCTCCTCAAGCCGGCCCCGCTCCCATCGTCACATCGCTGTTCGCTCCCGAACCCCCCGCGGTTGCACGATTGCTCCAAGCCGCGCGGATCGCACGTCGCCCGCTGATAACATCGAGAGATGCCCCTCGCCCCATCACCGACTCCACCGCCGCCCGGCGCGCGGCTGCGCACGCTCATGACGAACGGTTGCGTTCCGATGCCCGGCGCATTCAACGGGCTCGTCGGACGAGCCGTGGCCCGCGCAGGCTTCGACGCAACGTACATCTCCGGCGCCGCGGTGTCGGCCTCGGCAGGCGTGCCGGACGTCGGCGTGCTGTCCCTGGAACACTTCGCCCGCGTCATCGAAGAAGTCGCCCGCTCCTCCGGCCTCCCCGTCCTCGCCGACGCCGACACCGGGTTCGGCGAAGAGGAAATGGTCGTCCGCACTGTGCACGAATACGCCCGCGCCGGCGGCGCCGGATTCCACATCGAAGATCAGGTCTTTCCCAAGCGTTGCGGCCACCTCGACGGAAAACGCCTTCTCAGCGTCGAACACATGCAGGAAAAAGTCGCCGCCGCCGCCGCCGCGCGCGATGCGCTCGGCGGGACGTTCGTCGTCTGCGCACGCACCGACGCACGAGGCGTGGACGGGCTCGATGAAACCATCTCCCGCGCCCGAGCGTACGCTCAGGCCGGCGCCGACATGATCTTTCCAGAAGGGCTCGCCGCCGAAAGCGAGTTCGGAGCCGTGGCCGACGCGTTGCGCGACGCCCCCGGACCCGCGCCCAAGGGCGGCCCGTTCCTGCTCGCCAACATGACCGAGTTCGGCAAGACCCCCATCATCCCGCTCCCGCGCTTCGCGGCCATGGGCTATCACGCCGTGATCTTCCCGGTTTCCACCCTCCGCATCGCCATGCGCGCTATCGACGATGCGCTCGTCGCGCTCCGAAACGACGGCCACGTCAATTCCGTCATCGACAAGATGCAAACGCGCACAGACCTCTACGCCCTGCTGGGCTACACTCCGGGACAGGCGTGGCGCTTCCCGGCGTCCACGTCGGAGCGCGAGCGCGGCTGAACACGCCACGCGCCAAAGCGCCGATTCACACGCGATCGACCACAGGAGCAGTATTCCCAATGGCCACCGCCTCCCCCGCCAAACCGTCCGCCGACTTCGCCAAGGGCCTCGAGGGCATCGTCGCAGGCGAAACCGATATCTGCTGCATCGAGCAGGACCAGCTCATCTATCGCGGCTACGACATCCACGACCTCTCCGAAAACGCCACCTTCGAAGACGTGGCCTTCCTTCTCCTCGTCGGGCACAAGCCCTCTCCCGCGGAACTGGCTGCCTTCAAGAGCGAGATCATCCGAGAGCGCCAACTGCCTCCCATGGCCATCGAGGTCATCAAAGCCACGGCCAAACTCCCGAACGCCGTGCCCATGGACATCCTCAGGTCCGCCGTCTCCGTGCTCGCTCACCTCGACACCGATTGCCAGGACAACTCCCCCGAAGCCAACCTGCGCAAAAGCAAGCGGCTGCTCGCCAAGATCCCGACCATCATCGGGCACATGCAGAACGTCATCGACGGCAAGCCCATCGTCTCCCCGGACGACTCCCTCGACCACGCCGCCAATCTCCTCTACATGATGACCGGCCGTAAGCCCTCCGCCGAAGAGGCCCGCATCATCGACGTCTCGCTCATCCTCTACGCCGAGCACGATTACAACGCCAGCACCTTCACTTCCCGCGTCATCGCCGGCACCCTCTCCGATCTCCACGGCGCCGTGACCGGCGCCATCGCCGCCCTCAAGGGCCCGCTCCACGGCGGCGCCAATGAAGCCGCGATGGACATGCTCAAGGAAGTCGGCTCTCTCAACAACGTCGACAGCTTCATGAAGAACGCCTTCGCCACCAAACGAAAGATCATGGGCTTCGGCCACCGCGTCTACAAGAACGGCGACCATCGCGCACCCATCCTTCACGAACTCGGCAAGGCCTACGCGCAGAAGAAGGGCGGCGAAGCGCTCAAATGGTTCGACATCGGCGAGAAGGTCCAGAAGATCATGCTCGACCAGAAGAAGATCTGGCCGAACGTCGATTTCCCCTGCGGCATGACCTACTTCGTCATGGGCATCCCCGTGCCTCAGTACACACCCATCTTCGTCGCCTCACGAATCACCGGCTGGGCCGCGCACATCATGGAACAGCACGCCAACAACCGGCTCATCCGCCCGCTGAGCGTGTACACGGGGCCCGCGATTCGGAAGTGGAACGGCTGACCGCGGCCGGCTCGGGGTCGTGCAATGCGAGAGCAGTGAAAAGGCTCAGGGACGGAACCCTGAGCCTTTGTCGTTTGATGTGGTGGGCGCGATCGGCTCGTCGGCTCAGCGTCGACGGCGCAAACCCATGAGCCCGAGCCCTACCGCGGCCATCCCGGCGCCGGTGGGGAGCGGGATGGGCGTGCCCTCCGGCGGCTCGCTCGGGGGAATGTTGACGTACGACTCGCTCTGACCGTTGGCGAACGCGATGGCGTGCATGCCGACGCGCAGTGTTCCCGAAGTGAGCGCCGCGGCCACGTCGGCGAACGACGCACCGCCCGCGAGCGAGAAGTTGATGCCGACCGTCTCGCCAGCGTTCACGCCGTTGTGCGACGGCGGCGAGTTCGCGTTGATCGCGAAGTGCGACACGAACCCGAGCGTGCTCCCCGCTGGGAGATTGCCCGGGCTCGACATCACGCTGTAGCCCGTCCCGGGCGAGAGCACCAGACCCGTGATGCCCGCCAGAACGCCGGCCGAGTTGTCCCAGTAGACGTTCTTGAGCGCGAACGCCGCGGGGCCGAGGTTCGACACGCCGAACCGCACGCCGCCGATGATCTCGATCACCTCAACGCTGATCTGTGCCTCGCCCTGCGAGACGCTGGCTGCGCCGTTGGACGTGATCGCGCTCACGCTCATCGTGAGCGCCGACGCGCAGGCGCCGCACATCGAGACCCCGACCATCCCCGCCGCAATCGAACGCATCATCGCTTTTCTCTCCTCCGTTGGCGCCGGTCGGCGATCCGCCCGGCGAGGCACTTCCCTCAAGTGTACGCGCTGCCCGGTCAAGAGCAAGGTGCCAGTGGGTCAAATCGACATCACTCCCCGCCACAGACCGACGCGGCTGACAGGATCATTCAAACCCGCCTCGCGTTCGCACGAGCAGTTATCGGGCTCCAGCGCGCGACTCTCGTCCTACCGGTCGTTCAGCGCCGGCGGCGAGAACCCGCGGCGCCCAGGCCGAGCGCGCACAGTGCGCCGGCCGACGGCAGCGGGACCACGGGCTGCTCCTCCGGCGGGAGGTTCACGAACGCTTCGCTCTGGCCATTGGCGAATGACGTGACATGCATCCCGATGCGCAGCCCGCCGGACGACAGCGCGCTCGACACGTCGGAAAACGTCATCAATGCGGCCAGCGAGAATTCAACACCCAACGATTCGCCCGGATTGATCCCGTTTGAGCTCGGCGGCGGGAGCGCGCGCACCTCAAAGTGCTCCGTGAATCCGACGTTGTTGCCCGAAGGCAGGTTGCCAGGCGAAGGATCGACCACGAAGACCACGCCGGGCCCGCTCGGATCCAGCAGGCTGATGCTCCCCAGCACACCCGAACTGTTGTCCCAATAAATCTGCGCGACGGACATCGCGTCGAGGCCGCCGACAGAGACGCCGAACCGCACGCCCCCGGCAACCTCCGAGACGGTGACCGAAATACCAGCGAGCCCCTGCGCCACGCTGGCCGCACCGTTGGACGTGATGGCGCTGAGCGGCAATGTCACCCCGCTCGCTCCCGTGAAGCTCGCAGCGATGCCGATGAGTCCTGCCCAATGCGATGAACGCATGTCCCGCTCTCCTTTACTCAAGAGGCAATCCATCACGCGGGCTCTTGACCTCGAATCGCGCCGAATGAGGTCCGGACCCACCTCATTCAGGGTATCTCAAGACCTTTGCCGGTCAATCGTGGATCGCACAAAAAAACGAGCGAATCCATGGATCCCGACCCGAACACGTTCCAAAAACATGGGCGACCCCGCCACCACGAGGCCGCGCGATCCACCTACAACCACCCAAAGCCCTGGCCGCGCCCGCTCAGTTCCGCCGACGCCCCCTCGGCCCCACGATCAGCAGCGACACCGCCATCAACGCAGCCCCGCCCGGCGCCGGGATCGTTCGCACCTTGAACATCACGTCGTTGTAGTCCATGTCCGACACCTTGGGATCGAGAATGTCCTCAACCCCCACGCTCGCGAAGTACCCCTTCTGATCCGTCCCGAACGCGAGCCCGAAAAACGCCGACGTGTCATCGCTGTCCGTGCGCTGCAGCTGGCCCTTCGGCGCCACCTTCACGCCCTTCGTGATCAGGTACGCAAAGTGCAGCGTCGTGCCCGACTCAAAAGCGCCGATCTCCACCGTGGTCCCCGCCGTCGTGCCCTTGTTGCTGAAGGCGAACTTGCCCAGGTTGTTCGCGTCCGTCGACGGCGTATACGTGATCGCCTCGCCCGGGCCCTGCCAGCCCAGGAAGTACAGCGAGCCCTTCGCGCCCGCGCTCGACGACACAAACTCCACGCCGTACGTGCTCGCCGACCACGTCTGGATCGGCGCGCCGGTGATCATCCCCGCGCCCGCCGTGCCCGCGATCAACGTCGCCATCAAACCCGCCGTCAACGTCTTGCCGATCATGTTGTGCTCACTCCTCCGTGGTGCATCCGACAGACGCCCGCAAGGCGCCCGCACCCCTGAAGCGTGCGATACGACGCGCCCCCACGCCATCGTCCGCTCCGTTCAAACCCACGGCGCGCCGGCACAGCCCAACCCTCGCTCCGTTCGTCCGAAAAACGCCGGCGCCGCGCTCACCCACGCCCCGCTCCGAAAACCCGGGATCACACCCCCCCGCCGCTACACTCACCCTCTCGCCGCGATTCCACTCCCGAGCCATACGCCCATGCCCAGCGCCAAACCTTCCGACGCCGCCCCCTTCACCATCAACCGGCTCAGAGAACTCAACGAGGAGTTCCAGCAGCAGGAGAAGACCCTGCGCCTCGGCGGCGGCACGAAAGCCATCCAGCGACAGCACGAGAAGGGACGCCTCGCCGCGCGCGAACGCATCGACAAGCTCGTCGATGACCCCAAGGCCTTCAGCGAGTTCGGCCTCTGGGCCGCATTCCATATGTACGAAGAGCACGGCGGCGCACCCGCGGCCGGCGTCGTCACCGGCGTCGCCAACGTCGAGGGCCGCGCGTGCATGATCATCGCCAACGACGCCACCGTGAAGGCCGGCGCGTTCTTCCCGATGACCTGCAAGAAGATCATCCGCGCGCAGACCATCGCCCACATGGCCCGCCTCCCACTCCTCTACCTCGTCGACTCCGCCGGCGTCTTCCTCCCACTGCAGGAGGACGTCTTCCCCGACACCGACGACTTCGGGCGCATCTTCCGCAACAACGCCGTGATCTCCGCCGACGGCATCACCCAGATCGCGGCCATCATGGGCTACTGCGTCGCGGGCGGCGGATACCTCCCCGTCCTCTGCGACACGCTCCTCATGACCGAAGGCTCCGGCCTCTATCTCGCAGGCCCCGCCCTCGTCAAAGCCGCCATCGGCCAGGCCGTCTCCGACGAGGACCTCGGCGGCGCGCTCATGCACGCCTCCATCTCCGGCACCGTCGACTACCGCGAGCCCGACGATGAGGCCTGCATCAAGCGCCTCCGCTCCCTCATGGCCAAGAACCAGGGCGCCCCCCAAGCAGCCGTCGCGCCCAGCGACCCCGGGCCGGATCGCGCCCCCGACGACGTCTATTCCATCTTCACCGACAAGCTCGGCTCGCAGTACGACACGCGCGAGATCATCCGTTGCTTCGCGGACAAGGGCTCCATCGACGAGTACCGCGCCGAATATGGCAAGACCATCGTGTGCTCGTACGCCTCAATCAAGAATCGGCCCTGCGCGATCCTCGCCAACCAGAAGACCGTGCAGAAGCCCGCCGAGGGCGGCATCCAGATCGGCGGCGTCATCTACCACGACTCGGCCGACAAGGCCGCGCGATTCATCATGGACGCCAACCAGAAGAAACTTCCCCTCATCTTCCTCCACGACACGACCGGCTTCATGGTCGGACGCGAATCAGAGCAGCACGGCATCATCCGCGCCGGCGCCAAGATGGTGAACGCGATGGCCAACTCCGTCGTGCCCAAGATCTCGCTCATCATCGGCGGCTCCTACGGCGCCGGGAACTACGCCATGTGCGGGCGGGCGTTCGACCCGTTCCTCTCCTACGCCTGGCCCGGCGCCAAGTGCTCGGTGATGGGCGCCGCGCAGGCCACGGGCACGCTCGCGATGATCGAGCAGAAGTCGCGCGAGCGCAAGGGGGAGACCATCGACGAGGAGACACGCAAGTCGATCCTCAAGGCCGTGCACGACTCGTACACCGAGCAGCAGGACATCCGCCACGCCGCGGCCCGCGGGTGGCTCGACCGGATCATCCAGCCGCACCACACGCGGGACGAACTGGCGCGCGCGCTGGCGATGACGAGCAATTGGGACTATTCGAGGCCGTTCAAGACGGGGGTTTTGCAGACCTAAATGGGCTCTTGGAAAGCCTGAAGGATTGAGCGAGAGGCCCCGTCAGCGCCTGGTAATGGTGAGTGCTTGGTGCGTGATGTGTGATAGGTGATCACGGGCGTCTAAAGTCGTCGGACCTAACCGACCGCCGCACGCCCTCCGCGGCCACTGCTTGCCGTTCCGATATGTTTTCCGCCCCTCGGACGCCGGCACAGGCATGGGGGGCGACACGCTCGCCCGGGACCCCTCGCTCAATCCTCCAGTTTGATCTTCCAGTTCGTCTCCTGAATCTTCGCGTTGAGCACGCGCAGCTTTTCCGCGATGTCGTCGGCCTGCCTTTGCAACACGGCAACGTCGAGGTTCACCACCCACTTGATCTCGCGGTAGCTGTACCGCTCGGGCTCACGGCGCACACCCTTCGCGATCTCCACGAGCAGCTCATGGCGCATCTTGAGCGTCTCACGCTCTTCGATCGCCTCGAGCATCGGACGGCCGTCCTCGATCATTGCCTTCGCGTTCGTTCGGTTGATGCGAGTCATCAGCGCTCGAAGTTCTCCGACGAGCCCCATCGATTCCCGCAAAAGCTTCTCCGGGTCTTCGCGCGGCTTGTCGCCCTCCTGCGTCACCGCCGAAGCCATCACACGCTCCCGCAGCCGCTGATATCGCGTCTGCATATCCGCTCGCAACAACAACGCTTCAGCCAACTTCATTGGTCCGGTCTCCTGTACCGCCGCGATTGCGGCCGGTGAGCGTAGGCCGTCTCCCATCTCCCCGGCGTCCTCCTCACCTCCCCCCCACCGCTTCCGCCAGCTTCGCCAGCATCGCCTCCACACGCTTCACCTCGCGCGCCGACTCGCCGTGCAGCATCTCCATCCACGCCCAGATCTTCAGGCCCAGCACCGCGAGGCTGAAATACACAAACCCCATCGCCCAGCCGATCTGCCCGCGCGTCGTCTCGGCCCCGAAGAACCGCACCAGGCACACGACGCTCAAGCCGAACATCACCAGCGTCAGCCCCCACCCCAGCGCCGTGAGCCACCGGCGACGCCCCCGAAACGTGCCCACCATCAGGTCCACCACCGACTCGTCCCGCGCCCCGCGCTCCGCTTCCGCGCGCAGCGCCTCGGCGATCCGTCTCGCTTCCTCATGACCGTTCATCAACGTTCTCCTTTCCTTGTTCCTGTTCCAACGCGCGGCGCAACGCATCCCGCGCGTGATGCAATCTCGACTTCACCGTCCCCGCCGGGATGTCCAGGGCCATCGCGATCTCCTCCACGCTGAAGCCCTCCGCGTAGCGCAGGCCCGCCACCGCGGCGTGCTCGCGCGACAGCCCCTCCAACGCCGCGCGAACCGCGCGCGTCGTCTCGTCCCCCGCCCGCTCCTCCTCCTGCAATCGCGCCCGCGCGCTTTCCCGCAGCCGGCGCGTCATGCGGCGCCTCCGCACGCGCCCCCGAACCCAATCCGCGCTGCGCCGCGTCACGATCCCCAGCGCCCAGCCCCGGAACGCGCGCGGGTCCTCCAGCGACCCGATCCCCCTCACGATCGACAGCCACGATTCCTGCGCCACGTCCAGCGCCCCTTCCGCGTCCCGCGTCATCCGCCACGCGTGCCGCAGCACCCTCCCCTCCCACCGGCGCACCAGCGCCCCCATCGCTTCTCCTTCTCCCGCCCGCGCCCGGAGCACGAGCCACTCATCCACGATGTCCTCGCTCGTGCGCTCCATGGTCAGAACATCCCAGTCGCTCTCGATGCCTCGCCGGTTCAACACTCTGACAAAAAACCACCGCGCCGGCCCCCTCCCTCCCCGGTCCTATACCATTCATGCACGATGCCCGACCTCGTGCGCATCACCGACGTCTCCCCCCGGGATGGGCTCCAGAACGAACCCGGCGTCGTTCCCGCGCGCGACAAGGCCCGCCTCATCTCCCTTCTGGCCGACGCCCACGTCGACGAGATCGAGGCCGCCTCCTTCGTCTCACCGCGATGGATACCCCAGCTCGCCGACGCCGAGGAAACACTCAAACTCCTCCGCGAGAATCCCCCCCGAGGACCACTCCCCACCCTCTCCGTCCTCGTCCCCAACGCCCAGGGCTTCGAGCGCGCCCTCGCCATCCACAACGCCGGAATGCCCCTCAAGATCGCCGTCTTCACCGCGGCCTCCGAGTCCTTCTCCAAAAAGAACACCAACGCCTCCATCAACGAAACCATCGACCGCTTCGCCGACTTCCTCCCCCGCGCCTTCAACGCCGGCATGAGCGTCCGCATGTACGTCTCCTGCGCCATCGCCTGCCCCTTCGAAGGCGCCATCACCCCCTCGGCCGTGCGCAAGGTCGTCAACCAACTCCTCTCTCTCGTCGCGCCCGGCTCCAACGCAGAGATCGATCTCGCCGACACGATCGGCGTCGCCCACCCCGCCGACGTGGCGTCCCTCCTCTCCGAGTTCTCCGACGACGAACGCGCCGCCCTCACCCTCCACCTGCACGACACCTTCGCGCGCGCCGGAGATTGCGCCCGCCTCGCGCTCGACCTGGGCGTCCGATCCTTCGACGCCTCCGTGGCCGGCCTGGGCGGATGCCCCTTCGCCGGCTCGCGCGACAAACCCGCACCGGGCAACATCAGCGCCGAAACCCTCCTCCGCGCCATCCGCTCCGAAGGGTTTACCACCGGCGTCGATCTCGCGGCACTCGCCAAAGCCGCGGACTTCGCCCGCGATATCGTCGCCCGCGCCCGCAATCACATCGCGCCCCCGGGGAGTCCCGAATGATCCGCGTCGAACACCTCGAGCCGAGCGGCGTCGTCGAGATCATCATCGATCGGCCCGAGAAGCGCAACGCCCTGACCCCCGACATGCAGCGTAACCTCACCGACGCGCTCGCCCGCGCCCATGAATCCCACGCGCGCGCCGTGCTCCTCAGCGGGGCCGGCGATGTCTTCTGCGCCGGCTTCGATCTCGCCCTCTGCCGGGACGATCCCTCCGCGATGGGCGACCTCCTCTCAACCCTCTCCCGCGCGCTCCGCGCCATCCGCCGACTCTCCTGCCCCGTCGTCGTCGCCGCGCAATCCGCCGCCGTCGCCGGCGGCTGCGCGCTCCTCTCGGCCTGCGACATCGTCGTCGCCGATCGCGCCGCAACTCTGGGCTACCCCGTCGTGCGCCTCGGCGTCTCTCCCGCCGTCACCTCCCCCCTCCTCCGCCTCTCCCTCAACCCCGCCCGCACCCGTGAACGCCTCCTCGACCCCGCCACCATCACCGGCGAGCGCGCGCACGAACTCGGACTCGTGCACCATCTCGCCGACACCCCGCCCCAGGTGCGCCCCCGCGCGCTCGCCCTCGCCTCCGACCTCGCCGCCAAGCCGCCCCACGCGCTCTCCGTCACCAAGCGCTGGCTCAACGAGCTCGACGGCTCCGACAACGACGCCCTTTTCACCGACGCGCTCCGCGCCTCCCTCTCCATCGCGGGCGGCCCCGAAGAACGCGCGCTCCTCGCATCCGTCTGGAAGAAGTAACCCCCTCGACGAGAGCCCGATGTCCCTCGCCACACTCACCATCGCCGACCGCGTCGCCACCCTCGCCCTCAACCGCCCCGACGCGCGCAACGCCCTCTCCCCTCAGCTCCTCGCCGACCTCGCCGCGCGCGTGCACGATCTCGCACGCCTCTGCGAAAACCCCGACGCCTCGCCCCGCGTCGCCATCCTCACCGGCGAAGGAAAGTCCTTCTGCGCCGGCATGGACCTCCGCGCCGTCATCGAAGACGCCCGCGAAGCCGCCAAACTCCTCCACGCCCTCGCCGATCTCACCCTCCACATCCGAAAACTCCCCATCCCCACCATCGCACGCGTCAACGGCGCGGCCATCGGCGGCGGTTGCGGCCTCGCCTGCGTCTGCGATTTCACCATCACCCACGACGACGCCAAACTCGGCTACCCCGAAGTCGATCTCGGCGTCTGCCCCGCCGTCGTCGCGCCCTGGCTCATGCTCAGGCTCGCCCCGGCGCAGGCCCGTCGCGTGCTCCTCGAAGGCGGGACCATGTCCGGCGCCCAGGCCGCACACATCGGCCTCGTCACGCGATCCGTCCCCTCACTCCCCGACCTCGACCAGGCCGTGCAGGAACTCACCTCCCGCCTCTCCTCCGCCGGCCCCATCGCCCTCCGCGCCACCAAGTCCTGGCTCAACTCCCTCGACCCCACCCCCGCCCCCGAAACGCTCTCCCGAGGCGCCGATATTTCCGCCGAAGTCGTGGCCGGCCCCGAAGCACAGGCCAATCTCCGCGCCCGTTTCGCCGCCCGCTAGCCCCGGAACACCCGCCACCCTCCTGTATACTGCTCCCAAGCCCTCGTTCGGAGCGTGTTGGCGCTCCGCCCGAGGCTGATCGGTGGGCCGATCACTCGTGGCTGGTCACGAAGCGTGCGCTTCCCCCGCGCTCACGAAGCCCACCTTCCAACTTCCTAGGCCGGCACACCCCCGGCCATTTCGGAGCCCTCATGGCCGCCACACCCCTTCCTTTCGTCCGCGAGGAGACCGGCCCCGCCGCAGGCGTCGTCACCATCACCCTCGAATCCCCCGGCCGACCCCTCGTCGTCCTCGATCGCGAGCTCTTTCTCAGGCTCGACGCCACGCTCGACGCCATCGGCGCCTCAGCCAAAGGACTCGTCCTGGCCTCCGCCTCCGAACGAGTCTTCGTCGCCGGCGCAGACCTCAAGGAAATCAGCGGGCTCACCGACGCCGGACTGGACGAATACCTCGCGCTGGGACAACGCGTCATGGGCCGCATCGCCCATATGCACTGCACCACCGTCGCCGCCATCAACGGCGCGGCCCTCGGCGGCGGGCTCGAACTCGCGCTCCATTGCGACATGCTCATCGCCTGCCTCCCCAAGGGAGGCCGCGACTTTCAGATCGGCCTTCCCGAAGCAACCCTCGGCATCTGCCCGGGCTGGGGAGGCGCCTCCATGCTCCCCGCACGCATGGACCCTGGCGAGGCCATCCGCCTCGCCTCCTCCGGCAAGACCGTCCCCATCTCCTTCGCGCGCGAAGCCAATCTCATCGAGCTGCTCATCGACGACCCCGCCAAGCTTCTACCCTCCGCCCGCGAAATGGCCGCGTCGCTCCTCAAGGAGGGACCCGAACGCGAGCCACGCAACATCCACGAACCCGAGTGGCGCGAAAACGTCCGCGACGCCATCACCCACACCCAGTCACAACTCCCCAAGACACGCGCCGCATCCGCCGTCGTGCTCACCATGAAAACGTGCATCGACCTCGGCTGGGAAGCCGCCCAAGGCGTCGAACGACACCTCCTCGTTCACCTCCGCAAGACCCCCGAAGCCCGAGACGCCATCCAGTCCTTCCTCGCCCGCTGATTCGAAATACTCGCCAGGCGCCACACAAGCGCCCTAGAAATGCCAACCAATAGACTCGCTTGTCCGTTGAAGAGGAGCCCCGCCCCATGGCCGAACTCGCCAAGTCACTGAAGAACCTCTCCGAGAAGGATCGCAAGATGATCGCCGAGGCCGAGGCCATGCTGGGCCCCGATCCCTCCGAGATGGGCGTCATCAAAAACCTCTTCTTCGGCCGCATCCGAGAAGATCTTCTCTTCCCATACCCCAAGACCGACACCGAAGAAACCGCGCGCTGCGATCAACTCCTCGCCGCCCTCGGCGATTACCTCGAGAACGAACACCCCGCCGTCCAGATCGATCGGGATCAGGAGATCCCGCGCTGGGTCATCGACCGACTCTTCACCCTCGGCGTCATGGGCATGACCATCCCGCGCGAGTTCGGCGGGCTCGGGCTCGGCATCACGTCCTACAACCGAGTCCTCGAGCGCATCGGCCATTCCTGCGGCTCCACCGCCGTGCTCGTCTCGGCACACCAGTCCATCGGCTGCAAGGCCGTCATGCTCTTCGGCTCCGATGAGCAGAAGAAGCGCTGGCTGCCGCACCTGGCCAAAGACTGGGTCTCCGCCTTCTGCCTCTCCGAACCCAACGTCGGCTGCGACGCGGGCGGTCAGGAAACCCGCTGCGAACTCAGCGCCGACGGCTCCCACTACATCCTCAACGGCGAAAAGAAGTGGGCCACCTCCGGCGCACTCTCCTCGCTCTTCACCGTCATGGCCAAGCAGAAACTCAAGGACCCCAAAACCGGCAAGGAGTCCGATCGCGTCTCCGCGCTCGTCTGCACCCCCGACATGGAAGGCGTGGACATCTTCCAGAAGAACCGCTCCAAATGCGGCATCCGCGGCACGTGGCAGGCCCGCATCCGCTTCCACGACGTCAAGGTGCCCAAAGAAAACCTCCTCTCTCAGGAGGGCAAGGGCCTCAACGTCGCGCTCACCTGCCTCAACTATGGACGATGCACCCTCTCCGCCGGCATGCTGGGCGGCGCCCGCAAGGCGATGGACCAGGCCATCAAGTGGGGCGCAACACGCCACCAGTTCCAGCGACCGCTGGCCGACTTCGAACTCGTGCGACAGCGCATCGCCCACATGGCCGCGCTGACCTACGCCATGGACGCCGTCCTCTACTACACCACCGGCATCCTCGATCGTCACGACGACGACATCATGCTCGAGACCGCGCTCTGCAAGGTCTTCTGCTCCGAGATGGGCTGGCAGACCGTCAACGACGCCGTCCAGATCATGGGCGGTGAGTCCTACATGACCGAGAACGAGATCGAACGCATCTTCCGCGACTCACGCATCAACCTCATCGTCGAGGGCGCCAACGAGGTCATGCAGGGTTTCGTCTTCGGCTACGGCGGCCGACCGCTCGCCGATCAGATGCTCACCATTCGCGATGCCTACTTCTGGGACAAGGACGAGTCCTTCACCACCAACATCGCGCGCATCGCGCGCAACTGCGTCAAGCCCCCGCTGCTCAAGGCCGCCATCCCCCTCGGGCTCGAGGTGTTCATGGGCCTCAAGCCCGCCGCCCCGCGCATCACCAGGGTCCAGCCCGCCCTCGCGTCCCACGCCGAGCGCGTCGGCCTCATGGCCCGCGATCACGCGCACGCCTTCAAGGTCGTCTCCGAACGATTGCAGGAGAAGATCCTCGATCGTCAGGCCCTCCAGGCCCGCGTCTCCGACAACGCCATGTGGATCCACGCCTCGGCCTGCGTCCTCTCACGACTCGACCGAGACATGCGCGCCGCCAACGGTGGGGCCGAAGAACTCGAGTTCGCGCGAGACAAAGCCGCCGCGCTCCACTTCCTCGATATCGCCGAGATCGCCTTCCGCGAAAACCTCCGCGCCCTGCGCAACAACGCCGATGACTCCATGCTGAAGGCCGCCGACGCCGCGCTCCGTCACTCGCAATCACTCTCCAACGAACACTTCGTCATCCCCGAGAAATCGCCCACCGCCGCCGGCACCGGCAAGACCCCCTCGCAGGACGCCATCAAGCAGTTCCCCGGCGACCGCTACGCCCACCAGACCAACTAAGCCCCCCTCCAACGCCTCGGACTCACCACCGATCACCCGAACCCACACAGGACCGCGCGATGCCCCTGACCACCTGCTTCGAAGCCAAGATCCAGTACCTCCAGATCCTGGACGAGAACGGCAAGCTCGACGCCGCCCTCGCCAAGAACACCCTCTCCGATAAGGACGTCGTGTTCCTGTACGAACACATGTGCCTCTGCCGCGCCTACGACGAGATCGCGTTCAAACTCCAACGCTCCGGCCGAATGGGCACCTACCCCCAGAACATCGGGCAGGAAGCCGCCGCCACCGGCGCAGGATTCGCCCTCCGCAAGGACGATTGGATCGTCCCCTGCTACCGCGAAAACTCCGCCCTCTTCCTCCACGGCCTCCCCATGGAGAAAATCCTCCTTCATTGGATGGGCGACGAACGAGGCAACCAGATCCCCGAAGGATGCAACGTCCTCCCCATCTCCATCCCCATCGGCACACACCCCCTTCACGCCGTCGGCATCGCCTGGGCCGCCAAGCTCCAGAAGAAAGACGCCGTTGCCATCACCTTCTTCGGCGACGGCGCCACCTCCGAAGGCGACGTCCACGAAGCCCTCAACTTCGCCACCGTCCTCAAGGTCCCCTGCATCTTCTTCTGCCAGAACAACTCCTGGGCTATCTCCGTCCCCTCCTCCAAGCAATTCAAGAACGAAACCATCGCGCAGCGCGCCATCGCCTACGGCGCCAAAGGCATCCGCGTCGACGGCAATGATCTCTTCGCCTGCTTCAAGGCCACCAAGGACGCCATCGCGCTCGCCAAGAAGGGCGAGGTCACCCTCATCGAAGCCGTGACCTACCGCATGGGCGATCACACCACCGCCGACGACGCGCGCCGATACCGCGACCCCGCCGAACTCGACGCGTGGAAGGCCAAGGACCCCCTCCTCCGCATCCGCAAGTACCTCTCCTCCAAAAAGCTCTGGGACGACAAGAAGCAGGCCGCCCTCGACGCAAAGAACAAGGAACGCGTCGCCGAGATCGTCAAGAACGCCGAGGGCATCGAGAAGCCTGACATCGCCGACATCTTCGACTACACCTTCGCCGAACTCCCTCAACAGATCGACGTCCAGAAGCGCACGCTCCGAACCAACTCACTCGCGCAATTCCCCGCGCAGGAAACCCTTCGCGCCTGACGGAGCTCCCGCCATGTTCGTCAAGTTCGCCGACAAGAAGGGCCGAGATGTCTGGGTGAACCCCATCCACGTCAAGGCCCTCACGCCTCACGGCAAACAGCACACCGACATGCACTTCACCTACTCCTCCTGGGGCGCCGGCAGCTACGTCCGCGTGCACCAGACCCCCGACCTGATCGCGCTCGCCCTCGACGCCGCTATGCCCCCCATCTCCTTCTACCCCGACTCCACCGAAGAAGAAGCCGCAAACCAGAGAGTCGTCTTCGCCGCATCCACGGGCGTCATCACCTGATCCCGCAACAACTCGCGCCGCACTCCGACATTCACCCGATTCATCCGACCGGAGCCCCTCACCCATGCCCAACCTCACCCTCGTCCAGGCCATCAACCTCGCCCTCGCGCAGGAAATGGAAGCCGACTCCCGCGTCATCATCCTCGGCGAAGACGTCGGCTTGAACGGCGGCGTCTTCCGCGTCACCGAAGGCCTCCAGCAACGCTTCGGCGAAGACCGCGTCGTCGATTCGCCACTCGCCGAGTCCGGCATCATCGGCTCCGCCATCGGCCTCGCCATGGCCGGCATGCGACCCATCCCCGAAATCCAGTTCGAAGGATTCCTCGGCCCCGCCTACGACCAGATCGTCAACCACGCCGCGCGATACCGCACCCGCTCCCGCGGCTCCATCACCATCCCCCTCACCATCCGCGTCCCCGTCGGCGGCGGTATCCACGCCCCCGAACTCCACTCCGACTCGCCCGAAGCCATCTACGCCCACCACCCCGGCATCAAGGTCGTCATGCCCTCCTCCCCCTACGACGCCAAGGGCCTCCTCATCTCCGCCATCCGCGACCCCGACCCCGTCATCTTCTTCGAGCCCAAGCGCGTCTACCGCTCCTTCCGCGAAGAGGTCCCCGAGGACGAATACACCATCCCCATCGGCAAGGGCAAGATCGTCAGCGAAGGCGCCGACCTGACCGTCGTCACCTGGGGCGCACCCGTATTCCAATGCCTCGAGGCCCTCGACAACCTCCCCGAAGACCTCTCCGTCGAACTCATCGACCTCCGCTCCATCTACCCCTTCGACGAGGAGATCATCCTCGAATCCGTCGAGAAGACCGGCCGCTGCGTGATCGTCCACGAAGCCCCCAAGACCTGCGGATTCGGCGCCGAGATCGCCGCACTCATCCAGGAACGCGCCTTCCTCCACCTCCAGGCCCCCGTCCAGCGAGTCGCCGGCTTCGACACCGTCATGCCCTACTACAAGCTCGAACTCGAATATCTCCCCGACTCCAAGCGCATCACCGAGGCCTGCCTCGCCTGCGCGGCGTACTGACGCTCGCCGCACAATCCCTCCGCATTTCCGGCCCCTGTTCGCACGAACATCGCGTGATCATCGCGCAATCTTCCCGCGCGCATCGAGACATCGACGCGCGCCCCGCCCTGCGTAAGTCTCTCTTCGCATTGGAACTCGCGTGCTCCCCGTGAGGGCGCGACAATCGCCATGTCAAAATGCAAGGAGATTCGCATGACGCGCACCACCCCACGCGCAACCCGCAAAGCCGCAGGCTCGCTCGCCATCCTCGCCGGACTGCTCCTCTCCGCCTCCGCCCACGCACAGAACTACCAGCGACTCATCGGCGCCTTCACCGAAGAACACCCACGATCCCAGAACACCGCCGACGGACAGGACGCCCTCATCACCGCCGGCATGATCCGACGCGTCGGCGCCGCCGGCGCCGCCGAGGACATGTACGTCTCCAAGCTCCGCGTCTTCCCCGGCCTCGAGGAATGGACCACCCAGATCGGCGGGCCCAACGACGACATCGGCCTCTGCGCCTACCAGCTCCGCAGCGGCGAACACATCCTCCTCGCCCGCAGCGAATCCTCGCCGCCCAACTTCCAGTTCGTCCTCATCAAGCTCAACCCGCTCGGCGGCGTCATGTGGTCTCGCATCTACATCGGCGACCCAACCATCTACACCAACTGGCCCGCCGGCGGAACCGTCCGCGAACTCCTCCCGCCCGCCGCGCTCCCGCCCGCATCCCCCGGCGACCTCGCCGTCGTCACCGGCAACCCTCTCTTCGGCCCAAACGTCCGCGCACACTTCGTGCGCACAGACCCCGCCGGCAACCCCATCGTCGGCAACATCTACACCGACGTCCGCTACGCCGACGGCGGCGAGCACGCCTTCGCCGACTTCCGCGAACTCCCCGACCGAACCATCGTCTGCGTCGGCGCCGTCACCGAACGCATCCAGCCCATCCCCGGCGGACCATTCTTCAACCTCCAGAAGATCCTCCTCACGCGCCTCACACCCAACGGCGCCGTCATCTGGGCCCGCTCCTACTCCTACCTCCCGCCCACCGGCTCCAACCTCACCGTCCGCGTCCAACAGGGCCGCGGCATCGACCTCGCCAACAACGACTCCGAGATCGTCGTCAGCGCCTCACTCCAGGTCCTCGACGTCACCGGCGCTCCCACCGACTTCATGCAGTTCCTGCGAACCGACCTCTTGGGCAATCCCCTCGCCTACAAGGTCTACAAGAGCCTCTACGTCGCCCCGCCCTCACTCCGCTCCATTCACGAGTCCACCCCCGGGCGGTACCTCATCCATGCCAACCTCAGCCGCAACGTCCTCCCGCCTGTGGCGCCTCCCATCCCCGCGCCCGTCGTGCCCCCCATCACGCCAACCGGCCCCTCCGGCCTCATGCTCGTCGACGCCGCAGGCAACCCCGCATGGGCCTACTCCTACGCCCCACTCTCCCTCTCCACCGACGACCAGGCCGCCGTCGGATCCAACCCCATCACGCTCGGCGCCGTGAACCGCTTCACCATGCTCGCGCGCAAGACCCTCCCCCACGGCTACGACGCCGCGCCAAACCAGGGCGACAAGATGCTCGTCCTCACGCGCCCCGATGGAACCACCACCTGCATGGCCGACCCCATGCCCATCAACGTCGAAATGCCGCAACTTGAGCTCGGCACGGTTCCCTTCCAGTGGATCAACGAGCCCGCCGGAACCTTCTGGCAGTTCACCGTCTCTCAGCCCGACTTCCTCGATACCCGCTACACCTGCCCCGGCGACTACACCGCCGACTGCATCGTCAACTTCGCCGATCTCAACGAAGTCCTCTCCTTCTTCGGCGTCCGCTACAACTTCGCCGACCTCAACCTCGCCCTGAGCAACTTCGGCGGCGGCTGCTGATGCCCGCCGCTTGATCCAGATGCGCAACAAAGCAGCGCGCCCGCCGCTCCGACGGGCGCGCTGTTTCTTCTCACCAAACCAGACTCACGCCGGACGCGCCACCTCGGGGCCTTCGCCCCCGCGCCCCACCCTCGGCGTCAGCATCCCCGTCCGACGCCGATACGCCGCGTACTCCGGATGGAACTTCATCAGGTCCCGCTCCTCCAGCTGGATCGCCACCAGGATGTACGCCGTCGTCACCGCCGCGAACAGCAGGTGCGCCAGCGTCATCGTCGGCGTCGCCCAGAACGCGAAGATCCATCCCACGTACAGCGGATGCCGCACGTACCGGTACGGCCCCGGCGTCACGAACTTCAGGTGCGCATACGCCCGCCCTCGGAAGTACAGCCACACGTGCCTCAGTCCGAACAGGTCAAAGTGATTGATCAGAAACGTCGTCACCAGCACCAGCCCCCACCCGAACGCGAACAGCGCGTACATCACGCCCTGCCCCGCCGGATGCTCGATCGACCACACCTCCCCGCCCATCGGCCGCCACAGCCAGAACATCAGCAGCAGCGCCACGCTCGACATAAGCGTGTACGTAGATCGCTCCGCAACCCTGGGCACAAATCGCGTCCACCACCGCTTGAACCCCGGCCGCGCCATCACGCTGTGCTGCAACGCAAACAGCGTCAGCAGCCCCACGTTGATCAACAGCGCCTGCCACAGTGGGCCCTCCGCCGGACCGTCCAGCCGCGTCGGCGTCAGGAAGTTCCCGACCCAGCCCGCGGCGTACAAAAACGTCCCGAAGAACGCCGCGTAGCACACCACGCCGTACAACAACGCCGCCCAGCGCTTCCACGCCGCAACCTCGATGGGCGCACCGGGCTCCGCGCCGATCCCCATGCTCCGATAAGCCTTCAACATGTCCGGTCTTGCTCCTGCTTCCCGCGCGGGCGGCTCGCGCCCCGCTCATACGTCCACTCATCCCGCCGAAAGCGACCGCCGCTCCCGACCAAGCACGCGCCACGCCTCTACGTGCCGCACGCGAATCCGCCCCTCAAGCCCCTCCTCGCACACGCGCTCCCGCGCCGCGTCCACGCCCTCCCACTCCATCTCGAACAGCCGCACCCGCTCCACCCCCTCCCGAGCGATCCGGATCGCCCGATCCACGCTCCCCAGCACCACAACCTCCCCCCGCGCACACGCCGTCATCACAGTCGACATCCTTCAAAAACCTCCCTTGGGGCCCCCAGCCCGCGTACCGACCAAACCTACGCTTCTCTTTCACAATTGGAAGTTGACTCCCGGTCCATATGGGGGTGAACTTCCGGTACACCCCCTATCACGCCTCGCCAAGGCCGCGAGGCCCCTCACCGGAGCCACGCGCCATGTCCACGCGCGAACGTTTCATTGAACTCGCCGCAGACCTCTTCTACGCCCAAGGCTTCCACGCCGTCGGCCTCGACAACATCCTCTCCGCCGTCGGCGTCACCAAAACCACCTTCTACAACCACTTCACCAGCAAGGATGATCTCATCATCGCAGTCCTCAACCATCGCGACGCCATCGAAGCCGAAGAACTCGCGCGCGACATCCACACCCGCGCCGGCGACGACCCGCGCGAACAACTCCTCGCACTCTTCGACGTCCTCCACGACTGGTTCCGAAGCCCCACCTTCAACGGCTGCATGTTCCTCAACGCCGCCGTCGCTTTCCCCGCCCCCAACGACCCCATCCACCGCGCGGCCTCCACCCACGCCCTCACCATGCACGCCCAC
Organism: uncultured Phycisphaeraceae bacterium; assembly: GCA_964638515.1. Lineage (GTDB taxonomy): Bacteria > Planctomycetota > Phycisphaerae > Phycisphaerales > UBA1924 > CAYPGJ01. The sequence goes on from CAZWZL010000027.1 coordinate 34,881, forward strand.
ATCCACGCCATCGCCCACGCCGCCGGCGCCGCCGACCCCGACGCACTCGCTTCACAACTCCTCCTCCTCATCTCCGGCGCCATCGCCTCCACCCACGTCAGCGGAGAGCCCGCCGGACACACCGCGCGCGCCATCGCCCAGTCCGTCATCGAACACCACCTCGCGCCGCGCGTCTCCAACGCCTGACCATCCCGCGCGATCCCATTCAATCAGACGATTCATGGCGCAACGGTACGAGTCAGAGGATGCATTCCACGACGCTTGGCAAAGGGTCTGGGATGCGCGATTCGAAGCCCTCGAAGCGATCCTCGGGCCCGCGCGAGGAGGCGTCTATCACGGCGAACCGCCTATCTGGTGCGAGAACGGCAAGGCTGACGTCCTCTGGTTTCAGCCTGAGTCCGACCTCAACGTCTACGTCACCGCGGACTTCACCGGGGATTTCTTCCGAGACCAACTCCCCTCCACGCTCGGCCGCTACGAACTCATGATCGCCACCCGCGAACCCAACGACTGGGCGCCCACCCTCCTCAGCCGAATCGCGCCCCACACCCTCGACGCCGTCGTCGAACCCGGTCGAACCGTGGATCTCGACAACTTCATCACGCGGCGATTCTCCGGCTCCTGCATCGAACTCGCCATCTGCTGCCAGCCGCCCCCGCTCCCCACCGAGTTCTCGCTCGCCGGTGAAACATTCGGCCTGCTCACCCTCGTCGGTATCTCCAGACCCGAACACGCCTTCCTCCGCCGAAAAGGACAGTGGCCCTTCATCGAACGGCTCGAACGCGCCGACGTCTTCCCCTACACCGACCCCCTCCGCCCCTGCGCCGTCAGATAGCCGCTTCTCCCCGACCATCTCCCCCCCTCTGCTAGAATCCCCGACCCTCCCGCGCCCACGCTCTCTCTACCCCCTCACCCCCACATTCCCCATTCCCGCGAGACGCCCGAGGCTCCCCACCATGGCCCATCACAAGTCCTCCGACCCAAACATCTTCATCCTCCCCGACCTCGGCGAAGGCGTACACGAGGCCGAACTCATCTCCTGGAAGGTCAAGCCCGGCGACACCGTCGAAGAGCACCAGACCGTCGCCGAGATGGAAACAGACAAGGCCCTCGTCGAAGTCCCCTCCCCGCGCGCCGGCGTCATCAAGGAGCTCAAGGGCAACCCGGGCGACATCATGAAGGTCGGCGAAGTCGCCTGGACCTACGAAGGCGCCGCCCCCTCACCCTCCCAAAAGCCCGCTTCCGCGCCGGCCAAGGCCGCGCCCGCCCCCAAGCGCGAAGCCGCCAGCGCCGCCGAACGCGAAGACGCAGGCACCGTCGTCGGCCAGATGTCCGATTCCCTCGCCGGCGTCTCCGGCGCGCCCGGCAAGGCACTCGCCACCCCCGCCGTCCGACGCCTCGCTCGCGACCTCGACGTCGACATCGACGCCATCGCCGGCTCCGGCATCGCAGGCCGCGTCACCGAAAAGGACGTCCGCGCCGCCGCCGAGTCCGGCCCCGCGCCCGCCCGCGTTCCGCAACGCGCCGATACCCCAGCCCCGGCCGCGCGCTCCACACGACAGATCATCGACATCGTCGATGATGAGCCCGCGCACTCCACCAACGGCCCCTCCTCCCTCGCCACCTCCGTACCCTCGCGCCCGCCTGCCCGCGTCTCCGCCCCCAACGAACTCTCACGCATCCCCATCCGAGGCGTCCGACGCACCATCGCCAACCGGCTCCGCCAATCCATCGACACCGCCGTCCACTTCAACGTCATGGACGAGGCCGACGTCTCAAAGCTCGATGCGCTCCGCAAACGCACCGCCGCCTCCTCCGGCGAGAAACTCTCCTACCTCCCCTTCGTCATGTCCGCCGTCTGCCGCGCACTCAAGGCCTTCCCCGCCCTCAACGCCACCGTCGATGACGAAGCCTCCGAAGTCATCCGCAACCGCTCCATCCACATCGGAATGGCCGCCGACACAGAGCACGGCCTCACCGTCCCCGTCATCTTCGACGCCGACACCCTCGGCGTCCTTCAACTCGCCCGCGAGATCGACAACCTCGCCCGCATGACACGCGATCGCTCCATCCCGCGCGATCTTCTCATGGGCTCCACCTTCACCATCTCCAACGTCGGCTCCTACGCCGGACGATTCGCCACGCCGGTCATCAACTATCCCGAAGTCGCCATCCTCGGCGTCGGACGCGTCCGCGACGGGGTCTCCGTCTCCGACGGCGCCATCCGAATCGCCAAGCTCATGCCCCTCTCCCTCGCAGCAGACCACCGCGTCGTCGACGGCGCCGAGGCCGCCCGCTGCCTCCAGCACATCATCGACCTCCTCCAGGCCCCCGAGGCCCTCCTCACTCCCGCCCGAGGCTGAGACCTCGTCCTCAAATCTGTGCCGCGCCGACCCTTGGTTCTCCCCCAAAGGCGCGATACCCTTGAATCCCGACAAGCCCGACTCCCGGGCCCTCAAACCGGAGACCCCTTCGATGAGACGCTTGCTCCTCCCACTCGCGCTCCTCGCCGCGCCGGCCGACGCCGCGGGCCCCGGCCCAGACCTCATCATCGGCGACATCAATGCCGTCGCGAACTTCACGTCCACTGGCGCCGTCGACGGAAAACGCGCGTACGCCTTCGGCATCGCCTTCTGCAACCTCGGCTCTCAGCCCGCCGACTGGACCAACAACAGCCCCAATCACCCCGTCGCAACCCAGAATCTCTATCGCATCGCCTCAGGCCGCATCGACCACGTGGGAATGAGCTGGGTACACCATGAGTTCTTCCCGCTCCAACAAAACCTCTGCAGCGCCTGCACCCCGGCCACCGGTTCCTTCCTCGGCGTCGGCTGTTCCACCGTCACCACATCCGGTATCACCGGCTCCCAGAGCTTCCTGGCATCCCGTTCCGAAATCAACGCCGCCACCGGCGCCATCACCGTGCCCTCGCCAACCGCTGGAACAACCGGCAACGCCATCTTCAAGCGACTTCAGATCGCCGAGTCCGATCTCTCCACTCCAAACGCCCTCTACTTCGCAGAAGTCGCCGCCGTACACCTCGGCGACGCCGCCTCCGGCAACAACGCCAACAACTCCTCCTTCCGACGAGTCTTGGTCAGCCAGCCGACCTTCAACCTCACCTTCTCCGATGCCACACAGCGCGCCGCAACCATCCTCGACGCATGGAGAGCCCACGCCAACGGCGCCAACCAACCCGATCCATTCATCCGCATCACCCCAGTCGACATCACCGGCGACGGACGGATCTACTTCGCCTCCCGCGCACATCAGGTCTCCGCCACAACCTGGCAGTACACCTACGCCATTTACAACGCCACCTCAGACCTCGGCGCCGCCTCCATCATCGTGCGCCACCCCGTCTCCGCCCTCCCCATGAACCCAACCTTCAACGCCCCCGCCCACCATTCCGGCGAGCCCTACTCCAACACCCCCTGGCTCTTCCAAACCACCCCCGCGGCCGTCGCGTGGTCTACCGAAACCTTCGCCGCCAACCCCAACGCCAACGCCGTACGCTGGAGCTCCCTCTACACCTTCTCGTTCCAGATGGACACGCCCCCCGTCTTCTCCTCCATTCAGGTCTACCCCTTTAAGCCCGGAGGACCTTCCGCCCCCGGCGTGCTCACACCAGAAGCCATCGTCCCAGGCCCGCCCGCCTGCGCCGGCGACGCCAACGGCGACAACCTCGTCAACTTCGCCGATCTGAATCACATCCTCTCCAACTTCGGCCAGTCCGGCGTGGCCCTCCCCGGCGACGTCAACGCCGACCAAACCGTCAACTTCGCCGACCTCAACCTCGCCCTCTCCAACTTCGCCCTCCCCTGCTGACCCCACGCTTCTTCCCCATTTTCGAATATCCCTGACAGACGCGCCCCCCAAGGCGCGTCTGTTCGCATGTGCCGCGGGCGAGAATCACCGCCCCAGGCGCCGCCCTCGAGGGCCACCAATCGGAGCCGCCGCATGCCCGCAAAGCCCGCATTGCTCGCCGCCGCCCTCTTCGCAGGCGCAGGCGTCGCCGCCATCGTCTACACAACCGTTTCCACCGCGCGTTCCCACAAGCCACAACCCGCCACCGCCCTCAACTCCCCCCGAGCCGACCGCGCCCCAACACCAACCCCAAAAGCCGACAACGCTCCCCCGACCCACGACGCTCCCCCCACTCCCGCGCACGCCGACGAACCAATCCCCTCTTTCCCCCCCGCCTCCACTCCCGCGCAACTCGACTCCATCCTCGCCTCCCTCGAATCACACGTCGCCCAACTCGCGCCCGCCAACACCCAGGTCTCCGCCATGGGCGTCGACGCCTCCTCCAAACTCGCGCCCGCCGCACGCATCGCGCTCGACCCCTTCCTCCACGGCTCAGGCAACAAGATCATCGACATGGTCCGCGCGCTCGGCGGAACCCCGCCCGAAGTCGCCGAGAACAGCGGACCCGTCCCCGGCTCACGCCTCTTCGCGCTCCTCCAGAACGCCTCCATCGACTTCGCCAACGCCGAACTCATCCCGCGAGTCATCAACGGGCGAGACCTCGAACGAGAGGAAATGAACGCACAGTTCGCCCAGCAGGGAGCCGTCGGCGCCTCCGGCCGCGCCATCCCCGGCACAAACGCCGCCCCCTCCCCGAACGAATCCCCCTCCGCGCCCGCAGACCGCAACCGCGAGACCGTCATGAAGATGGTCCCCGCCAACCTCTTCCCCGACGTCCACAACGCCGCAGAGAAAAAACTCAACGTCATCGAGGTCCGCGCCCCCATCCTCTTCTCCGGCGAAAAACCAGCCGCCTCGCCCGCAAAGCTCGGCATCCAGCTCGCATGGAACCCCGCCGTCAAAAACTGGCAGATCGCCGCCTTCCAGCTCTACGGCGCCGACCCCTCCACCATCTCCTCACGCATGCGCCCCCCGCAGTAACAACGCCCGCTCCGGAGCAACACCACATGCCCCACCATCGCCATCACCGCGCCTTCTCACTCATCGAACTCCTCGTCGCCATCGGCATCATCGCCATCCTCATCTCGATCACACTCCCCACCCTCTCCTCCGTCCGCTTCCGCGCCAACGAACTCAAGTCCGTCACCAACACACGCTCCATCACACAGCACTTCCAGAACCACGCCGACTCGGCCGGACACTTCCCCTTCCTCAAGCCCGGCGACCGCGCACCCGGCGTCACCATGACCCCGCCCCCAGGCATCATCATGGTCCGATGGTGGCCCGAAAACACCATCATCGGCCTAGACTCACACTGGATGCACGCGCTCCTCTGGCCCGGCCTCATCTACGAACGCGCTCCCTGGAAAGAAAACTACGCCACCTGGGTCTCACCCGGCCGCGACCCCGACCTCCCCTCCGAGCCCGCCGAATTCGCCGAACGTCTCGTCTCCTACCAATACTCCAACTCCTTCATCGCCAAGCCGGACGTCTGGCGCGAGCACTCCATCCTCGACGTCAACACCCTCTCCTCCATCAAGCCCTCCATGGTCGCCTTCCCCTCCAACAAAGCCCTCCTCTTCGACGCCGAGCTCGCCTACCTCCGAAAGACCCCCGCCGTCGTCAACGGCCACTACGCGCACAAAGCCGCCGTCGCGTTCGCCGACGGCCACGCCGACGCCCACGACCCCACCACCGCCAACCCCGGCTTCGAAAACCCGCTCAACGGCGGATCATCCATCAACCTCCACAACACCCCCGACGGAGCCCTCGGCCGAGATTTCTAATCCCCCTGCTACGATCCTCGCCCCGCTTTTTCGCCCACTCCCGCGAGGATCAGCATGCCCACCGTCGTCTCCATACACGAAGCCCTCACCTCCGCACCCTCAGCGCCCCTCGGCGCCGTCGTCACCGTCCGAGGCTGGGTCCGCACACGCCGAGACTCCAAGGCCGACGGCGGCCTCTCCTTCATCGCCCTCACCGACGGCTCCTGCTTCGACAACCTCCAGATCGTCGCCCCCGCCTCGCTCCCCAACTACGACGACATCGCCAAACTCACCGCCGGATGCTCCATCTCCGCCACCGGCACACTCGTCCCCTCACAAGGCAAAGGCCAATCCGTCGAGATCAAGCTCGACCCCGCCGCACAAGCCTCCCTCACCATCCACGGCCTCGTCGACGACCCCGACACCTACCCCATCGCGCAAAAGCGCCACACCTTCGAATACCTCCGCGAAGTCGCACACCTCCGCTCACGCACCAACACCTTCGGCGCCGTCGCACGCGTCCGACACACCCTCGCCAACGCCGTCCACCGCTTCTTCCACGAGCGCGGCTTCTTCTGGATCCACACACCCATCATCACCGCCTCCGACTGCGAAGGCGCCGGACAGATGTTCCGCGTCTCCACACTCGATCTCGAAAACCTTCCCCGCACCAACTCCAGATCCGGTGCACCAGCGCCCGCTTCCTCCTCTTCCCCTCCTTCTCCTACGCCTAGTGCCCAGTCCCGAGTGCCTGGTGCCCCTCCTGGTTCAGTGGATTTCTCCAAGGACTTCTTCGGCCGCCAGGCCCACCTCACCGTCTCCGGACAGCTCAACGTCGAGACCTACTGCTGCGCCCTCTCCAAGGTCTACACCTTCGGCCCCACCTTCCGCGCCGAAAACTCCAACACCTCGCGCCACCTCGCCGAGTTCTGGATGATCGAGCCCGAGGTCGCCTTCAACACCCTCGCCGACAACGCCGACCTCGCCGAAGCCTTCCTCAAGTACCTCTTCCGCGCCCTCCTCGAAGAACGCGCCGACGACATGGCCTTCTTCAACGAGCGCATCGACACCACCGTCATCCAGACCCTCACCCACCTCATCGAAACCCCCTTCGAACGCCTCTCCTACACCGACGCCGTGTCCCGCCTCGAAAAGTGCGGCGAGAAGTTCGAGTTCCCCGTCAAGTGGGGCGCCGACCTCCAGTCCGAGCACGAACGCTGCCTCACCGAGCGTCTCATCAAGAAGCCCGTGATCCTCATGGACTACCCCAAGGACATCAAGGCCTTCTACATGCGCCTCAACAACGACGGCCGCACCGTTGCCGCCATGGACGTCCTCGCCCCCAAGATCGGCGAGATCATCGGCGGCTCACAACGCGAGGAACGCCTCGACGTCCTCGACTCCCGCCTCGACGAAATGAAACTCCACAAGCCCGACTACTGGTGGTACCGCGACCTCCGCCGCTACGGCACCGTCCCCCACGCCGGCTTCGGCCTCGGCTTCGAGCGTCTCATCCTCTTCGCCACAGGCATGACCAACATCCGCGACGTCATCCCATTCCCCAGAACGCCGGGAAATGCGGATTT
>CAZWZL010000028.1:0-41585 GCA_964638515.1 uncultured Phycisphaeraceae bacterium
CCATCCCCTCCGCCACCACCCGCTCCAAATCCGTCAAGTGCCGCGCGCCCCACAGCCCCTCGCTTCCAGGCCCCTGCGCCGTGCACTCCACCAAGTCCCCCGTGTGGTTCGGCCCCACAAACCCCACCCCGTTCGAATTCGTCAGCAACGCCCCCATCGGCCCCATGTTCGTGTTCCGGTGCGTCGTGATCTCCACACGCTCCCGCCTCACCCACCGGTCCAGCACGGCCACGCCCTCGCCGTCCACCTCCTCACCCGTCGCCTCCCGCATCAACGCGCTCAGCGCCTCCCCCGTCCGCACACCCTCACGCAAAAACCGCGTCAGACACCAGTGCAGACTCCGCCTGTACCCCAGCACCCGCCGGAACATCTCCACGCTCGCACGCCCATACTCCGACAGCCCCGGGTTCGCATTCCCGTGATCCGACGTCGCAATCACCAGCGTGTCATTCGCGTCACGCGCGTTCGCCCACTCCAAACAAACCTCCAAGGCCTCCTCAAACGCCGCCATCTCCCGAACGATCGCCCCCGCATCGTTGTAATGCGCCGCGTGATCCACCCTTCCCCCTTCAACATGCAACGCGAACCCATCCTCCGCGTTCTCCAGCACCGACAACGCCGCGCGCGTCATCTCCGCGAGACTTGGTTCGGTCTCACTTCCGGGGGTCCGGAGGCGATCGATCTCGAACGACATGTGCGAATCCGTGAACGCGCCGAGCAACCCCCCCTCCAGCGCGGCCCGCGCATCCACCCCACGCAACCCCGCCACATCATCCACCAACACGCCCCCGCGCTTCGCAACTAACTCCGCCGGAAAGAACTTCTTCCCGCCCCCGAGCATCACGTCCACGCCGCGCGACACCATCTGCTCAGCAATCTCCATCTCCATGTCGCGCTGATGGACGTTCGCCACAAACCCCGCCGGCGTCGCGTGCGTGATCCGCGCCGTCGACACCACGCCGATGCGCTTCCCCGCGCGCTTCGCGCGGCGCCACAACGGCTCCGGCGCGCGACGATCCATCGTCACGTTGATCGCCCCGTTCACCGTCTTCTCGCCCACGCTCCACGCCGTCGCGGCCGCCGCCGAGTCCGTCACCCCGCCATGCCACTCACTCGTGTCCAACATCGCGCGAGACACCCCCGAATCCCTCCCGGCGAGCGATAGCCATTCGACCCACGCCGACCCGCGCCCCCTCGTCTCGCGCAGGTACAGGTCCCCGAGCATCAGCGTCCCCGCGCTCATCCCGTCCACCACCAGGAAGATCACGTTCTTCGCGCGGCCTTTGCCCCCAGTCTCCGGCGCGCGCACCGGACCATCCTGTGCGCGAACTTCCTCAATTCCCGCGGCCCCCAGCATCGCCCCAAGCGCCGCCGCGCTCCCGCCCCGCTCCAGAAACGCGCGCCGCGTCAGCGCTACACGTTCCCCCGGTATCGCCGCGTTCGTGCGCGCCTCGTCTGTCACTGGAGCCTCTCGGCTAAAAGGCGAAACTCGCCGCGACACCCAAAAACGCGCCCGGATCCCCCTCCTGATCCCCCACGCTCACTCCATTCCGTGTGAGCGCCTCCAACTCCTGCCACACCACCACGCCCCCCTGAATCGCCACCCGAACCCCCGCCGCAGGCTTCCAGGCCACTTCTCCGCCCACCAGCACCCGGTCATCCCGCGCCACCCCGTCCGCCAGCACGCCACGCGTCTCGCTCAGCCGCCACTCCCGGCTCTCATATCCGCCGCGCAGCGCAACTTCCCACGCCTCAGACACTTGCGCCGACACGCGCAGCCCAAGGCCCTCCGTCGTGAGCCGGACAATCTCGTTGATCTGCCACTCCACACCGAGCACCGGAAACAGCCGCGCATCGTCCTCCAGCCGAGTCGCCACCCCCACCCCGAACGTCAGCGAAAACGAGTCAGAAAACCGGTGGCTGATCGCGCCGTAACCAACGCCCATCAAAGCACTTCCGACGTCCGCACCGCTCTCGTACGCCATCCGCCCCATGCCCCCGACCACCCATCCCCACGTGTCATCAAACCGCCCGCCGAGCGTCGCGCCCAGCCGAAACGCCTGCAAATCCTCCCAAGGCTCCGCATCGCCGGGCACAAGCGTTGTCGGCCCGGCAAAGTCGAAATGCGAGTATTCACCGGCAAATTCCAGCGAAAGCCGCAGGTCCTTGGCCGGCGTCAGCCCCACCTTCGCATCCCCGCCCGTCCGCCACACCGACACCCCGCCGCCCCCGTCCAGGTCCGACCGGAACATGCCCTCCCCGTGCCCGGACACCGAATACGTCCACTCCAGCGACCTGTCCGTGACGTCCTGAATGGGTGTGGGCACGTTCTGCGCGCTCGCCGCGCCCGTCGCCAGAACCACGAAAAGCAGGCACTCTCGCACGCGCAATCCTCCGATTTGTGCTCGTTGCACACGATCAACGGTACTTCGTCACGCCCGCATCCGCCACGCATACAGCCACCATTCCGCCGTCAGCATCACGGCGCCGGCCAGCACGAACCACATCCACAGCTCGCGCGTTGCCTCGCGGACGGACCCGGCCGTCCCAACCCCGGGACCCACATCCGTGGCGCCGTTCCCGCGCCGGCCACGCAGCCCGCTCTCGTCGGCATTCGTCAGGTTTACAGCCAGGATCGCGTCATCCGCGTCCGCTCCGTCGACCCGATAGATGCCCGCCCGTTCGATGGCGCCGAGCGAAGCGGACGCTCCGGATTGGCCGACGCCGATGACGGGCGCCTCGACCACGATCGGTCCGTCGGCCCGGACGCGCGTCGCGGCGCCGGTCGCGCGGACGACGGTTGGGGAGCCGGTCGTCCAGGTGCGTGCGGCGGCCTCGGCGCCGAGGCCGGTGAGGTATTCCATGGCGTTCGAAAGAAACACGGCGAATCCCGGCTCGATCCACCATGAGGATCGTTCGAGCGGGAACCCGACCACGATTCTGCGCGGGCTGGCGTCGAGGAGGGTGATCGTGGGCCCGGCGGGGCCGAAGGCGAGGGGCGTTGCGCGGATGGCGCGTTGTTGCAGCGTTTCCTCGTCGGCTTCGATGCGACCCAGTCCCGGGAAGATCACGGAGTCCATGGCGACGTGCTGGAGCACGGGATGGTGTCGCGCCCAGGTCGCGAATCGGGAGGCGCGATCGGGGTTATCGCCGGAGGCCACGCGCACGCCGAGCGACGGCAGGCCGGCGCCGAGCGAAAGGGTGGGGAGCGGTGGTGTTCCCGCCGGCTCGACGGCGTCGAAGATGACGACGTCGGCGCCGCCGAGCTGTCGTTCGCCCATGGCGGCTTCGAACTGCGACGGGGTCATGATTCGTGCGTTTCGTGCGCCGAGGGCGGCGAGGGCTTGTGTGATGGCCTCGGCGGGACGGCCAGCGGGCGCGACGATAAGCGCCGAGACGCCGCCGGGCGCGCGGATGACGGCGGCGGCGGCGTTGTCGGCGGCGAGGCTGTCGGAGCGTGTGATTTCGACTTCGATGGTTCCGGGGCCGGGGAGCGCGGTGTCGAACGCGACGCCTTGCTCTCCGGGCTCGTCGGCGGCCGGTGGGAGCGAAACGAGCTTGGAGCCGGCGTGCAGACCGTTGATTCGGAGGACGACGGGCGCCTCGCGCGCCTCGCGCGACGTGTTGATGAGGCGTGCGAAGATGTGGACGGTGGAGGGGGTGTCGCTGTCGCGTCGCGCGTTGAGCGCCACGATGGCGATGTTGTCGCGGTCCTGCCCGCTCGGCGGCGCGAGGATCTCGACCCGCGCGGCGCCGGCGTCGGCGCCGGGGTCGTGATCGGTGCAGAGGATGATCGTTCCTTGCGTCGCTCCGGCTGCCTCTTCGGAGGGCATGAGGAACGATCGGGCGAGGCGGAGCGCGGCCTCGAGATCGGCGGGCTGATCGGTCGGGGTGATGTCGCGGAGCGCGCGTCGGAGCGAAGCGCGATCGTTGGACATCGGAGCGAGGATCTGCGGTCTCGCGGCGAACGAAACGACCATGGCCGTGGAAGCGTTTCCGGATCGGGCGCCGAGCGGCATTTCGCGGAGGATCTGATCGGCGCGCTCGACGGCGAGATCGAGTCGGGAGACCGTTCGGCCCGCGCTGTTCTTGACGTCGGTGGCGCTCATGGAGGCGGAGCGATCGATGAGCAGCACGATGCGTCCGCTGGGCGTGTCTTCGGCGCTCACTGCGGGGCGGGCCAGCGCGAGCACGAGCAGCGTGAGCGCGATGAGCTGGAGCAAGAGAAGAAGGGAGGCGCGGAGCCAGCGGAGCGGGACGTTGGCTTGCAGGTCTTCCGCGGCGCGTTCCCAGAGCAGCGTGGAGGAGATGCGGACGGGTCGGCGGCGCAAGCGCAGGAGGTAGAGCGCGATGAGGGTCGGGCCGGCGATGGCGCCCGCGACGATTCCCGCGGCGGGATCGAGGAAGAACAGGCTCAGCGTGGGGGCCGGGAGCATGGGTGATCAGCGTCGTGCGACAAGATACGCCACGAAGTCATCATCGAGGTTATCCGGCGCCTCGGACGGCTCGATGCGCAGTCTGCCCTTGGCGTCGATGGCGCTGCCCATGGAGAGGTACACCTCCACGGACGTGAATCCGGCTTCAGCGAGGGCGTCGCGCAGCTCGGGCACGGACCAGAGGCGCCAGTCGTAGACGAACGCGTCGCGGAGCGATTTGCCGCCCGGCAGATCGAAGTGCATCGCGTTGAGGACGCGCGCGGAGAGGGGGTTGGCTTCCCGCTGTTCCCACGTGTACCGGACTCCGTTGTCGAGGCGCACTTCGTAGCGGCCGATTTGAAAGGCGGTGGGACCGCCGTAGGTATCGATGACGAGCACGCCTCGGGGTCGAAGTCGGGATCGGGCCCGCTTGCAATAGGCGAGCAGGGATGGTCGATCGTGGAAATAGCCGACGGGGAAGTTGAGCGCCGCGATGATGTCGGCTTTCGAGGTGGACGTGAGGACGTCGGCCTTTCGCGCGACGATTCGCTCGGCGATGTGCTCGTCACACCGGGCCTTGAGCGCCTTGAGCGCGTTGGAGTCTTTGTCGATGGCCGTGGCGGTCGCGTTGGGGAACGCCCGGGTGAACGCTCGAGCGACGGCGCCGGCGCCGCAGAAATCGTCGCAGAGGGATTTCGGGTTTCCGGCGTGGGCCGCGTGGAGAAAGAGCGCGGCCTGGGTTGGGGATTGGACGGCGAGTTCGTAGAGATCGTGCTTGTCGTCCGCGGGCGCCCTTGCGGGGGCGGGGCGTCGCGCGCGTGTCACTCGCCGATCCTTGCGGAGCGGACGAGTTGTTCGAAGAGGCCGGGGTACGCGTCGAGCACGCGAGCCGGGCCGGTCATGCGGATGAACACGTCGCCCTCGACTCCGCCCTGCACGATGGCGCCCAGGAGCGCGAAGTCCGGCTTGGGTGTCTTTTCACCGACGGGTGAGCCGGACATGTACGTGCCGTCGAGCCGGATGATCGTGGCCTTGAGGTCGCCGATCTCGATTTCGGAGCGGACGGGCGTGGTGGGGGCGCCGTCGGCGTTGAGGACTTGCGAGGCCCACCGGGTGATGTTGGCCTCGACACCGCCGGCGCCCTGCGGGCCGAAGTAGAAAAAGACGATCTCGCCCGGCTCGGTGTCGGTCATGTCGTCGGGCACATGGACGAGGAATTCGGCCACGCGCATCGAGGACGTGGGAGGGCGCTGTTGGAACGCGGAGGGGACATCGAACTGCACGGTGGTGACCTTGACCGGCGTGTCGGCGTTGTTCGGTTGCGCGGGAGGGGGGGCGGCGGGGGCGTTTTCCTTCTGCGCGTGGCTTGCGCCTGTGTTGCGCACCGGCTCCTCATCGGCGCGGGAGCATCCGGTGGAGACCGAGGCGATCAGGGCGGCGGCGCAGACGATGCGAGTTGCGGTCATCATGGGCATCATCGTAGTGCGTTGAGGAGGCCGATGGAGTCGACGGGCGTCAGGGTGACGGAAGTGTGTTCGGCGGACGATCCGCGCGTGACGGATTATCGCGTGATCAAGGATCGGGACGCGCTTCGCGATCGGGGTGTGTTCATCGCGGAGGGGCGGCTGGTGGTCGAGCGGCTGCTGGCGCCGGGGTGTCGCTTTCGGGCGCGATCGGTGCTTTTGCAGGAGGAACGGTGGGGGGGGATGAAGGAGATCGTGGAGGGGAAGGCCGCGCACTCGGGCCCGTTCGAGGTCATGACCGCGAACAAGGCGGTGATGGAGGAGATCGTGGGTTTCCGGTTTCATCAGGGGTGTTTGGCGGCCGGGGTGATGGAGCCGGACCCGGATGTGCGATGGCTGCTCGCGCGTGCCGGTGGGGGGCCGTTGGTGGCGCTGGAGGGGCTGGTGGACCTGGACAACGTGGGGAGCGTGTTCCGCAACGCGGCGGCGTTGGGCGCCGGGGGCGTGCTGCTTTCACCGGACTGCGCGCCACCGCTGTATCGCAAGGCGATCCGCACGAGCATGGGGCACACGCTTTCGTTGCCGTTCGCTCGGGCGACGGATTGGCCCGGGGATCTTGGTGCGCTGCGCGGCGCCGGGTACGACGTGCTGGCGCTCACTCCGGGAGAAAGCGCGACGGAGTTGCGCGCGGCGGCGCAGGGGATGGCGCGGGGGCGGCGCGCGTGCCTGCTCTTGGGCGCGGAGGGGGCGGGGCTGACGCGCGCGGCGATGGACGCTTCGGACGCACGTGTGCGGGTTCCGATGGCGGCGGGGGTGGATTCTGTGAACGTGGCCACGGCCGCGGCGATCGCGCTGTATGAGGTGTTGCTGGGGGGGCGGGAGCGCGGGGCATGACGTACAGTGCGCCGGTGACGACGGAGCAGGATCGGCTGGCGTGGATGGCGGCGGAGCCCGTGCGGGCGGGGATGCTTGTTGGGCTGGGGACGGGGCGTGCCGCGGCTCGCGGGATCCGGGCGCTTGGCGCACGGGTGGCCGCGGAAGGCTTGAACGTGCGATGCATTGCGACATCAGAGGCTTCGGCGGCGCTTGGACGATCGCTGGGCCTGCGAGTGATCGACTTTCACGATGCCGCGCGGATCGATTACCTGTTCGACGGCGCGGACGAGGTGGACCCGGCGTTGCGGATGATCAAGGGTCGTGGCGGCGCGATGACGCGCGAGAAGATCGCGGCGCAGGGCGCGGAGTTTCGTGTGTATCTCGTGGATGATTCGAAGCTGGTTTCCCGGCTCGGGCAGCAGGCCGCGTTGCCGGTGGAGGCTTTGTCGTTCGGGCTGGGGGCGACGCGCGCGCGTCTCGAAGAGCTTGGGCTGACCGGCGGGGTTCGACTGGGCGAGGGCGGGGAGCCGTATTGCACGGACGCGGGGAACCCGGTGCTTGACGTGACGATTCCGGGGAGCGTGGACGTGGCGGGCTTGGCGGGCGCGATTGATGCGATTCCGGGCGTGGTCGGGCACGGGCTGTTTCTGCACGAGGCGGACGAGGTGCTTGTGGAGGAGCGCGGCTCGGGTCGCGTGACGCGACGGACGCGGGGCTGAGGAGGTCAGGCGGAGGCGCGCCGGAGTCGGTCTCGGATGGCGTCCCAAAGGGACCCGGGCGCATCGGGCCATTCCACGAGGATGACATCGGGGCGCCGCTCGTCGGCCGCGCGGAGCGCCTCGTAGAGGCGCGCGGCGTATTGCTCGGCGTCGGTGGGCATCTGCACGACATGACGCTGTGTGCGAGGGAGGGCGCGCGCGCGGATCGCGAGTTGCACGCTGTGGCCGGGCATTTCAGGGATCGCGTCGTGGGTGTATAGCACCACGGGCGCGCGGGGCGCGTAGTGGCGTTCGAGCAGGCCGGGGGAAGCCAGCGGCGTGTCGGTGTGGGCGGGCGTTGGGATGGCGCGGTCGATGGGTTGTTGGAGCGCGGCTTCGATGTCGTCGGCGGAGATGGCGCCGAGACGGAGCAGACGCGGCGGATGGTGCGCGAGGGAGAGGACGGTGGACTCGATGCCGACGCGGCACGGGCCGCCGTCGAGCACGAGCACGTCGCTTGAGTTGAAGGCCGCGGCCACGTGCTCGGCGCGTGTCGGGCTGACGGTTCCGGAGGGGTTGGCGCTGGGGCCGACGAGCGGGCCGTTGAAGGCGCGGAGGAGCGCGAGGGCGAGGGGGTGATCGGGGCAGCGGAGGGCGACGGTTGTTCCGCCGGCGGTGACGACGTCGGGGATGAGTGAAGAGCGTGGGAGCACGATGGTGAGCGGGCCGGGCCAGAATCGGTCGGCGAGGCGCTGGGCTTCGCGGGGCCACGCCGAGACGAGCGGCTTGGCCATGGCTGCATCGGCGACGTGGACGATGAGCGGGTTGCGGGCGGGGCGGCCTTTGCGATCGAAGACGCGTTGCACGGCGTCGGGATTGCGGGCGTCTGCGGCGAGGCCGTAGACGGTTTCCGTGGGGAACGCGACGAGGCGGCCTTCGCGCAGGCGATCGAGCGCGGCTTGGAGATTGGATTGGTCTTCGGGTGTCGGCACGATGAGGGCGATGTTCCGCGTCAGGGGATCGCGGGCGCGTCCTGCACTTCGAATCGGATGCCGTTGCGCTCGAGGGAGCGGCCCATGGCGTCGAACATCTCCGCGACGGCGATGTTGTATTCGATGAGGGCGCCGGCCTCTTCGAGTTCGGCGATGGCGAGGGCTTCCTGCCGGCGGAGCTTGAGGTCGAGGAAGGCCGCGGTGAGGGCGCGGAGCGTTTCCTCCTCGACGATGAGGGTTCGGAGGTTCTCGGCTGCGGCGAGTCGGGCGACGCGGGTCTGTTCGATGAGCTGGTAGTTGGCGGCGACGTTGCGCAGGGCGATCTTGACGCGGAGCGCGGCGTCCTGCGCGGCGGTTTTGTAGTCGAGCACGGCCTTCATTCGTTCGAGCCGGCGGGCGCGGGAGGCGGCTTCGCCGGCGCGGTTGCCGATGGGCTGCTCGAATTGAAGGGAGGCGATGTAGTTCACGAAGTCGCCGTCGGTGATCTGGTCGTATGAGCCGCCGGGGGAGTCATCGAGCCCACCGAAGCGTGTGCGCACGGCGAGATCGAGGAGGGGGAGTCGGGCGTTGTCGGCGAAGGCCTGTCGGATGGAGGCGTCGTCGATGGCGAGCAGGGCTCGCTCGATCTCGGGGCGGCGGTCGAGCGCGGAGACGAGCGAGTCCACGAGGCTGAACTCGATGGGCTCGTCGACCGGGTCATCCACGGGCACGAGCAGCGCCTCGGAGCCGACGGGCAGGTCGGGATCGTTGAGGATGAGCTTGAGGCGATCGGAGTTCTGGCGGACGGCGCGCTGCGCGCGGATGACGTCGGCGCGACGACCTTCGACGCGCGCGACCGCGTCGGAGTATTCCGCGGGCCGCACGTCGAAATCGAGCCGGCCCTTGAGGACGTCGCGCGTCTGGATGCCGCGTTCGAGGAGACGATCGGCGATGAGGAGGCGGCGGCGCGCGCGGACGAGGTCCCAATAGGCGGTCTCGGCTTCGAGCGCGGTGCGCATGGCCTGGGCCTTGAGGGACTGCACGCTGGATCGCTCGGCGTTGCGCGCGAGGCGGATTTCGGTCTCGGTGGCGTCGGAGCCGAAGCCCCGGAGGAGAGGCTGATTGAGACCAACCTCGATGAAGGCGGCGTTGGCGGGATCGGGCGCGGTGGTCAGGCCGGGCGTTCGGCTCTCGGTGTGCACCATGCCTTGCGCGACGGTGAAAGCGCCGCCGGAGGTGAGCGCGCGACGGACGCCGGTGTCGTAGCCGACGGCCTGCGAGACGTTGGCGCGGGAGGCCACGGGCACGCCGCCGACCACGGGGACGACGCGGGGTTCATCGGTGTTGGCCCAGTCGACGCCGGTGAAGAAGACCCAGTCAAAGCGGGCCTCGGCCTCGACGACGTGGGCCGCGCGGATGGCGGGATCGAGTTGCGCGGACTGGACGCGGAGGTTCTGCTGCACGGCGCCGCGGATGACGCGTTCGAGCGAGACGACGATGGTTGGGGAGTCTTCGCCGAGGAGGTCTTGGTCGGCCGGGGGGGTGAGATGCTGGTAGGAGGGCCAGCCGGAGATGGAGTTGAGCTCGGTGCGGCGGGCGTCGGTGAGGCCGAGATCGGTGACGGCGGCGCGCTGAATGGGCTTGGGGGGAGCGGATTCGGGCGTGCGGCCACCGGTCTCCTGTTCAGCGGACTGCACGATGGAACGGCGGAGGTCGGTGGTGGAGGGGTGCTCGGTGGTGGAAGCGCACCCGCAGAGGGATATGACCAATGCTGAGAGCGTTGGGTGGCGGAGGCGGTTTGGGCGGCTGGGAGGCACGGGGCGGACACTAGCCAGAGGGGGGAGGGGGGTCAAAGCGGGGAATCGATGGGAAAGCGCGCGGGCGCGCGTGGTCCGGGGCGTCCGATATCCGATAGTGTTGGGGGATGGGTACGCGCTCGTCCCGGGCCTTCGGGCCGCGAAGCGGGCGGGTTGCACGACGCATACTTCTAGAGAGGCTTGAACGGCGATGATGACTCCTTCCAGGTCCCGAACGAGTGCGGGCACGGCTCGCGTGTTGGCGATGTCGGCGGCGGCGTGGGTGGCTCCGGCGTGCGTGATGTTTGTGCCCCTCGAGGCTGCGGCGCAGCTGAACGCCGTGGACCCGTATCACGTGGTCGTATCGGCGGAGAATGTGAACCTGCGTTGCGGGGCCGGGTCGGTGTGGTACGCGGTGGCGTCGCTGAGCCCGGGTGATGTGTTGCGCGTGGACGGTGTGGATGCGGGATGGCTGCGCGTGATATATCCGTCGGGGGTTCCGGCGGTGATCAAGGCGACGGACGCCATGTTGGATGAGGCGCGCGGGTCGGTGAAGCTGACGGCGCCGTCTCGTCTGCTCGCGAGCAATCCGCGGGGCGGGGTGTTTGAGTCGTGGCAGACCCTGCTCGAGAAGGAGCTGGCGTCGGGCACGGAGCTGACATACATCGAGACGCTCAAGGACGCGTCGGGCGGGGTGTCGGGGTACCGAGTGATCGCGCCGGAGGGCGCGCGTGGGTATGTGTCGGAGCGGTTTGTGCGCGCGGCCACGGACGTGGAGATCGCGGCGGTGAAGGGTGCGCAGGCGCCGCCGCCGGTCGCCATGACCACTCCTCCGGCTTCGAGTGGATCGTCGGAGACGACGCCGGGCGCTGAGGCGCCTGCGCAGGCCGCGACGACGACGGCCACCACGCCCGTGGCGGCAGGGGGCGCACAGGAGGCCGGGCAGCCGGCGCCCGCCGCGACCACGGAGCCTGCGGCGGCGGAGGCTCCCATCGAGCCGGTCGCCTTGGTTCCCGTCGAGCCGCCAGCGCCGGCTGGTCCGTCATTGAAGAACCTGGACTCGGCGTACGACGCGCTCAAGAGCGTGCCGACGGAGGATGCTGAGATCGAGCCGCTGATCGCCGAGTACGAGCGGTTCCTGGCTTCGTTGCCGGAGACGTCGGCCAATTCGGGGCGGCGGGCGTACGCACGGGCGAAGATCGATCTGCTGAGGGCGCGCGGAGAGTTGCAGAACGCCATCCGCGCTGCGGCGGAAGTGGAGATGAACGCGAGGCGCGGGTCGTCCTCGATCGAGGAGCTGCGCGCGGCGCTGGCCGCGAAGCCCAGGTACACGGTGGTCGGGCGGTTGAGCGCGAGCACGGTGTACGACGGGACGCGGCTCCCGCTGATGTACCGCATCCTGAGCATCGAGAATTTCCCGGGGCGCACGCTGGCGTACGTCACGCCTGCGCCGGGCGTGGAGCTGACGACGAGAATCGGCTCGCTGGTGGGGGTAGTGGGTGACGGCGCGGTGGATGCGGCGCTTGGTGTGCCGGTGCTGACGCCCAAGCGCGTTGATTTCCTGGCCACGGTGCAGGCGCCGCCCGCGTCACAGCCTTGAGTGTTTGGCCCGATCTGGCGTCGGGCTCCCCGTCGTGAATAAGAACAACGCCCGGTCGGAATGGCCGGGCGTTGTCACATCGCTTCCCCCTCAGGTGACGATGGTGGATCAGCCGGGTTCGCCGGCGATGCGGGAGAGCAGCTCGTTCAGGTCTCCGAAGGAGATGCGACCGTCGTTGTCGAAGTCGAAGGCCGAGTTGAACAGGGGGTCTCCGACGCCCGTGCCGTAGCCCTCGATCAGGCCGGCGAGCTGTTGCTGGTGCGTGGACGAAACGGGCGAGCTGAGGTTGGAGAGCACGTGGTTGAGGTCGGTGAAGTCGACCACGCCGTCGTTGTTGGTGTCGAATCGCGCGTCGAAGCCCTGCTCGCCTTGACGTCGGCCGTAGGAAGAGAGCAGGGTGGTGACGTCGGAGAGTGAGAACGTCTGAGCCACGGGCTTCGGGGGTGTGGCCGCCAGAGCGGAGAGCGCGGTGTTGAGATCGTTGAAGTCGATCCGTCCGTCGCTGTTGAAGTCGAATCTCGGGTCGAACCGCGGATCGCCGTTGACGGCGCCGTACGCGGCCAGCAGGCCGTTGAGATCGGTCTGCGAAGCGTCAGGAGTGGCCGGCGGCGTCTCCTGCGCGGGCGCCGCGGGTGTTGCGCTCACGGTCTGCACATCCTGCGCGACCTGGGCCACGGCCTTGACGGGCGCCACGTCCTGCGCGGCGTTCGCCGGGAGCGTGGGAGCGACGGGCGTCGTGGTCGGGACGGCCTGTTTCGCGGCGATGTCCGCCTTGATCGCGGCTGCGCGCTTCGCGGCGTGCGACCGGCTGGTCTCGGAAAGCTGCACGACATCGGCGCGCGTGTTGGTTGTCTCTTCCGAAGTGACGCTGATGGCGGGCTTGGCCTTTGGCGAAGCCTCAGCGGTTGAGGAGCCCAGCGCGAGCGCTCCGGCGAGTTCGGTGGCGTTGTTCAGATTCGTGATATGCATCGTCGTCTCCTTGTTCTGCGCACGGATCGCGCGAGCCCGACCTAGCCGGGGCGCGGGCGTGTCGCGGGGCGCGTCGCAAACGGCTTGCCAGCAGAGCTACGGGCCGACGTGCACGACGACCCGGCGCTCATGCGGGCGGGCGCGGTGCTCCCAGACGAACACGCCCTGCCACGCGCCGAGGGCGAGCGAGGCGTTGGTGATCGGGATGGAGAGGGAGACCTGCGTGAGGGCGGAGCGGATGTGGGAGGGCATGTCGTCGGGCCCCTCGTCGGTGTGAATGAAACGGGGGTCGCCGTCGGGCACGTGCCGGTCCATCCATGCCTCGAGATCGGCGCGGGCCGAGGGATCGGCGTTTTCCTGAATGAGGAGGCTCGCGGAGGTGTGGCGGATGAAGATGGTGCAGAGGCCCTCGAGGGCGCCGCTCTCGCGAACGCAGCGCGTGACTTCGCGCGTGATCTCGTGGAGCCCGCGTCCCGGCGTTCGGACGAGAAGTTCGCGGGTGAGGCTCATGCGGAGGACGATACCGCGGGCGGGCGCGTCATTGGGGGCACTCGAGCCCGAAGCTGCTCAGAACCTCGTTCAGGTCGGTGAACGTGTACGTCGTGCCGAAATCGCTGAGAACGAGATTGAGGTCGAAGAAGTCGACGCCGCCGTCCCCGGAGATGTCGCCGGGCAGCGGGAGGTCGTCGCTGCGGATTCGGTACACGCGGCCGGGGTCGTAGGTCATGACGTAGAGGGTTCCTTCGGCGTCGCGCCCGAAGGACGGCAGGAACGGGCGCGCGGCGCCGAAGAGCTCGTTGCTGTGCTCGACCAGGTCGGTGAGCGTGGCGCCGTCGAATCGCATGGAAAACACTCGGCCCTGACCGAAGTCGGCGAAGAAATACCGGCCGAAGTGCGAGCACTGGCGGCCGTTGCGGTTTACGTAGCCCGCGGTGACAGAGCTGAACGTGCCGTTCTGCGCCCAGAAATGGGCGGGGTCGGTGAGCGGCAGATACATGGCGGGGATGTTGTTGTGGGGGGCGAGCGCTTCGAGAATCGGCCAGCCGAAGTTGAGCGCGGGGGCGTTGGCGGGGGCGACGTCGATCTCCTCGAAGTTCGCGCCGCCGACGTCGCCGAGGATCATGGCGTTGGTGTGAGCGCGGCCCTGATCGTCGAACGACCATTTCCACGAATTGCGAAAGCCGACGTGCCAGAGTTCCGGCCTTGCATTGGAGACGGGCGGGTTGTTCTGCGGGAGGAACGGGTTGGTGGGGGGGATGTCGAAGCCGGTGGGGTGGGCGTCGGGAACGTTGACGTCGATGCGGAGGATCTTGCCGAGGAGGGAGGATGGGTCCTGCGCGAGCGGCTCTACGCCGGCTTCGCCGAGGGCGACGTACAGGAACCCGTCGGGCCCGAAGGCGATGGTTCCGGCGTTGTGCACGCCGGGCGGGCGCTGAATGTAGGGGTTGCCGTCGAACACGAGATTGAATTGCGAAGCGGGATCGGCGATCCAGGGGTTCGCGGCGGAACGGTTGAATCGAGCAATGACGATTACGCCTTCGGGATCGGCCGAGCTGAACAGCACGAAGAAGCGGCCGGACTGGGCGTAATCGGGCGCGAACGCGAGCCCGAGGCATCCCATCTCGTCGAAGAAGCGGACCTGGGGGCGGATGTCGAGAAAGAACTGCGCGCGCGGGACGCCGCCTTCGAGCACGTACACGATGCCGCCTTGCGAGAGGACGTACTGAACGTCGGCTTGCGCGGGACTTTGGATGAACGCGACGGGCGCCCAGAATGAGCCGGGCAGGAGGTCCGCGTGCAGGGGGGCGAGCGAGCCCCCATGGGCCGCGTTGGTGAGCGCGACAAGCACGCCGATGGCGAAATGTCCGAGAGTTGTGGTTGCCCGCATGGCGCGGCCTCCTCCTCCCCCGGCAACGGATCAGCCCCGGATTGTCTCACCGCAACGGGGTCTGGCGATCGCGATCTGGAGGAGGGCGGAACGGGCCGCGCTCCGTCGGTCGCTACTTGCCGCACTCCAAGCCGAAGTTGGAAAGCACGCCGATGAGTTCCGGAGCGTGGTAGAGGGAGCCGAAGTAGGAGAGCGCGAGCGTGAGGTCGTTGATGTCGACACCACCGTCGTGATTGAGATCACCCATGAGCGGGACATCGTCGGTGACGATCTTGAAGATCGTTCCCGGGTTGTACCGCAGCACGTATTGATTGCCGGAGGCATCGCGCGCGAAGGAGGGGATGAAGAATCGCTCGGCGCCGAACAGGTCGACGGTGTGATCCACGATGTCGTCGATGCCGGCGCCGTTGAACCGCGCCGAGTAGACCTCGCCCTTGCCGAAATCGGCGAAGAAATAGCGGCCGAAGTAGGAGCACTGGCGACCGTTTCGATTGACGTATCCGCCGGAGATCGACGAGAACCCGACGTGTTCGTAGGAATACACGGGGTCGGTGAGCGGGAGGTGCATGGCCGGGAGATTGGAAAGTGGATGGAGCGCTTCGAAGAGCGGCCAGCCGAAGTTCAGGCCGCCGACTCCGGCGGGCGCCACGTCGATCTCCTCGAAGAACGCGGAGCCCACGTCTCCGATGATCATCGCGTTGGTGCGGCCGCGCCCTCGATCATCGAATGACCACTTCCATGGATTGCGCAGGCCCACGTGCCAGAACTCGGGGCGGGCTCCGGCGACGGGCGGGTTGTTCTGCGGCAGGTACGGGTTTGTGGGCGGGATGTCGTAGCCGATCGGGTTGGAATCCGGGACGTTCACGTTGATGCGCAGGATCTTGCCGTGGAGTGAGGAGGGGTCTTGCGCGAGATCTTCGAGCCCGGAGTCGCCGATCGCGATGTAGAGGTGGCCGTCGGGCCCGAAGGCCATGGTGCCCGCGTTGTGGATGCCGGGCGGGCGCTGGATGTACGGTTTGCCGTCGAACGTGAGGTTGAACTGGGAGGCGGGGTCGGCCACCCAGGGATTGGTCGCGGAGCGCTTGAAGCGCGCGATCACGATGGCGCCTTCCGGATTCGACGAGTTGAAGAATACGTAGAAGCGCCCGGACTGCGCGTAGTCGGGCGCGAAGGCGAGCCCGAGGCAGCCCATCTCGCCGAAGAAGCGAACCTGCGGCCGGATGTTCAGGAACTCCCGCTGCAGCAGCGAGCCGTTGCGAATGACGCGGATGATGCCGCCCTGGAGCAGGACATACTGCACGTTGGCCTGCGCGGGGTCCTGGATCATCGCGATGGGAATCCAGAGATTCTGCGCGAAGATCTCGGTGCGGATGGGGGCGAGGTCTTCGGCTTTGGCCGCGGACGTCAGGCTCGCCGCCGACATGATGAACAATGCAAACCAATTCCGGGCTCTGCGCATGTGCTTGGCTCGATCTCCCCCGCGCGTCCGTCGTTCGTGGACCGTGAGCGCTGCTCTCTCCGTGCCGGGCCGAGTCCCGGGTCCTCCCCCAAACCGTCATAACGTAGGGAGCGTGCCGGGCGGATCAAGCCCCTCGTCCTTCTTTTTTTTGGTTTGAGGGCTGGCGGGGGCCGGCGCCGCAACGAAAAGCCCCGCTCGAGGAGAGCGGGGCGGGGGAGGCAGGCGTGTTGCGCACCGGCGTCAGTCGCCGCAGGACATCCCGAATTCGGACAACACCTGATTGAGATTCGCGAACGTGTACTGCGTGCCGAAGCCGGAGAGGACGAAGTTGAGGTCGGCGAAGTTCACCATGCGGTCGCCGTTGATGTCTCCCAGCAGTGGGACGTCGTTGCTGGTAATGCGGAAGATCTGCCCGGCCGACGAAGAGTAACGGACGATGTACAGCTCGCCGTCGTTGCCGCGACCGAACGAGGAGATGAGGAACCGCGTGGCGCCGAACAGCTCGTTGGAGTGCTCGATGTTGTTCGTGCCGTCCATGTTCATGGACCACACGCGCCCGGAGCCGTAGTCGGCGTAGAAGTAGCGGCCCTTGAAGGAGCACATGGCGACGCCGCGATAGACGAACCCGCCGGTGATCGAGATGCCCAGCGAGTGGGAGTACGTGAAGACCGGGAACACAACGCGGTAGGGGCTCGGGCTGGCGAGGTTGTACGGGAGGGGGGAGCTCTGATTGAACGGGTTGTTGCCCTCGTACCAGCGCCAGCCCCAGTTGTGCCCGCCGACGCCCGCGGCCTGTCGATTCACTTCCTCGACCGCGTTCTGACCGACATCGGCGATCATGTAGTCGCCCGTGGCGCCCGCTCCGACATTGTCGAACGAGTGCTTCCACGGATTGCGGATGCCGAACGCCCAGATCTGCGGACGCGCGGTGGCGATCGGGGGGCTCATGGCCGGGAGGAACGGGTTGTCCGAGGGAATGTCGTATCCCTCAAGATCGGCGTCCGGAACGCGGACGTCGATGCGGAGCATCTTGCCCAGCTGCGACGCGGGGTTCTGGGCGCGGTTGTTGGGATCGCCGCCCGAGCCGCCGTCACCCATGCCGATGTAGAGCATGTTGTCGGGGCCGAAGTTGATCGAGCCGCCGTTGTGGTTCGAGAAATCCTGGACGATCCAACGGGTGGTTGTCGAGCCGATGTCGGCGCCGAAGGCCATGTCATACCGGGAGGGCAGGCTCGCGGAGAGCGGGTCGGTCGCCACGCCGGGCACGTTGACGTTGAAGCGGGCGATGACCGTCGCGCCGAACGGAGGCGAGGAAGCGCCCGTCGGGTTCGGCGGCGCCACGCCGTTGCTCGTGAAGTTCACCCAGCAGCGATTGTTGTTGGCGAAGTCCGGGTCGAACGCCAGGCCGAGCAGCCCGCGCTCGCTGCCCGTGGAGATCATCGTGCCGAAGTTTCCGAAATCGGCCAGGAACGTCCCTGTGGTCGCGTTGAACGACCGGATGAGGCCGGTCTGCTGCACGATGTAGAAAATGTTGTTGTTGCGGGGGTCCGGGATCATCGCCACGCCGCTCGCCACCGTGCCCGGTGCGCTGATCGCGGTCGACGAGAGTGTTCCGAGCGGGCGAGCCACGGCGCAGCACGCCATGAGTCCGAGCCCGCACGCTGCCAAAAGCGTTCTTCGCATCTGTCTGTTCTCCTCCGCGCCCCGCGGGAGAAAGAGCGGGGCGGCGCGCGTTCCGAAGTCCAAAGGCAGACCCCCCGCGTCCGCGACGTCCGTCCCACGAAGGGAGCGGCCGCGCGGTCCTTACGCCCGGCGGGCCTGGCAAGCCTAAACCTAAGCCCCGCTTGCCCAAGGGACAATACGAAACCGCCGATTCTCCGATCGATTGGTCCCTAATGCCGACCAATAATGGCCCGAATGGACGGTTCTCCGTCGTTCATCCAAGTCTGACCCCCGAAACTGCGGGGTTCCCCCCGATCACCGTCTCCACATGCCCAAGCCGATCTCGTCAACCTCTTCGCCGCGCGGCTCGTCCCATGGCGTTCGTGCCGATGTGCCCTTGGTCGTTCTGCCCGAACCACAGGCATCGAGCCGCCCTCGACGATCCCGAAACGCGCCGAAGCGGGCGATCGTCCTCGCGCTGGTGCACGTGGCGATGGGCGTGCATCTGGGGCTGTGGCTCCTGAAAGGCGGCCGCACGCTCTCTCCCGTGGAGCCGTCGGAGTCCATGTACACGCTCGAAACGGGCGTGATCAACGCGGGCTTTCTGTTCTTCGCGATCGCCATCGTTTCGACGATCCTGTTCGGGCGGTTCTTCTGTGGCTGGGGCTGCCACCTCATCGCGCTCCAGGACCTGTGTTCCTGGCTGCTGCGCCGTGTCAAGATCCGGCCCAAGCCGTTCCGCTCGCGCCTGCTCGTGTTCGTGCCGCTGGTGTTCGCGATCTACATGTTCGTGTGGCCCACGTTTCGGCGCGAGGCGCTCTGGCCCGCCCTGTCGGAGCAGCGGCCCATCCCCGGCGCAGTGGACGAATCGGGCGCTCCGATCACCTATCCATCGTGGCCGGACGGGCTCGCGTGGCTCGGGCCGGTGCGGCCCTTCCCGGGATTCTCCACGGAACTCATGACGCCCGACTTCTGGAAGACGTTCGCGGGCCCCGCCGTGGCCGTGCCCTTTCTCTTCATCTGCGGCTTCGCCGTTGTGTATTTCCTCGGCGCCAAGGGGTTCTGCACCTACGGGTGCCCCTACGGCGGGCTCTTCGCCCCGGCCGATCAGCTCTCGCCCGGGCGGATCGTGGTTGATCACGCCAAGTGTGACGGCAACGCGCATTGCACCGCGGTGTGCTCCTCCAACGTGCGCGTGCACGAGGAGATCGCGCGCTTCGGCATGGTGGTCGACCCCGGCTGCATGAAATGCCTCGACTGCGTGAGCGTGTGTCCCACCAATGCGCTCTCGTTCAAGTTCGCCGCGCCGCCGATTCTCAAATCAAAGTCCCGAGGCCGCCCGGACGCCAAGCCCGTGCGCCGCGGTTTCGATCTCTCGTGGCCGGAGGAGATCGCTCTCGCGGGCGTGTTCGCGGGGTCGTTCATCGTGTACCGAGGCCTCTACGGCGCCGTGCCGCTGCTCATGGCCATCGGCGTCGCGGGCTGCGTTTCCTACATCACATGGAAACTCTGGCGCTTGCCACTGGATCGCAATCTGCGCCTGCACAACTTTCAACTGCGATTGAAGGGCCGACTCCGGCCCGCGGGAATCCTGTTCGGCGCGCTCGCCGCCGGCGTCGTCGGACTCACCCTGCACTCCGGCTACATGCACGTCAGTGAGCGCCGCGCCGGCCGGCTCGACGATCTGGTCCGCGTGTCCGCGTCGCAGGTGTTCACGACCCAGCGCGCCGGCGTGCCGAGCGAGCAGCTCGAAGCCGCCAATGCCGCGATCGCTCTCTACACGCGCCTCGCGCCGATCGGAGACGGCGGGGCCGCGCTCCTCTCGACGCCGCGCGTGGATGTGCGCCTGGCGTGGCTGCACAGCGTAGTGGGAGATCTGCCCTCCGCCGAGAACGCCCTGCGGCGCGTGCTGGCGCGAGGCGAGGCGAAGGAGAACCTTGCCTCCCAACTGGTGCAGATCATCGCGCTGCAGAACCGGCCCGCCGACGCGGACGCCTTCGCGCGCGAGATTCTCGTCAAACATCCCGACTTTCACGGCGTGCGCGATGATCTCGCCGCGCGGATGGTGAACTCCGGACGCCTGCCCGAAGCCGAGCAGATGTTCATCGAGTTCCTGGCCGAGCGTCCGAACGAGCCGCGCGCCCTCATCACGCTCGCGGCCATCCGCGCGGTGGGGGGGCGGCTGCCCGAAGCGATCTCGACGCTAGAGCGGGCCGTGGCCGCCGATCCGACGTTCGTCCCGGCGCGCCAACGGCTCGCGGGAACACTGGCCGTGGCCGGCCGAGCGCCCGAAGGGCTGCCGCATCTCGAGAAGGCCGAGCGGCTTGCTCCGAAGGACCCGATCGTGCAGCTCCAGCTCGCGGAGCTGCTGCACGCCATGGGGCGGCGGGACGAGGCCCAGCGCCACGCACAACGCGCGCAGGAACTGCAGGCTGAGCTGGCGCGCCGATCATTCGCCCCTCAGGCGGCGCCTCCGCCCTCAGCCACCAGGTGACTCGCCGGTGCGCTTGATTCGCGACCGCGTCCGGGGTCTAATCGGACGTCCGCATCCTCACAAAGGGAGCCCGAGCCATGCCCGACCCGACCACTCCGCTTCATCTCATGGGCTGGATCAAGGACCATCTCCACGAGATGAAGCCCCCGGTCTCCAACAAGACCATCTGGAAGAATCAGGACTTCATCGTGTTCGTGAGCGCCGGCCCCAACACGCGCAACGACTACCACGTCAACCCCACCGAAGAGTTCTTCTACCAACTCAAGGGCGACATCTACATCAAGCTGCAAGAGAATGGAAAATCGCGCAACGTCGTCGTCCGCGAGGGCGAGGTCTTCCTCATCCCCAAGTGGGCGCCGCACTCGCCCCAACGCCCCGAAGGCACGCTCGGCCTCATCGTCGAGTACGTCCGCCCCGAGGGCCAGAAGGACGCCCTCCGCTGGTACTGCCTCCAGTGCAACCACCTCGTGCACGATGCGCCCTTCACACTCACCGACATCGACAACAACCTCAAGGAGATCATGACCCGCTTCTGGGGCGACGATGTCTCCCTGCGAACGTGCCAGAAGTGCGGGTTCGTGTTCGAGAAGGCGGGCGAAGCGAAACTCCCGGCGATGGCTTGAGTACGATGAGGTCGAATGTTCGCGATCGACCTCCACACCCACATCCTCCCCGAGCGCTGGCCCGATCTGCGTGAGCGCTACGGCGTCGGGGGCTGGGTTTCCCTCGAACACGAGGGCTGCGCCCCCTGCCGCGCGAAGATGATGATCGACGGCAGGTTCTTCCGCGAGATCGAGTCCAACTGCTGGGACCCCGCCCGGCGCATGCGGGAGTGCGATGAGAATCTCGTGCGCATGCAGGTGCTCTCCACCGTCCCGGTGATGTTCTCCTACAACGCGCGCCCCGAGCACGCCTACGACCTCTCGCGCCTGCTCAACGATCACATCGCCGGGGTTGTTCGCGATCATCCGGCGCGGTTTCTCGGGCTCGGGACGATCCCCATGCAGGCGCCCGAGCTGGCCGCGCGTGAGCTCGAGCGCTGCGTCGTCGAACTCGGGCTCCGAGGCGCCCAGATCGGCACGCATGTCAACGGGAAGAATCTGGACCACGCCGATCTCTTCCCCGTGTACGAGGCGGCGCAGCGTCTGAACGCCGCGCTGTTCGTGCACCCCTGGGACATGCTCGCGCGCGACCGCATGCCCGACTACTGGGCGCCTTGGCTCATCGCCATGCCGACGGAGACGGCGCTCGCGATCATGTCCGTTCTCATGGGCGGCGTCCTCGAGAAGTTCCCGCGCCTGCGTCTGGCCTTCGCGCACGGCGGCGGATCCTTCACCGGAACGATCGGGCGCATCGAGCACGGCTTCCACGCCCGACCCGATCTCTGTCAGACCCGAACCACGACTCCCCCGCGCGCGTTCCTCGCGGACGACTCGATGAAGACTCCCGCCCGCTTCTGGGTCGACTCGCTCGTGCACGAGCCCGACGCCCTGCGCAACCTCATCCGCCTCTTCTCCGATCAGCGCGTCGCCCTCGGCTCGGACTACCCCTTCCCGCTCGGCGAATCGACGCCCGGCGCCCTCATCCGTTCGCTCCCCGACCTCTCGCAGTCCTCGCGCGAGCGCCTGCTGGCCGACAACGCGCTCGAGTTTCTGGGCCTCTCCCGCGCCGACCTGCCCGCGTGAGGCGCGTCCGGTACCATCGCCCGCCGATGCCCGCACGACCCGCATTCGACGAGTCCCGCGCGCGCGACCTCGACGCGCGCGACCCCCTCCGCGCCCTGCGGGAGCGGTTCTGCATGCCGCTCGACAAGCAGGGGCGCGAGCTCTGCTATCTCACAGGCAACTCGCTCGGACTCATGCCGAACCGCGCACGGGACCTCGTGCTCGAAGAGCTCGACGACTGGAAGACGCTCGCCGTCGAGGCCCACTTCGAAGCGCACCGCCCCTGGTTCTCCTACCACGAGATCTTCCGCGAGAGCGGCGATCGGCTCGTTGGCGCCCGTCCCGGCGCCGGCGAGGTCGTCATGATGAACTCCCTCACCGTCAACCTCCACCTGCTCATGGCCTCGTTCTACCGCCCCACGCACTCCCGCCATCGCATCATCATCGAGGGCGGCGCGTTCCCGTCCGACGAATACGCCGTGGCCTCCCAGGCTCGATTCCACGGCTACGACGACGACGCCATCCTGCGCATCACCCCCCGCATGGGCGAACGCACGCTCCGCAACGACGACATCCTGGACTTCATCCGACGCGAGGGGCCGTCCGCCGAGCTGGTGCTGCTCTCGGGCGTCAATTACGTGACGGGCCAGCTGTTCGACATCCCGCGCATCGTCGAAGCGGCGCACAACGCCGGCTGCGTCGCTGGCTTCGATCTCGCGCACGCGGCCGGCAACGCGCCGCTGCGCCTCCACGACTGGAACGTCGATTTCGCCGTGTGGTGCTCGTACAAGTACCTGAACGCCGGCCCGGGATCGCTCGCGGGGGCTTTCGTCCACGAGCGGCACCACGACGCGAACGCCGGCAACGGGCGGGGCCCATCCTCGCGCCGTCTCGAGGGCTGGTGGGGCAATCATCCGGAGAGCCGGTTCCAGATGCGTCCCGCGTTCTCGCCCGCCAAAGGCGCCGAGGCGTGGGCGCTCTCCAACCCGCCCATTCTTTCCGCCGCGCCGCTGCGCGCATCGCTCGATCTGTTTGACGAGGTCGGCATGCCCGCGCTGCGCGAGAAGTCCCTCGCGCTGCACGCCTACGCGCGCGAGCTGCTCGACGAGGTTTCGGGCGCGACGCTCATCACCCCTTCGGACGACGCATCCCACGGCTGTCAGCTCTCCCTCACCGTCAACACCGACGCTCGAGCGCTCCAGAAGAGCCTCGCCGCGGCCGGAGTGATCACCGACTTCCGCACGCCCGACATCGTCCGCGCCGCGGCCGTGCCGCTCTACAACTCATTCCACGACGTGCACCGGTTCGTGTCCGCGCTCGCCGAGCGACTCGCATAAACGACGCATGACCACGCCCGCCGACAAGCCGGTGATGACGATCATGGGCGCCGGGCTCTCGGGAGCA
Organism: uncultured Phycisphaeraceae bacterium; assembly: GCA_964638515.1. Lineage (GTDB taxonomy): Bacteria > Planctomycetota > Phycisphaerae > Phycisphaerales > UBA1924 > CAYPGJ01. Next base: position 23,360 of record CAZWZL010000028.1, read on the forward strand.
CTGCTGGCGGCGCGCCTGGGCGATCTGGGCCACCGCGTCGATCTGTACGAGCGCCGGCCCGATCCGCGGCGCGCCGGCGCCGACTCCGGCCGGTCCATCAATCTGGCGCTCTCCACGCGCGGGCTCGCCGCGTTGCACGAGATCGGCCTCGAAGCCGACGTGATGCGCCTCGCCATCCCCATGCGCGGACGCATGATCCACCCCGTCGACGGGCCGCTGGCCTACCAGCAATACGGCGTCACCGGCCGGGAAGCCATCAATTCCATCTCGCGATCAGGGCTGAACATGGCCCTGCTCGACGCGGCCGAAAAGCGCCCGGGCGTGCGCATCTTCTTCAACCAACGGTGCGTCAACGTCGACTTTGAGAAGCAGACCGCCGAGGTGCAGGACGAAAGCTCTCGCGAAACGCGCCCCGTGCCCTATGACGTGTTGCTGGGCGCCGACGGCGCGTTCTCGGCTGTGCGCTCGGCCATGCAGCGGCGCGACCGGTTCGACTATCAGCAGTCCTACCTCACGCACGCGTACAAGGAGCTGAGCATCCCGCCGGCGGACGGCGGGGGACACCGGCTGGAGAAGCACGCGCTCCACATCTGGCCGCGCCGCTCGTACATGATGATCGCGCTGCCCAATCTCGACGGCTCGTTCACGTGCACCCTGTTCGCCCCGTACGACGGGCCGAACGGCGTCAACGCCATCCGCACCGACGAGCACATCCGCGCGTATTTCCGCGATCGTTTCCCCGACGCGCTCGAACACATGCCGACGCTCGTCGAGGACTATCACGCCAATCCCACGTCATCGCTCGCCACGGTGCGGTGCTTCCCTTGGCGGGTCGGCGGGTCCGCCGCGCTGCTGGGCGATGCGGCGCACGCCGTCGTCCCCTTCTACGGCCAGGGCATGAACGCCTCGTTCGAAGACGTCTCCGTGCTGGCGGAATGCATGCAACAACACGCCGGGGACACGAACGGCGCGTTCGCGGCGTACGAGGCGCGCCGAAAGCCGCACGCGGACGCCATCGCCCGGCTCGCGCTCGACAACTTCATCGAGATGCGCGATCACGCGGGCTCTCCCGCGTTCCGGCGCCGCAAGAAGGTCGAACAGGCGCTCGCGCGCCTGCTGCCCGGGTGGTATGTCCCCCTGTACACGATGGTCTCGTTCACCACGATCCCGTACGCCGACGCCGTGGCCCGCGCCCGCACGCAGGATCAGGCCGTGCGCGTGGCCGCCCTGTTTCTCGCCGCCATCGCCCTCGTGATCCTCGCGCTGCTCATCCTCGCGATCTCTTGAGAACCGACATGCTGTACGACATCACGCCCCCCGTCACCCCGTCCCTGGCCGTCTGGCCCGGCGACACTCCCATGTCGCGCGAGGTGCTCCTCGACACAGCCAAGGGTGACAACATCACGCTCTCCACCCTCCGCGCCACGGTGCACCTCGGCGCCCACGCCGACGCCCCCTCCCATTACGGCAAGGACGTCGAGACCATCGAGCAACGCCCCCTCGACCCGTACCTCGGCCCGGCGCAGATCATCGGCGTCGACGTCGCCCGATCCGAACGCATCACGCCGGCGCACCTTCCCCCGAAGGTGAACATCCGCGAGAAGCGCGTGCTCTTCAAGACGGGAACCTTCCCCGACCCCAATCACTTCAACACCGACTTCGCCGCGCTCTCTCCCGAACTCATCGACATGCTCGCGCGACGAGGCGTCGTCCTCATCGGCATCGACACGCCCTCCGTCGACACGTTCGACTCGAAGGATCTCCCCGCCCACAACGCGCTCCTGCGCAACAACCTGGCCGTGCTCGAGGGGCTGGACCTCTCGCAGGTTCCCTTCGGCCGGTACGAACTCATCGCCCTTCCCCTCAAGCTCGTCGGGTTCGACGCTTCCCCCGTGCGCGCCGTGCTCCGCACGCTCACGTAAGCCGCGTTCAGGCGTGATCGGACATTCCGGGGGTCACCCGATCCGCGCGATCGCCTTCACCTCGATGTGGATCGTTGTCGGCAGCGCCGTCACCTCCACCGTCGTGCGCGTCGGGCCGTGCTTGAACAGCTCCGCGTACACCCGGTTGTACGCCGCGAAATCCCCCTCCATGTCCACGAGGAACACCGTCACGTCCACGATGTCCTCCCACCGCGCGCCCGCGCCCTCCACCACCATCCTCAGATTCCCGAACACGGCATGCACCTGCTTCACGATGTCGTGCGACAGGATCTTGCCCGACGGGTCACGCGCCACACCCGGGATGTCCTTCTCTCCCCGAACCCTCGGCCCAAGCCCCGAGACGAACAGCAGATTCCCCACCCGTCGCGCATGCGGGTACGCGCCCACCGGCTCAGGCCCGTCCTTCGCCACAAACGTCTCGCCGTCAGCAATCACCCGCGACATCAACGCTCCTCTCTAGCGCACCTTCACGCACACGTTCTTGGGCTCGGTGAAGAACCGCAGCGCCTCCCAGCCGCCCTCCCGCCCCATCCCGCTCTCCTTCATCCCCCCGAAGGGCGTTCGCAAGTCGCGCAACAACCAGCAGTTCACCCACACCACTCCCGACTGAATCCGAGACGCCACCCGGTGCGCCCGCGCCACGTCCCGCGTCCACACCATCGACGCCAGCCCGTACCGCACCCCGTTCGCCAACGCGATCGCCTCCTCCTCGTGCTCAAACGGCGAGATCGTCACCACCGGCCCGAACACCTCTTCCTGCATCACGCGGCACGACGCGCCCAGCCCCGTGATCACCGTCGGCTCCACAAAGAACCCCCCCGCGCACGCCCCGCCGACCTTCGCGCGCCCGCCCCCCAGCCGCACCTCCCCACCGTCCTCCCGCGCGCTCTCCACAAACCCCAGCACCTTCTCCATGTGCTCGCGCGAGATCACCGACCCGATCTCCGTCGACTCTTCGCTCGGATCTCCCACCCTCAAACGCTTCGCCCGCTCCACGAACCGCGCGACAAACCCCTCGTAGGCGCCACGCTCCACGAAGATCCGAGACCCGCACAGGCAGATCTGCCCCGAGTTCGTGAACGATGCGCGCACGCCCGTCTCCACGGCCTCGTCCATGTCCGCGTCCGCGAACACCACGTTCGGGTTCTTCCCCCCCAGCTCCAACGACGCCTTCTTGAACGCCCCGGCGCACTCCCGCGCAATCTCCCGCCCCGTCGAAGTGCCCCCCGTGAACGACACCGCCCTCACCCCCGGGTGCGCCACGAGCGCGGCGCCCGCCTCGCTCCCGCGCCCATGCACCACGTTCAGCACGCCGCTCGACAGCCCCGCCTCCCGCGCGATCTCGCACAACAGCGTCGCCGTCCTCGGCGTCATCTCCGACGGCTTCCCCACCGCCGCGCACCCGGCCGCCAGCGCCGGACCAACCTTCCACGTGAACAGATACAGCGGCAGATTCCAGGGCGAGATCAAGCCCACCACGCCCAGCGGCCGGCGCAGCGTGTAGTTCAGCGCGGCGCCGTCCATGTCGTGACACTCGCTCGCCCAATGCTCGATCGCCCCCGCGAAAAACCGCAGGTTCTCCGCGCTCCGAGGAACGTCCATCCGTCGCGCCAGCGAGATCGGCTTCCCGCAGTCCTCGCTCTCGACGCGCGCCAACTCCTCTCCCCGCGCCTCGATCCCGTCCCCGATGGCCCGCAACACCCTCGCACGCTCCCGGGCCGGTGTTGCGCCCCACGCCTCCTGCGCCCTCGTGGCCGCGGCCACCGCAGCATCCACGTCCGCCGCGTCGCCCGCAGCCACCTCCGCGCACGCCTTCCCCGTCCCCGGCGCGATGTCGTCCAGCCATCTCCCGTTCCGCGGGTCGACGAACTCCCCATCAATGAACTGCCGGCATCGTTCCATGGCGAACAGCAGTGTATCGGCGGCCCATGCACGCCTCGCGCCGCGCGTGCGCTAGATCGACCCCGTCCTCCCTCCATCCACCCGCAGCGCCACGCCGTTCACGTAGCTCGCCGCCGGGCTCGCCAAAAAAGCCACCACCGCCGCGATCTCACGCGCCTCGCCGAACCGCCCCGCCGGCACGCTTGCGCGCATCTCCTCGCCAACTACGTCCTCGCTCCGTCCGCTCCCCTTCGCGCGCGTCGCGATCAGCGACCGCAGCCGCTCCGTGTCCGTGAACCCCGGCAGCACGCTGTTCACCGTGATCCCGTCCGCGGCCACCTCCAGCGACACCGTCTTCGACCACGACGCCATCGCGCCCCGCACCGTGTTCGAAACGCCCAGCCCCGGGATCGGCGCCTTCACGCTCGTCGAGATCACGTTGATGATCCGCCCGAACTTCGCGCCCCGCATCCCCGCTAGGAGCGCCCGCGTCAGCGTCTGCGCGGCTCCCACGTGCTGTCGAAACGCCGTCTCATACGCGCCCACCTCCGCATCCACCGCTCTCCCCGCCGGCGGGCCCCCCGTGTTGTTCACCAGCACGTGCACCGGCCCTGCGCGCAACACCTTCTCCGCCGCGCGCTGCACACTCTCCAGATCACTCGTGTCCGCCGACACCCACCCGTGCCCTTCCCCCGCCAATCCTCCCGCCACCTCGCGCAACGCCCCCTCATCCCGCGCCATCACCGTCACCTGCGCCCCCAACAGCGCAAGCTCCTGCGCGCACGCCGCGCCGATGCCCTTCGATCCCCCGCACACCAGCGCCCGCCTGCCCTTCAGACTCAGGTCCATCCAACGTCTCCTCGCCCGCGCTTCACCGGATGAACCGCATCCGCCCGAAGTCCGGCGCGATCATGAACCGCGATCCACCCGCCTCGACGGGCAGCATCGAAGGCCAGAACACCACCACCGCCTTCCCCGTCAGCATCCGCCGATGCACCACGCCCAGCTTGTTGTCGATCTCCTCAGCAACCCACGGGTTCACCGAGTCCACCAGGCGCGAATCCGTGCTGTTCGCCGAGTTGTCCCCGCACAGGAAATACTCGTCCGCGTGCAGCACCGCCAGATTCCGCGGGTGCGTGCCCAACGCGGCCGTGCCCGACGGCTCGCCCGACCGATACCACGACGCCTGATAGTGCAGATCCCGGTCCAGCCCCACGCGCGTCAGCCTCGCCGCGCCCGACAACCCAACACGCACTCCAACGTGCCCGTACGCGCTCCCATCCGCAAACGCATTGATCATCCCGTCCGGCGAACGCTCGCCTTCGCGAACGATGCCGCCCACCCCCATGGCGTCGATCTCGGAACGCGTCTTCCCCATGGCGTGCGCGAGCCGCTCCCACGGCGACCAGTCATACACGCCCCGCGCCGCCTCGCGCCCCTGCACCCAGAGCGACACTGACTGATCCACATGCCACAGTTCCACGCTCGTCGAGCGACCCGCCCGCAGCTCGCCGGCCTTCCCTGAGCCCAACACGCGCCAATCGCCCCCGTCCGCGCGCATCTCCACGCGCGCCGCGCCGTCCGGACCGATCACCCCCCGAAACTCATGCCCCCGCGCACGCACCGAAGCCTCGATCGAGAGCCCCGCAATCTCGGGCACCACGTCCACCCGCACCCGGACGTCCGACACCGGAAACCTCGGCAAGCCCCGGTACGGCGGCGCATCGTTGTACGGCGCCCAATCCAGCACCGGCCAACGAGACTCGTCCCACGTCAGCGCGCCGCCGGACGCGCCAACCCCGATCTCCCGATCCGTCCACGTGGCGCCTTCCAGAGTCCAGGGCCCGCGCCACGCGCGTCCGTTGTGCGACGAATCCAGCGGCGTGAACTCCGTGGAGAACACCGGCCACCACAAGTCCCGCTGCACGCGCGCCGGCTTGCGCTCAATCTCCCACACGTCCTCGGGCCGAGCCTCGCGCCCGCCCTCACTCCGGGTCACGAACACGTCCCCGTCCGCCAGCCAAAGCCGCTCGCCCGGCAATCCCACCAGCCGCTTGATGTAGTTCTCGTGCGGGGACGCCGGCCACTTCACCACCGTCACGTCCCAACGGCTCGGCCGGAACAGCGGGTGATACCGAGCCACCCCGATCCGATCACCCCCACGCATCGCCGGCAGCGTCGTCGTGTACGGCAGGCCCGACTGCGGCTCGCCATCCAGCGTAAACGTCCTCGGCTGGAACATCATGCCAAGCCCGTCCGGCCCGGCCTGCACCGGAGGATTCACCGCCCACGTGAACCCCGTCTGCGGGCTCGACAGTCGCATGTGACGCCCCATCAGCGTCGGACCCATCGAGCCGGTCGGGATCACGTACGTGTCAAACACGAAGATCTTGAACGCCAGCACCATCACGAACGAGATGATGAGCCCCATCGCCGCCTGCTTGGGCGTTTCCTTGACCCTCTCTCCGCTCGCGTTCGTGGACATGTGGCGGAAGCATAACGCACGCCCACCCTGGTCAGGGCGGCCGAACGACCTAGAACGCGCACCTCCCGATCCGCGCTCGCCCGCTCTCGCGAAAGTGACCTCGTTGTCCCGTGAGCGCCCTCAAGAATGAGGGATCGAAAGTGCAAGAGGCAATGAGCCGATGACAGCGTTAGCGGACAGCCCCGACCGGCGGCGAGCAGAGCCCGCAGGAACGCCCATGAAACTCCTTCCAAAGCTCACCATCGGCCTGAGCGTGCCATGCGCCGTCGTGGGGCTGGGCGGCTGGTTCCTGTATCAGGGCTCCAGTGATCTGCTCCGAGAATCGATCCTCACCGCCGCCGACGCGCAGGCGTCCGCCGTGATCAGCGCCGTCGACGAGACGCTGAACCAGTACGTGCGGCAATGGCAGGGCTTTCTCGTCCGATCGGACACGCAGCGCATGTTGCTGACTTCCGAGGACCGGTACAACGCCTCGCCGGATCCGGAAGCGTGGATCGACGCCATCGATCGCGCATGGAACAACGACGGATCAAGTCAGGCTCGCGCCGTCAAAGCGGCCTCGAGCGCCCACGAGCTCAGCGTCGAAATGCGCGAGCGAGCGTTTCTCTCCAGTGCATCGGAAGGTCAGAGCGTCTTCGGCGAAGCGTTCCTGACCGACCGACGCGGCGCCAACCTGGCGCAGACGGGCCCGACGTCCGATTTTCGTCAGAACGACGAGTCGTGGTGGACCATCGCCCGAGATCGCGGCGTGTTCATCGGACAGGTCGAATGGGACGACAGCCTCGACGACTACGCCCTCCCGATCAGTCTGCGCGCCGAATCTGCGGAGGGCGAGTTCCTCGGCGTCCTGAAAGTGGTCCTGCGCGCGTCCGCGCTCGGAGCATTCATCGACTCGCTCACGCCGGAGAACAGCGTCTGGGAGCAGGTCCAATTCAGCTTGGTCACACGCGATGGCACAGACCTGCTTCGCAGCTCCCGCCAACGAGACGCCGATTGGCTGCGCCCCCTGCTCGACCAGGCCTTGCAGAACGCCAACGGCGCAGTAGCCCGAGCGACCGTCCAGACCTCCGATGGCGAGCGTCTGGTGGTCGTGGCCGGCCGCCCGATTCTCCGAGGCGCCGGATGGTGGGCCGCGGTCATCAAGCACAACCCGGCCGCCGTGCTGGCGCCCGTGCGATCGCTCGGATTGATCACCGCCGCCGCCACCCTCACGACCGTGCTCTTGGTCGTGCTTGCCTCCGGTGTCGCCATTCGGTCCATCGTTCGAAGGATCGAAGAGCTCCGCCAAGCCACGGCGCGATTGACCGAGGGCGAAAACGACATTCGCATCGCAGACCAGGGGAATGACGAACTCTCCGAACTCGCCCGAGCGCTCGAAAGCATGGCCATCGAGTTCAGCGTCAACGAGCAGCAGAGATCCAACTACATGGCCTCGCTGGAACGGACCAACGACGTGATCCGCTCCGAGATGGCCCGCCGCCGTCAACTCGAATGGCAGCTCGTTCAAGCGCAGAAGCTCGAGTCCATCGGCCAGCTCGCCGCCGGCGTGGCGCACGAAATCAACACGCCCATGCAGTACGTCTCCGACAACACCCGCTTTCTCAGCGAAAGCTTCGATACCCTGATGAGGGTCGTCAACCGATACGCGGAATGCGCCGGCGAGATCGGTGACGACGCGACCCTGCAAGAGCAACTGCGCGCCGCCGACGCCCTCGCCGAACAGTCCGACATCTCCTTCCTCCGCACCGAGATCCCGGGCGCTCTCGCGCAGTCCATCGAGGGCATCGACCGAATCGCCGACATCGTCCGAGCCATGAAGGGCTTCTCGCACCCAGGAACAGGCGCCAAGGAGCCCGCCGATCTCAACAAGGCCATCGAGAGCACGATCGTGGTGTGCCGACATCGCTGGAAGTACGTCGCCGACGTCCAACTCGATCTCCAGCCCGATCTTCCCCCCGTGCCCTGCTACCTCGGCGAGATCAATCAAGTCGTCCTGAATCTCGTGGTGAACGCCGCCGACGCCATCGGTGATGTCGTCGGAGACGGCCAGGAACGCCGAGGAAGCATCCGCGTTTCCACCCGCCGCGACGGCGACTCGGCCCTGATCATCGTCGCCGACTCCGGCGCCGGCATCCCCGACGCGATCAAGAATCGAGTCTTCGATCCCTTCTTCACCACCAAGGGCGTCGGCAAGGGCACCGGCCAGGGTCTGGCCATCTGCCACACCACCATCGTCAATCGACACGCAGGATCGATCACCATCGATTCCACTCCCGGCGTCGGAACCACGTTCACCATCCGTCTCCCGCTCTCCCACGCCGCGAGCGCTGCGCCGATCGCGGAGGCCGCATGACCCCCGGCGCCGCTCTGCTCCGCGTCCTCTTCGTTGACGACGATCCTCGCGTGCTCGACGGGCTGCGGCGTTCGCTCCGACCACTGGCCAACGAGTGCGATATGCGATTCGTCGTCGGAGGCCACAAGGCCCTTGAGGCCCTTGCGCAGCAGGACGCCGACGTGGTCGTCTCCGACATGCGCATGCCGGGCATGAGCGGGGCGCAACTCCTGTCAAAGGTTCGGGAGCTCCACCCTCAGACCATCCGGCTCGCGCTCTCCGGCCAGGCCGGCGAGCGGGAGATCCTCGATTCCGTCGGGCCGGTCCAGCAGTTCCTCATGAAGCCGTGCGATGCTTCAACCCTTCGCGCCGCCATGCGCCGCCTGCTCGCCCTGCGCGACGCCCTGCAGAACCCGACGCTGCAGGCCATCGCTGGGAGAATCGAACGGCTTCCTTCCGCGCCCGAAACGCATCAGGATCTCATCGATGCGCTCGACGATCCCCAGGTCGGCATCGATGTCGTCGGCAGCATCGTGGCCCGCGACCCCGCCATGACCGCCAAGTGCCTCCAACTCGTCAATTCCGCCTTCTTCGCCGTCGCCCGCCCCGCCCACACCGCCACCGAAGCCGTCGCCCGACTCGGGCTCGCAAACGTCCGCTCCCTCGCCGTCGTCGCGCGCATCTTCCAATCCCTGGGCCGCGCCACCGTCCCCGGCCTGACCCCCGAAGCCATATGGCTTCGCTCCTCCAACACCGCGTCCCGCGCATGGCTCTCCGCACAGGCGCTCGGCCTGTCACCCCTGATGCAAGGCACCGTGTACACCGCCGGCATGCTCGCCGAAATCGGACGACTGGCGATCGTCACCGACGACCCCGATCGTGCGAGCCGCTGGGTGAACGAAGCACGCCGACAAAACGCCCCCCTCTCCATCATCGAACGCGAAGCCCTCGGCGCGTCGCAGGCGCAGCTCGGCGGCTATCTCCTGGGCATCTGGGGCTTCGCCGACGACTGCGTCTCCGCCGTCACGCACCACGAGCAGCCCGTCCCGCCCACCCCGCCCGCAGCAGACTCCGTCACCGCGCTCCACATCGCGCGCGCCGTCGCGCCGATCGATCCGCCCACCGACCGCCTCTGGAGAATCGACCTCGATCACGCCTATCTCGTCGCAGTCAACGCCGCCGACGCCGCGGCTCGATGCCTCAACCTGCCCGGAGCCGCCGCATGACCACCCCGAACTCCGTGACGCCCGCCAAGTCCGTCCTGCTCGTCGATGACGATCCCAACCTGCTCGCGGCCCTGCGCCGATCCATCGGCAGAACGTTCAACGTGCTCACCGCCGAAAGCCCCGCACAGGCGCTCGAAACGCTCCGCCAAATAGGCCAGCCCGGCGTGCTCGTGTCCGACATGTCGATGCCCGAGATGACCGGCGTGGATCTGATCGTTAAAGCCCGCGAAACCTGCCCCCACACCTCCTTCATCCTCCTCACCGGCAACAGCGATCAGAAAACCGCAATCGACGCCGTCAACCGGGGCCACATCTTCCGCTTTCTCAGCAAGCCCTGCTCGCGCGAGGAACTCGAGCAGGCCATCCGCGACGGCCTCGAAATCCACCGGCTCAGAATCGTCGAGCGCGAGCTGCTCCAACGAACGCTCACCGGAAGCATCTCCGTCCTCGTGCAGGTCCTCCAGATGGCCCGCCCGAGGTTGTTCCGACAGGGTGATCGCATCCGCAAAGCCGCACGCGCGCTCGCGCTCAAACTCAACGTCGCCGATCCATGGTGCGTCGAGATCGCCGCCATGCTCTCCTCCATCGGCTGCATCACCCTCCCCGACGACTTGGTCGAGTCTGCCCTCAAGGGCGCCGACCTCTCCGACGACGAACGGCGCCTCTTTCGAACGCACCCCGCCGCCGGCGCCGATCTCCTGAAGCGCATCCCCCGCCTCGAAACCGCCGCCGAGATCGTGCGCGTGCAGTACGAGGACGACGCCTCGCTGCGCTCGTCCATCAAGGACGACCGCACCCGCATCGCCGCCCAGATCGTCGCCGTCGTGCGCGAGATCGATCTCGCCCTCGCCCGCGCCGAGCCCTTTCAGGTCGTGCTCGACCGGCTCTCGACGCCCAAGGGCAAGACCGATCCGGATGTCCTGCTCGCCGCCCAGGAACTCGCCGGCGAGATCTTCCGAACCTCCGCCGGCGGCGACATCCGCAAGGTCTCCGTCCGCAAGCTCATCATCGGCATGGTCCTCCAGGAGGACATCCGCACCCTCGAAGGAGAACTGCTCATCTCCGCCGGCCACGAGGTCACCGACGCGCTCCTCGCACGCATCCGTAACTACGCCCGCCGATGCCTCACGCAGGAGGAAGTCACCGTCCTCGTGCCCAAGGACCTCCCCGCCGAAAGTCCGACCCGCGCCGCCTGAATCCGCGTCTCACACGCCGCCCTTGCGATACACCTTCCAGTCGAACGTCTCGATCAACGCGTCGATCACCTCGTGCGTCGGCGTCGCCACCCCCACGCGCGCCGCGTGCGCCAGAATCTGGCGATTCAACTGACCAACCTCCGACTCGCGCCCCCGCCGGATGTCCTCCACCATGCTCGGCGTGTGCGACGACGCTTCCCGCAGCATCTCAAACACCCGAGCCGCAAACCCCTCTCCCAAATCGAGCCCCTCGCGACGCGCCACCGCCTCGCCCTCAGCCACCAACCGCTCCACGATCAGCCGCGCAGGAGAATCCAGAACCTCGCCCACCGACGCGTTCACCAGCGCCGCGATCGGATTCATCGACGCGTTCACGATTCCCTTCACCCACACCCGTTCCTCGAGCCGCTCTTCAAAGCGCGTCGGCAACCCCCCGCGATCGAGCGCCCCGGCCAACGATTCGCACACCGAACGATGCTCCGCTCGTCCGGCGCCGATCGCGTGCGGCGGCGTGTGCAGCGTCACGCGCACCTCCCCGCTCTCTTCCTCCAGCACCGCGCCGAACGACAGCACCATCCGAAGCACCCGATCGCACTCGAGCAACGACATCAGCTGCTGACCCGGCTCGATCCCGTTCTGATACGAAACGACGAACGACTCGCTCCCCCCCATCCCCAGCCCCGCAAGCAGCGGCCTCAGCTCCGCCGCCACCCGCGGAATCGCCGTCGTCTTCGTCGCCACGAACACCACGCTCGCTCCCCCCATCGACGCCAACTCGCTCAATGATCGGAGCACGATCGGTCGAGCCGTCATCTCCAGCAGCCCACGCACCACCACCCCGTCACGGTGCAATCGCGCCGCACGCTCCGGATTCCGGCAGATCAGCACCGTCGGCACGGACGCCGACAACACCGCGGCCAGCGACGAGCCCATCGCGCCCGCCCCCAACACCGCCGCACGCTCCAACCGCCACGATCCCGCTTTCGTCGACACACGCGCCTCCAAAGTGGATAAATGGACTATGTGCTACACTATGCACCACGCCGCCCGATCGCCCGCCGGAGACCAGCCGTGATCTCACAAACCTCCGAGTACGCCCTGCGCGCCGTGGTGTACATCGCCTCCGTCGGCGGAGGCCCGGCCATCGCCCAGGAAATCTCCGCCGCAACACGCGTTCCCCACGGCTATCTCTCCAAGGTGCTCCGCCAACTCGCCCGCGCCGGAATCCTGGCCGCCCAACGAGGCATCGGCGGCGGCTTCATGCTCGCGCGACAGCCCGAAGACATCTCCATCACCGACATCCTCCGCGCCGTCGACTCAGGCATGGAACGAATCCGCAAATGCCCCCTCGGCATCGACAGCCACAGAAACCTCTGCGAACTCCACCACACCCTCGATCAGGTCATCGCCACCGTGGAGAAGGCCTTTGCCGAAGTCACCATCGATCGAATCCTGAACTCACGGCGCAAATCAAAGCCCCTCTGCGATGCGCGCTTCGCCGGCCACGCCAACGCGCCCGTCTCACTCACCGTGCCCCGCAGGAAACGCTGACGCCAACCGGAGCTTGAAGCCCACGCCGCCCCCCGGTACGGTGCTCAAGATAGGACATAAAAAGGTCCGATTATCTGGTGCATCGACTCCGCGCTCCTTCAAGCAAGGAATCCGACATGTCGCGAAGCCTGTTCCTCTCCCTCGCCGTGCTCGCGACCCCCGCGCTCGCTCTCGCGCAGGCCGACAAGCCCGCGCCCCACGTGCCGACCCCGACCCCGGCCGCGGAAGCGCCCAAGCCCGCGCCGCGCCCGGCCTTCAAGCCCCTCCGTTTCGACGAAGACTGGTCGAAGTTCGATCCCGACTCCGGCGACGAGCTATTCGATCCGCTCAAGCGAGTCCGCCTCAACGACGACGGCTCCGCCTACGCCTCCTTCGGCGGAGAACTCCGGCTCCGGCTCGAGTCCTGGTGGGCCTTCAATTTCAGCGACGTCCCCGCCAACGATGACGTCTTCCTCCTGGGCCGCGCCCTCGCGCACCTCGACGTCCATCTCTCCAAATCCCTCCGCTTCTTCGTCGAAGGCAAGTCCGCCGGCCTCCTCGAAGACCGCGAACTCCCGGGCGGCCGACGCACACTCGACGTCGACAACCTCGACCTCCAGAACGCCTTCGCCGACCTCGTCTTCGATCTCGACGACAACGCGTCCCTCACCGCGCGCATCGGCCGACAGGAACTCCTCTTCGGAAAGCAACGCCTCGTCTCGCCCCTCCCCTGGGCCAACACCAAACGCGCGTGGGACGCCGCACGCGCCATCCTCAAGTTCGACAACTGGCGCATCGACGGCTTCTATTCGCGCTACGCCGCCATCCAGAAGTACGACTTCAACGACTGGTCCATCGGCCCCGACTTTTTCGGCGCCTACGCCGCAGGCAAAGTCGGCGACGGACCAAAGCCCTGGGACCTCGACCTCTACTGGCTCGGCCTCGACGCCGACCGCATCACTTTCAACGGCACAACAGGGCGCGAGTCCCGCCACACCGTCGGCGCACGCCTCGGCGGCGCATTCGGTGACTCGGGCTTCGACATGGACCTCGAAGGCGCGTACCAGTTCGGCTCACTCGCCACCGCCGACATCTCCGCCTACTCCATCGCCTCGCAACTCGGATACACCTTCTCCGGATCGAGTCTCGCCCCGCGCCTCTACGTCGGCTTCGACTACGCCTCCGGCGACGACACGCCCGCCGACGGAAAGGTCCAGACCTTCAACCAGCTCTTCCCCCTCGGCCACGCCTACTTCGGATTCATGGACTTCGTCGGCCGTCAGAACATCATCGATCTCTCCACCGGATTCTCCATCAAGCCGGTCCCCGCCCTCACCCTCCGCACCGACCTCCACTGCTTCTGGCGCGCATCCACCGACGACGCCCTCTACAACGCGGGCGGCGGCGTCGTCCGAGCAGGCGCGCTCTCCACGTCCCGCGAAGTCGGACAGGAACTCGACATCACAGCCACGTGGAAAGTCGATCACCACCTCGAAATCGAGGGCGGATACGCCCACTTCTTCGCAGGCGATTTCATCTCCACCTCAGGCCCCGGCGATGACATGGACTGGGTCTACCTCCAGGCCACCTTCAAGTTCTGATCCGATTCCGCATCCAGCGGAAAACGCGCCTCGGCACACTCCGCCGGGACGCGTCGAAGGACGCCTCGCGCGCAAATACACGATCGCCGAACTCGAAATCAACCCCTCTCCCTCAACATCCCCAATGGAGCGGACCGGGATCGAACCGGCAACCCCTAGCTTGCAAAGCTAGTGCTCTCCCAATTGAGCTACCGCCCCTTCCTGAGCCGCTCATCATACGGCCCGACGCCGCGCGCTCGCCAACCCGCCATCCGCCCCGTTTGCCACCACGCCGACTCCCTCGGACAATTCGCGCTCCTCTCACGCGCAGGAGCCACGCCCAGCATGCATCCCTCCAAGTTCCACGCCGCCTCCGATCCCTCCACCAGGCACGCCAACGACGTCGGACTCATCGGCCTCGCCGTCATGGGCGCCAACTTCGCCCTCAACATGGCCGACCACGCCTTCGCCACCGCCGTCTACAACCGCACCACGTCCGTCGCCCAAACCTTCATCTCCGAAAACCCCTCCACCCCCGGCGGCCTCCACGCCTACGCCGAGCTCAAGGACTTCGTCGCCTCGCTCAAGCAGCCACGCCGCATCGTCATCCTCGTCAAAGCCGGCGCGCCCACCGACGCCGTCATCGACTCACTCACGCCGCTCCTCTCCAAAGGCGACATCGTCATCGACGGCGGCAACGCCCTTTGGACCGACTCCACACGACGCGACGCCGCGCTCTCCGCCAAAGGCCTCCACTTCGTCGGCTCCGGAGTCTCCGGCGGAGAAACCGGCGCACGCTTCGGCCCATCACTCATGGCCGGCTGCTCCGCCGAAGCATGGGCCGCCATCGAGCCCATCTGGTCCGCCATCGCCGCAAAGGTCGACGCTCGCACCGGCAAGCCCCTCGAAGGCGCCACCCCCGGCAAACCCATCGTCGCGCCCGACGCCGCATCCTGCGCCGCCCGCGTCGGGCCAAACCCCGCAGGCCACTTCGTCAAAATGGTCCACAACGGCATCGAGTACGCCGACATGCAGATGATCTGCGAGGCCTACGACGTCCTGCGCCGCGCCGCCAACCTCAACCCCTCCCAACTCGCCGACATCTTTGCCAAGTGGAACTCCACCGACCTCGACTCCTTCCTCATCGAAATCACGGCAGACATCCTCCGGCAGCAAGACCCCGTCACCAGGAAACCCTTCGTCGACGTCGTCCTCGACGCCGCGGGCCAAAAAGGCACCGGCGCATGGACCTCCACCGCCGCACTCGATCTCGCCGTCCCCGCGCCCACCATCTCCGAAGCCGTCTTCGCGCGAAACCTCTCCGCGCTCAAGGCCGAACGCGTCCACGCATCCACCATCCTCAAGGCGCCCTCGCACGAACACTTCCAGGGCGACATCGAGCACCTCGTCGAAGACGTCCGACAAGCCCTCCTCTGCTCCAAGGCCTGCGCCTACGCCCAAGGCTTCGCCATCATCAACGCCGCCGCGCAACAACAAAAGTGGACACCCGACTTCGCCGCCATCGCGCGCATCTGGCGAGGCGGGTGCATCATCCGCGCACGCTTACTCCACCACATCGCCAACGCATACTCCTCCAAGCCCAACCTCCCAAACCTCCTCCTCGACCCCTTCTTCACCAACCTCATCGCCAACGCACAACCCTCCTGGCGACGCATCGTCGCCCTCGCCGCAACCCTCGGCGTGCCCGTCCCCACCTTCTCCTCCGCCCTCGCCTACTACGACTCCCTCCGCTCCGACCGCCTCCCAGCCAACCTTCTCCAGGCCCAACGCGACTACTTCGGCGCACACACCTACGAACGCACCGACCAACCCCGAGGCCAGTTCTTTCACCTTGACTGGACCCACCCCGATCGCCCCCAAGTCTCCCCCTGACCCCTCCCGAGCCCTCAAAAACCCCAATCGCACCTTACCCAGCTCCCGCAAAAGACCAAATCCACCCTTGACCCGCCCGCCGCCACGTGCGACCCTATCCGCAGCGCGGCCTCCCGGACGGCCGCATCAGTGATCACGTCGAGCGCTCCGCGCTCCACAAGGGAAGAAAAACGTCATGAAGCACATCACCCTCTTGGCCGTTGGCGCGCTGGCCGCCTCCGCCGCTGTCGCACAGCCGCGACTCTTCGCCGTCGACGGCCTAAACCTCGTCGAACTCAACCCCAACACCGGCGGCATCATCAACTCCACGGCCCTCTCCGGCGGCGTCTCCGGCTCGCAAGGCGCCCTCGCCTACGACCCCGGCACCGACACCCTCTACATGGCTTCCACCACCAACGACAACCTCTGGAGCATCAACTACAACACCGGCGCCGCCACCGTCATCGGCGACTTCAATGTCACCTCCACCGTCGTCATGCACGGCATGGAATGGGCCAACGGCCGCCTCTACGGCCACTCCTCCTCCGTCGCCGGCGGCGGAAACTTCTACGAGATCAACCCACTCACCGGCCAGGCCACCGCCCTCGGCACCACCGTCCCCGGTGGCTCCTTCGGCTCCATGGGCTGGGACTCCGTCAACTCCATCATGTACTTCATGGACACCGCCTCCGTGGGCGGCCGCATGCTCTACACCATGAGCCTCACCGACGGCGCGCTCACCCTTGTCGGCCCCAACAACTCCGCCAACCAGACCGGCGTCGGCATGGCCTTCGACCCCCTCTTCGGCATGCTCGCCATCAACAACTCCGGCACCGACACCCTCTCCTCCATCAACCTCGCCTCCGGCAACGCCACCCTCATCGGCGTCACCGGCACCGGCAACGCCCTCTCCCTCGCCTTCGTCCCCACCCCCGGCGCCGCCTCACTCCTCTCCCTCGCCGGCCTCGCGGCTCTCCGGCGCAACCGCCGCTGAGAGCGGACATCCCGCGACCGCACGCCGCGCTCGCGCGCGCGAACCCGACGCGAATCACTCGGCGAAACGCACACACGCCCCGGCCTCACCCGCCGGGGCGTTTTTCTTCTCTTTGCCTTGTGGGGCGTCCCGCCCGCCTCTTTTCATCTCTCCCAACTCGCCCGCCCGCTCGCTCCACGCGCGCCGTGATCAACCCCTCCCTCCGCCGAAGGCGCGGGGGAGGTGGTTCACGCGCAGCGAGAACCGGAGGGGGGCTGCTTCTTCAGATCCTCGTTCTCTCGTGGGGCCTTCCCTCCCGCCCGCCCTCGCCGCCACCCAAATCCGCGCGAGCCCACGCCATCTTCACACAGTTCCGCGCGGCCGCCCCGCAATCCCCCTCACCCGGCGCACATTCCTCCCACATTCCCGTCGCGCGCGCTTCCCTCCACGCATCCCCGTGGCACACTTGCCGTGCACAGAGCACGCGCGCTCGTCGCGCGCGTCCGAAAACGTTTTCGCGCGAAATGCGCACTCCACGCTTGCCCCCCCCCCCTGACCACGCGGCATCATTCCGTGCGCCGCATGCACGCCAGCGCGTTCAGGGTGGGTTCACTACAGGGGGCCGCAGGGGCCGGGAGGATTCGTGCAATGCACAACACAACTTCGCCTCCGCAAAACGCTGATGCGCGACGCCTGAACCCCTCGCCCCTTGCAGGAGAGGGGAGCGTTGCGAAGCAACGCGGGGTGAGGGGCTTTGCCCTCCTCGCCTCCGCGCTTCTCCTCTCCTCCCCCTCCCTCGCCGGCGTCCCCGCCACGCTCCCCGGCGTCTTCAACGGCCCCCCTCCCTCCCACGGCCACGACTTCGTCACCATCACCCACGCCGGCAACCGCGACATGCTCGAGTCCGAACGCGTCCTTGGTTCCGTTGCATCTGGCTTCCCGTCATTCGGCGGCGTCAAGTACGAGTATCGCATCGGCCGCACCGAGGTCGCCGCCTCGCAATGGATCAACTTCATCAAGCTTGCCTGGCCTGTCGCGCAGGAAATCGGCTACAACCCCTACGATGGCGAGGTCACCAGCTACCACATCGCCGACCTCAGCCCCGCCGGCGCGCCCAACTACATCCTCCGTCCCGGCCAGGAGAACATGGCCGTCAACGTCTCCTGGCGCATGGCCGCCATGTACTGCAACTGGCTCCACAACGGCGC
>CAZWZL010000029.1:0-40828 GCA_964638515.1 uncultured Phycisphaeraceae bacterium
GACCTGCTCCCGCTCCGCCGGCTCGAACAGGTCGTAGATGCGGCTGAACGTCTCGGCGGCGCTCGAGGCGTGGATCGTGCCGAACACGAGGTGGCCCGTTTCCGCGGCGTGCAGCGCGGCCTCGAACGTCTCGGCGTCGCGCATCTCGCCCACGAGCACAACGTCCGGATTCTCGCGGACTAGGGCGCGAAGCGCGATCTTGAAGTCGGAAACGTCGATGCCCACTTCACGCTGGTGAATCGTGGCCTTCTTGTCCTCGAAGATGTACTCGATCGGGTCTTCGATCGTGACCACGTGCACGGCCTTGCGCTCGTTCACGTAGTTCAGCATCGACGCGATCGTCGTGGACTTGCCCGATCCCGTGACGCCGGCGAGCAGCACGATGCCCTGCGGCTGCATCGCGATCTCCCCCATTACCTCCGGGAGATAGAGGTCCTCGAATCGGCGGATGTTGCTGGTGATGAGACGCGCGGCCATCGAGAGCTTGCCGCGGGCCTGAAACAGGTTGACACGAAACCGGTGCTTCTCGTCGTAGTCGTACGCGAAGTCCACCGAGCCGAACTTCGTGAGATCTTCCCATTGCGCTTCGGTGAGAATGTGCTTGGCGATCTGCTGGTATTCCTCGTGCGAAACGACGTCCGTGTCGAGCGACTTCAGCGAGCCCCGGAGCCGCACCACCGGCGGCTTGCCGGTCTTCACGAGCAGATCGGAGGCCTGAAACTTGATGCAGGCCTTCATGAAGTCCCCCAGGCGCGTGGCGTGAGGGTCGTGCGTTTGATCCGGGTCGAGCGTGACGCGTTGCGGCACGGGTTTGGTGCTGTCGTGGGTGATGGTCATGGGTTGTCTCGTCGTCGGTAGAACGAATGGAATGGCCTGCGAGCCCGCACGCCGCCCGAACAGCCGCGCGGGGAAATGGCCGCGATGGGTATTCGTGCGAACCCCCTCGGGGGTTGCCCCATGGTACCGGAGCGCGAGTACGAAGACGCGACTCCCGACCCAAAAAAGCCGCGACGCCGCGGGTCCCCCCTCCTCCGATGGGGACGCACGACATCGCAGCACTGCGCCTACCTCGGCCCGGGACAGCCCGCCCGCCGAGGCCCGCCCGACAGCGAGCCGGGACTCAGCCCACCGGCATGCCGGCTCTCACGCTCGCGGCGGAGAGGCCCGGCATGGGGAAGTGCTCACCCAACGCTTCGCCGAGCGATTCCGCGTCGGCGATGACGAACGAGCAACGCTCCCTCAGGGACCGATAGACGAACCGCAGGGCCCGCGGCAGATGTTCTTCCGTCGTGCAGATCACCAGTTCATCGCCATCCCGACGCAGCGGCAACAACCCAAACTGCCACGCCTGGCGCGCGCTCACGGCCAGCAGAGCGTCGAGTTCAACGATCTCGTCGCGCGGATCGATTCGCTCCGCGATGCCCGCAAACTGGGACGCCCACGCCAACTCCACTTCACGCGGCGAGACGCCGAACATGCGCTCGACGATGTCACCGAACGCCCCGCCGTACGCTTCCTGCTCCGCCAGCGCGCCGTGAACCTGATCCTCACTGAGCATGCCGCGAGCCACAAGAATCTCACCCAGTCGAAGCGCCATACGTGCCGCCCTCCTTTCATACTGGCGGGCCACTGACCCGCGGGGCGACACACCCATCGACGACGCACACGCACTCCCGCACTCTCGACGTTCCCGAATCGCTTCGAAGTGTGCGATCGCGCAGGACACAACGGCGCGCGTGTTCACGCGGGCCAGTCAGGGCGCCGCGCGGCAGATTGATTCGGTTTGGCTTGACGCGCCCGTTTTCGCGATCACGCGCGCGGCGCACCATGGATTATCCACCACCTTGCCAGGACGGCGGCCAGGACCTTGATGGAGTGCGATGCCCCGGCGTGTTATTCGGCCGGTTCGATCGTAACGGCCAGGTTCTTCGTGCCGAACTGCTCGCGGTACAGCTCGGCCCGCTCCCGATGGGTGGTCAGCAACAGCGCCACCCCCGTCTTATGGGCCTCGATCGTCCGCACGACGGCCTCATCCTTCTTCAGCGGCGTGAGTTCCGTGATCGATCGAACGACGTGCTCGACGTCGTTGACATCATCATTGTGCAGCAACACGCGGAACGGGGGAAGCCGATCGAGTCGCGGGGGCGCGGTGCGGGCCCGCGTCGCGATCGCCGCGCCGTGGGTTGCTCCACCACTTTCCTCCCCGGTCGTCCGAACGTCCTGCCGCTCATGGTCGCTCATAGTCGCGCTGGCTCCCGTGTCTGGGGTGTTTCCCAAACATCGACGGAATCTTACGCGCCAGTCCAGCGGATTCCACCACCCCGTGGCGCGCGGCCGCGAGCGGCGTCTCTCTCCCGGCCCGCCAGATTGGCAGCCCTCACCCGCTCGTGCCGAATGCTCCCAACACGATGTTGAGGTCCTCGAAGTTCACGACGCCGTCGCCGTTCACGTCGCCCGGCATGCCCGGGCCCGTCTGGCCGAAAGACGAGAGCACGATGTTGAGGTCCACGAAATCGACGCGGTCGTCTCCGTTGGTGTCGCCGAGCACGTTGCAGCGGAGAATGTAGAGGCGCACGTCATCGACTCCGGCCTCGACAATGGAGCCGGGCGGGTCGTCGCGCGCCACGAATCGCAGGCGAATCTGATTCGTCGGCGCCACGAAGTCGGACACCTTCCATTGCTTGAACACCCACGCGTTCGCGTTCTGGGTGACATCCTCGAGCTGAACCCACGTCTGGCCGGCGTCATTCGAAATCAGGATGGGCATGTGGTCCTGGTTGGGGTTGGTGCCGCCGTCGTTCGAGTACCAGCGCCAATACCCGATGTAGGCTTCGCCCACCCCCACGGCCGCATTGAAGGTCGGTGAGGTCAGGGTAGTGGCGCCGTTGTCGACGTCCGCTTCGCCCGGCGAACCGCCCGGTGTTCCCTGCCCGGTGACAAAGCACAGGACGCCGGGATCGGGCGTGTGATCGTCCTCGGGCTGGGCGCCCGTTCCGATGGGATCGACGCGAACCCAGATACCCGTGGTGGCCGTGTCACCGGGCGCGCCGATGATCCAGCCGGTATTCGTTTCGAACGTGTCGTTGACGCGCTCGTCCTCGCCGCGCGCCACCGTCGCAAAGAGCGTGGCGAACGGCGCGTTGAGAGGCTCGGTGATCTCGATGCCGCCGATCGCTGCGGCCGCGAGATAAAACTCGATCTCGGACAGACACGTCAGGGCGGAGAGCGTGGCCTCGTACTGATCACCG
Organism: uncultured Phycisphaeraceae bacterium; assembly: GCA_964638515.1. Lineage (GTDB taxonomy): Bacteria > Planctomycetota > Phycisphaerae > Phycisphaerales > UBA1924 > CAYPGJ01. The sequence goes on from CAZWZL010000029.1 coordinate 3,249, forward strand.
CCCGTGGACGTCATCGGGACGCGCACCCATGCGCCCCCGTCGAGCCGGTACACGAATTCTGGAGATGATCCCGGCGCGAGAGCGCCCCCGTTCTGCGGGGTGACGCTGGCCCGAACGACCTGATGATTGACGTTGAAAAGCTCGGGCACGTCACCCACGAACGCGACGTCGAGCGGCGGACCTCCGTTGAGCGCAAACGAGGCGTCGAGCACGAAGAACCCGCCCTCGATGTCGCTCACTATCACCGAACCGGATGGGAAGAACGGGTACACGCTCCAGGCGCCGTTGAAGCCGTTGGCGTCGTTGCCCGGGTACGTGTCGAAGAAACCCGCATGAATGGGCGAAGTGGGCGATTGGCGTGTGTCGAAGATGCGCAGGCCCGTGCGGTAATTCGCCTCGTAGACGAAGCCATCGCGGATATAGAGGTTATGGTCCGAAGCCGGCAAGCCCGATGAGAACCAGCCCATCAGGCTCGGCGCCGCGAGATTCGCCACGTTGAACACGCGTGTTGTCGTCACCTGCACGAGCCCGTTGCGCTCGTCGAGCTCGTCGTTCTGGAACACGATCTTCCGCGTCGCGTCATACCAGCCCTGATGGGAGTATGCGACGCCGGGATACGACGTGCGCGAGAGACGTTGCGGCACGGCCGCATCCGTCATGTCCACGATGTCGATGCCGCGCGAACCGACGAAGCAAAACGCGATCTCTCGCCCGGCCCACGGCCCGTCCGGCATGGTCACCACGTCCGCGTCATGCACGTACGTGTCGGAATACTGCCCGATCAACTGCGGGTTGGAGGGATCCGCCAGCGAGAACGCGACGAGCCCGTTGGTCGGACCATTGGCGCCGCAGAGATAGAGCCGTCCGCTGTCCACGTTTACCGCGAGATTGTGCGTCCTTGTCAACGTTCCGCCGAGCGTGATCGAGCGGACGAGCGTGACGATGCCCTGATCGATCGCGCTCATGCTGACGACCTGAATGCCGCCACCGGCCTCGTTGCTCACGTAGGCGTGGTCCTGATAGACCTTGATATCCGCCCACAGGCTGCTGGGGTGCGGGATCGTTGCGATGATCTGCGGGGCGCGAGGGTCCGTGACCTCGATGAAGATGGCCGCGTTGTTCACGCCCATGATCGCGTACTCACGTCCGCTCGGGCTGACATAGCCCCAGCAATCGTTTCCATTGGCGAGCCCGACCCCGAGTTGCGAAAGACTCAGGCGGCTGAGCATCAGCACGTTTTCGGAGGCAAAGCCCGTCGCGTTCTCCGGAAGCGGTTCGCCGATCCCGTCGGAACCGCACGCGCACCCCGAGCCACAGCCGCAGGCCTCGCCGCAGCCGCAGTACGAGTTGTTGCAGCCGCCGTAGAGCGGCCGATCATCGTCCGCAGCGTTCGCGGGCCGAACAACGCAAACCCCGATGGCCAGCACGCACGCTCCCGCCAGCGCCGCCGAGATCCGCATCCAACGCGTCCGTTCCGTCATGGTGAACCGCTCCTTGTGACCTCGCCACCCGTGCCGACGTGGGCGCAGGGGATACCTCGTCAACGCCCCCGGCGGTTCTAGCCTACCCGCCAACACCGCCCGATCCAGTCCATTTCCACATTCCGCCCGCGTTTCGGACCTTCCCCTCGTCCGTCGGGGCAGGGCTCTGCCGGATCGCACCGGCTCATCCGCGGCCCTCTATCCCCCGCCTCCACTGGCGCCCGCCCCCGCCGGCAAGAGCACCAGCACAACGACGTCGTACAACGCGTGCGTGGCCACCACGATGCCGAACCCGCGCCACACATACAGCCAGCCCAAGTACAGCCCGGCCAGGAAGTGGAACGAGAAGATGACCCAGTCAACACCCGCGCCGGGCGAGACGTGATACAGAGCGAAGGCGAGGGCGGTGCCGAGCACTGCGGCCGTCGCCGACGTGGAGGGCTTGAGCTTGGCGATGTCGGCCGCAATGGCGTGCACCACGGCGATCCCCGCCAACCGAAACAGCAGCTCTTCGTAAAGCCCCGCGCCGATGGAGATGGTCAGGCGCGCCGGAGTCGTCATCGCGATGATGTTGGAGGGATCGCCCCCCGCGAGTCCGCCCAAGGGCGCCGCGGTGGCCACCACCTGCCAGAGCACCAGCAGCGGCAGCGTCCACACGGCCGATTCGCCCAGCATCAGGCCCAGCACGCTCGGACGCACGCTCCATCGATCACGCTCGAACACGTGCCACAACAGCAGCACCACGATGATCAGGAGGCCCGGCAGGAAGAACCCGCCGACGCCGAACGCTTCAAAGAAGCCGCCCAGCAGCCGGTGGGCTCGAATGGTCTCGACGGTGTGGCGCGTCGGGTCCGTCAGGTAGAGGACCGAGCCGATCTCGTAGAGCAGCAGCAGCGGCAGGAGGAACACGAGGACCTGCAAAGGCCGAGTGGATCGCCAGCCGTAAGATTCCGGAGGAGGCAGCGGACCCTTCGTGGCGCGAGCCCCCCGACGACGGCCGGATGCGGACGCCTTCGCCGGTGCTCGCGATCGCGACCTGCGCTTGGTCATGCGGCGAAACCTTATCGTCCGAGCCCCGGCGGCGCGCGGTCACGGCGCACTTGAACACGTAGCGCCCCGGCGCCTCTTGGTTGAGAAAACTCGAGATCCCCGTAGAACGAACACTCGCCCGCTCAGGCGGCCTGCTTCTTCGCCTTGATCCGCGCGCTCAGGCGGGACTTGTAGCGTGCGGCCGTGTTCTTGTGGATCACGCCCTTCTGCACGGTGCGATCCACGATCGAGCACACTTTCTTGAACTGATCCTCGCATTGCTGCGTCGAGCCGTGCAGGATGAACTCGCGGAGGTCCTTGACCGCGTCGCGCATGAGCTTCTTGCGCCAGCGGTTTCTCGCGCGGGCGGCCTCGTTCTGTCGAATGCGCTTCTTGGCTGAGAGCGAATGAGCCATACCGCGATCGTCCCTCGCGTTCTTACGAGCCTTACGGGCAGGCTGCCCGAGGCCGTGAGTTCCAGTTTCGATCCCGTCGCGTCCGCCCCGAGACCGGGACGACCCACCACGACGGGAGCCCCGTAGTATCGCCAAGCCGCCCGAACAATCAAGTCACCCCCCTGTTCCGCGAGCCACACCCTCATCCCCGGCGCTGCCCTGACGTCGCTGCCTTCCCCCTCCCTTGCCCGCCGGGATCGGCCCCGCTATCGTCGCCCCTCACCCCTGCGGGCGTAGCTCAATTGGATAGAGCACCTGACTACGGATCAGGAGGTTAGGGGTTCGACTCCCTTCGCCCGTATTGCCGGTTCGTATTATGTTTGGATTCTGCTTCTTGGTTGGCAACCTTCGACATGCGCAACTTCTCGCGCGACCGCGCAGCCGTTCAACCACTCCTGTGACAGACGTCCTTCGGCCGAATCGTGCCTGCGGGTAGCATCGCGCGCGTCCATGAGGCAACCACGCGCCGCCTCGCGGGGCGAGAAATGAGAAAATGACCATGAGCAGCGAGGCCATCGAGCCGGCAGCGTCCACGCCCGACGTTCGTCCGGTCTCCGCCGGAGAACGCATCCTCTCGCTCGACGCCCTGCGCGGCATTGCCGTACTCGGCATCCTGCTCATGAACATCACGGCCTTCGCCCTGCCGTGGCCCGCCTACTACAACCCGGTTGTGTGGGGAGGTCATACCGGCGCCGATCTCTGGGCATGGATCACTACCGAGATGCTCTTCGAGGGCACGATGCGCACGATCTTCTCGATGCTTTTCGGCGCGGGCGTAATCATCTTCACCACTCGAGCGGAAACCAGGAACCCCGCGCTCGCGGCCGACCTCTTCTACCGCCGCACCATCCTCCTGATCGGCTTCGGGCTCGTCAACGCATACATCCTGCTGTGGCCGGGCGACATCCTGTACGCCTACGGCGTCGCCGGACTGTTCCTTTTCCCGCTTCGCAGCCTCTCCGGCCGCACGCTCGTCATCTTGGGAACGTCCGTGCTCATGGTTTCCGGCGTCGTCGGCGCCTCGATGGATCAACACTCCTATCGCTCCGCCCGGGTGGCGGGTCTCGAAGCCATCGCGCATCGCGAAGCGGGAGAGACGCTTTCTCACGAGCAAGTCAGGGCCATCCGAGATTGGGAGGACAAGCAGGAGGAATACGAGCCGAGCCGGGAGAAACTCGAGGAGACCGTCCACGCCATGCGCGGCTCCTACCCCTCGATCTTCACGCGACTCGTGCCCATCAACGTCAGCGTCCAGTCGTTTGAGTACTACACGTTCGGGTTCTGGGACTCCATCAGCATGATGCTCGTCGGCATGGGGCTGATGAAGTTTGGCGTCTTCAGCGGCGCTCGTTCGCCACGCTTCTACATCATGTGCATGGCCATCGGCTACACCGTCGGCCTCGCGGTGAACGCCCACGAAACGCGTCTCATCATGACTCGTGGCTTCACCGCGGAGGCCGTGTTCGAGTCCTGGACGACCTACAACATCGGTCGGCTCTTCGTCGCCATGGGGCACATCGGCCTGTTCATGCTGCTTGTCCGCAGGGCGTTTCTGCATCGGATCGTGCGAAGGCTCAGCGCCGTCGGACAGATGGCGCTCACCAACTATCTTTCGCAGACGGTGCTGTGCAATCTGGTGTTTCTGGGTGTGGGGCTGGGCCTGTTTGGCACGGTGAATCGCGCATCGATCTACCTCGTCGTTCTTGCTGTCTGGGCCCTACAACTGCTCTGGAGCCCGTGGTGGCTGGCTCGTTTCCGCTTCGGCCCCGCCGAGTGGCTCTGGCGCTCGCTCACGTACGGGCGCACCCCGACCATGCGGCGCGAGCCGGTGGTCGTTTCGGCCGTCTCGCCCGGCGCTGTCGCCGAGTGACTCGTTCCGGTGCGCCCTAGTGGAAATCGCGCGACATCGTCCTGAGCGTCGTCGCCCATCCATCCAGCGACTCGAACCGCCGCGCCACCACGTGCACCACGCTCCCTTGGCGCTCCACGCGCCCCGCGCACAGCACCATCCCGCTGTGGCGCGCCACGCGCCGAAACCTCTCGTACACCCTCGGCCGCACGATCAGGTTCGCCACGCCCGACTCGTCCTCGATCGTCATGAACACGATGCCCGACGCCGTGCTCGGGCGTTGACGCACCAGCACCACGCCCGCCACAAGCGCCCACGCGCCCGTCGGCATCGCGGCCTCGTCCGCCAGCGACGCGTTCACGCGTGCGCCCGCCTCCTCCAGCCGCGCGCGGAGGAACGACATCGGATGCGCCCGCAGCGACAGACCCACGCTGCGATAGTCCGCGTTCACCTCCGTCTCGCGCGCCACCGGCGGCAGCCGCCGCGCGCCTTCTCCTTCCTTCGCTGCCGAATCCTCCGCCCTCTCCGCCTCCATCACATCGAAGAGCGGCGCCGGATCGTCGCGTAATCGCTGCACCGCCCACAACGCCCGCTGGCGCGTCAGCCCCATCGAGCCGAACGCGTCCGCCTGCGCGAGCCGACGCAGCACGCTCACTCGCACGCCGCTCCGCCGCCACAACCGCTCGATGTTCCCGCACGCCCCCCCATCGCGCACCGCCGTCACGATCCGCTCCCCGTCCGATTCCGCCAACCCGTGCGCCAATCGCAATCCCAGTCGCAGCGCCGAGCTCCCCCCCTCTCCCCCTTCGAGCGTGCAGTCCCACGCGCTGTGATTCACGTCCACCGGGCGAACCTCCACGCCGTGCTCGCGCGCATCGCGAACGATCTGCGCCGGCTGGTAGAAGCCCATCGGCTGGCTGTTGAGCAGCGCGCACGCGAACGGCGCGGGATGATGCCGTTTGATCCACGCCGACGCGTACACCAGCAACGCGAAGCTCGCCGCGTGCGACTCCGGAAACCCATACCCGCTGAACCCCTTGATCTGCTCGAAGCACCGTGCCGCAAACTCGCGCGGATACCCGCGCGCCTGCATCCCCGCAACAATCCGCTCCCCGAACTCCTCGATCTTGTTCCCACGCGTCTTCCACGCCGCGATCGCACGACGCAAGCGATCCGCCTCGCCCGGCGTAAAGCCCGCGGCCTCCACCGCCAGCGCCATCGCCTGCTCCTGGAACAGCGGCACCCCAAGCGTCCGCCGCAGCACCCGCTCCACCCGCTCATCGAAATACACCACCGGCTCCTCACCGTTCCGCCGGCGCAGATAGGGATGCACCATGTCCCCCTGGATCGGCCCGGGACGCACGATCGCCACCTCGATCACCAGGTCGTAATAACACCTCGGGCGCAGCCTCGGCAGCATCGACATCTGCGCCCGGCTCTCGATCTGAAACACCCCCACCGTGTCCGCCTCGCACACCATGTCGTACACCGCGCCGTCCTCCGCAGGAATCGTCGCCAACGACAGATCGCGCCCTTCGTGCGCGCGCACCAGATCCAGACCCTTTCGCAAACACGTGAGCATGCCCAATCCCAGAACGTCCACCTTGAGCATGTGGAGCGCATCGATGTCGTCCTTGTCCCACTCGATCACCGTGCGGTCTTCCATCCGCGCGTTCTCGATGGGGACCAGCTCACACAACGCCCCCCGTGTGATCACAAAGCCCCCCACGTGCTGCGAGAGGTGGCGGGGAAACCCCATCAGCTCGCGCGTCAATGCCATGACCCGCGCCAGCGTCGGCTCGCGCGGATCAAGCCCCATCGCCCGCACACGCTCCTCGCGCCCCGGCACATCGCTCCACCACTCCAGGTCCTTCGCCAGCCGGTCCACCAGGTCCAGCGACAGCCCCATGGCCTTGCCCACCTCCCGAACCGCGCTCCGACCGCGATAGCTGATCACCTCCGCCGTCAAGGCCGCGCGATCCCGCCCGTACATGGCGTAAATATGCTGGATCACCTCCTCGCGCCGCTCATGCTCAAAGTCGATATCGATGTCGGGCGGCTCGTCGCGCTCTCGGCTCACGAACCGCTCGAACAGCACGCTCACGCGATCAGGGTCCACAGCCGTTACGCCGAGGCAGTAGCACACCGCCGAGTTGGCCGCGGCCCCACGCCCCTGACACAGAATCCCTCGCTCCCTCGCAAACTCCACCAGCCCGTGCACCGTCAGGAAATACGGCGCATACCGCAACTCCTCGATCAGCCGCAACTCGTGCTCGATCTGCCCCAGCACCTTCGCCGGCACACCGCCCGGATACCTCCGCTCCGCCCCCGCGCGCGTCAGCCCGCACAAATGCTGCATCGCCGTCGTCCCCCTCGGCACAACCTCGTCCGGATACTCATACCGCAGCTGATCCAGCGAGAACCCGGCGCAGCGCTCCGCGATCTCCACCGTGCGCACGATCGCTCCGGGATGCCCCGCGAACAGCCGCGCCATCTCCTCACCGCTCTTCAGATATCGCTCGGCGTTCGCCGCAAGCCGGAACCCCGCGTGATCGATCGTGCATCCCTCCCGCACGCACGTCAGCACATCCTGCAACGCGCGCCGTGAAGGCTCGTGATAGTGCGCATCGTTCACGGCCACCAGCGGAACACGCGCGTGCTCGCTCAGCATCGAGACCTGGCGCAGGCGATCCTCGTCGTCCGGGGCATACGCGCGCCTTGCCGCCAGCGACAACCGATCGTCATCAAACGCCGCGCGCAGCCCCGCCACGATCTCCACGAACCGCTCATCCAATACCCGCGGCGGAACCACCACCCCCAGCAGGCCACCCTGATGCTCGAGCACGTCGTGCAGCGTCAGCCGGCACTCCCCCTTCTCCGCGCGCCGCTTGCCCACCGTCAGCAGCCGACACAGCCGCCCGTACGCCGCGCGATCCGTCGGATACACGAGGATTGTCAGCCCCGCAGGCTCCTCCAGCACGAGGGCCGAGCCCACCACCAGCGGCAGCCCGATCTCTTTCGCCGCGACGTGCGCTCGCACGATGCCCGCGAGCGTGTTGCGGTCCGCGATCGCGCACGCCCTGTGCCCCAGCGCCCCCGCGCGCTCCACCATCTCGTCCGGATGGCTTGCGCCGCGCAGGAACGTGTAATTCGTCGTCGCCTGCAGCTCGACGTACTTCACGCCCACTCCCCCTGCCAGAACCACCTCCCGACCTCGGTCTCCCGGAACACCCACACCCGACGACCGTCCTCGAGCGTGAGCGCGTAGTAGTCGCGCCCACCGTCACCACCCTCGCGCCACCACTCACCCCCGATCCGTTCCGGCCCGTCACACCGCAATACCCGCCACGACCGCCCGCCAAGACGCACCACCATCACCGGCCCCTCCGGCATCAGCAGCACCACCTCGATCGGCGTCGGCGCATCACGCACCGCCAGCGGACGATCCCACCCCGTCACGCCCGCAGCGCGTCCCCTCCGCCCGCCCTCCCACGCGCGCACGCGCCACGCCCGCTCCGGAACGTGTGACTCCACCACCTCCGCACGCACCACACACTTCTCACCCAGACGCGCGGCCATCACGTCCACCAGCCGCGCCACCCGACCCGCGTCCGCCGCACGCACCGCCTCTGCTGCATTCGTCACCTGCGCGTGCGCCAGCCGCTCCAGGCCGCTCGCCCGCGCACGCACCGCCTCCACGCCAAACCCCAGATGCGCATTCGCCACCGGCTCGCGCAGCAGCGACCACCAGTGCCCCGCATCCCGCGTCGCCACCGACGCCCTCGCCTCCAGCCGCAACACCGGCAGATCCGATCGCTCCAGCGTCACCACCACCCCGCGGCACCCGCTCTCCCGCGCACAAAGCTGCTCCACCACCAGCCCGATCACCTCGCGCGCGCACGCTTCCACCGCCTCGATCCGATCCGTTGGCCCGTCGAGCACCCGCTCCGCGCATACCGGCGCCGAGGGCCGCGCCGGCTCGATCGTCTCCATCCCACGCCCCAGCGCCCGGTCCAGCCCCAGCAGCACGCCCTCCCCACAACGCGACGCCACCTCCTCCCGAGGCAACGCCATCAACTCGCCCACACGCTCCACCCCAACCTCCCGCAACCGTTCCTCGGCCTGCGCATCCGCCCGCAACGCACGCACCGGCAGCCCAGCCATCACACGCTCCAACTCATGCGCGCGAACCTCCGTGCGCCCAGGCTCCCCAAACCGCGCCCACGCCCACGCCGCGCCGAACGTCGGCGCCAACGCCACTCGCGCCGAAAACCCCATCCACTCCACCCACCGGCGCACCCGCTCCGCCATCACCCCGACATCCCCGTACAGCCGCGCACACCCCCTCCCGTCGAGCAGCAAACCATCGGGCGGGTCCGCCGCAACGCGCGGCGTAAACCGCGTCGCCCGTTCCGCCAACCGCCGCAACGCCCGCGCATCACCCGCCTCGTCGTAGGCGCCCATGCGCACCGCGCCAACGATCGCCCGCGCATGCGCGACGCTCATCCCGATCTCCACACCCGCCCGCCGCGCCAGCGCGCACCGCGCCGCCACGATCTCGCGCTGGTGCTCCACCCGCGCCAGAATCACCGCCTCACCCCGCTCAGGACGCCAGCGCCGACGCCACAGATCCGTCGGCCACGCCGTCAGAAACAACGACAACGCCGCCATCTCGCGAACGCTCCATCCACCACGTCCGTGCGCTCAGGCTCGATGCGCGTGCGCCCTTGCACGCGCTCAGACACACCGACCACCCCCCCACCCCGCCGCTCCCCACGCGCGACGACACCTCCCATCGCGTCGCCGCCGCCGAACGCTCTCTGCGCTCCCACCCAGGCCGCGCCAACAACCCGACCGCGCCCCCGACCTCCGCGCCCAACTGCAACCGCCGGCTCCCCCCCAGCGTCAGCCCCGAACCATCCGCCACGACCACCAACCCGCCCGTCCGCAACGCCGCGTCCACCGCCCACAGCCGCTCCCGCGCCCCCGGCGCATCCACCCACACCGATCGCGCCAGCAACCCACCATCACCCAGCTTGGCCAACGCCGGCGGATACGCCCACACCCGCCGACCAACCCACACCACCCACCCACTCCCCTCACCCAGCCGCTCCGCCGCTCGCCACGCCACGTGCGTCATCAACCCCAGCGGCGCCTGCCACTCACCATCCCTTCCCCGCACTCCACCCATCCCGTGCCACTCGTGTGTCGCCCCGATCCGCAACCCACCACTCCCCAACGCCACATCCACCTCAGCCCACCCCGTCGCCAAGACGCCCGAATCGCCCTTCACGGTGGCGCCATGCGCAACCCCAGTCTCCTCCAGGCGTTCCGCGAGCCAGCGGCGAACATCCGCCGCGCCCCGCAACGATCCGGGCTGCTCCAAGGTTCGCATATTGTTAGGGTATCGTTCGCCCCCCGGAGGTCAAGCCTCTTCTCCCCACAACCCACGCTCCGGACTCGATTTCCGAGGCTCGGCCTCCTCCGCGGGCAGCAACACGCTCGGATCGTCCACACGCGGGCTATTCACCCGGGTGGTGATCGCCACCGTGCTCCAGCCTTTCGGCGACGCCGGTCGCAGCAAAGCCTCGAGCCCGTCAAGGTCGTCATGGGCCGGGTCCAGCCACGCCCCCACATCGCCCGTGTCGAGCACGACCGGCATGCGATTGTGGATCGGCGACACGACCTCGTTCGCATCGGTGGTGAGAATCGTGAACGTCTCAAGCGGCGCATCGCCCTTGTCCCACCGCTCCCAAAGCCCCGCGAGCAGCAGCACGCCGCGATCCTCACGCCCCAGCCAATACGGCCTCTTACGCGTCGAGCCCTCTACCTTCTGCCACTCGAAAAATCCGCTCACCGGAACGACGCAGCGCCGATGCGCGAACGCCGCGCGAAAGGACGGCTTGCGCCGCGCACTCTCGCCTCGCGCGTTGATGAGACGGTTGCCGATCGAGAGATCCTCGGCCCAGAACGGCACGAGCCCCCATCGAAGCAACGCGCCCTCGCGCGCGCCATCCGCCCCCGTACGAACCACCGGCGCATCCTGCGTCGGCGCCACGTTGAACCGGAGCGATAACTCCGCTTGCGGCCATCGCGCCAGCGACAGCAGCCGGTGCAGCTCGGGCCACGTGAAGAGATAGGTAAACCGCCCACACATCCAACCCAGACCCTAGCCGACGAACCAAGACCGCACGCGCCGCATGACCCACCCAAACCGCACACCACCAGCCACCCGAACGCCCACGACGCCACTGCCCGAAACAAGTGAGTAGCGCGGCTCGCCGATGCTGAACCGACATTATGCAACGATCAAACTGGACCAACCCGCTCACACGCTGGAGCCCTCGGATGTCCTTGGTGCTGCTGGCCATCCCGCTGGTCGCGATCGTCGCCAGCGTCCGCGACCTGCCGAAGGCGCTGGGCGAGACCCGCCAGCCCACCATCCGGATCGCCATGAATCCATGGCCCGGCTTTGAAGTGCTGTACGCCGCACAGGAACTCGGGCTGTACAGAGAGGAAGGCGTCAACGTCCAGATCGTCGAGCTCACCTCACTCGCCGACTCCATGCGGGCGATTACCCAGAATCAGGTCGACGCCATCGCCTGCACCTCGGTCGAAGCCGTCATGATGGCAAGCGCCGGAAACAAGAACACCACGATCGTGCACGCGTTCGATGCGTCCCACGGCGCCGACGTCCTCCTGGCTCGAAACGACATCACTTCGATCCAGATGCTCAAAGACAAACGCATCGGCATCGAACCAACCTCCCTCACCACCGTCATCCTCAGCGAAGCGCTCTCCCACGCCGATCTCACCCTCGCCGACGTCGAACTCGTGGTCATGGACCCGAACGACATGCCGAGCTGGCTCGCCGCGAATCGCATCGACGCCGCCGTGTGCTACCCCCCCTTCTCTCTGCAGATCCTCAACGAGCCGAACTCGGCCATCAGCCTGTTCAGCTCGGCGGACATCCCAAACACCATCCTGGATGTGCTCGCGGTGGACCAGAATGTCCTGCAAAACCACCCCGACACCATGCGAGCCGTGCTACGAGCCCTCCGACGCGCCACCGACCTCGCTCACACCCGCCCTGACCTGGTCGAGCCGATCATGGCCTTGCGCGAGAGCCTCACCGTCAAGCAGTTCCGCGACGCCGCCAACACCGGCATGAGGCGATTCACCACCAGCGATCAGCGCGCCGTGCTCGCGCCGCACGGCCCCGTCGCCCACTCACTGCGCACCGTGCTCGACGCCATCCGGCGCGCCGAGGGTCTGCCGCCACAGCCGACGGACGCCGTGCTGCCCGAGGTTCTGGATCTCGCTGGGGGGCCATCACCGTGAACCCCCAAAGCGGCCCGACAACCCAGCACCCTCGCAAGAAATCGGAGCTGCGCCGGCGCCGCCGAACCACGCTCCAGCACCACATCCTGCCGTTGTTGCTCCTCGCGGCCCTCAGCACGATGTCGTGGGATCTCTGGAGCACGCGCCATCGGATGGCCTCCGAGTACAATAACGACCAGCTCCGCCGCGCCGACGCCATCGCCGCGATCATCAACGCGGCCGTCGACGTGCTCGATTCGCCCGAGCGCCTGCAGCGCATCGTGACCACCGTCGGGGCCGAACGCGACATCCTCGCGATATGGATCGTCGCGAATCAGGACGACCGGATCATCGTCTCCACACGACACGCCGACGTCGATCGCCCCGCCGGACCAACCATCTCCCGCTTCGACGCCGAGCAACGCTCCTTCGACGCCCAGCCGTTTGTGCACCATCTCGCGTCCCGATTCGCGGCGCCATCCGGCCTTGAGAACGGCGTCATCCACCTGCGCCTCAACACGTCCGAGTCGCGACGCGACTTCGCTCACGCTCAACTCGAAGCACTCTCGCGCAACATCGCCAGAGTCGCCACAGTCTCGCTCGCCGCCTATCTGCTGCTCCTCTGCTACGTAGTGCGCCCCATGCGCGAAGTGCTCCACGCGGTCCGCCTCCGAGGCCACGGCGCCGCCGACGTGAAGGCCCCGACGCGCGCCAGCGACGAGATCGCCTCGCTCGCCGGAGAAATCAACCGCGCATTCGATCGAATCTCCGCAGCCAACGACGCCGCCCGCTTCTATCGCGACACGCTCGACCAGGCCTGCATCATCGCGGTCACGGATCACAAGGGCCTCATCACGCACGTCAATGATCTGTTCTGCCGGATCTCGGGCTACTCCTACGAGGAACTCGTCGGAAACAGTCACCGAATCCTCAACTCCGGCTACCACAACAAGTCGTTCTTCTCCGACATGTACCGCGAAATCGCCGCAGGTCGCATCTGGAGGGGCGAGATCCGCAATCGCGCCAAGGACGGTTCGATGTACTGGGTCGACACCACCATCGTCCCCGCGCTCGGGCCCGACGGAACGCCGACGCGCTACTTCGCCATCCGCCAGGACATCTCCGCCCGAAAGGCCGCCGAAGAACAACTCCACGACGCCATCGCGCTCCAACGCGCCATCTTCGAGTCTTCCTGCTACGCCATCATCACCACCGATCAGCAAGGAACCATCACCGGCTTCAACCGAGCCGCGGAGGCCCTCCTCGGATACTCGGCCGACGAGGTCGTCGGCCTGCGCAACCCGGCGCAATTCCACGCCACCAATGAGATCCATCAAGCCGCCATCGATGCTAATCGGCCCGAGCCGACAAGCCCGACCGATGCGTTCCGGGTCCTCGCCGACGATGCAAGAACAGAGGCCGCCGTCGCGCGCGAGTGGTCCTACATCCGCGCCGACGGCGCGCACGTGCCCGTGCTGCTCACCGTCACCGCCGTTCGCGCAGACTCCGGCGCGTTGCTCGGCTTCATGATGGTCGCCATCGACATCAGCGAGCGAATCCGAAGCGACCAGGCGCTCCGCAAGCAGACCGAAGACCTGATAGAGGTCAACGACCGGCTCGAGCAGCACGCCATGGAGCTCGCCTCTCGATCCGCGGAACTCGAACTCGCCCGGGCGCACGCCGAAACCGCCTCACACGCCAAGACCGAGTTCCTCGCCAACATGTCCCACGAAATCCGCACCCCGATGAACGCCATCCTCGGCTTCGCGGGCCTCCTGCTCGAACCCGGCTGCGACGAGAAGGCGCGGCGCGAGCATGTGATGACCATCCAGCGTAACGGAGAGCACCTCCTCGCCCTCATCAACGACATCCTCGATCTCTCGAAGATCGAAGCCGGATGCATGTCCGTCGAACAGATCGATTGCTCTCCCGCCGACATCGCTTCCGAAGTGGTGGCCCTGCTCCGGCACCGCGCCGCGAGCAAGGGAATCACGCTGCAACTCGAAGCTCAGTCCCCGATTCCCGTGTCCATCCAATCAGATCCCGTCCGACTGCGCCAGGTGCTCGTCAATCTCACCGGAAACGCCGTCAAATTCACCGACACCGGCTTCGTCAGAATCTCCCTCCGCTGCGAGCCCACCCCCGCAGGCCGACTCGCTCTCTCCTTCGACGTGCGCGACTCAGGCGTCGGCATCAGCGCCAAGAACCTCAAGAACCTCTTCAAGCCGTTCACGCAGGCCGACGCCACCGTCACGCGACGCTACGGCGGCACCGGCCTCGGGCTGGCCATATCTCGCCGCCTCTGCGAAATGCTCTCCGGGACGATCACCGCCCAGTCCGTCGAAGGCCAGGGCTCAACCTTCACACTCACCATCGACGGCGGAGAGATCGGCGCCCGTGCGCTCGTGAGCGATCCGTTCGGCGCCCCGGCCACGACGCACTTGCAGCACGCCGAGCCACAATCCGCGCCGGTCACGCTCCACGCTCGAATCCTGCTCGCCGAGGACGGACTCGACAACCAACGCCTCATCTCGCACCTGCTCCGCGCCGCGGGCGCGAACGTCGAATTCGCGCTCAACGGACAGGAAGCCCTCGATCTCGCGCTCGCCTCCGAAACGGCCGGAACGCCCTTCGACCTCATCCTCATGGACATGCAGATGCCCGTGCTCTCCGGCTACGACGCCACCACCACGCTTCGGGATTACTCCTACCCCCGACCGATCATCGCGCTCACCGCCCACGCCATGGACGGCGACCGTGAACGCTGCATCAAGGCCGGCTGTGACGACTACACCACCAAGCCCGTCAAGCGCGACACGCTCCTCGAGATCTGCCGCCGCTGGCTCGCGCCGAATGCCGAACGAGCCGCCGCGTAACGCGCTCCGCTCAGCACGAGCCCCCGAACGCGCTCAAAACGATGTTCAGATCGGTGAAGTTCACCTGCCCGTCGCCGTTGACGTCCCCCGCCAGCAACGGACCGCCCGGCAGCGAAGCCTGACCAAACTCGCTGAGCACCTGATTCAAGTCCGCGAACGACACCATGTTGTCCCCGTTCGTGTCGCCCGGACACACTCGCGCCACCACGGCCTGCCCGCTCGTGAACTCGAGATACCCCACCAGAAAGCTCGGGCTGAGCGTCACGTTGGTGATCGAAAACGAAGCCACTCCCGACGCGTTGATGCTCGTGGTCAACGTCAGCGCATAGTCAACCGTGATCCCCAGCACCACCGTCGATCCGCTCTGGGTGATCGGCGGAATCGTGAACGGAAGCGTGCCCGCCGTGTTCACCGCACGCCCGCCAAGATCGGGCGCCGGCTGCCCCGTGAGCGACGCGATGATGTCCCCGAGCGGCGTCGGGTTCGGGAACAGCACACTCAGCACACCCCCCACGCCGCGGGCCATCCCATCGACACTCGTGTCATAGAAGAACGCGGGCCCAACCGTGTCCGGCGCGCTGCTGCGCGACTGATTCACACCGTTGCGGATCTGCAATCCTGACAGCCCGATCGACGCCATTCCCACGCCGCCCAGCGCGCTCGATCCCGCCGCGATGCCCGCCACACAAGCCGTCCAACGCATGTCTCTCTCCTTGCCAGCAAAGGTTCACCGTTCATCCGCGCCGCCCGCGCCACAGCCTACCGCGCCTCCGGCGCTCCGCCATGACCTTTTTTCCCTGCCCGCGCACTTCAAGCGTGCGGTCACGCGTCCAGACCGGGGCCCGAAATGGTCCCGCCCCCGAACGCGACGGGCGCGCCCCCCCGCCTCGCCCCCCCGCCGCTGGCCGGCTGAGGCGGAGGCGCCGCCTGCGGCATGAGCCGCACGCGGAACACCAGCTCCGCCACCTTCTCGCGCACGCCGCGCTCAAACTCGCGGAACAACGCCGAGCCCTCGCGCTTGTACTCAATCCGCGGATCCTGCTGACTGAACGCGCGGTAGTTGATGGAATCACGCAGCTGATCCATCGCGTACAGATGGTCCTTCCACGCCTGATCCAACACCTCCAGCAGCACGAACTGCTCGAAGCGGAACATCTCCGCGCGCGCCGCCATCTCCACCCGGCCGCGCACCGCTTCACGCCGCTCTTCCGGCGACTTGCCCGCGAACAACCACTCCGGGGGCGGCGGGGCGCCGAGCTTCTCCGCGAAGAACGCCTCAAGCGCCTCCCGCGTGTCGCACGCCGAGCCCTCCGCCAGCAACGCCTCCGCCTTGCCCGACGCCAGCCGCTCGCGCGAGGCTGCGAGCAACGCGTCCCGGATCTCCATCGGGCCCATCGACCGGATCTTCTCCAGGTCCCAGTCGAGCCCGAACCTCGACCTGGCCCAGCCCGCCAGCTGCGCGAGCGCCTGATCCGGCGAGTAGGCCATCAGCCCCGCCGTAAGCTCCATCGAGAACTCGACCGGGTACTCGATCTCCTTCTTCCGGTACATCTCCTCGAAGCGTCCGAACAGCAGGTCCCCCGCGCCCGCCCGCTTCTCCGGAGTGCCCGTCAACTCGTCGACGCTCACCTCGACACCGAACACCGACTTCGCCCAGCGGCACAACTCATGCGCTCCGTAGTTCTCGACCAGGAACTTGTCCAGCGACGAGAGGTCCGCCTGCTCAAGCCGCTCCGCCGCACGATCCGCGATCAGATCGCCCGCGGCCTTGGCGCCCAGCCCCTGCAGCTCCTCCGCGCTCACTTCCACGCCGAAATGCTGCCGCGCCCACGACGCAAGCCCGGACACATCCTCCTCGCTCGCTTCGCCGCCGGGCAGGTACTCGCCGATCGTCACCGCCACCGTCTCGCGCGCGTCCTGCTTCGCCACGCGCTTCACGCGTTCCTTCACGTCCGCACGATCCACGCCGCGAACACGCGACGGCTCCACCGACGCGTTCATCGCCTTCCGGGCCTCCTCCGCCACACGCTCAGCCCAGTGATCCGGATCGAGGTACTCGTTCACCGCGGAATCCACGGAATCGCGGATGAACTCGAGGATCAACCCCTTGATGTCCCGCCCTTCCAGCGTCCGCTGGCGCAGGCCGTAGAACGACTGCCGCTGGTGCTCCATGACCTCGTCGTACTCGAGAATGTTCTTGCGGATCTGGAAATTCCGCTCCTCCACCTTCCGCTGCGCCCGCTCCACCGACTTGGTCAGCATCGGGTGCTCGATGGAGTCGCCCTCCTTCATGCCGATGCGCGCAAGAATCCGCATCGTCGTCTCCCCCGCGAACATCTTCATCAGGTCGTCATCCAGCCCCACGAAGAACCGCGTCGATCCTCGATCGCCCTGCCGGCCGGAACGACCGCGCAGCTGGTTGTCGATGCGCCGAGACTCGTGCCGCTCCGTCCCGATGACGTGCAGGCCACCCAGCTGCTCGACCGAATCCGCCCAGCCGATCCGGTGCAGCCCGAACCGCCCGTTCTTGTCCAGCTCCTCGCGCAGCTGCTCCGCGCCCAGCTTGGCCGCGGCCTTCTCGTCGACCCACGTCTTCTCCGCCACCCACTTGCGCAGCAGCGCCAGCTCCACCTCGTCCGCGCTCATCTTCTCCACGTCCTGCTTGCTGACGCCCAGCTCCTTCGGCGCCACCTTGCGATAGACAAGCTCGCGCACCCGCTCATCGCTCGCGTCCACCGTCAGCTCCTTGGGCGCGATGCCCCGGCGCAGCCAGTGGTCCAGCAGGGTCGCGCGCGACACGCGCCCCAGCTTGATGTCCGTCCCGCGACCGGCCATGTTCGTCGCGATCATCACCGCGCCGAGCTGCCCCGCGTTCTCCACGATGTGCGCCTCGCGCTCGTGCTGCTTCGCGTTGAGCACCTCGTGCTTGACGCCGTGCGCCTTGCTCAACATCTCCGCAAGCCGCTCGCTCTTCTCCACGCTCGTCGTGCCCACCAGCACCGGCCGCCCCATGTCGTGGAAGCTCTTGATCTCGTCCACGATCGCCGACCACTTGTCCCGCGCCGTGAGGAACACGATGTCGTCGTGATCCCGCCGGATCACCGGAAGATTCGTCGGGATCGACACCACGTCCAGCTTGTAGATGTCGTGGAACTCCTGCGCCTCGGTGTCCGCCGTGCCCGTCATGCCCGCGAGCCGCTTGTACATCTTGAAGAAGTTCTGAATCGTGATCGTGGCGACCGTCTGCGTCTCCTGCTTGATCGGCACGCCCTCCTTGGCCTCCACGGCCTGATGCAGGCCGTCCGACCACTGCCGACCCACCATCGGCCGGCCCGTGAACGTGTCAACGATCACCACCCCCTGCGTCTCCCGCCCGCTCTGCGGGTCGGGCATCGGCGCCACGATGTAATCCCGATCCCGCTGATACACCGTGTGCGCCCGCACCGCCTGCGACAACAGGTGCGGCAGGTCCACGTTCTGTCCGACGTAGAAACTCCCGAGCCCCGCGCTCTTCTGCGCCTCGTTGATGCCGTCGTGTGTCAGGTGCGCCTGCTTGCGGTCCATCTCCACCTCGAAGTACCGCGTGTGACGGTCGCGCGCCTCCTCCAAACCCGGCAGCTCCGCCTTCGCGCGCTTCAACTCCTCCTGCATCGCCGGGATCACCCCCCGATCGCGCGCGTTGCGGATGTCCCCCTCGAGCCCCTTCACCCGACGCTTGCACGCCTCCACGTGCTCGTCCGCCTCCGCCCAGGGCCGCTGCTTCTCCACCAACGCGCGCGCCAGTCGGTCCGCAAGCTCGTACCGCGGCGCATCCTCGTGCGCCTGCCCCGAAATGATCAGCGGCGTCCGGGCCTCGTCGATCAGGATCGAGTCCACCTCGTCCACGATCGCCATCTGCCGCACCCGCTGCACCTGTTGCTCCACCGAGCGCTTCATGTTGTCGCGCAGATAGTCAAAGCCGAACTCCGCCGTCGTCCCGTACACCACGTCACACCGGTACATCCGGCGCTTCGCCTCCTCGTCCTGCATGTGCGACGGATGAATCGCCCCCACCGTCAGCCCCAGGGCCCGGAAATACGGGAACGTCCAGTCACGGTCCCGCTGCACCAGGTAGTCGTTCACCGTCACCACGTGCACCTTCTGATCCTCGAGCGACGCGAGATACGCGGCCAGCGGCGCCACGATCGTCTTGCCCTCACCCGTCTTCATCTCCGCGATCTTGCCCTGGAACAACACCATCGCGCCGATCAACTGCACGTCGAACGGCCGAGACCGGAACGGCGGCCGGCTCTCCGGGTACAGCTCCCGCACCGCCTCGTAGATCTCGTTCGGAATGTCCGCCTGCGCCCACCCATCCATCGCGCCGGCACACCCCAGGAACGGCCCTTCCGGCGGCGCCGGATCCAGCGCGCCCATCTCCGCCTTCGTCTTCTCATACAACGCACGCACGTCAGCCGAAAGCCGGCCCGCGTCAAACTGCTCCGCAAACCGAGGATTGAACACGTTGCGGATCCCCACCGCCCGGTCCATCGCTTCCCGCGCCACCGCGAACGCCTCGTCCATCACGTCCATGGCCTTCGCCCCCTCGGCCATCCTCACCCGCAACGAGGCCGTCCGCTCACGGATCTGAGCATCCGTCAGCCGACGCATCTCCGGCTCCAGCGCGCTGATCGCGCGAACGTGCGTCGTGTACCGCTTCACGAATCGCTCGTTCCGAGTCCCGAAGATCACCGTCAACAATGGACCGACAAGTGGAATGCCCTGGGGCTGCGCAGCCATGAGATCGCCTTCTGTTCGATGGTCGCCGCGCGTTCGCGCGACAATGGTCTTCCGACAATTGGTTGGATTCACGCACAACGCTCGCGCCGGCGCACCGGCACAAGATCATGTCCGCCGCGAGCCATCTCGCGGCCCGACAGGCTCATCGAGCCTTACAGGCGCCCCGGCGGCGGCAGATTCAGATGCTCCACCCGAATCACCAGCCCCAAGGCCGGCTCATCCAGCCCGGCCGGCAACCCGTCATCCCGGCTCGCCGAGACGCGATCCGAACCGCTCCCCCGCTCGATCACCATGCACCCCGGCTTGGTCGGCGCCAGTCGCCTCGCGGCGTGCGCAAGCCGACCACCCAAGCCCATCCCCTCCAACATCACCCGTGAAGACGTCCCGCCCTCGCCGAACCCCGAAGATCCCCCAAACCCAACCGGCAACGTCATCGCCGCGGCTGGAAATCCCGCGAGAAGCAGCACCGCCACCCACACCGCCGCCGACGCGGGCATCGCGCGAACCATCGACCGAACTGCCGGGCTGGAGTCGTTCACGTGCGGCACAGTCTACCCCCTCCATCGGGCACGATCCCGCCAGACCACACCACATCCTTCCCGTACAGTCCACTTAAGCCGCCCAACAGCGTTTTCGGACCCATCAACCCCCATGCTCCCGCACTCCCAGCCCACTCGCCACATCGCCCGCGAGCACCACGTCTCTATCCCCTCAACCCAGATCCGTGCCCGGGACCTCGCCGGCCAAGCCCACCCCGACCCCCTGCTCATCACCGCAGATCACCAATCCGCCGGCCTGGGCAGAACCGGGCGACACTGGGAATCCCCCCCCGGGGGGCTATGGCTCACACTCCTTCACCCGCTCCCCCCTGACCACCATCGATTCCTTCCCGCCCTCGGCCTTCGAGTCGGACTTGCGCTCGCACGCACCGTCTCCACGCTCCTCCGCAACCGCCCAAACACACCAACCGTCCGTCTCAAATGGCCCAACGACGTCCTTCTCGTCTCAACCGAGTCCGCGCGCAAGGTCGGGGGCGTCCTCGTTGAAATCAAACACACAGCAGAACGCTCCTACGCACTCCTCGGCGTTGGACTCAATCTCAACACGCATCCAACCCTGTTCCCCCATGATCTGGCGCAAACCGCCACCTCCGTCCGCGCCTTCGTCCCGCACGACCTGCCGCTCGACGCCGCGCGCAATCTGCTCCTCGAACAACTCCTCGACGCGATCCCCGTCGAAGGGCTCGATCAGGCCCGCCTCCGCGAGATCCGCGCCATGCTCTGGGGCGTGGGCGAGCAGGCCACGCTCATTCTGGCCGACGGATCTCGCGCGCACGGAACGCTCCTCGGGCTGACCGACGACGGGCGATTGGAACTCATCCGCGACGGCGAGCGATGGCTCGCGCCCCTCTCGGCCGAACTCGCGCCCCCGACCGGCTGAACGCGCCGAGTCCTATGACTTCCCACCTCTATGATGCGCTCATGCATGTGGCGCTGGCCGTGATTTGCGTGCTGACGGGGCTCATCTGGGCGTTCCTCGCGATTCACGGCTGGCTCGCCGCGCGCGATCTCCCATCCCTGCCGCCCCTCGCCTCCGCCGATGCCCCGACGGCGCGAGTGCGCGTGGTCGTCGCGGCCCGAGACGAAGCCGACCGCATCGCCGGCTCGATCCGACGGCTGCTCGACCAGCAAGGCGTCGATCTCGATCTGGTCCTCGTGGACGATCGGTCCGCCGACGGCACAGCCGAGCACGCCCGCGACGCCGCGAACGGTGATCCCCGCCTCCGCATCGTGCGCGTTGATGCGCTCCCCGATGGGTGGCTGGGCAAGTGTCACGCGCTGCACGTGGGCGGTCAGGCGCTCGATCGGGACTGGATCGTGTTCGTCGATGCCGACTCGTGGCTTTCGCCCGACGCGCTGCGACGCGCGATCGCCTTCGCGCAGCGCGAACACGCCCATCACCTCTGCTTGCTCCCCTCCTTCGGCCCGAACTCGCTGCTGGGCGGCGCCACGCTCAACATGTTCGTCATGGCGTTTCTCGCCGACGCGCGACGCGTCAACCGCGACGCCCCTCGTGCCTACGTCGGCATCGGCGCGTTCAATCTCATCTCTCGCGAAGCCCACGACGCGCTCGACCCGCACCGTCGACTCCGCCTCGAAGTGCTCGACGACATCAACCTCGGGCGAGTCATCCGAGCCTTCGGCGGCCGCTCTCGGTGCGCCCTCGCGCCGGACGACCTCGAAGTCCATTGGGTGCGAGACGCCCGGTCCCTCGTCCGGCTGTTCGAGAAGAACCAGTTCGCCGCGCTCGGCTACTCCACTCCCAAAGCCGCCATCATCACCGCGATGCTCCTGCTCATCTGGGCCGTCGGTGGGCTCGGATGGCTCCGCGCCGATCTCCCGGGCTTCTTCGCCTCCGGCGCCATGCTCGCGGCCATCGGCGGCGCACGGCTCGTCGGAACCCGATACGGCTGGGGCTGGACCTCCGCCTCGCTCGCCATGCTGGCCTCCCCTCCCCTCGCGGCATTCTCGATAGCCAACTCGTGTTTCAAAGCCCTCTCACGCCGCGGCATCCGATGGCGCGACACGCTCTACCCCCTGCACCAGCTCCGCAACGCCCGAAAACAGTTCGTGCGCGACATGCGCCAGGCGCCCAGAGACACACTCGCCAAGCCTCCCAAGGGCTCGGATTCGAACGACGCCGGCAATGGTCCACCCGCCCGTGGCGTTGAACCGATGCTCACTCACGAGCACGCGACCGACGGAGCCGCCTGATGCCCCCGCAAGCCGAACCCACCGCTTCCATGCGCGCCATCCGCCCCGAAGCCTTCGGCGAGACCCAGGCACGCCGACTGCTCTGGCGCGCCGGCTTCGGCGGGACGCCGACCCAGGTGTCAGCACTGGTCGAGCTCGGCCCCTCAAAGGCCGTCGACCTGCTCCTCGACGCCAAGACCGACTACGACGGCCCGCGCGGCGCCGCCTGGGACGACGACATCATGCTCGTCGACGACACCGCTCGCGAGGAATACCGACGCGCACAGCGCGCGGGCGATGAAGACACGCTCGCCCGGCTTCGCCTCGCGCGACAGGACCAGCAACGCCGGGACCGCCAGCAGATCCGACGCATGCAGCAGTGGTGGCTGGCGCGCATGATCGAAACTCCCGCGCCCCTGCTCGAGAAAATGACGCTCTTCTGGCACGGACACTTCGCCGCCTCCTACCGCAAGACCGAAAACTCCTGGCACATGCTCGCCCAGAACCGCACCTTCCGCACGCACGCCCTGGGCAACTTCGCCGAACTGCTCTTCGCCATCGTGCGCGACCCCGCCATGATCCAGTTCCTCGACAACCACACCTCGCGCAAGGGACAGCCCAACGAAAACCTCGCGCGCGAGATCATGGAGCTGTTCTCCCTCGGCGTCGGGCAGTACTCCGAGCTGGACATCCAGGAGGGCGCCCGCGCCCTCACGGGTCACACCTTCGAAGGAAACGACTTCGTCTTCCGCGAGGCCTGGCACGACGACGGCATGAAGCGAATCCTCGGCGCCTCGGGCCGCATGCGCGGCGATGACTTCGTCAAGGCCATCCTCGAGCAGAGACGCTGCGCGGAATTCATCGCGTGGAAGCTCTACCGCTTCTTCGTCGCAAACGATCTGCCCGAAGAGCTCAAGCTCGCGCCCCGCTGGGCCGTGCTCGCCATTCGCGATCTCACCCGCGAGATCCTCGCCGCCCGCTACGACATCAAACCCGCGCTGCGCACGCTCTTTCTTTCCGAGCACTTCTACGACCCCGCCCTGGAGGGGTCGATCATCAAGTCGCCGGCCGAACTCATCGTCGGCGCGATCCGATCCCTCAACACTCCCGTCCGTGATCTCGCCGTGCTCGTCGACGCGATGGACCGCATGGGCCAGGCGCTCTTCCACCCTCCCAGCGTCGCCGGGTGGGACGGCGGACGCTCCTGGATCTCCACATCCACCATGTTCGTGCGACAGAACACACTCGTGTACCTCATCAGCGGCCGCCTGCCGGTCGGCCGCGACGCGCGCGCCGACCTTGACGTCTACGACGCCATGGCCATCGTCGGGCAACAGGCCGATGCGCGCACCGGCGCAGAACGCATCCTCCGGCGCACCCTCGGCGAACTCGCCCCGCAACGCGTGGAGTGGCTCACCGCCCACGTTGAAGCCATGGGCGACGCCTGGACGCCCGAGATCGCCAACCAGGCCCTCTCCCTCGCCACCGCGACCCCCGAATACCAACTCTCCTGACCGACTCTCCCCCACAGAACCCCGGAGCACACGCGATGGACCTCTGGAACGCCAACGCCTTCACCCGACGCGCCTTCCTCTCACGAGGCCTGGTGCTGGCCTCGTCCGTCTCCACCATCCCGCTCTTCCTCGAATCCTCCGCCCACGCGCTCGCGCAGGGCGCAGGCGCCCTCTCCTCCGTCCCGGGCGTCCCGGAAGATCGAATCCTCGTCGTCATCCAGCTCTCCGGCGGCAACGACGGCCTCAACACCGTGATCCCCTACGCCGACCCCGCCTATCACAACGCAAGGCCGGGCCTCGCCGTCCCCGAACGCGACGTCCTCAAACTCGATTCGCGCAACGCCGTCGCGCTCCACCCCCGCATGGACGCGCTCAAGGCGCTCTACGACGAAGGACTCGTCTCCATCGTGCAGGGCGTCGGGTACCCAAACCCCAACCGCTCGCACTTCCTGTCGATGGACATCTGGCACACCGCCGACACGTCCGGGTCCGGAACCGGCTGGCTCGGCAAGTACTACGACTGCGAATGCTCCGGCTCGGATCCCAAGAACCAGAACGCCCCGACCGCCGCACAAGCCGCCGCCATCTCCATCGGCGCCGACGCCCCCCGCGCACTCATCGGCCGCAAGACCAAGCCCGTCACCTTCGAATCCCCCGACCTCTTCCGCTGGACCGGCGCACAGGACAACGCCGACGCGGACAAGGCCTACCGCGACATGCTCGACGCCGGCGCGCCCAACGCCGCCGACGGCACAAACGCCTCCTTCCTCGCACGAACCGCCCTCGACGCCCAGGTCAGCGCCGACCTCATCCGCAAGGCCGTCTCCCGCGCCAACGCCTCCGCATACCCCCGCTCCGAGCTCGGCCGGCAACTCGCGATGGTCGCCGCCATGATCGGCGCCAACCTCAAGTCGCGCGTGTACTACGTCAACCTGGGCGGCTTTGACACCCACGCCGGACAGGGCGGCGCCCAGGGCCGACACGCCAACCTGCTCAACGATTACGCGCAGTCCGTGCGAGCCTTCTACAGCGATCTTCAGGCGCAGGGACAGGACGGTCGCGTGCTCACCATGACCTTCTCCGAGTTTGGACGCCGGGTCGGACAGAACGGCTCCGGCGGCACCGATCACGGCGCCGCGGCCCCCATGTTCTTCGTCGGGCCCATGATCAAGCCCGGCGTGCAGAACGCCCACCCCTCACTCACCAACCTTGACGACGGCGACCTCAAGTACGGCGTCGATTTCCGATCCGTCTACGCCGGCGTCCTCAAAGACTGGCTCAAGGCCGATCCCAATCAGGTCCTCGGCCGCGCATGGGCCCCCATGCGCCTTCTCCAAAAAGCCTGATTCTGCCCCCAAGACTCCCATTCTGATCGGACGTCCCCTGTACAGGGCATCGCAGCCGAGCGCGACCGACTCGACACTTAATAATCTTTCGGGTACACATCTCCGATATATAGTGGACTTGTGAGTCCATTAAAGGGCGGGGCGTCGCAAGCCGCCCGATCCGCACTCGCAGCGCTCAATCTGAAGGAGACTCGACATGTTCGCTCGTCACACCTGCACCACGGCGTCGTTCATCGCCGCGTTCGCCGGCGCAGCCGTCGCCGACACCACCTCATGGTCTCAGGAACACGCCGACCAAACTCGCGCCATCGTCGCCGAGATGCTCGCCGACGCCTCCACGCGCACCAGCCTGCTCGCCGACGGCGGCGTCGCCGGACACGACGGCAAGTTCTTCCTCGCCTCGCCCGACGGCGCCTTCCGCCTCAACGTCGGCGGCCAGGCGCAGTTCCGCTACACGGCCTCGTTCCTGCAGGACGATCCCGTGTTCAGCCCCGACGACTTCGACCCCGGCTTCGAGGCGCCGCGCACCAAGCTCCGCTTCGACGGGCACATCTTCGAACCAAGCCTGTTCTACGCCGTCCAGATGAACTTCGATGAAGACACGGGCACGGCCACGCTCGAGGACGCCTACGTCGGCTACGCCTGGGACAGCGGATGGGCCGTCATCTGGGGCCAGCTCAAAATGCCCGTCCTCTGGGAAGACGTGCTCAGCGAGAAATACAGCCTCGCCGCCGACCGATCCGTCGTGAACGCCGCCATCGACCCCGGCCGCAGCCAGGGCATCTGGGCGCACTACTCCAGCGACGACTGGCGCATGTGGTTTGGTTTCAACGACGGCCTCGCCACCGCCAACACGCCATTCAACGCCGCGGGCGAGCCCGACTGGGCGCTCACCACGCGATGGGAATGGAAGATCGCCGGGCAATGGTCGCAGTTCGACCAGTTCACCTCGCCCCGCGGCTCCGAATTCGCCGTGAAACTCGCCGCCGCGGCGCACTGGCAGAACGGCCCAGACGTCAAGGGCGTCCCCGCAGCCATGGTCGGCGCCTACACCGCCGACCTCATGTTCCTGGGCGACGGCTGGAATGCGTTCGGATCCTTCGTGGGCCTCCACGTCGACCCGGACGGAGCCCCCGTTTCCACCGACGACTTCGGCTTCGTCGCCCAAGGCGGCCTCTATCTCACCGACAAGTTCGAAGTGTTCGGACGCTACGACGTCGTCATCCCCGACAACGATCGCGCAGCGAACAAGGCCTTCAACACCGCCACCTTCGGCGGCAACTACTACCTCCACGGCCAAGCCGCGAAGTTCACCTTCGACGTCCAGTGGTTCCTCGACGACACCGTGGACAACGCGCTCGTCAGCGGCATCGCCGGCGGGCCCGGCTCCAACGGCGCCGCGATCGGCCTCCGCCCCTCCGCCAACGACAATCAGCTCGCGCTGCGACTGCAATTCCAGCTGCTGTTCTAACCCCGACGACGTCGCACCACAGACCCAGGGCCGCGCGGCGCACGCCGCTCCGGCCCTTTGTTCTGCGCACGCTCCACCGGCTTGCGGCAGATGAACAGATAACCAAACCCCCGCAGCATGAACCCGCCCTCCTCCGCCGCCCTGCGCCAGTTCCCCTTCTCGAGCTTGGCGTTGTGACGCACCACGCACACCACGTCCACCGGCTCCAGCCGCGCACGCAGCATCGCAAACAACTCAAACCCGATCGGCATGAACGACGCCAGCGGCGAGCCCGCCGGCCGCTTCTTGTACGAGTCCGAAACAAACAGCCCCATGTGCGCGCCGGGGCGCAACACCCGGGCGATCTCCACGATCACCCGCTCCATCGCCGAAAAATACGCGCGCGACGGGTCCGCCGCGTCCAGCCGTCCGATGCACGCCGGCTCGTCGGAATACTTCACGTGCGTGGAATACGGCGGGTCGACAAACACAAAGTCCGCCTTGCCGTCCTCGAGCGGGATCGCGCGCGCATCCGCCCGGAACACGTCCTCGCGGCTCGGGCTCACGTCATACCCCAACGCCTTCCGCTTGAGATCGCGCGCCACATCAAGCGTCGTCCCCGAACCGCACATCGGGTCCACCACCAGGTCGCCCTCGCGCGTATACCGGGTCAGCAACTGCCAGATCACCCACGAGGGCGTCGCCCCGACGTAATTCTGATCCCCCTGCCCCCCCGCGCCGTACTGCTGCGACGGATACTCCCAAAGCGTCGTCGGCATCACCCCCATCACCGGACGCCCGTGCCTCTGCCGACTCCCGCCGCGATGCCCGCGGATCTGCGCCGGCGTCAGCGGCCCCTTCCGATCCCCGCGCCGCCCGGACGTCACGAGCGCATCTCCGCGCGAATCGCCTCGAGCAGCGCACGCCGAGCTTCCCCCAGCGACGCCTTCATCCGCGCCCCGGCCGCGCGAACATGCCCACCGCCACCCAGCCGCCGCGCCACCGCGTTCACGTCCACCTCCAGCCCCCCGCCCGAATCCGCCGACTTCGACCGAAGCGACGCCTTCATCAGCCCGGGCTCCGCCTCCGTCAACACCGCCACCACCCGAACGCTCGCCACCGACAACGGAAGATCACTCAACGCCGAAGCATCATCCGCCGTCGCGCCCGAGGCCACGAAATCGTCGCGCGACAGGCACATCAGCGCCACCACATCACCATCCAGCAGCTCAAGGTTGCCCAGCCCGCGCGCGATCAGGCGAAGACGCGACGACGAATCCGACTGCTCCGAGACGCGGTACACCTTGCGCGCGTCCGCGCCGGCGTCCATCAGGTCCGCCGCAAGACGCATCGCCGCCGTCGTCGTGTTCGAGTACCTGAAAAACCCCGTGTCCGTCGCCAGCCCCAGGTACAGCGGCTCCGCGACATCCGCCGGCAATTCGTTCGCCCCCCCCGCTCCGAGCAAGCGCACGCATACCTTTGCCACGAGCATCGCCGCCGCGCTCGCACTCGTGTCCACACACCGGCACGCCGCGATCTCCTCATCCCCGGCCGGGTGGTGATCGATCACCACCGCGCGCCCCGACCGCGCCCCGAGCCACTCCCGCACATCAGAGAGCTGCGCCCACGAGCCCGTGTCCACCACCACCACAACGTCCGGCTCCCCCCACCCGGCAAGCGCTCGCTCCGCCGGCTCGGCGCCCCGAGGCAGCGGGAGAATCTCACTGTCCCCCACGAACGCCGCAAACCGCTCGAAGAACGGATACGGAAACGCGCTCACCACCCTCGCGCCGCGCCGACGAAGCGCCCGCGCGATCGCAACCGACGAGCCCAGCGCATCCCCGTCGGGCTTCATGTGCGTGAGAACGACCACGCGCTGCGCCCCCTCCAGGCGCGACGCCACCTCCTCAACGCTCGCGTTCCCCGTCCAGGCCCCGCTCAAGCGCCCACTCCCTGCGCCACCGCGGCGCCGCTCATCTCGTAAACCACCTCGCTCGTGCGCTCCAGATCTCGGCGCACCTGACGCATCAAAGACTCCGCCGAATCAAACCGCGCCTGCTCCCGCAGATACCGCACAAACTCCAGCCGCAATCTCCAACCGTAGTCGTCCAACGCGCCCTCCCATCCGATCACGTGCGCCTCCACCGTCCGACCAACGCCATCAAACGTCGGATTCGTTCCGACCGAAATCGCCGCCGCCCGACGCGAGCCGTCCGGCAACTCCGCCACGCCCGCGTACACACCGTCGCTCGGCGCAAGGCGCCCGCTCGCCAGATTCGCCGTCGGCATCCCCATCAAACGCCCACGCTTCGCCCCACACTCCACCTCGCCCTCCAGCGAATACCACCGTCCCAGCACGGCCTCGGCGTCCCCCACCCGCCCATGCTCAACCAGCCACCGCACGAGCGTCGATGACGCCGTGACCTCCAACCCGTCACCCAGACGCACGCCCACCGGCGCCACCACCCGCGCCGCAACCCCGCGCGAGCGCGCGAGCGCCTCCAACTCAATCACCCCCGCGCTCCGCCCCCTGCCGAACCGAAAATCCTCGCCCTCCACGATGCCCCGCATCCCGTGCCGCTCAACCAGCAGGTCCACGAACGCGTCCGCTTCCAGCCCCAACACCCCAGACGCCGGGTCCAGCCGCGCAACCTCGTCCGCGCCAAGCGAACGCAACAACCGCTCCCGCTGCGCAAACGTCGTGAGCGGCGCCGGCGCTCGGCCACCAAGCGCGCTCCGCGGATGCGGGTCAAACACCAGCGCGAGCACCCTCGCTCCCGCCCCGAGGCGATCCCGCAGCGCGCAAGCCTCTCGCAGAAGCGCCGCGTGCCCCGCGTGCGCCCCGTCAAACACCCCGACACTGATCACCGTCGCGCCCGACACCACGCCACACTAGACGAACAAACCCACCCTGAAAAGCACAGCCCCCCCGGCAACGTGCCGAGGGGGCTGAGTGGCTTTTCGTTACGAAACGTGTGCAGACAAACTCACAGAGGCATCAACCGACGGCGTCTTAGCGACGACGACGGAGGCCGGCCAGGCCGGCGACGCCGAACAGCGCAGCCGCGCCGGGGGTCGGGGCAAGGACGTACGTGATCTCGAAGGGCAGCTGCTGCGGGATCGTGCTGCCGCCGTCAAGCGCATCGCCCCACACACCCGTCGAGCCGATGAGCTGACGACCATTCGCGCCGGCCACGGTCTGCTGACCGACGACCGTCACGGCCGGGGCCCACGGGCCCGAAGCCAGCGAACCCGTGTAGTTCCAGTCCAGCCAGTACGTGCCGGCCCCGAGAATGATCGAGCCGACGTTGGCGTCGACGTTGTAGATCGGACGCGTCGTGCCGGTCGAGCCGTTGAACACGCGGTACATGTTCGCCCAGGAAGAGCCCGTCAACCGATTCGTCGTCGTGTTGCCGTTGATCACGACCGAGCCGCCGTCACCGGGACGACCCTGCCAGATCTGGAACGTGAGGCCGGTGAACGACGACGAAGCCGTCGATCCGCCGGTCTGATAGGAGAAGAAGCGGATGTTGGAGATGTCCCAACCGGCCGCGTCGGTGATCGTGAAGTCGTCGGCCATCCGATTGCCGATCGTGCCGCCCTGGGCGCCGAACCCGGCGATCGTGTTGCCAGCCTGGACTTCAGACCAGGTGGAGCCCGCGGGGGCCGCGGCGCCCGTGGACAGGACCGCGCCCGTCGACAGGGGGCCGTTCGAGTACACCGGACGAGCCGTGGCGGCAGCCGCAACAGCCAGACCAGCAGAAGCAATGAGCAAACCTCTCATGACGTGTTCCTCCCAAACTACTAATGCAATCTCTAGAGACGTACCGGGAAACGTTCCCGGGGGGAATCCTCCTTCAGCACGGAAACGAAACAACACCTCGGCCCGCCAAGCGCGACATCATTCTGTGACTGGTGCTCGTCAAGACGTGTGTTCCTTCCTTCCCAGCAGCACCGCCAATGACGACGCCGCAGGAGAGCCTTCGCTCTCACCGCTAAATGTACGGCACACTCCCACCCCACGCAATGGTGAATCCGCCCGATTTTGGAGTCCCCCCGCCAAAGCCTTCCCAGGCATGAGCCTCTTGTTTGGATTTTATCAGGGCGCCAGGACCTCCCCCTCGCGGAGGAGCGGCATGCGCGACAAACTGCGATCGAAGCCGTCCGGCAGGTGCAGCAGACGCATCTTCGCCCGAGTCGCTTCCGGCAACGCATTGAGCCATTCAATGGGCGTGTGCGCCGGGGGCGGACTCGACTCATGCACGATCAGGCCCGCTTCGAGCAGCCACGACACGTGCGCTTCATCCGGGCGGGTGTCCCCGGACCAACCCAGCGTCCGCGACCCGTCGCTCACCAACAACCCGATCGTCGGGATGTGATGCGTCGTGTATCGGCACCGGACGCTGAGCCCGGCGACGTCCGCGGCAACCGCCGCCCCCGCGCCCGAACGCTCATGCGTGTTCGGAAACGGGTTCACGGGCTCAAGCACGTGGAGTTCCGCATAGTCCTCCAGCATCAGCGGCCGATCGACGCCGATCAGCGTGTCCATCGCAGGAGCAAGCCGATCCCAGAGACGCCCCGCCGCGAGCGGGTTCGTGTGCAATCTCGGCCTGGCCCCTCGATCACCATTGCGAACCGCGACCCACTGCGAAAAAAGGAACGCCTCCAGCCCGTTGCAATGGTCCCCGTGCAGGTGCGTCACGATCACGTCCGTGATCGCCGTCAATGGGACATCCCAGCCCGCCGAAGCGCTCGCCCGCCTGATCGCCCGCAGCGCGTGATCAGGGCAGTCCACCAGCACGTATCCACGAGGCGCCCGGAGCAGCGCGCTCGAGCCGAAGTGCTCCATGGTGAACGCGTCCCCCACCCCGAGGATCAACGCCTCAAACCGCGACATCGCCTGGCCCCTCCGCGTTCGTGACACGCCGCGCGAACCTCGCGCCGGCATCCGGTTGCGGACTATACGGGCCCATGATCCAATGCTCCCGCTGTCCACGCTGGACACCGCACGGAGGCCGGAGCCAACCCCATGATCCGACGTCGTACACCGGGCCGCCCCGCCCACGCCGCCCTGTTGTCCCTCCTGCTGGCCTCACCCGCGCTCGCGCAGAGCGACCCGGCCGCGGTGCAGCGCATGGAGCGGCAGCTCCGCGAGACCGACCAGCAGCTCCGCGTCACCGTCTCGCCCGATCAGCCCATCTCCGAACGGCTCCTCTTCGACGCTGGCGGAACCCTCCGCCTGGCCTACTACTTCGTCGATGACGCTTCGCGCAACCGACGCGAATTGCGCCAGTACGAGGGGCGCGTCTACGCCCGCGCCGAGCTCGACGGCGCACACCGCTTCTACGCTCGACTCCGTTTCCAGTACGACGACTTCAACCCCGGCGACTCCTTCGACGGGCGAGGCGATGACTGGAACGACCCGTTCCTCGAACGCGTCTGGTACGAGTTCGACCTCAGAGGGCTCGAGCGCGCCCGAACCGGCACAACCATCGATCACAACGTCAACATCAGAGGCGGAAAGCAGTTCATCAACTGGGGCTCCGGCCTCACCCTCTCCAACACCCTGTTCGCAGGCGTGGCCGACTTCGAATCCGGCTCCCTTGGCTTCACGCTGCTGGGAGGAATCACCGCGCCCAAGGACGTCATCGACTTCGACGGCACGCGACCCGGCTTCGACTCCTCCGTCAATCGAACCTACGTCGGCGGGCAGCTCGAGCATCGAGGCCTCGCCTCCCACCGACCCTACATCTCTTTCCTCGCCCAGATCGATCAGGAAAAAAACGACTTCTTCGACTTCGGCGGGCTCTTCCCGACCCGATTCGGATACGACGCCCAGTACCTCGCGCTCGGCTCCCGCGGCTCGCTCGCGCCATCCTGGACCTATCGCACCGAACTCGTCAAGCAGTTCGGCCGAACGTGGTCCTCCTCCCTCGACCCCGGCGCGCTCGGCGCCGTCGCCCAAACCCGCGACGACATCGACGCGTGGGCCGGCCTGCTCGGCGTCACCTGGCTCGCCGGCGACGCCGCGGACACACGCATCGACCTCGAACTCGTCGGCGCCTCGGGCGACGATGACCGCCTGAGCGCCACCGACACCTTCGGCGGCAACAGCCCCGGCACCACCGATCGCGCCTTCAACTCGCTCGGCTACGTCAACACCGGCCTCGCCCTCGCCGCCGACCCCAACAACCTCCTCTCCTTCCGCGCAGGCGTCTCCTCCACACCCTGCAAAGACTCACTCGGCGCCTTCAGCGATCTGCGCCTCGGACTCGACGCCTTCCTCTTCGTAAAGGCCGACGACGACGCGCCGATCTCAGTCCCCACCATCCCCGGCCGCGCCTTCGTCGGCGGCGAACTCGACCTGCTCGTGGAGTGGCGCATCCTCTCCGACATCACCGCCTCCGTGCGGTACGGCATCTTCTTCCCCGGCGAGGCCATGCCCCCGGGCGGCGACGACATCCGGCACTTCCTCTTCGCGGGAGTCACCTATGCGTTCTGAGCGAATCGTCCTGCTCGCGTCGCTCGCGCTCCTGCCCGCCTGCGCGCGAACGCTCTCCGGCGGCTCCGCCGTCGATCAGCACGGCGCCGACGACGCGGCGTTCTGGACGGCCCTCGAGTCGGAACGCACGCTCACCAACCACGATGCGCTCCACGGGCTCTACCTGCTCGCCGACGGCGCCGACCCGAACCCCGACTTCGAAGCGCGCGTGCGCGCCGCGCGCGAACGCGGCTGGATCCCCCCGGATGCGCCCAATCCGCTCGCCAACGAATCGACAACCGTGGGCCGCGTCTCAGCCATCGCGGCACGGATCGCCGAAGTGAAGGGCGGGCTCTCCATGCAGCTCGCAGGGCCAACTCCCAGATACGCCACGCGCGAGCTGGTCTACATGGGAATCCTGCCGGATCGAACGGACAATCAATCCATGTCCGGGCTGGAATTCATCGACCTTCTCGGACGGCTCGAAGATCACATGACCCGCGCCGAGGCCCGCTCGCTCGAACAACGCCTTCAGAGCGCCGAGCCCGCTCCCGCTCCCGAGCCGATCCCCGAGGAACCCGGAACCGCCCAACCCCCCGCGGCGAATCAGGAAACGCCCCCTCAGGGGGCCTAAAGTCTGGGACGCCCCGTCGATGAGTCGGGGCGCATTGGAGGGCGAGTCATCATGAACGCTTCGAACCGTCGTTTCGCACGCCCGGGCGCGCTCATCGCGGCCCTGTCGATCGCCGCAGCGTCGCACGCCGCAACGGTGCAGGACCAGCCCGACGCGCCGGCGCCGGAAACCGTCGAATCGCCCATGCAGGAGCTGCAGGCGGTCGTCATCAAGGTCGACGGCGCCAACGCCCGATGGCGGGCCAACGAACAGGCGGAGTGGAAGACGGCCGAGGTCGATGACGTGCTCTCGGCCGGCGCCGAGATCGATGTCGGTCTGCGATCCGAAGTGGCGCTCCGTGCGGGGAAGAACGCAACGATCATCGTGAACCGGATGACGCGCCTCATCCTGCCCGTGCTCAGCGAGGACGGCGAGGCGTTCCGGACGCGCGCGGTGCTCGTCCGCGGCAAGGCCGACTTCAAAGTCGATCACGTCGGGCTCACCAACGATTTCGCCGTCGTCACGCCCACGGCGACGCTGGCCGTGGGCGGAACGGGCTTCGGCGTGGCGTTCGGGCCGTTCTCGGGAACGCAGATGGAAGGGCTGAATTCGAACCGGATTCGCGCGATCGAGGTTGACTGGGTGGCGTCGCAGATTCAGTCGATTCTGTCGGGCGGCGGGCGATTGGCGGACGGGATGACGGACCAGGCGCGGGCCGCGCTGCTGGAGTCGCTCGGGAACCCGCAGAGCAGCGGGATTCGTGAGGCGGGCCAGACGGAAGTGATTGCGGAGCTTGGATTTGCGCCCGATCGCACGGCGGTTCAGGGCTTGTCGATCACGAACGCGATGCAGACGTTTGGGGCGACGGCGGGGTTCATTCTGGAGGGTGGCGGAAGCCCGGTGATTCCGCCGTTCGGCGGTCAGGGGAGCATTCCGGGTGGTGGTGGAGGGGGTGGCGGAGGGGGTGGGAACTTCCATGGCGGCGGAGGGAGCTGAGAGTTCGCCGCGGGTGGTGAGTTGGGGGGCTGGTGCGCACAATGGCGGCGGTACGGCGCGTCGTGCGCCCGTTGTTCCACGGATATGAGGGCGGCGTTGTGGCACGGAGCGCGAGGACGCATCGGGGCGCGGTGGCGTTGGCGGGCGCGTTGGCGGCCGGTGTGTGCGCACTGCTGAGCGGCGCGGGCGCGCTGGACTGGTTCGAGGGGAAGACGGTGGATGCGCGGTTCATGCACGCGCGGCTCGGGCGGGTGGAGATGTCGGCGCGGATCGCGCACGTGGACATTGATGACGGTGCGATCGCGTCGGTGGGGAGATGGCCGTGGGCGCGCTCGCGGATAGCGGATGCGATTGACGAGTTGTTTCTCGCCGGGGCGTCGGTGGTGGCGCTGGATCTGTTGTTCGATGCGCCGCAGGCCGCGTCCTGGGAGGGCGAGTCGCGCGAGGGGCTGGAGCGGGTGGATCATGACGGCGTGTTGGCGGGCGCGCTGGCGCGGGGGAAGAGCGTGGTGGCGGTGCGTGTGGCGAAGCGGAGGGGGGAGGCGGAGGAGGCGCGGTTTGTGGAGGCCGCGCGGGAGGCGATGGCGACGCGGGACCGGGGCGAGACGTTCGCTTCGTACGTGAAGCGGATGGCGCCGGAGGTGGACGAGCACACTCGGAGTTATCCGGAGAAGGCGTTGCTGGAGCGCGCGTGGGATCAGGCGGGGGCGTGGATCGCGCTGCGCGAGGAGATGTACGGGGAGGGCTTTCGGCGCATCGAGGGCGGGGACGCGGCGCCCGTTGAGGTGATTGCGCGGGCGGGAGCGGGGGCGGGGTTCGTGAACGTGGACTTTGCGGCGGGCACGGAGAGCGCGGTGCGCGAGGTGGACGTGATTCGGGCGAGCGGGGCCGGTGAGGCGCTGCAGTTCGGGCTTGTGGGTAGCGCTTTGCTGGAGGGGCTGAGTGCGCGGGACGTGGCGGTGTCGGAGCTGGAGGTGCGCGTTGGGGCGCGGCGCTTGCCGAGGACGGAGCGTGGGACGTTGCTGCTGGATTGGCCGTCCGGACACGCGACGATGCCGAACCGCGCGGCGAGCGGGTCGGCGTCGCCGGTGTCGATCGGCGCGTTGGTGAGCCTTGCGGAGCAGCGGAGGTCGGTGCGCCGGAATGCGGCGGCGCTCGAGGGCGCCACGCGCGCGGCGCTGGGCCTGGATGCGGCTGCGCCGGTGACCGAGGAGGAGATCGCGCGGGCGTCGGCGCAGGCGAGCGAGTGGCTTGATCAGATCCGGGAGCTTGAGGCTTCGGGCGAGGCGCTCGAGGAGGAGGAGCGGGAGGCGAAGGCGTTGTTCGAGCAGTTGCTCGCGCTCGAGGCGGAGGGATTGCGCGGGCCGGGGGTGGTGCGCGAGGCCGAGGCTCGCGTGCGGAAGGAGGTGGAGGGGAAGCTTGTGTTCGTGGGCTGGAGCGCGACGGGTGCGATTGCGGACCTGGTGAGCACGCCGCTGGGGCCGAGGACGCCGGGGGTGGTGGCGCACGCGATTGCGGCGGACATGGCGCTGACGGGGCGGGGGATGGAGGAGATGGGCGCGCGGGGCGTGGTGTTGATCACGCTCGGCGTCGGCATCGTTGTGGCGTTGCTCACGTCATTTGCGAACGCGGGGATCGCGGCGACGGCGGGGTTGTTGGTGGTGGTGGTGTATGGCGCGGTGGTGGTGTTCGGGTTCAATGGCTGGGGGCGTGCGGGGGGCTGGGGGATGTTGCTGCCGGTGGTGGCGCCGGGGCTGGCGGGCTTGAGCGCGTGGGCGGCGGGGACACTGGTGGAGGCGGGCTTGAGCCAGCGTGAGCGGCGGAGGATTGAGCGGCAGTTCAAGGCGCGCGTGTCGGGGCAGCTGGTGGATTATCTGGTTGAGAATCCGGGGGCGTTGTCGGTGGGTGGTGTGCAGCGGGAGGCGACGGCGTTGTTCGTGGACCTGGCGGGGTTCACGAGCCTGAGCGAGAAGCTGGACGGGGCGAAGACGGTGTCGACGCTGAACACGTGCATGCGCGCGTTGACGGAGTGCCTTACGAAGGAGGGGGCGTATGTCAATAAGTTTCTGGGGGACGGGGTGATGGCGTTCTGGTCGGCGTTTGTGGAGGAGAAGGAGCAGGCGACGCGGGCGTGCCGAGCGGCGGCGGCGTGTATTGAGGCGATGGAGCGCGTGAACGCGACGCTGGGGTTGACGGACGGCGCAAAGTTGTCGGCGCGGATCGGACTGGCGACGGGGCTGGTGGTGGTGGGAGATTGCGGCGCGCCCCCGGAGTTGAATGATTACACGGCCATCGGCAACACGGTGAACCTGGCGGCGCGATTGGAGAGCGCGAACAAGCAGTTCGGGACGCGCGTGCTGATCGATGGGAGGACGCGCGAGCTGCTGGGAGAAGATGGGGGCGTGCGGCTGCGGGCGCTGGGGAGGATGGTGGTGGTGGGTCAGACGAGCGGGGTGGAGGTGTATGAGGTGGTGGGGAGCGAGGTGAGCGAGGAGGAGTTGGGGCTGACGGGAAGGGCCTTGGAGGCGTTTCGGGAGGGGCGGTTTGGTGAGTCGAAGCGGTTGTGGGGCGAGGCGCGATCGCGGTTTGGGCGGGGCCGATTGGCCGAGGTTTTTGAGGGGGCGATGGAGGGGTTGGG